>NZ_DATFAO010000081.1:0-19352 GCF_035254505.1 Aromatoleum sp. | reverse complement strand
CTGAAGCGAGTCGGCGCCCGGGTAGTAGCGGAGCATCTCCGTCGCAACCGCTTCGAAGTTCGGCACGGCCCCGCGCCCCTGCCGCACGAGCGCGGCCAGCGCATAGGTTGCGGTGAGCCCGTGCTGGACCGCATTCTCGACCTCATGCGCCTTGTCGCCAATGAGATCGGCGACCTCGGCGCGTCTAACATGGAGCGCCTCTCGCTCGGAATGCAGGACGTAGACCGCTGCCGCAAGGGCGGCAACGAGGAACGCGACAAGGCCCGCCGTACTCGGGCGCACGAAAAGGCGGCGGTAGAAATGTGGCGCGTTCGCCATCTGAATCAAAATCCTCCACAAGCCGCCGCGGGATCGAGAGCATGGCATTGCCCCTCGATCGGACGCGACCGCTGACCAAGCCATCCGCCGAAAGTAATAGAATGCCTTTTGATTATATTGCCAAGTGGAGAATTGGCTTGGAAGCGAATTTCCCGCGGCGGTGAGTCTTTCTTCGTTCAGTCCAGACGGACAGCAGCGAACTTGCGCTTACCCACCTGCAGGATGACCTTCTGGCCGGTCGTAAGGATCAGGGCCTTGTCTTCGATACGCTCGCCATTGAGCCGCACCGCTCCTTGGTCGATCATCCGCATCGCTTCGGAGGTCGTTCCTGTCAGTCCCGCCTGTTTGATGACCTGGAACACCGGCAGCCCTGCCGCGCCGACCACCACGTTCACCTCCGGCATGTCGTCCGGCAGCACGCCGCGCTGGAAGCGGGCCTCGAACTCGCTGAGCGCCTCCTCGGCCGACCGCTGGTCGTGGAAGCGGGCGACGAGTTCCTGCGCAAGCAGCACCTTGATGTCGCGTGGATTGCGGCCGCCCTCCACTTCGCGACGCAAGGCCGCGATTTCCGCGCTCGAACGGAAGGAGAGAAGCTCGTAATAGCGCCACATCAAATCATCCGAGATCGACATGACCTTGCCGAAGATTTCGCGCGCGGGCTCGGCGATACCGATGTAGTTGCCGAGGGACTTGGACATCTTGTTCACGCCGTCGAGGCCTTCCAGCAGCGGCATCATCAGCACGCACTGCGGCGCCTGACCCTCATGCTTCTGCAACTCACGCCCCATCAGCAGATTGAATTTCTGATCCGTCCCGCCGAGCTCGACATCGGCTCGCATCGCCACCGAGTCGTAACCCTGACACAGCGGGTAGAGGAACTCGTGGATTGCGATCGGCTGGCCGCTCGCGTACCGCTTCGAAAAGTCGTCACGTTCCAGCATACGGGCAACCGTGTTGCGTGACGCCAGCCGGATCATGCCGGCCGAGCCGAGGGCCTCCATCCAGCTGGAGTTGAAACAGATTTCGGTCCGATCGGGATCGAGAATCTTGAACACCTGCTCCTGGTAGGTCCGGGCGTTCTCCATGATCTGTTCGCGCGACAGCGGCGGCCGCGTCGCATTCTTGCCGGTCGGATCACCGATCATCCCCGTGAAGTCGCCGATGAGGAACAGGACCTGATGACCGAGTTCCTGGAACTGTCGCAACTTGTTGATGAGCACCGTGTGACCGAGATGGAGGTCGGGAGCCGTCGGATCGAAACCCGCCTTCACCCGAAGCGGACGATTCGCCTTCAGCCTTTCGACCAGCTCCGCCTCGACCAGCAACTCGTCGGCGCCACGCTTGATCAGCTCGAGGGCTCCCTGTACGTCAGTCATGCAACTCTCCATTTCGGTTACGGTGCGGGCAAGTTTTTGATAAAATCCGCGAAGTTTTTTGCCCGAAATTCCCATGCAGTCGCGAAAAGTCAAGATTCTAGCCGAACTCAGGGCCCATCTCCCTTCCACCCGCCGCGGACTAGTGATGTCCGGAGTGGCGATAACGTCGCTCCTCGGCGTCGTGGCCGCCACCGCTGTCGTGCCGGGGATGAGTTCGGCTCCGTTCGAGCCCGAAACAGTGGTCGAACAGCTCGGCTCGGTCAAGGCCGAGATTCAGGACGCTAGCGATCTGCCGTTCGTCTTTCACGAGCGGATCCTGCCGGGCGATACCGTCCAGACGATCTTCAAGCGAATCGGTGCGAACGACCAGGAAGCGGTGGACGCGCTGAATCAGCCCGCGGGACTTGCTGCCCAACGGCAACTCCGCGCTGGCCGCTCGCTGCTCGCCGTCGTCCATCGTGACGGTCGTATCGCATCACTGAGCCTTCCGCTATCCGGGACCGACAACCGCTTTACCATCGAGCGTACCGACGCGGGCATCCGGGTGAACAGCGCCGAGGCCGAAGCGGCTGAAATCCACGTCGAAATGCGTAACGGCGAAATCCGCCAGACCCTGTTCGGCGCGACGGACGCCGCGGGCATTCCCGACAGCATCGCGAGCAAGCTTGCCGAGATCTTCGGTACGGAAATCGACTTCAGCAGCGACCTGCGACGCGGCGACCGCTTCAACGTCGTCTATGAGGCCATCTACGATCGCGGTATCTCGGTACGAGCAGGCCGCATCCTGGCCGCAGAATTCGTCAATCAGGGCAAGAGCCATACGGTGCTCCTGCACAGGGACAGCGACGGCACCGACGCCTATTACACTCCGGATGGGCGCGGCCTGAACCAAGCCTTCCTGCGCTACCCGCTCGAATTCTCCCGCATTTCGTCGAACTTCGGCGGGCGAGTCCATCCGATCCTCAACACCTGGCGCGCGCACACGGGCACCGATTTCGCCGCAGCCTCCGGCACGCCGGTCAAGGCGGCGTCCAATGGCGTCGTGGAATTCGTCGGCACGCAGCGGGGTTACGGCAACATCATCGTGTTGCAGCACCGTGACCGTTACGAATCGGCGTATGGCCACCTGAGCGCCTTCGTGAGCGGACTACGCAAAGGGGCGCACGTTCGCCAAGGCGACGTGATCGGATACGTCGGCTCGACGGGATGGGCCACGGGACCTCATCTGCACTATGAGATCCGGCTCAACGGCGTCCCGAATGACCCGATGAAGATCGCGCTGCCAACGGCCCATCCGCTCGAAAAACAGGCACTGACCGCATTCAAGCGCGACACCCAGACGCTGGTCGATCGGCTCGCACTTCTCAATCACACGACAGTGGCGCGCGCCGACTGAGCACCCGCCGTCAGGTTGAGGTCAAACAAAAAGGGGATGCTCGGCATCCCCTTTTTGCTGCGCAAGGCACTGCCTCAGGCGGAGAACGACGATCCGCAGCCGCAGGTGCTCGTTGCGTTCGGATTGCGAATCACGAACTGCGAACCTTCGAGACCATCGGTGAAGTCGATCTCGGCGCCGGCCAGGTACTGGTAGCTCATCGAGTCGACCAGCAGCGTCACGCCATTCTTCTCAAGCGCTGTGTCGTCGTCGTTCACTTCCTCGTCGAAGGTGAATCCGTACTGGAAGCCCGAGCAGCCGCCGCCGCTGACGAAGACGCGAAGCTTCAGTTCGGGATTGCCTTCTTCTTCGATCAGTTCCTTGACCTTCGCGGCCGCGCTGTCGGTAAAGACCAGGAAGTCAGGGGTTTCAACTGCCGTGTTCATAATTCGTCCTCAATTGGGGGCACTATCGCATGATGCGACAGACTGGGCCGTTTCGTCAAAATGAGAGTTGTGGGCGACGAAATGGTTCCATCGGGGGGTTCCATCAGGGGCTGACCGGAACGATATCCAAACCGAGCGTTTCTTCGAGGCCGAACATGATGTTCATGTTCTGTACCGCCTGGCCCGCCGCGCCCTTCACGAGGTTGTCGATGACTGACAGCACGACCACGACATCCCCGCCCTGCGGCCGATGCACGGCGATCCGGCAGAGGTTGCTCGCACGGACCGAGCGCGTTTCCGGGTGGGAGCCGGCAGGAAGCACGTCGACGAAAGGCTCGTTGCGATACCGCTCCTCAAACAGCGCCTGCACGTCGATCTCGCGAGTGAGCTTCGCATACAGCGTGGCGTGGATGCCACGGATAATCGGCGTCAGGTGCGGCACGAAGGTCAAGCCCACCGGCTGGCCCGCCATGCCGACGAGCCCTTGGCGAATTTCCGGAAGATGGCGGTGCCCCGGAACGCCGTAGGCCTTGAAGCTGTCAGCGGCCTCGGCGAAGAGCGTGTGCACTTCAGCCTTGCGGCCTGCGCCGGAAACCCCAGACTTGGCGTCGGCGACAAGGTGGGAGGGGTCGACGGCACCGGATTCCAGCAGCGGCAGGAAGCCGAGCTGGACGGCAGTCGGATAGCAGCCCGGATTGGCGAGCACCCGGGCGCCGCGAATCTGCTCGCGATTGCGTTCCGGCAGGCCGTAGACGGCTTCGGCGACCAGCGACGGCGCGGCGTGCTGCATGCCGTACCACTTCTCCCATTCTGCGATATCGCGGATGCGGAAATCCGCGGCGAGATCGATGACGCGTACGCCGGCCGCGACGAGTTCCGCCGCCTGCTGCATCGCGATGCCGTTGGGCGTAGCAAAGAACACTACGTCACACTCACCCAGTCGCGCTTCGGCAGGCGTGACGAAGCATAAATCGACGCGGCCGCGTAGACTGGGGAACATGTTTGAGACCGGCATGCCGGCGTCGCCGCGCGACGTGATCGCGTGTAATTTCACGCCCGGATGCGGCGCCAACAGCCTAAGGAGTTCGACTCCCGTGTAACCCGTACCACCAACCACGCCGACCTTGATCATGCTTTCTCCTTGCGAGGGGCCCGCCATCGGTCCCTGATCCGCGAATTATCGCATTCGTGCTTCACAACGAAGCGCGCGGAAATGAAAAAAGCCGCCTCGCGGGCGGCTTTTGTGCAACAGATACCGGAGTATCAGCGCTTCGAGAACTGCTTGCGGCGACGCGCCTTGCGGAAACCGACCTTCTTACGCTCGACTTCACGGGCATCGCGGGTCACGAAGCCGGCCTTGCGCAACGGCGACTTCAGCTCTGCGTCGTATTCGATCAGCGCGCGGGTGATGCCGTGACGAACGGCACCGGCTTGACCCGACTCGCCACCGCCGGTGACGTTCACGAGAATGTCGAAACGACCTTCGGTCTCGGTCAGCACCAGCGGCTGACGCACGATCATGCGACCGGTTTCGCGCGAGAAGAATTCGTCGACGGGCTTGCCGTTAACGACGATGTTGCCGGTGCCCGGCTTGATGAACACACGGGCGACCGCAGTCTTGCGGCGGCCAGTGCCGTAGTTGTAGCTAACAGCCATTGACGGGCTCCTGTCAGATCTCGAGAACTTGGGGCTGCTGAGCGGCGTGCGGATGCTGGGCACCCGCGTAGCACTTCAGCTTCTTCAGCATGGCGTAACCCAGCGGCCCCTTCGGCAGCATGCCCTTCACCGCCTTTTCGAGCACACGCTCGGGGAAGCGTTGCTGCAGCTTGGTGAAGTTGGTTTCGTAGATTCCGCCCGGAAAACCGGTGTGACGGTAGTACTTCTTGTCCTGCGCCTTGTTACCGGTCACGCGCAACTTTTCGACGTTGACGACGACGATGTAGTCACCGGTGTCAACGTGCGGGGTGTAGATAGGCTTGTGCTTGCCACGCAGACGGCGGGCAATCTCAGCGGCGACCCGGCCAAGCACCTTGTCCGCCGCGTCGACAACAAACCAGTCGCGCTTGACTTCGTGCGGCTTGGCAGAAAACGTTTTCATTCGAATCCTCGATCTTGTCCGGCCTGGGGCAAAGGCCAATAAACGGAAAGCGCGTGATGTTAATGGAAACGGCACCCCAAAGTCAAACCCGGGGAATCAGGAACCGATCCAGGCAAAAAAAACGCAGTCCTCTCGGGACTGCGTTAAATCCACACCAAAGGAGGAGGGTGGAGGAGACACCGCTTGGATCGAGAACACTCATCGATCCGACTGGTGCCCATTATCCGCACGACACGCATATCCCGCAAGTCTTTTTTGTGCGACGCACTATAAATGTTTTAATTCTACGATAAGCGATGCTTATTAACTCGCACTGTCTTGATTTGCATCAAATTTTAGGCCAACACAGTGGGGCACCACCCATCCCAAGTCCTATATAAGACCACCTATTCCGAGTGACATATTGCGCCGCAACATACGGCACCGCACGGAACAAGTCGCTTCCGGTCGCAGTCGGGTAACGCCTATCCATTAGAATGCGGCGAACTGGCCGATTGCGAACGGCCGAATCTGCAGACAACGGAGTCGATATGGAATGCACGATCAAGTGGGTCGACGGGATGACCTTCATGGCGGAAACGGGCACCGGTCACTTGGTGACGATGGACGGCGCGCCGGAAGCAGGCGGCCGCAATCTCGCGCCGCGGCCGATGGAGCTGATGCTCGCCGGCGCGGGCGGTTGCACGGCGTTTGACGTGGTGCTGATCCTCAAGCGGGGACGTCAGGACGTGCGCAATTGCGAGGTGAAGCTCATCGCCGAACGCGCGGAGACGGATCCGAAAGTGTTCACGCGGATCGGCTTCCACTACACGGTGCACGGCAAGGGGTTGAAGGCGGAGGCGGTGGAACGGGCGATCCATCTCTCCGCGGAGAAATATTGCTCGGCTTCGATCATGCTCGCGAAGACGGCGGAACTGACCCACGAGTGGACGATCGTCGAGGTCGAATAAACGGCCGTTCCGGCAAAGGGCGCAGCAGCGCTTTGGCGCCCTCCTCCCGCCCGGGTTTACAGACGGTAGGCCGTGACCGTCATGACCCGCGACATCAGCTTCATGAGCTGTTTGGCGGGAGCTGGAAGTTCATGCGCACCAAGGCCGATGGCCGTTTCGGCGTGGCGCGCCTCGTCGATCTTCATCTGCCCGACGATTTCCCGCGACTTCGCATCGTCGGCCGGTAGCCGCGCGAGGTGTCCGCTCAAATGAGCCTCGACTTGGCGCTCGGTTTCGGCGAGAAAGCCCAGGTTCCAGCGGTCGCCGAGCTTGCCGGCGAGCATGCCGAGCGCGAATGCCCCCCCGTACCAGACCGGATTGAGCAGGCTCTTGCGACCGCCAAGTTCGGCGATGCGTTGCTCCGTCCATGCAAGGTGTTCGGTCTCCTCGTTGGAGGCCTGCTCGAGCTCGCGCCGTATGACAGGATCGCGCGACATCACGGCTTGCCCCTGATAGAGCGCCTGGGCACAGATCTCGCCGCAGTGATTGACGCGCATCAGTGCGGCCGCGTCGCTGCGCTCCTCGTCGGTCAGCGCTGCCTCGGGAAGATCGTCGCCGGGCACCGGCCGAATGCTGCGAGCGGGGGCGAAGACGGTTCTCAGAGCCTTATCGAATCCGATGATCAGGTGGTCGAGCATGGGTGGCCTCACTTCGTTTCTGTCACGTTCCGCCGTGGGTAGTACTGGTGTTGCCTGAGCCAGGATTGCGAAGGCGTTGCAGGACTTCGTCGCGATCGCGCGGCGGCACCGGACCGTCGCAGAAGTAGTCCTGCGCCAGAGCGGCCCGCGTTCGGCTGTAGGCCGTGTCGTTGATCGGCTGCCATTGCGAGCCTCGCGCGGGAGACCATTCGCCGCTATCCCGCCCCGTTGCGTAGATACGCCACTGTGCCGTTGCACAGCGGATTCCCTCGAAGGTGACGTTGCGCCCGCCGGCCGGGGTGCGGACCATCAGGACATAACGGACGACGCTGTCCTGACCGACCGAAATGCTGCTCTCGTCGATCATGAACTTGTTGGGGGATACGCTGCTAACGAAGAATTCGCGCAACGCGGTCTCGTTCGGAGCGGCGGGCAAGGTCCACTCGCCCTCGGTCCAGTTCTTGTCGGCGTCGTTGAATAGTCCGGCCATCGACGGCCCCGAAAGCAGCGCGAGGGCCACGAGGCCCCCGCGCAGGATTGTTTGCAGCGAAGTCAAATTCGCAAGTCTCCACACAAGGATTGCCGGATCGCTTCTGCGACCGGAGACACGGTAACGGCATAGGCCGGATGATCGACACCGGCCGCAAGCGGGGCCCCCGCACCGAGGGCTGCGATCATGCTGCAGCCCAACTCGAAGCGCAGGAAGTGCACCGAGGACGTCTTGTCGTCATTGTCCCGCTCAAGGTCTTCGTCCGCAATCGCAAATACGGGGGGGAAACCTTCGACACGGATCCAGATTCGATCTTCGATGCCGATGAGGTGAGCGAGCCGTTGGCGACGTTCCTGTTCGTCGGGATACTCAATCATCGCAGTGGCCTTCCAGTTGTGGCCGTCCGGCACTAGGGGATTGTAGGCGTCGAGTTCGTCCTCGATGCCGGTCTCCTCGAAGATGCGCTCGATGCGCAACATTTCCTGGATCTGGTAGCGGATGGTGAGTTCGTCTTCGAACAGCAAGATCAGGTGTTCGCCGAGCTGCAGCAGGCGATGGCGCTTGTGGTCGATGACCTGCCGACGGAAGGTGGGGCGCTGCCGCGCATATTCTTCGAGGCTCATCAGGCTATGGCGTGAGATGGGGTTCATCGGAATGCCTCCTCACAGGCCATAGGCGCGCCGCAGCAAAGTCAGGGGATGCGCTTTTTCGGCATCGGTTTTCGTCCCGGCGTCGCGAATGCCCTGCATGATGTGGCGGCCCGCGATGGGGCAATCGGAGCTGATGTAGTCGGTGCCGGCCTGCGCCATCTGGCGGAAGACCGGCCGTCCGATGCGCATCGATTGCTCGAAGTATTCCTCCTTGACGCCCCAGGTGCCGTCGTGGCCGGAGCAGCGCTCGATTGTCGTGACCTCCGTACCGGGGATGAGTTCGAGCAGTTCGCGCGTCTTCTGTCCGATGTTCTGCACCCTTCCGTGGCAGGGGATGTGGTACGCCACTTTGCCGAGCGGAGTCTTGAAGTCGGTATTGAGCAGGCCGTCGCGATGGCGCAGCACGAGATATTCAAAGGGATCGAATATCGCGTCGGCTACGACACGCACATCGGCGTCTTCCGGGAAGATGAGCGGCAGTTCCTGCTTGAACATCAGCGCGCAGGACGGAATCGCAGCAAGGATCGCGTAGCCCGCGCGCGCGAGCTCCGCGAGCACCGGAATGTTGGCGTCCTTCAGGCGCTGGACGCCTTCGAGGTCGCCGAGTTCGAGGCGCGGCATGCCGCAGCAGGCTTCCTGCGGTGCAAGTACGGACGGGATCGCGTTGTGGGTGAGGATCGCCACGAGGTCGTGGCCGATGCCGGGTTCGTTGTAGTTGATGTAGCAGGTCGCGAAGATCGCGACCTTGCCGGGCGTGCGTTCCCCGTTACGCACCTCTCCCGCCGTGTTCGCTGCCGCGGTGGAACGGAAGCGGCGCGGGGTGTAGGGAGGAAGCTCGCGGCGCTTGTCGACGCCGAGCACCGACTGTAGCGCGGCGCGGGCCAACGGATTGCGATTGGCTGCGTTGACCGTCTGCGCGACGATGGGAATGGCGGCGAGTTTTCCGAGCGCATCGGTGCTCGTGAGGATGCGATCGCGCAGGCGCGCTTCGCCTTTGCGGAACTTCACGGCCTTTGCGCGCAACATCAGGTGCGGGAAGTCGACGTTCCATTCGTGCGGCGGCACATACGGACACTTGGTCATGAAGCACAGGTCGCACAGGTAACACTGGTCGACGACCTGCATGAAGTGACGCTTGTCGACGCCGTCAACTTCGCCCGTCGGGCCATTGTCGACGAGGTCGAACAGGGTCGGGAAGGCGTTGCATAGATTTACGCAGCGCCGGCATCCGTGGCAGATGTCGAAAACGCGTTCGAGCTCGCAGTAAAGCGAGGCGTCGTCGTAATAGTCGGCCTGGCGCCAGGCGACAGGATGGCGGCGCGGGGCTTCGAGACTGCCTTCGCGAGTCGACATGATCGCCCTCCTCTCGCGGTGCGAGCCGGGAAAAGGCAGAGCCGGGCCGCCCGAACTGGATCGGGCGAGCCCGCTCAGTCCTGCAAAGCGTCGAGTGCCTTCTGGAAGCGGTTGGCGTGCGAGCGTTCGGCCTTGGCCAGGGTTTCGAACCAGTCGGCGATTTCCTCGAAACCTTCCTCACGTGCAACTCGCGCCATGCCGGGATACATATCGGTGTACTCGTGAGTCTCGCCGGCGATGGCGGCGGCGAGATTGGCGCGTGTCTTGCCGATCGGCAGGCCAGTCGCGGGGTCGCCGCTGACTTCAAGGTATTCGAGATGACCGTGCGCGTGACCGGTCTCGCCTTCGGCCGTCGACCGGAAGACGGCGGCAACGTCGTTCTGACCTTCGACGTCGGCTTTTGCGGCGAAGTACAGGTAGCGACGATTGGCTTGGGATTCGCCGGCAAATGCGGCCTTCAGGTTACCTTCGGTCCTGGATCCTTTGAGTTGCATTGCTGCTCTCCTCACAGAAGTTGGACGGAGAATCCCCGACCTCGGCCGGGGATGTTTTAAACATAGAGGGTGTTCTTAGCGAAGGGCAATTGAACGCGCCTATGTCCTTGATCGGACAAACCTATGTTCCATCTCCGTCTCACTGTTGCGGCAGAGCGCTTTCAGGCGGCGATGGCGGCTTCGATCTCGGCAAAGGTCCGTGCAATTTCGGTGCTGAGCGGCTGCGGTTCACCGAGTTGGCGGGCGATCTGCGACAGCGAGAAGATGCCGCGGATGATGCCCCGTCCGCCTTCGAGGCGATCCAACACCAGCGCGTGCTGGCGGCCGGAACGTCGCAGGGTCGCGACGACATGGCCGACGTCGGCGCGCAGGACTTCGCCGAGTTCCACCGCTTCGGTCTTTTCCAGCGGAGTCATGACTTTCGCGACCGTCAGTTCGCCGGGCGGGATGCCATGTTCGCGGGCGGTGTGCACGGGACGCTCGCCGAGCAGGTCGGCGACCGTGATCACGCCTCTCACCTGGTGCCGCGAATCCGTCACAAGCAGCAGGCGGACGCCGCGCATCATCATGGCCCGGTTGGCTTCGGCCAGCGAGGTTTCGGCGGATATCGTTGCGGCCGGCACGCGCGTCAGGTCGGTCATCACCTCGACCGCCGGGGAATGCTGCGAGACCTTGGTCGTGCTATCGGTGTGCGCCACTTCGCAGTACAGGCCGGCGAGGCTCGCCTGCGGAAGCGGATCGAATTCCCGGTTCATATGCACCTCCCTTTGCGGACGACGGACGATGGGGCGATGGGACGGGAATGCGGCTCGTTGCGATCGCCGTGGTCGGCCCCGCCCCGCGAGCAGGCCCATACGGGCGCCGGTGCCGAACGCTGACGGCACGCGAAGTTGACCGCCAGGACGCTGGCGAGTTCAGAAGCGGGACAGTGGAGCCGGCCGGCGTCCGATGCCGACACCGAAAAGCAATTCGCCGTATTGCATCCCCTGAGGCATGCAATACGGCGAACGGTCGGAACTCAGGACTCCGGGGTCTCGACGCCGGCCCGGTAGGCCTCGGGGAGATCCTGCGGATTCACCCGGAAGAGGTTGCGTGCCAATTCAAGCAGGGCCAACTGATAGACCTTGCGCTTGAATTCGATCACCGCGTCGAGCGGCACCCAATAGTCGCTCCAACGCCAGGCATCGAACTCGGGGTGATTGCTGGCACGCAGGCAGACATCGGAATCGCGACCGACCAGCCGGAGCAGGAACCAAATCTGTTTCTGCCCTCGATAGGTGTTTCGCCATTCGCGCTTTATCCAGTGTTTCGGAACGTCATACCGCAGCCAGCCACGCGTGCGAGCGAGGATCTTCACGTGCTCGGGGCGCAGCCCCACTTCCTCGAACAGTTCGCGGAACATTGCCTGCTCGGGTGTCTCACCGTGCTTGATGCCCCCTTGCGGAAACTGCCAGGAATGCTCGCGGATTCGCTTGCCCCAGAATACCTCGTTACGCGCGTTCACCAGAACGATGCCGACGTTCGGGCGATAGCCTTCACGGTCGAGCATGATTGAACCTTCAATTCAAGAATTGGACAGATTTTTTCACACTTGCCATGCATTGGAAAGGCGGCGTCCCAAGCGCCGCTGCGCGTACCCGAGCGCATCGGTAAAGGATAAAATGTTACGTTTGCCCGATCGACTCACCGCGGACCCACTATGCGCGCCAGCCAGTACTTCATTTCGACCCTCAAGGAAGCTCCCTCCGACGCGGAAATCACCAGCCAGAAGCTGATGCTGCGCGCCGGCTTCATCCGCAAGGTTGCGGCCGGCATCTATAGCTACTTGCCCATGGGGCTGCGCGTGATCCGCAAGGTGGAGAACATCGTGCGCGAGGAGATGAACCGCGCCGGGGCGCTCGAACTGACGATGCCGATGGTGCAGCCCGCCGAGCTGTGGGCCGAGACCGGTCGCTGGGAGAAGATGGGCGACGAGATGCTGCGCTTCAAGGATCGCCACGAGCGCGACTTTGCGCTGCAGCCGACGTCCGAAGAGGTCGTCACCGACATCGCGCGCCAGGAGCTGAAGAGCTATCGGCAGCTGCCGAAGAACTTCTACCAGATCCAGACGAAGTTCCGCGACGAGCGCCGGCCGCGTTTCGGCGTGATGCGCGGGCGCGAGTTCACGATGAAGGACGCCTACTCCTTCGACCGTGATGTCGAGGCCGCAGGCCGTACCTACGACGCGATGTACGCCGCCTACTGCCGCATCTTCGACCGTCTGGGGCTGACCTATCGCGCCGTCGCGGCGGATACCGGCGCGATTGGCGGCGACCGCTCGCACGAGTTCCAGGTGATCGCCGACACCGGCGAGGACGCGATCGTGTATTGCCCGGATTCCGATTACGCCGCGAACATCGAACTGGCCGAGGCACTGCCGCTGCTCGCTTCGCGTGCTGCACCGACCAAGGCGCTCGAAAAGACCTTGACTCCCGGCAGGACAACCTGCGCGAGCGTCGCCGAGCTGCTGGACGTGCCGCTCGCGACGAACGTCAAGTCGCTGGTGCTCGCGACCGACGATGTCGACGACAAGGGCCAGCCGGCGGGCGTCACGGTGTGGCTGCTGCTCGTGCGCGCGGACCACGAATTGAACGAGGTGAAGGCGAGCAAGCTCGAGGGCCTCAAGGCCGGTTTCCGCTTCGCAACCGAAGCCGAGATCCACGAGCACTTCGGCTGCAAGCCCGGCTACCTCGGCCCGATCGGCCTGAAGAAGCCGGTGAAGATCGTCGCCGACCGCACCGTCGCGAACATGTCGGATTTCATTTGCGGCGCGAATGAGGAGGACTTCCACTTCACCGGTGCGAACTGGGGCCGCGATCTGCCCGAGCCGGATCTCGTCGCCGACCTGCGCAACGTGATCGAAGGCGACGCGAGCCCGGACGGCAAGGGTCGCCTCGCGATCCAGCGCGGCATCGAGGTGGGCCACGTGTTCTACCTCGGCACGAAGTACTCGAAGTCGATGAACGCGACCTTCCTCGATGTGGACGGCAGGCCGAAGCACTTCGAGATGGGGTGCTACGGCATCGGCGTGACCCGCATTCTGGGTGCGGCGATCGAGCAGGGCAACGACGGGCGCGGCATCATCTGGCCGGACGCGATCGCGCCTTTCCGCATCGTCGTGTGCCCGGTGGGCTGGAGCAAGTCGGAAGCGGTTCGTGAGGAGGCGCTGAAGCTGTACGAGGGGCTGATCGCCGCCGGCGTCGATGCGATTCTCGACGACCGCGACGAGCGCCCGGGCGTGATGCTCGCGGACTGGGAGCTGATCGGTGTGCCGCATCGCATCGTGATCGGCGATCGCGGCCTGAAGGAAGGCGTGGCGGAATACCAGGGCCGGCGCGACGCGGAAGCGACGAAGGTCCCGGTCGCGGACCTCGCCGCCTTCGTCGCGGCAAAGCTGCAGACGGCGTAAGGCTCGGCTATAACGACACGGATGGAAGCGAAGCGCCGGATCCGGTCACGCCCCCTGTCGCGCGCGCTGCTTGGAATGGCGCTCGCGACGGCGGCGGCGTTCGCTCATGCCGGCAACCAGTTGTATGAACCGCTGGCGGCGAGCGTACGCGCCGCCTTGCACTCGGCGGTGAGTGACATGCGCGCACCCGAGCTGCTGATCGTCGATCCGCTCGAACGGACGCGCTGGCTCGGCGAGATGTCACGACGGCTCGAACAACGCATTCCCGACCGCGCCTATCGGGAGGATCTGCTGGTCTCGGTGCACTACGAGGCGACTCGCGCCGGACTGGATCCGCAATTGGTGCTGGGCCTTGTCGAGGTCGAAAGCGCCTTTCGCAAGTATGCGGTGTCGAGCGCCGGCGCCCGCGGTTTCATGCAGGTGATGCCCTTCTGGACAAAGCTGATCGGCCAGCCCGACGACAACCTGTTCAACCTGCGGACCAACCTGCGCTACGGCTGCACGATCCTGCGTCATTACCTCGATATCGAAAGAGGCGACCTGTATCGCGCGCTCGGCCGCTACAACGGCAGCCTCGGCAAACCGGAATACCCGAACATGGTCCGGACGGCGTGGGAGAGACGCTGGGCTTACCAGCCGATGAAATTCGCTTCGGACGACGGGCGCACGCATAGGAACTGAACGGCCGTCTCGTCCGCGGCCGCCAAGAAAGCTGGAGTCTGAATGGAAAACCGACTGTTTCGCCGTCGCTCGATCGCCATTTCGTTTCGCGTCTATGACGACGAGACGGGCCAGTTCGTCGGGCGGATCGGGGATATCAGCAAGGGCGGACTGCTCGTGTATGGGCCCAGCCGCCTGCCGGTCGACCGCCTCTACCGCCTGCGCATCGACCTGCCCGACGACCACGGTAATCCGCGCAGCGTCAAACTGATCGCGAAATCGATGTGGTCGGGACGGGATACCAATCCGGAGCTGTTCAGCACCGGCTTTCGGCTGTTCGAACTGGAGAAGCCCGACAACAGTGCCGCCCTGCAGGCACTGTTGTCGCGCTTCACGGTCGCCTTCGACGAAGACGACGACCGCTGAGCCGGGCGGGCTTCAGCTGCCGACAGCGACCTTGATCGGCGACTCCTCACGCACGACCGAGCGCACCGGCTCCTTGCCCGTGCTGCCTTGGGCTGAGGCGATCGACTGCACGTCGCCGGAGATTTCGCCCCCCTCTTCGATCAGGATCTTGCCGTAGCGGATCTTGCCGCTGACACGGCCGGTCGAATGGATCACGAGTTGGCTCCGGGCGGTCAGTTCGCCTTCGAAACGGCCATGCACCTCGGCGACGTCGATACCCACGGTGCCGGAGAACGAGCCGTTCTCGGCGATGCGGATCACGCGGCTGTCCATCGTCGCCTCCACCCGCCCTTCCACGACCAGGGTGTCGCAGTCGAGGA
Organism: Aromatoleum sp.; assembly: GCF_035254505.1. Classification (GTDB taxonomy): domain Bacteria; phylum Pseudomonadota; class Gammaproteobacteria; order Burkholderiales; family Rhodocyclaceae; genus Aromatoleum. The sequence continues at coordinate 4,232 of NZ_DATFAO010000081.1, read as the reverse complement.
TTTCGGCGCCGCGCAGCTTGACGTTCGGTCCGACGATCAGGCGGCTGCCCGTTTCCTGACGGTCAGTGTCAGTGGTCTCGGCGCTCGTCGTTGCCGCGGCTTCGGTCGAACTGGCAGAGCCGTTCGGAGTCGTATCCGACGCCGGGCGCGTGTCGGACAGGCCGCGCGCGAGACTCGACGCCTGCGTGCTTGAGATGCCTGCCGATGTGCCCGCGACTCCGGGGCCGGAACCACGCGTATTCTGGCCTTCTGCAACCTTGGGAAACAGTGCGGGTTTGTTGAACATGGTTTCTCCTTGAATCGTTGAATACTCGTTGCGGACGGTCTGTGCCCGCAGGACCAAGGCAAGAGCCGCACCACGTCACCTATGCCTTTGATTTTCATTATTTTGTCGGCATTCATCTAGAAATTACGTGAAGAAATTTTCTGCGATATGTCTCTTCTCGACGACATGTAGCGCGGGACGAATGGGCAATCTCCTGATTTGGTTCGATGTTTGCGCGTCGCCATAAGCCGACAACACGTCCTACTGAAACATGGCCTTGCATTTCCTTACCGCGGCGGGCCGGACGCGCCCCGTAAACTTCCCTTGAACGCGCCACGCCTGCAGCGATGACGAACCCGTGACCTCGGTCCGCCGCTGCCACATGCGACACACAGGGCCGCTATCGCTCGGCCCATCAGCCATCAGAATCCGGCACGAGAACAAGTCCGCCGCAAGAGCGGGTCGCTTGAGCCCCAACACGGTGAATGCAGCATGAAAGCCCACCCACACCGCGCGGCCACGCCCGTTTCAGCCAGGGCGTCAGCAGCGCGCGGAGGATTCCGCATCCTGCTCATCGACGACGATCCCGGTCTGCTGCGCCTGCTTTCCAAGCGGCTGCGTGAGTGCGGCTACGAGATCGGCACCGCCGGCAGCGCGGAAGAAGCCTTGGCGTGTCTGGCGACCGAGCGCTTCGATCTCGTCATTAGCGACGTGCGTCTGCCCGGCTCCGACGGCCTGGCGCTATTCAGCGAGATCCGCCGCAGTTTCCCCGCACTGCCCGTGATCCTGCTGACTGGTCACGGCACGATCGAGGACGCGGTGGAGGCGACATCGCGCGGCGTCTTCGCCTACGTCACGAAACCCTTCGACAGCCGGGTGCTCCTGTCCCGGATCCAGCAGGCGCTGCAGATGAGCGGGCCCTCGCCGGACGATGCGCCGCAACAGCGTGACGCGAGCTGGTGCGAGGAGATCATCAGCCACAGCAGCCGCATGCGCTCGGTGCTGGATGAGGCGCAGTTGGTCGCGGCGTCGGATGCGAGCATCCTGATCCAGGGCGAGAGCGGCACCGGCAAGGAACTGCTCGCTCGCGCGATCCACCGGGCGAGCCCGCGCGCCGACGCGCCCTTTGTCGCGATCAACTGCGGGGCGATTCCTGAAAATCTGCTCGAATCCGAACTGTTCGGCCACGCCCGGGGAGCCTTCACGGGCGCCGCCACGGCGCACACAGGACTCTTCGTGGCGGCAAACGGCGGCACGCTGTTCCTCGACGAGATCGGCGACATGCCGCTCGCCTTGCAGGTGAAGCTGCTGCGCGTGCTGCAGGAGCGCGCCGTGCGCCCCGTGGGGTCCACGCGCGCGGAAAACATCGACGTGCGCATCATCTCGGCAACGCACCGTGACCTGGAGGCGGCGCGCGAAGCCGGGCTCTTCCGCGAGGATCTCTTCTACCGCCTGAATGTCGTCAGCCTGTCGCTACCGACGCTCGACGAGCGGCGTGAGGACATCCCCTTGCTGGCAAGCCTCTTCCTGCAGAATCTGGCGCGCAAGTACCACAAGCGCTTGCACGGCTTCGCGCCCGAAGCGCTGCAGGCGCTTGCAAGCGCCGCCTGGCCGGGCAATGTGCGGCAGCTGCAGAATGTCGTCGAGCAGGCCTGCGCGCTCGCGACGACGCCGCTGATTCCGCTGACGCTGGTCGAGCGCGCCCTGCGTGGCACGGCGCACGAGCGGCTGAGCTATGCGGAGGCGCGGCAACGCTTCGAGCGCGATTACCTGATCCGGATCCTGAAACTCACAGACGGCAACGTCTCGGACGCGGCACGCCTCGCGGACCGCAACCGGACGGAGTTCTACCGGCTGCTGCAGCGTCACGCGCTGACCCCGGGACTGTTCCGCGGGAGCTACCACCCCCCGCAGCAGCGGCGACGGAAGACGGACCGCTGAGCGCCTCGCCACGGGGCGAGGATTTCTGCTCAGGCGACGCGATCGGGCGGAACGCGGCCGTCGAAGAAGGCGTCGAGGTTCTGCATCGCGCGCAGGCCCATGCCGACCCGCGTTTCCTCCGTCGCACTGCCCAAGTGCGGCAGCAGCACGACGTTCGGAAGCGTCAGCAGGCCTTCATGGATGCGCGGCTCCGCTTCATAGACGTCGAGACCGGCGCCGGCGATGATGCCGTTCGCGAGCGCCCACGCGAGCGCGGCTTCGTCGACGACGTCGCCCCGTGCCGTGTTGATGAGGAAGGCGTGGCGCTGCATGTGTGCGAGACGCTCGCGGTTCATCAGATGGCGATTGGTGACGCCACCCGGGCAGTGCAGCGAGACGAAATCCGCAGCGGCAAGCACCTCTTCGACCGAATGGCAGGCGCGGGCGTCGAGCCCTTCGAGCTCGTTCGCCGGCACCGGGCTACGGTTGTAGTACAGCACCTGCATGCCGAATCCGAGCTGGGCGCGGCGCGCGACGGCGCGGCCGATGCGGCCCATGCCGATGAGGCCCAGGACCTTGCCGGAGACGCGCGAGCCGACGAGATGCGTCGGCCGCCAGCCGGACCAGGCGCCGGCGCGCACTTCGCGCTCGCCCTCCCCGGCGCGGCGCGCGATCATCAGCATCAGCGTGAGCGCGAGGTCGGCGGTGCAGTCGGTCAGCACGTCCGGCGTGTTGGTAACGACGATGCCGCGGGCCGTGGCGGCCGCGACGTCGATGTGATTGAAGCCGACCCCGTAATTGACGAGCACTTTCGCGCGCGGCGCGTCGACGGCGAGCACTCCGGCGTCGACGCGGTCGCTGACCGTCGTGAGCAGCGCGTCGGCGCTCATCAGCGCGTCACGCAGCTCGTCCGGGGAAAGCGGATGGTCGTCCTCATTGAGGACCACCTCGTAGCGCTCCGCCAGGCGCTGCTCGACGGCGGCAGGCCAGCGGCGTGTCAACACGATGCGGGGTCTGCTCATGCGATGGCCTCCCTGTTGCCGTCGCCGCTCAGGCGGTGCCGCCGACGGTCAATCCGTCGATACGCAGCGTCGGTTGGCCAACGCCGACCGGCACGCTCTGACCGTCCTTGCCGCAGGTGCCGACGCCCGGGTCGAGGGCCATGTCGTTGCCGATCATCGCGACCCGCGTTAGCGCGTCCGGACCGTTGCCGATCAGCGTCGCGCCCTTGACCGGGCGCGTGACCTTGCCGTCTTCGATCAGGTAGGCCTCAGCGGTCGAGAACACGAACTTGCCCGACGTGATGTCGACCTGCCCGCCGCCGAAGTTCGCGGCGTACAGTCCCTTCTTCACCGACTTGATGATCTCCTCGGGCGCCTTGTCGCCATTCAGCATGTAGGTGTTGGTCATGCGTGGCAGCGGCAGGTGGGCGAAAGATTCGCGCCGCCCGTTGCCGGTCGGCTTCACGCCCATCAGGCGCGCGTTCATCGTGTCCTGCATGTAGCCGGTGAGGATGCCGTCCTCGATCAGCACCGTGCGTTCGGTCGGGTTGCCTTCGTCGTCGACGGTGAGCGAGCCGCGGCGGTCCGGCAGCGTACCGTCGTCGACGACGGTGACGCCCTTCGCGGCGACCTGCTGGCCGATGCGGCCCGAGAAGGCGGAGCTGCCCTTGCGATTGAAGTCGCCTTCGAGCCCGTGGCCGATCGCCTCATGCAGCAGGATGCCGGGCCAGCCCGGTCCGAGGACGACGGTCATCGTGCCGGCGGGTGCGGGGCCGGCGTCGAGATTGACGCGCGCCTGGTGGACGGCCGCGCGGGCGTATTCGCGCAGGCGGTCGTCGTTGAAGTACGTGTAGTCGTAGCGGCCACCGCCACCGCCGCTGCCCTGTTCGCGCCGGCCCTTGTCTTCCATGATCACGGTGACCGACACGCGCACGAGCGGACGCACGTCGGCGGCCATGTGGCCGTCGCTACGGGCAACGAGCACGACTTCCCAGGTGCCGGCGATGTGCGCCATGACCTGCGAGACGCGCGAATCCTCGGCGCGG
>NZ_DATFAO010000080.1:0-14094 GCF_035254505.1 Aromatoleum sp. | reverse complement strand
AGCACGGTTCCCGTCGGATACTGGCTCGATGGCGACACGAAGATGATTTTTGGCGGATTTTCCCAGTCCTCGGCGGTCGGCGCGATGCCCTTCTCGTCGAGCGCGATCGGCACCGTCTCGACGCCTGCCCCCGTCAATACGTTGCGCGCCCCCCAGTAGCCCGGCTCCTCCATCCACACCCGGTCGCCGGCATCGCACAGCAGGCGCGCACAGAGGTCGAGCGCCTGGTGGGTGCCGTTGAAGATCAGAACCTGGCGCGGATCACAGGACACCAGCCGGCTCGCACCAAGGTATTCGGCGATCGCCACGCGCAGCGGCGCGAAACCGCCGACCGCGTACTGCAGGAGATGCGACTGGCGCGGGTGGAAGTACTTCGAGAGCAAGCGCCGCCACACCGCGAAGGGGAAGTGCTCGACGTCGGGGATCCCCGGCATGAAGGCGCCGTGCTGCACGCGGCTGCTGCTGGTCATGCGGGCGATCTGCGCGCCGCGCTTCGACAGCAGGTCGGCCCCGCCCTGCGCGCCCGCGGGCTGCGACTCCCCGCGCGTGCCGATGGTCGGAAGCGCGTCGCTGACATAGGTGCCCGAGCCGACGCGTGCTTCGAGATAACCCTCGATCATCAGCTGGTCGTACGCTTTCATCACGGTGTTGCGGCCGAGATCCAGCTCTTCCGCCAGCACGCGCGACGGCGGCAGGCGCGTCCCCGGGCGGATCACGCGCGCAAGGATCGCCTGGCGCAGTGCGAGGTACAGGCGCACGCGCAGTGCCAACTCCTGCGGCTGCACACGCAGGTTCTGCAGGATCACGTCACCGATCAGACCGACATCCATCGCCCCCTCCGAGCGGGTCTCTGCAAAATTGGCTCCTGCAAATCCGCTAAAATTGGTTCCCTACAGGGCGCCATTTTGCGCCTAAACTCCTTTCAACGACGAGGATATTCGTAATCCCCGCGAACCGGATCCGTCCAATAAAGAGACAGACCGTTCGCCTGAGAAACACACTGGAGGAGAACCACTTGATGTGGAGAGAACCGTTTGCGACCATGGAAAGCGCAGGTGCCAACTCGGGTACGGATATGCGCGATGAAGTCCTGGTCTCGTTCAGCCATGTGCAAAAGACTTACGACGGCGAAACGCTGATCGTAAAGGATCTCGATCTCGACATCCGCCGTGGCGAATTTCTCACGCTCCTCGGCCCCTCGGGTTCGGGCAAGACCACTTGCCTGATGATGCTCGCCGGCTTCGAGACGCCGACCTCGGGCGAGATCCGCCTCGGCGGGCGCGTCATCAACCGCCAGCCGCCGCACAAGCGCAACATCGGCATGGTGTTCCAGAACTACGCGCTGTTCCCGCACATGACCGTGCGCGAGAACCTGCGCTTCCCGCTGTCGGTGCGCAAGATGCCCGCCGCCGACATCGACGCCAAGGTCAAGCGCGCCCTCGACATGGTGCAGCTCTCGGCCTTCGAGAACCGTTACCCGCAACAACTCTCCGGCGGCCAGCAGCAGCGCATCGCGCTTGCCCGCGCACTGGTGTTCGAGCCCCAGCTCGTGCTGATGGACGAGCCCCTCGGCGCGCTCGACAAGCAGCTGCGCGAGCACATGCAGCTCGAGATCAAGCACATCCACGAATCCCTCGGCGTCACCTTCGTCTTCGTCACCCACGACCAGGGCGAAGCGCTGACGATGTCCGACCGCATCGCGGTCTTCAACCACGGCGTGATCCAGCAGATCGACACGCCCAATGCCCTCTACGAAAACCCGACCAACGCCTTCGTCGCGAACTTCATCGGCGAAAACAATGCGCTGGACGGGAAGGTCCTTTCCTCCCAGGACGGCGTCACCGTCGTCGCACTGCCCGACGGCACCCAACTGCACGCCCGCACGGGCGACGCGGGCGGTGCCGGCAGCGCGGCGCTGGTGTCGATCCGGCCCGAACGCGTGAGCCTCGCACGTCCCGACAGCACGGCAGAAAACCGCCTGCGCGCGACCGTACTCGAGCAGATCTATCTCGGCGACCACATCCGCCTGCGCATGCAAGTGGCAGGCTGCAGCAACTTCACGATGAAGACGCCGATTTCCCGGATCGCCCGCTGCCCGAATGCCGGCGAAAGTGTCGATATCGACCTCTCGCCCGACCATCTGCTCGCCCTCGCTCCGCCGCAAGGCGCCTGAGCGGGCAACAGCGGAAACGGACGACGCCGCGCGTCCGCCGTGCATTCGCGGCACACCAAAACTCGAAGACATCGCTCACGCAACGCCACCAGACCCTGGAGGTTGGAGGAAACATGAAGACCAGACTGCTCGCCAGCATCATCGCCGGTTTCGCCGGTTTCGCCACTGTCGGATTGGCCCACGCCGACGTCACCGTGATCTCCTTCGGCGGCGCATCGCAGAAGGCGCAGGACAAGGCCTATTACCAGCCCTTCGCCACCACCAGCGGCACCAAGGTCGTCGCCGGCGAATACAACGGCGAACAGGCCAAGATCAAGGCCATGGTCGAAGCGAAGAACGTCAATTGGGACGTCGTCGAAGTCGAATCGCCCGAACTCGCCCGCGGCTGCGAGGAAGGCCTGTACGAGAAGCTCGACTACGCAAAGATCGGCAACAAGGGCGATTTCGTGCCCGAAGCCGTGACCGAGTGCGGTATCGGCACCTTCGTGTGGTCGACCGTGCTCGCGTACAACGCGGACAAGGTCAAGACCGCCCCGACCTCGTGGGCCGACTTCTGGGACGTGAAGAAATTCCCCGGCAAGCGCAGCCTGCGCAAGGGCGCGAAGTACACGCTCGAGTTCGCGCTGCTCGCCGACGGCGTCAAGCCCGCCGACGTCTACAAGGTACTCTCGACCAAGGAAGGCGTGAACCGCGCCTTCGCCAAGCTCGACCAGCTCAAGCCGAACATCCAGTGGTGGGAAGCCGGCGCCCAGCCGCCGCAACTGCTCGCCGCCGGCGACGTCGTGATGAGCTCGGCCTACAACGGCCGCATCGCCGCCGCGCAGAAGGAAGGCAAGAACCTGAAGGTGGTCTGGAACGGCAGCATCTACGACTTCGACTTCTGGGCGATCCCGAAGGGCACGCCGCAGAAGGAAGCCGCGTACAAGTTCATCCAGTTCGCGTCGAAGCCGGAAAACCAGCGCGTGTACTCCGGTGAGATCCCCTACGGCCCGACCAACAAGAAGGCCGTCGGCGGCATGGATGCAGCCGTTGCGGCCGGCCTGCCGACCGCCCCGGCGAACCTGACCGGCGCCTTCGCGACGAGCACCCAGTTCTGGGTCGAGTACGGCGAAGACCTCGAGCAGCGCTTCAACGCCTGGGCTGCACGCTAAGTCGATCCCGGCAATCCCGCTGTTCCTGACGCGGCGCGCCCGTTCGGGCGCCCGCGTCGCACACCCACGGACATTTCCATGACGACCGCCAGCGAAACCCTCGATGCCTTTTCCGGTGGCACTGTGCCACTGAAGAAGCGACTGCGGCAGGCCGAACGCCGCAAGAAACTCCTGTTCGGCGCCCTGATCCTGCCGCTCGCGGTCTTCGTGCTGCTGACCTTCGTCGTGCCGATCGCGTCGCTCCTGAAGCACAGCGTCGCGAACCCCGAAGTGCACGACAACCTGCCCGACACCGTCGCACTGCTCAAAGGCTGGAAGCCCGCCAACGGCGTGCCGGACGAGGCGACCTTCGCCGCGCTGGCGCGCGAACTCGACGCTGCGAAAGGGGGGCCGGGGATCGCTGCGGTCGCCCGCCGCCTGAACCGCGAGCAGGCCGGCTACCGTTCGCTGATCATGAAGACGGCGCGCGCCGTTCCGCTCGAAGCCGGCGTCTCCACCCGCAACACGCTGATCGGCGTCGACGAGCGCTGGGGCCAGACTGAGGTCTGGCAGGCGCTGCGACGCGCCGGCGAGCCGATCACGCCCTTCTACCTGCTGGCCGCGGTCGACCTCACGACCGACGAACACGGCGACATCGCGAAGGCGCCTGCCGAGGAAGCGGTGTACATGGACGTGCTGGTGCGCACTTTCGGCATGGCGCTGATCGTCACCGTGCTGTGCCTCGCGCTCGGCTTTCCGCTTGCCTACCTGATGGTGAGCCTGCCGACGCGCCACGCCAACCTCGTGATGATCTGCGTGCTGCTGCCCTTCTGGACCTCGGTGCTGGTGCGCGTCGCCGCGTGGATCGTGCTGCTGCAGAACGAAGGCCTGATCAACCAGCTGCTGATGGCGCTGGGCATCACCGACGGGCCGATCCAGCTGCTGTTCAACAACGTCGGCGTCTATATCGCGATGACGCACATCCTGCTGCCCTTCATGGTGCTGCCGCTGTTCTCGGTGATGAAGGGCATCTCGCCGGTGTATCTGCGCGCCGCCGTGTCGCTCGGCTGCCCGCCGTTCAAGAGCTTCTGGAAGATCTACTTCCCGCAGACCCTGCCCGGCATCGGCGCCGGCGCCCTGCTCGTGTTCATCATGAGCATGGGCTACTACATCACCCCGGCGCTCTTGGGCGGACCGAAGGAGCAGATGATCAGCTACTTCATCGCCTTCTACACCAACCAGACCATCAACTGGGGCATGGCCGCGGCGCTCTCCGCCGTGCTGCTCGCCGCGACGATGGTGCTCTACGTGTTCTACGCCCGCTACCTCGGCCCGACCAAAGGCGCCAAGGCCAAGGCCCGCTGACGGAGGAATGACGATGCTGCAACCCTACGCTTCCCCCCTCGAACGCGCCTGGTACTACAGCCTGCGCGGCCTCGTCGGGCTGATCCTGCTGTACCTGATGCTGCCGATCCTCGCGATCGTGCCGCTCTCGTTCAACGCCGACAGCTTCCTGCTGTACCCGATGTCGGGCTTCTCGCTGCGCTGGTACGAGGAGATCTTCACCTCGGCGGCTTGGCGCCAGTCGATGGCCAACAGCCTGATCGTGTCGCCCTTTGCGACGCTGCTCGCGACCGTGATCGGCACTGTCGCATCGATCGGCCTGGTGCGCGCCGACTTCCCCGGCAAGGCGCTGCTGACCGCGGTGCTGATCTCGCCGATGGTGGTGCCGGTCGTGATCGTCGGTGTCGCGATGTACATCTTCTTCGCGCCGCTCGGCCTCACCGGCAGCTACACCGGCCTCGTCATCGCCCACGCGGTGCTCGGCGTGCCCTTCGTCGTCACCACCGTCACGGCGACGCTGCAGGGCTTCGACTTCAACCTCGTGCGGGCTGCGAGCAGCCTCGGCGCCAACCCGGTGACGACCTTCTTCCGCGTCACGCTGCCGCAGGTCGCCCCGGGCGTGATCTCGGGTGCGTTGTTTGCATTCGCTACATCGTTCGACGAAGTCGTCGTCACGCTGTTCCTGGCGAGCCCCGAACAGGCGACGCTGCCGCGCCAGATGTTCTCCGGCATCCGCGAAAACATCAGCCCCGCGATCGCTGCGGTCGCGACGATCCTGATCCTGTTGTCGACCCTGATGCTGCTCACCCTCGAAGGCCTGCGCCGCCGCAACGAACGGATGCGCGGCGCCCGCCCCGCCTGATCCCCCAAGGAGACACCCGAAATGAGTCTGCAATTGAAAGACGCCAATCTCTTCCGCACCCAGTGCTATGTCGCCGGCGAGTGGGCCGGTGCCGACAGCGGTGCGGCGATCGAAGTCCACAACCCCGCGACTGGCGAACTGCTCGGCACGGTGCCGAAGATGGGCCGTGCCGAAACCCGCCGCGCGATCGACGCCGCCAACGCCGCCTGGCCCGCGTGGCGCGCGCTGACTGCCGGCGCCCGTGCGAAGGTGCTGCGCAAGTGGTTCGACCTGATCGTCGAGAACCAGGAAGACCTCGCCCGCCTGATGACTTCGGAGCAGGGCAAGCCCCTCGCCGAAGCGCGCGGCGAAGTGCTCTACGCCGCCTCCTTCATCGAATGGTTCGCCGAGGAAGGCAAGCGCATCTACGGCGACGTGATCCCCGGCCACCAGCCCGACAAGCGCATCGTCGTCACCAAGGAGCCGATCGGAGTGTGCGCGGCGATCACGCCGTGGAACTTCCCGCTCGCGATGATCACCCGCAAGGCCGGCCCCGCGCTCGCCGCCGGCTGCACGATGGTGCTGAAGCCCGCGAGCCAGACCCCATACTCGGCTCTCGCACTCGCGGCACTCGCCGAACGCGCCGGCGTGCCGAAGGGCGTGTTCAGCGTCGTCACCGGCTCCGCGACCGAGATCGGCGGCGAGCTGACCGAGAACCCGATTGTGCGCAAGCTGACCTTCACCGGCTCGACCGAGATCGGCATCAAGCTCGCCGCGCAGTGCGCACCGACGATCAAGAAGCTGTCGCTGGAACTCGGCGGCAACGCGCCCTTCATCGTGTTCGACGATGCCGACCTCGACGCCGCGGTCGAAGGCGCGCTCGCGTCGAAGTACCGCAACACCGGCCAGACCTGCGTCTGCGCGAACCGCCTGCTGGTGCAGGACAGCGTGTATGACGCCTTCGCCGAAAAGCTCGCCGCCGCGGTCGCCAAGCTCAAGGTCGGCAACGGCCTCGCCGACGGCACGACGCAGGGCCCGCTGATCGACATGAACGCCGTCGAGAAGGTCGAGGAGCACATCGAGGACGCCGTCTCCAAGGGCGCCCGCGTGATCGCCGGCGGCCGCCGCCACGAGCTCGGCCGCACCTTCTTCCAGCCGACGATCCTCGCCGACGTGACCCCGGCGATGAAGGTCGCCCGCGAAGAGACCTTCGGCCCCGTCGCGCCGCTCTTCCGTTTCAAGGACGAAGCCGAGGCGATCCGCATGGCCAACGACACCGAGTTCGGCCTCGCCGCCTACTTCTTCGCCGCCGGCATGAACCGCGTGTGGCGCGTGTCGGGTGCCCTCGAGTACGGCATCGTCGGCATCAACACCGGGATCATCTCGACCGAAGTCGCCCCCTTCGGCGGCATGAAGGCCTCCGGCCTCGGCCGCGAAGGCTCGAAGTACGGCATCGAGGACTACCTGGAAATCAAATACCTGTGCATGGGCGGCGTGCAGTAAGCACGGCCCTCAAAACCGGATCCCACAAGGACATCAAGGAGAACACATGAACGCCAACACTCTGCCCCCCGGCCTGACGAACGCCGACCAGATGGCCCGCCGTGCCGCCGCCCTGCCCCGCGGCGTCGGCCAGGCCCACGGACTCTTCGCGACGAAGGCGAAGAACGCCGAGATCTGGGACGTCGAAGGCCGCCGCTTCATCGACTTCGTCGCCGGCATCGCGGTCGTCAACACCGGCCACTGCCACCCGAAGGTCATTGCGGCGGCACAGGCGCAGATTCCGCAGTTCAGCCACACCTGCTTCCAGGTCGTGGCCTACGACGGCTATGTGACGCTCGCCGAGCGCCTCAACAAGCTCGCCCCGGGCAGCGCGCCGAAGAAGACCTTCTTCGTCAGCACCGGCGCCGAAGCGGTCGAGAACGCGATCAAGATCGCGCGCGGCTTCACCGGCCGTCCGGGCGTCATCGCCTTCAACGGCGGCTTCCACGGCCGCACGCTTCTCGCGCTGGGACTCACCGGCAAGGTCGACCCATACAAGCTCGGCGTCGGCCCCTTCCCGGCCGAAATCTTCCACGCGCCCTACCCGGATGAAATGCATGGCGTCAGCGTCGACGACGCGATCGCCGGCATCGAGATGCTGTTCAAGACCGACATCGAAGCCAAGCGCGTCGCGGCGTTCATTGTCGAGCCGGTGCAGGGCGAAGGCGGCTACATCCCCGCGCCGAAGGAATTCTTCGAGCGCCTGCGCGCGCTCGCCGACCAGCACGGCATCCTGATCATCGCCGACGAGATCCAGACCGGCGCCGGCCGTACCGGCAAGATGTTCGCGATCGAACATAGCGGTGTCGCCCCCGACCTGATCACGATGGCCAAAGGCCTCGGCGGCGGCTTCCCGATCGCTGCGGTGATCGGCCGTGCCGACGTGATGGACGCGCTGCCCCCGGGTGGCCTCGGCAGCACCTACGCGGGCGCCCCGATGGCTTGCGCCGCGGCGCTCGCCGTGCTCGACGTGATCGAAGAGGAAGGTCTGTGCCGTCGCGCGACCGAGCTCGGCGAACACATGCAGGCACGTCTGCGCGAACTCGCCGCGAAGCAGCCCGCGATCGGCGACGTGCGCGGGATCGGCGCGATGGTGGCGGTGGAGTTCTTCCACGGCGGCGACAAGAAGCGCCCCGCGGCCGACATCACCAAGGCGGTGATCGCCGAAGCGCAGAAGCGCGGCCTGCTGCTCTTGTCCTGCGGCTCCTACGGCAACGTGCTGCGCCTGATGGTGCCGCTGACGATCGAACAAAATATCCTCGACGAAGGCCTCGATATCCTCGCGGCTTCCGTCACGGCAGTCACGGCGCAGTCGTAAGCCGACCGCGCCTTCTTCCTCCCTCCCTGCTCCCGCCGCCACGAGCGGCGAGCTCCCGAGCAGTTGCCGGCACCTACAGGTGCCGGTTTTTTTTTGCCGCTACGGGTAGGATCAGTCAGGTTTGTCGTGGTGCTCGTAACGGTGGTCGCAGCCCGGGCAGCGGGCAGCCGTCTCGACCGTCCAGTACACGTGCGTCAGCGTCACCGAGCCGTCGCGGTTGTTGCGCTCGTATTCCGAGCTGCGGCCGTTTGCCGACTGGCGCACGAGCTGCCCCCAGCTTTGCGGATCGTCGGTGATGTCGACCTCCGAAGGCGTGGCAGCGGCTGTCGCGGCCGCCGCCGTGTAGGTCGTCGTGCCGTCGACGTGGCCATAGACCATGTTCAGTTCCTCGAAATCGTGATAGTTGGGCCGCGTGCTGATCGTCTTCGTCGCGTTGGCGCCGGTGTTCGAGAAATAGTCCATGCAGGTGTTCAAGGAGGCGCCCGTCTCGGACTGGTGCGCGAGCCCGAAGGTATGCGCGACCTCCTGGCACATCACGTGGCGCTTCTCGTTCACGGTGTTGTAGGTCGTGGTCGTGAAATAAGTGTCGTTCATCTTCGCCGTGCCGCGCGTGATGTGCGCGCCGCTGATGTTGATCGATGCGAGCCCGAGCCAGCCGGTCGTGCCGTAGCGGGCATTGCACACCTGGGTCGTGCCCGCAACCATCGAGCACGACGAAGTCGTTTTCCCGCCGACAATCGCCGTCAGCACCGGCGTGAACGTCGCCCCGAACAGGTCAGGACTATTCCAGTCGCTCACGATCGCGAGCAGATGATTGCGCCAGTCGACGGTGGTCAGATTGTTGCCGAGCTGCAACGTAAACTGCTTGGTCGTGCGGCCCCAGTGATACCCGCCCCACGAGTGGGTCGCGAAGGCAGGCGTTGAAGCGACGAGCAGGGTTGCGGCAGCCGCAAGGGCCGTCCGCCGGATGGTCGGTGCGGACATGTTGTTCTCCTCTATTCCCGATGAATCCGATGGCAATATGCGGTCGTGTTCTCCCACGACGCTCCTGCGTCGACACCGCGCTTCAGCGGTCGTTCATGGCGGGGCGGCGAAGCGACCTGCAGCGCTCCGTGCTGCAGTCCTCCGGCAAATGCTCAAAGTGGCCATTGCGACAATGACGCCCCCATCGTTCGCGCATAAAATGAATCCATCCTCCCTGCGCGAGCGATTTCGATGCTCCGCCTCGCCGACCGAAGCTACTGGCTGCTGCCCCTCGGTGCGTGGACCGGCCTGGTCGCGCTGTCGCTCATCATTGCCCTGCAGCACGCGGACCAGGCGGCCTACGAGACGGCCCGCCAGCAGGGGCGCGACATTTTCGCCATGGTGCAGGCGACCCGGCTGTGGAATTCGCGCGTCGGCGGCGTGCTGGTGCCGCAAAGCGAGCTGACGCCCCCGAATCCCTACCTCGACATGCCCGAGCGCGATCCGGTGACGACCTCGGGCAAGCATCTGACGACGGTCAATCCGGCCTACATGACGCGCCAGATGGCCGGCGTGATCGCCGAAGAAAGCGGCATCCGCATCCACCTGACGAGTCTACGGCCGATCAATCCCAACAACGCCGCGGACTCGTGGGAAACCGCGGCGCTGAAAGCCTTCGAAGAGCACACGGACCGCGAGCGCAGCGAGATCATCGACACCGGCGGGCCGACGATCCGCTACATCGCTCCGCTGCTGGTCCGCCAGGAATGCCTCGAATGTCACCAGAAGTTCGGCTACAAGATCGGCGACGTGCGCGGCGGGATCAGCGTGTCGCTGCCAGCGGGCGATTTCGTAGAACGCCTCACGGCGACCCGGCGCAATCACATGATCACGCACGGCGTGGTCTGGGCGATCGTCAGCATCATGCTGATGTTCTACCTGCGGCAGTACCGCGCGCAGTGGAACAACCTCAAGTCGCTCACGGCGACGCTGGAAGACCGCGTCGCCGAACGCACCGCTGCGCTGAAGGAGGAAACGGCGGCGCACCGCATGAGCAAGGAAGAAGCGCTGCATAACCACCAGCGCTTCCTCGACCTCGTGAATACGACCGACGGCATCGTATGGGAAGCCGACGCCCGGACCTTCGTCTTCACCTTCGTCAGCCGCAAGGCCGAGTCGCTGCTGGGCTATCCGGTCGAGGCATGGCACGCGCCCGGATTCTGGGTGGATCACCTGCATCCGGAAGACCGGACCTGGGCGCCGGAGTATTGTGCCGCCTGCACCGGCCGGCTCGAACCTCACCGCTTCGAGTACCGCATGATCGCTGCCGACGGGCGCATCGTGTGGGTCGACGACATCATCACGGTCGTGTCGGAGAACGGCAAGCCGGTGCTGCTGCGCGGCCTGATGATCGACATCACGGCGCGCAAGGAAGCCGAAATCGAGGTGCGCCGCCTGACGCAACGGCTGACACTCGCGACGCGGGCCGCACACATCGGCATCTGGGAATACGAACCGGAATCCGGCCGCGTGGTGTGGGACGGCACGATGTTCGACGTCTTCGGCGTCGACCGCGAGGACTTCCACGAGACCGTCGGTGAAGTCCTGAAGCTGATCCACCCGGACGACCTGCCGCACGTGCAGATGCTGCTCGACGAGAGCCTCAAGAGCGGCTGCGAATTCCAGACGAGCTTCCGCATCGTGCGCAAGGACCACGAGATCCGTCACATCGACGCCCATGCGGTGCTGGTGCCCGCCAACGGGCATCGTCCGACGCGCATGATCGGCGTGAACCGCGACATCACCGAGCGCAAACGCAACGAGCAGGAACTCGTGCGCCTCGCGACGACGGACCTGCTGACCGGCTGCTACAACCGCGGCTACCTGTACCGCGTGCTGGAAGGCGAAGTCGACCGCACCCACCGCTACGGCGACCCGCTGTCGCTGATCATGTACGACCTCGACCGCTTCAAGCGCATCAACGATACCTGGGGCCACGACGTCGGCGACCAGGTGCTGATCCATACGACCCGCGTCGTGCGCGAGGCGATCCGCCGCACCGACGTGCTGGCGCGCTGGGGCGGGGAGGAGTTCATGGTGCTGTGCCCGCGTACGACTGCGGAGGAGGCGGCAGTGCTCGCCGAGCGTCTGCTGCAGGCGCTGCGCGACCATCCGACGGCTATCGCCGGCATCGTGACGGCGAGCGTCGGCGTCGTGACGCTGCGCGCCGCGGAGCACATCGACGAACTCGTCAAGCGCGTCGACGACCTGATGTACCGCGCGAAGCAGGCCGGTCGCGACCACGCCTGCTGCGACAGCGCGGACTGGGCGCAGCCGCCGAGCCCGTCATGAACTAGGCGAGGCCGGCGGCCACGCGGTATTCCGCCGCAACGGCGACGAGCCAGTCGCGAAACCCGCGCAGCGCCGCCGTTTCGGCCTTGCGCTCGGGGATGATCAGGTAGTAGGCCTTGTCGCTCAGATAGCCATGGTGGAAGGGCATCACCAGCCGGCCGCTGTCGAGTTCCTCCTGGATCAGGAAGGGCGGGATCAGCGCGATACCCATGTCCTGCATCGCCGCCTGCGCGAGCATCGAGAAGAGTTCGTAGCGCGTGCCGGTCATGTCATGCGCGACCTGCATTCCGAGCGAACCGAACCACTGCCGCCACGCATACGGCCGGGTGCTCTGCTGCAGCAGCGGCAGCGCGGCGATCTCCTCGGGCGTGAGCGCATCACGACCGCCGAGCCGACGCGGGCTGCACACCGGCACCGGGTTCTCGCGCATCAGGAAATGTGCCTCGGTACCCGGCCAGCCGGCGTCGCCGAAGTACAGCGAGGCGTCGAACTCGGTGTCCGCGAAGAGGAAGGGGCGGGTGCGGTTCGTCATATTGACGGTGACGTCCGGATGGCCGGCGAGGAAGTCCCCGAGCCGCGGCAGCAGCCAGCGCGTCGCGAAAGTCGGCATCACCGCGAGCTCGATCGTCGCACCCCGCCCATGATGCGCCATCACCGACAGCGTGTCGCGCTCGACCGCGTCGAGCCGCGCGCTAATCTGGCGGCTGTAGGACAGCCCGGCCTCGGTCAGCGTCACGCCGCGCTTCGTGCGGCGAAAGAGGCGCAGCCCGAGGAAATCTTCCAGCGCCGCGATCTGGCGACACACCGCGCTCTGCGTCAGCGCAAGCTCGTCAGCGGCGCGCGTAAAACTCTCGTGCCGTGCCGCCAGCTCGAAGGCGAGGAGGGCCGCGGTGCTGGGGATCTTGCGTCGCATGGATAACTCCAGGGAGTGAAGTGCGCAATGCGCATGACGAGCTGATAGGCAGGGGCAAGATGAAGTTTCGCAGCTCTGGAAACGCAGTGCCTTGCATCCTGCCTGCGTCGACGGCGCATGATGTTTATCCGGCGGCACCTTTCGCGACTCGGCCTCTGGCTCATCCGCCCTGTTCACCCGCCGTTGGCTCAAGTTTCTCTCGAAGTGCGCTTTTCGCACAAGGTCCCGCGAATTTATCGTTTGTCCGGGGCCCCCACGCTTGGCTAGAGTGCAAACACGTCAGAGCCGGACCGCGTCCCGCGCCCACCGGCCGCCGAACATCCACATCCGTCTTCGAGGAGATCCGACATGGCATCGAACCGCATCAGCTTCGACTGGGCCGACCCCCTGTACCTGGACAGCCAACTCACCGACACCGAACGCATGGTGCGCGACACTGCGCGTTCCTACTGCCAGGAGCGCCTGCTGCCGCGCGTGCAGGAAGCCTTCCGCCACGAGAAGACCGATCCCGCGATCTTCCGCGAGATGGGCGAACTGGGCCTGCTCGGACCGACGATCCCCGAGGAATACGGCGGCGCCGGCATGAACTACGTCAGCTACGGCCTGATCGCGCGTGAAGTCGAGCGCGTCGATTCGGGCTACCGCTCGATGATGAGCGTGCAGAGCTCGCTCGTGATGGTGCCGATCAACGAATTCGGCAACGAAGCGACCAAGCGCAAGTACCTGCCCAAGCTCGCGACCGGCGAGTGGATCGGCTGCTTCGGCCTGACCGAACCGAACCACGGCTCCGACCCGGCGAGCATGGTGACCCGCGCGAAGAAGGTCGAGGGCGGCTACAGCCTGTCCGGCAGCAAGATGTGGATCACCAACAGCCCGATCGCCGACGTGTTCGTCGTGTGGGCGAAGGACGACGCCGGCGACATCCGCGGCTTCGTGCTCGAGAAGGGCTGGAAGGGTCTGTCGGCCCCGGCGATCCACGGCAAGGTCGGCCTGCGCGCGTCGATCACCGGCGAAATCGTCATGGACGAGGTCTTCGTGCCGGAAGAAAACGCCTTCCCGACCGTGCGCGGTCTGAAGGGCCCCTTCACCTGCCTGAACTCCGCCCGCTTCGGCATCGCCTGGGGTGCGCTCGGCGCGGCCGAAGCCTGCTACGAGACCGCCCGCCAGTACACGCTCGACCGCCAGCAGTTCGGCCGTCCGCTCGCCGCGAACCAGCTGATCCAGAAGAAGCTCGCCGACATGCTGACCGAGATCACGCTGGGGCTGCAGGGCTGCCTGCGTCTGGGCCGCCTGAAGGACGAGGGCAACGCGCCGGTCGAACTGACCTCCATCATGAAGCGCAACTCCTGCGGCAAGTCGCTCGATATCGCCCGCGTTGCGCGCGACATGCTCGGCGGCAACGGCATCTCGGACGAGTTCTGCATCGCGCGCCACCTCGTGAACCTCGAAGTGGTGAACACCTACGAGGGCACGCACGACATCCACGCGCTGATCCTCGGCCGCGCGATCACCGGCATC
>NZ_DATFAO010000079.1:0-92775 GCF_035254505.1 Aromatoleum sp. | reverse complement strand
TTGGCCGAGAGGTCGAAGGCACTCCCCTGCTAAGGGAGCATACGGGCTAAAACTCGTATCGAGGGTTCGAATCCCTCACTCTCCGCCAGTCGAAATGACCGAACCCGCGCTTGTCGCGGGTTTTGTCTTTTCGCCGCCGCTCTTCGTTTTCCTCTTTTCCGCGAGTCGCTCCAATGAAAATCAGATACGCCGTTTCCGCGTTCGTCATTAGTGTGCTGTTGAGCGGCTGTTCTCTGTTCGTTGTCGCGGATGCTGCCGTCACGGTCGTGGCGACCACCGTCAAGGTCGGGGCGAAAGTGGTCGGTGCGGCGGCGGACGCGATCATCCCTGACGGCGACGACGGCAAGCATGACAAGCAGGAGAAAAAATCGGACTGAGGAAGTCCGGTTGACGGCGCTCTATCGAGGGGCCTCATCTGTTTGATGCAGGCATAAAAAAACGGGCCCCGCGGGGCCCGTTCGTGCGACTGGCTGGAAGAGCCTGTTACTTGGCGGCGATGGCCTTGTAGTTGAGCTTTTCCTTGATCCGCGCCGACTTGCCCGAGCGTTCGCGCAGGTAGTAGAGCTTGGCGCGACGCACATCACCGCGACGCTTGACCTCGATGCTGTCGACCAGCGGCGAGTAGGTCTGGAACGTACGTTCCACGCCTTCGCCCGAGGAAATCTTGCGCACGGTGAAGGCGGAGTTCAGGCCGCGATTACGCTTTGCGATCACCACGCCTTCGTAGGCCTGGAGACGTTCACGCGTACCTTCCTTCACCTTCACTTGGACCACCACGGTGTCGCCGGGGGCGAACTGGGGGATGGTCTTGTTCAGGCGGGCGATTTCTTCCTGCTCGAGCTGCTGAATCAGGTTCATTTGAAACTCCTGTCAATGGCACTTGGCCTCGCCGCAGAGCAGGTGTGAACCCCTGATGCGCGCGGTTTGGTATTCGGGCGTTCAGACGTTGCCGCCTTCGGCCCCTGCTTGCTCCCGCTTGAATTCTTCAAGCAGTGACAATTCTTCCTTGCTGAAGCGACGCCCTTCGAGCAGGTCCGGGCGTCGTTGCCAGGTCCTGCCGAGTGCCTGCTTCAGCCGCCAGCGACGAATCACGGCGTGGTTGCCGGAGAGCAGGACTTGCGGCACCTGCTCGCCTTCGTAAACTTCCGGTCTCGTGTAGTGCGGGCAGTCGAGCAGCCCGTCTACGAACGAGTCTTCCTGCGCCGAATCGGCATCGTTCAGTGCGCCGGGCAGGTGGCGCACGATCGCGTCGAGCAGCACCATTGCCGGCAGTTCTCCGCCCGACAGCACGAAGTCGCCGAGCGAGATTTCCTCATCGACGTGGCGGTCGATCAGCCGCTGGTCGATGCCTTCGTAACGCCCGCACAGCAGCGTCAGCGACGGCAGTGCGGTCAATTCCAGTACCTTTGCGTGATCCAGCCGTCGACCTTGCGGTGACAGGTAGATCACGCGCCCGGCGATGCCGGTCGATGCTTCCTGTGCGGCTCTGGCGCGGGCGATCGCCTGCTTCAGCGGGTCGGGCAGCATCACCATCCCGGGGCCGCCGCCGTAGGGGCGGTCGTCCACCGTGCGGTGCGGATTGTCCACGAAGTCCCGCGGGCTGTGGAAGGCGATCTCGTAAAGCCCACGTTCCAGTGCTCGCCGGGTGATACCGCTCGCGGTGAGGGCCGCGAACATCTCCGGGAACAGGGTGATGACATCAAAGCGCCTTGCGGCGGCAGCTGCGCTCACCCTCGTTTCACCAATCCTTTTGCCAATCGACCCGGATCGTCCGGTTCGTCAGATCCACATCCAGTACATAGGCGGCGACGAACGGGATCAGCCGTTCGGTGTCGCCGTCGCGAATCTGCAATACGTCGTGGGCGCCGGTCGACATCATCGCTTCGACCGTGCCGAGCGCTTCGCCGGCCTGATTGACGACTCCGAGTCCGATCAGGTCGCCCCAGTAGAACTCATCCGCGTCGGGTTCGGGCAGTGCTTCGCGCGGTGCTGCAATGTAGTGTCCCTGCAGGGCTTCGGCCGCGTTGCGGTCGTCAACCCCTTCGAAGCTGGCGACCAGGCCGGCACCGTGCTCGCGGAATGCGGCAAGCTTGATGCCTTGCCAGGATTCCGCCGGCGCGTCGGGCTGGTCGGCAAGCCACCACTGGGGCATCTTGCTCCATGACAAGGGGTCATCCCCGAAGGGATGAATCTTGACCCAACCCTTGACGCCAAAAGGGGCGACAATGCGCCCCAATATGATCATGACTGCGAACGGCTGAAGTCGATCAGGCGGCGGCCTTGGCGGCCTGCTTGGCCAGGCGTTCGACCGTCGGCGACAGCTGGGCGCCGTTCTGCTTCCAGAAGGCCAGGCGCTCGGCGTTGATCACGAGGCCTTGTGCGGAACCGGAGGCCATCGGGTTGTAGAAACCAACGCGCTCGATGAAGCGGCCATCGCGACGGTTACGCGAATCGGCAGCGACGATGTTGTAGAACGGGCGCTTTTTGGCGCCACCACGGGCAAGGCGAATGACGACCATTTGGGTGTCCTGGTAAATGGGTGCGAAAAGCAGGCGATTGTAGGGGAAAACGAGACGATGGACAAGGGCCCTGGCAGGGTGGGCCACGATTGTCCCGCCGAGTCTCGTCGCGGACGCGGCGCGATCGTGCGGCGCGCCCATATTGGGGCCATTCTTGAATAGAATGGACAGCACGTCCGAAGATACCCGCCCCCGATGCCCTCGTCTCAATCCGTGTCCGAGCAGATGACCCCCGTGATGGAGTGGCTGGCGAGCGAGCCGGCCGACGATCCGGTCGCGGATCTGGCGAATCTGCGCCAGTACTTCGGGCGGTTGCCGGAGCCGGAAGTGGCGGGACCGCTGTATCAGCAGTGTATCGAGCAGTTCGAGCTGCGCGTCGCAGATTTGTGCGATCGCTTCAAGCCGCGGCTGTTGAGCGCCGCCCTGCCTCTGTCGCGCGAACTTCATGGCGCGACGAGCGAGCTGGTTGCGGCACTGCTCGATGTCGCCCGGGGCATGTGGCGCATCGCCGAGATGGCGCGCGAGCGCTGGCGGCCCGTTCGGCGCGCGGACCCGGAGGTGCTGGTGGCGCGTGCGCTCGCGGTCGTGCACGAGGCTTTCGTGTTGTCGGCGATGGGCGGTGCGGCTGCGCCGGCAGGCTTGTGGCGTTGCGCCTACGACATCGCCGGCGCAGGCGCCGGACTCGATGTCATGCTGGCCGCGCGCCGCGAGACGCCGGCTTGGGAGGCGGCCTACCAGTTGAAACGCTTGTTCGCGTTGTCGGTGCTGCAGCCCGAGAGCCTGACGCCGCGTGAGCTGAGTTGGGCGACCGAGTACCTGCAGGGGCTCGCCGACGAGGCAGTACTGTCGCGCACGGCGGTCGCACCACTTGCCTCGTCGTTCTGGATCAATCCCTCCGACGATGCTCCGCCGGTCGCAATGGTGCGCAATCCCGCCCCGGCATCGTCCGAACTGGTGCATTTTTCGGCTTTCGGAATGTCGCGATTGCTCGCCGGGCAGGTCGACAAGCTCAAGGCGAGCGAAACGGAAGCGGTCGCGTCGGGGCTTGAGCGCGACGGCGAACTGCTGGAACCGGATCTGTCGGACTTGCCGCTGGGCCTGACGCTGGTGGAGGCGGTGTCGGTGATGGCCCGGATGCGCGACCGCTGGGCACAGCCGCCGAATCGAGCGCAGCCGCGGCGGCCTCATCAGTATTCCGTCCAGGTGTGCGCAGGCCTGCGGGCGATCTGGGAGGTGGCGCGGCCGGGCGCGACGTCGAGCCGCATCGCGGAATGGATGGTGTACAACGAGAGCCCCGGCGGTTACGCGATCATGTCGGTCGGCGGCTTGTCGGCGAGTCTCAGTGCCGGAATGGCCGTCGCGCTGCGGCGTGATGCGGCGCATCCGTGGTCGATCTGCATCGTGCGCTGGATTCGCAGCGAGAATCCCGAGCAGGTCGAACTCGGCCTGCAGGTGCTGTCGCAGACGTGTACGCCGGTGTCGATTGCGTTTCGCGGCGCGGATGCGCGCAGTACCACGCCGGCCTTGCTGCTGCCGCCCGTGACGGCCCTGCGGCGCAATTCCGCGATCCTTGCGCCGGCGGGGACCTATTCGTCGCGCCGTTTCGTGCTCGTCCATGAAGGCGAGCACTTGTATGTGGCGCAGGCGCGGGTCCTGAGCTTGGATATGCAGACCGCAAACATCGAGCTTTTCCAGTACGAGGTCGATCCTTACCCGATCTGAGGGTCGGCGGCGAGCGCCTGACGTTCGGCCGGCACGGTCGGAGCCAATCCCGCGAGCACGAAAATCGGCTGGTCCGCGGTGCGTAGCGCCGCCTCCAGGCGGAGAGCAGTATCGCTCGCGATGCGATCGTTGCCGACGTTGCGCCAGTCGGCGGGCGACAGCGCAAAGCGGGAAATGACCGCTGCGAGCCCGATGTCGGCGGAATTGCGGCTCAAGAGCCATTCGCCGTCTTCGGTCTGGGCGACCCAGCCCGCGTCGCGCAATTCTCCGAGCAGTTGTTCGCCGTCGTGGCTGCCGATGCGTGCGCGTTCGAGCAGGGATTCGAAGGCGAGCGGGCGACCCCTGCATTGGGCTTCGGCGAGGGCGACGAGCATCGTCACCGCAGTCCAGGCGCGATCGCCGGGGAAGGGCGGGGCGATGCGGGTTCGTTCGAAGAAGCACGGCAGCGATGCGACGATGATCGCGCCGAGCAGGATCACGACCCACGACAGATACAGCCACAGCAGGAAGATCGGCAGCGTCGCGAAGGTCCCGTAGATCAATGTGTAGGTCGGGATGCGCGAGATGAAGAGGCCGAAGAGCTGCTGCATCAGCAGGAAGAAGCCGGTCGCCGCGATGCCGCCGCACAGCGCGTGGCTGGGGCGTACGGGGTGGTTGGGCACGCCGTAGTACAGGAAGGTGAAGAGCGCGCACAGCAGGGCCGACGAGACGCCGGTCGAGGAGAACTCGGCGAGCCACGAGATGTTGCCGACCATCGCCACGGAGGTCGCGACGAGGTGGCCGGTCGCGAGCGCGGTCGCGCCGAGTGCGACGGGACCGAGCGTGAGGGTGAACCAGTGCACGGTGAGCCGGGTCAGCAGCGGGCGGGGGCGGCGCACGCCCCAGATCTGGTTGAACACGCGGTCGATCGTCATCAACAGCATCAGCGCGGTGACGACCAGCGCGCCGGTGCCGATCAGCGTGAGTTTCGCGGCCTTCTGCGAGAACTGGAAGGCATAGGTCGCAATGATCTTGCCGGCCCGGTCCGGCAGCAGGTTCTCGAGCAGGAAGGTCTTCAGCGATATGCCGAGCGCGGAGAATGCGGGGAAGTTGCTGAATAGCGCGATGACGACGGTGACAAGCGGAACGATCGCGAGCAGCGTGGTGAAGGCGAGGCTGCCGGCGACTTGCGGGCAGCGGTTGGCGACGAATTGGCGGGCGAGGAGTTGTGCGAAGTCGCGCAGGGGTCTTAACGGCATGTGATGCGGGCGGGAAGCGAGGAGGGGGAGAGGGCGATGAGAAGGGGGCGACGCGAGCGGCGGTTATAATGCCGCAATTCGATTCACATCCGCGCAGATGAAAGAAATCCTCGTACTTTATTACAGCCATCGCGGTTCCGTGCGCGCGCTTGCAGAGCACGTCGCGCGGGGAATCCACCAGGTGCCGGGGGCGGCAGCGCGCGTGCGTACGGTGCCGCGAGTGTCGACGGTGTGCGAGGCAATCGAGGACGAGATTCCGGCATCCGGTCCGCCCTACGTTGAAGCCCGGGATCTGGAGGAATGCGTCGGCATCGCGCTCGGCAGTCCGACGCGCTTCGGCAACATGGCGGCACCGATGAAATACTTTCTCGACGGTCTCGCCGGGCAATGGGTGAATGGCACGTTGGCGGGCAAGCCCGCTGCGGTCTTTACGTCGACCGCGAGCCAGCACGGCGGCCAGGAGTCGACGCTGCTGTCGATGATGCTGCCCTTGCTGCATCACGGGATGCTGCTGGTCGGTTTGCCCTACACGGAGCCCGCGCTCAACCGCACGCGCGGCGGCGGCACGCCCTACGGCGCGAGTCACGTCGCGGGGCCGGACGGGGCCGCGGGATTGACGGGCGACGAGATCGAACTCGCGGTCACACTCGGACGCCGGCTCGCCGGCGTCGCCCTCAAACTGACGGACGCATGATGAACGTACGTAACCTGAACCTGGCCGCCGGCGTCCTGCTGGTATCGTTGATCGCGCTGTGCTTGCTGTGGGAGGCGTGGCTCGCGCCGCTGCGTCCCGGCGGATCATGGATGACGCTGAAGGCGCTGCCGCTGATGGCGGCGCTATTCGGCGTGCTGAAGGGGCGCCGCTACACCTACCAGTGGCTGTCGATGCTGGTGCTGCTGTATCTGGTCGAAGGCGTCGTGCGGGCGACCGACGCAGGGCTGACCGGCATTCTGGCGATCGGCGAGGCAGTGCTTTCCGGCCTGCTGTTTACGGTCGTGCTGCTGTATGCCCGCGTCTCCGCGCCTTCGCGTCAGGCACGGCCGTCGTCCTGACGCGGCGCGACCGGCGGGAAGGCCGGCCGCGTTGAGCCATTCTTAAAGCTGCGGGTTCAGTTTCTCGAACTTGTCGTGCAGCTTGTTCAGCGCGTTGAGGTAGGCCTTGGCGGAGGCGACGATGATGTCGGTGTCTGCGCCCTGGCCATTGACGACCTTGCCGTCCTGCGCGAGGCGCACGGTCACTTCACCCTGGGCGTCGGTTCCGGTGGTGATCGCATTCACCGAATATAGCAGCAGCTCCGTGCC
Source organism: Aromatoleum sp. (assembly GCF_035254505.1). Classification (GTDB taxonomy): domain Bacteria; phylum Pseudomonadota; class Gammaproteobacteria; order Burkholderiales; family Rhodocyclaceae; genus Aromatoleum. The sequence continues at coordinate 85,994 of NZ_DATFAO010000079.1, read as the reverse complement.
GCTCTTTGCGACGGTTTCGATGGCCTTGAAGGCGGCGTCGACGGGACCCGAACCTTCGGCGTCGGTGCGCGTCTCATGCCCGCCGATCGAGAGCGTCAATTCCGCGCGAGGCGTTTCGCCGGTCTCCGAATGGAAGCGCGACGCGACGAGGCGATAGTGCTCCTGGTCGGGCGTGACGTTTTCGTCGCTCATTAGCGCCTGAAGATCCTCATCGAAAATTTCGTGCTTCTTGTCGGCGAGCTCCTTGAAGCGCGTGAAGGCATGGTTGAGAAGCTCTTCGGACTCGATGACGATGCCGATTTCCTGCAGGCGCGTGCGGAATGCATTGCGGCCCGAGTGCTTGCCGAGCACGAGCTTGTTGGCGCCCCAGCCGACGTCCTCGGCGCGCATGATCTCGTAGGTCTCGCGGTGCTTGAGCACGCCGTCCTGGTGGATGCCCGATTCATGCGCGAAAGCGTTCGCGCCGACGATCGCCTTGTTCGGCTGCACCGGGAAGCCGGTGACGCCGGAGACGAGCTTCGAGGCCGGCACGATCTGCGTCGAGTCGACCTGCGTGTCGCAGGGGAAGACGTCCTGGCGGGTGCGCACCGCCATCACGACCTCTTCGAGCGACGCGTTGCCGGCCCGCTCCCCGAGGCCATTGATCGTGCATTCGACCTGGCGGGCGCCCGCCATCACCGCAGCGAGCGAGTTCGCGACCGCGAGGCCGAGGTCGTTGTGGCAATGCACTGACCAGACCACCTTGTCGGAATTCGGTACGCGCTCGATCAGGCTGCGGATCGTCGCGGCGTACTGCTCCGGTACGTTGTAGCCGACGGTGTCGGGCACGTTGATGGTCTTCGCTCCGGCGTTGATCACCGCTTCGAAGATGCGGCACAGGAAGTCGATTTCCGAGCGCCCCGCGTCCTCGGCCGAGAACTCGATGTCGTCCGTGTATTCCTTGGCCCAGCCGATCGCCTTCACGGCCTGCTCGACGACCTGGTCGGGCGTCATGCGCAGCTTCTTTTCCATGTGGATCGGGCTGGTGGCGATAAAGGTGTGGATGCGTCCCCGCGTGGCGGGGCGGATCGCCTCTCCCGCGCGGCGGATGTCGTTTTCGTTCGCGCGGGCCAGCGCACAGACCGTCGACTCCTTGATCACTTCGGCGATCGAGCGCACCGACTCGAAGTCGCCGTTGGAGGCGGCAGGAAAGCCTGCTTCGATGACGTCCACACGCATGCGTTCGAGCTGGCGGGCGATGCGCAGCTTCTCGTCGCGCGTCATCGAGGCGCCGGGGCTTTGTTCGCCGTCACGCAAGGTGGTATCGAAAATGATCAATTGTTCTTTCATCGTCGGCTCCTGCTGGAGGTGTGGGTTCGGGAAGCGGGTATGACAAACGGCCTGCGCTATGGCGCGGGCGAGATACGAACGACAGGGAGGGGTGGGATATTTTCAGCGCGCGGGGCGCAGCAGCGGGCCGAGCAGCAGCAGACCCGCCGGCAGAAGGCGAAGCGACAGGAGGGAGAGGTCGCGTTCGGAAGTCATGGCAAGACTATAAACCGGCCGTTTGCGGGAAGGCAATACGGCCGGTGTTCGCCGGGGATGATCGACGGGATTGCGGTCGCCTATCGCCCGGCGGCGATGCAAGGGCTGCTGTCAGTCGTCGTCGTGATGCCGTTCGATACTGCTGCCGCCCGACGGCAGGAAGTCGGGGGCGAGGCCCGCCTGCCATGACCACCATGCGCCGACGAGGGCTGCCACGAGCAGGGCGGCGACGAGGCCGTGGCCGCGGCTGATGCCCTGTCCGGCACGGCCTTCCTTGCGGCCGGTGATCATCGCCCGAGCCAGGTTCTCGCGATGCAGCAGACTGCTGACAACGACCCCGGCGATGTGGATGACGACCAGCCCGAGCATGCCGGTCGCGATCGCTTCGTGCACCTCTTCGAACAGTTCTCCGCCGAAATCCTGGTAAGTGGCGTAGCCGCTGACGGCGATCAAGGCGCCGCAGGCGAGCATCGCGAAGATGGCGATCGCGCCGGCGGGGTTATGCCCGAGATGATGCTCGGGCGCGCTCGACAGCAAGGAGCGCAGGTAGCGCATCACGCTGGCTGGTGAGGCCAGGAAGCTCGAAAAGCGCGCATAGCGGCTGCCGACGAATCCCCACACGATGCGGAACACGAGCAGTGCGGCGAAGGTGTAGCCGAGCATCACATGCAGGTCCCGCAGGCGCTCGGACTCGGACGTCAGCCAGGCGCCGGCGAAGCTTGCCGCAAAACTCCAATGAAAGACGCGGGTCGGGATGTCCCAGACGCGAACGGATGCCGATGCGTGATCGGCGGCGCCGGACGTCGCAGTACCGGCTTGGGCGGTGGCTGACATGATCGTTTCTCCGATTGGGCTAGGGCCTCAGCGCGAGGCCTGGGCCGGAATGTGGATATTGCGTTCGCTGAAGTCGCCATCGGCAGCACTGCGATGGCAGGCGCCGCAGTTCGCGGGACTCTTCACGGCGGCCGAGCGGAATACGCCCGGCGTGATTCCGTCGTGGCCGTCGCGATGCTCGCGCTGGAACCAGCGCGTCTCGGTGATCCGCAGCAAGGGCTTGCCGTTGTCGCCCGTCGTGTCGCGCGAACCGGCGTTGGCGACGAGGAACTTCGTGATGTCGTTGGCGGTGGCGGCGTCGAGGCTCGCGTCCGACCCGAAGTGCTTGTCGAGTCCGCCCATCACGGCGCGCCAGGACCCGGCCGACAGCAGCCCGGGCGGGAAGGGTGTGTGGCAGCTGCCGCATTCGCTGCGGTAGGCGGGGTGGGAGGCTGCCATACGTCCCATCTTGTCATCGTCGGCAAATGCGGCCGTGCCGCCGATCCCACCGATGACGAAGATGAAGATTGCCTGCAGCGCACGGGTCGAATATCTTGTGGTCATGTTCCGGGTCCTCTACGGGTTAGCGGGAGATGCTGAGCAGATAGGCGATCACGTCGGCCTTCTCGGCCGGGCTGCACACGCGTCCGAGGACGTCCTTGCAGTTGCGCGTGAACCATTTCTCGACGGTGCGCTCGCTGACGAAGCGCTCGGGGTTCGCGGCCGGTGCCATCGGCTCGATCGTCTTGCCAGTGCTTGCGTGCTTGCCGGTTGCCGCGGGGTTGCGAGTATGGCAACTGGCGCAGCTCCAGTCCTTGTCGCGGACCGTGTTGAAGAAGGTCTGGCCACGCTCGACCGAGGGCGCGAAGGATGGGGTGCTTTGACGGGCCTCGGCCTGGTAGCGGTCGAGAAAATCCTTCGGCGTCTCCGCGTGTACGGGCAACGCGAGGACGAGTGCGAGAAGTGGGAACGCGAGGTGGAGCCGTGACTTTTGCATGAATTCTCCTGACGGCGATTGAGTCGTAGGTGAGGGGTAAGTGGCGCCCACTTTGCGCGGCAATCCATGAACGGAAGGTGAAGCCGGTGTTCACCTTCCGTTCAGCCTGCGTGAGGTAGAACACCGATAAAGGCAAGGTCGACAGGAGATGTGATGAGGAAGATGTGGTCCGTGGCGGCGCTGGTAGGGGCGATGGCGACATCGGGGATTGCGTCGGCGGATGGCGATCACGATCGCGCACGGTCGGCGCTGGAGCGCGGCGAGGTGCTGCCCTTGCACGTCATCATCGAGAAGGTCGAGCGCGCGTACCCCGGTAAGGTCGTCGAGGTGGAGCTCGAGCGCGAGCATGATCGCTGGATCTACGAGCTTCGCTGGTTGACGCGGGGCGGTTCGCTCACGAAGATCGAGGTCGACGCGCGCGATGGCACGATTCTCGGCAAGAAAGGGCCGCGGGTATCCATGCCCGTCGACGAGGCAGGAGGACGCTAATGCGGATTCTGGTGGTTGAGGATGAGGCGGCACTGGCCCGTCAACTCGCCGAAGCGATCGGCGACGCGGGCTATGCGGTGGACGTCGCGAGCAACGGGCGGGATGCGGAGTTCATGGGTCAGGTCGAGCCCTTCGATGCTGTCGTGCTCGACCTCGGCCTGCCGCAGATGGACGGCCTGACGGTGCTGCGCCAGTGGCGGGCGGCGGGGCGCTCGATGCCGGTGTTGATCCTGACGGCGCGCGACAACTGGCACGAGAAAGTCGTGGGTATCGATGCCGGAGCCGACGATTACCTGACCAAACCCTTCCACATGGAAGAGTTGCTCGCACGACTGCGCGCCCTGATCCGACGCGCGGCGGGTGGCCATGCGAGCCCCGAACTCGTGTGCGGGCCCGTGCGGCTCGATACGCGCAGCGGTCGCGTGACCTGCGACGGCCAGTCGGTAGCCTTGACCAGCCTCGAACTGCGGCTGCTCGCCTACCTGATGCATCACAGCGGCGAAATCATCTCCCGCAGCGAGCTCACCGAGCACCTTTACGCCCAGGACTTCGACCGCGATTCGAATACGATTGAAGTCTTCGTCGCGCGGCTGCGCAAGAAGCTTCCGCCCGGGCTGATCGAAACCGTGCGGGGGCTCGGCTACCGGCTCGGCGAGCCGACGTGAAGGTGCCGAGGCTGAGGGCTCGCTCCCTGCGCGCCCGGCTCCTCGCCGGGAGCCTGTTATGGATCGCGATCGCGCTGACACTCACGGGTGTTGTGCTGGGTGACCTGTTCCGCGCCCACGTCACCGAGCGTTTCGATACGGAGCTGTCGCACCACCTTGATCAACTCGCGGCGAACGTCGACACGACCCCTCCGGACGCGGTCGTCCTGCGCGCCGAACTGAGCGATCCGCGCATGCGCAAACCGTATTCGGGACTCTACTGGCAGGTCGATGTGCTCGGCAGCAGCCCCGAGCCGGCGCGCTTGCGATCACGCTCCTTGTGGGACGGGCGCCTGATCATGCCCGAGGATCATCCGGCCGACGGGGAGGTGCATCGTCATCCGATCACAGGACCGGATGGGGCAAAGTTGATCGCTATGGAGCGCATCGTCACGCTTGGCGAGCAGGCGGGCCGCCCCGTGCGCCTGATCGTCGCCGCCAACGCGTCGGACGTTTCCGAACCGGTGCGCGAGTTCGTCAGCCTGTTGGCGGTCAGCCTGGGCGTGCTGGCTCTGGGGCTCGTCGGCAGCGTGGCGATCCAGGTCACCGTCGGGCTCGATCCGCTGCGGCGGCTGCGTGCGGCGCTCGCTGAAATTGGCGCCGGACGCAGTCGTCGGCTCGAAGGCGAATATCCGCTTGAAATCGCCCCGCTGGTCCATGAACTCAATGCGTTGCTCGCCCATGAGGCGGAAATCGTCTCGCGCGCTCGCACTCAGGCCGGCAATCTGGCCCATGCCGTCAAGACGCCGCTTGCCGTGCTGGGCAACGCCGCGGCGCGTGAAGAGGGACCGCTCGCGCAACTCGTCTCCGAGCAGGTGGCAACGGCCCGGAGGCAGGTCGATTATCACTTGGCCCGCGCCCGAGCGGCGGCCGCGGTGCAATTGCCCGGATTACGTACACCGCTGAAGCCGGTCGTCGACGGACTGGTGCGGGTGATGCGCCGTGTGCATGCGGACCGCGCGCTCGACATCGTGATTGCCGCTTGTCCGCCGGACAGCGCATTCCGCGGCGAGGAGCAAGACTTGCACGAAATGCTCGGGAATCTGCTCGACAACGCCTGCAAGTGGGCGAGCCGGCGCGTCGAGCTTGCGATGACGGCGGACGCGGACGGGCTGCGAATCGTCATCGACGACGACGGTCCCGGCCTGTCGGTCGATCAGCGTGAAGCCGTGTTTGCTCGTGGCGTGCGTGCGGACGAGCAGGTGCCGGGATCGGGACTGGGGCTGGGAATCGTGCGCGACCTGGCGCAGCTCTACGGTGGGGACGTGCTTCTCGACCAGTCGCCGGCCGGCGGTTTGCGCGCGGTGCTGAATTTGCCCGCCGCCTGAGGACCGGAGGGTCGCAGGCAGCGGGCGGCAGCGAGGGGGCGTCGCGCGCGCGAGCGGCGCGGTCCGATCCTTACTGGGCGTTGTCGCCGGGCGGGGTCTGGGGTGGCTTCGATTGCTGCTGGCTCTTGCGCAGACGCAGCACGAACATCACATAGCCCGAGCAGGCATAAGCGAGGAAGAGCGCGAACAGCACTCCCGGCGGGTAACTCGAAACCAGCGCGAACGCCATCACCAGCGCAATGACGACGATGAAGGGCACGCTCTTGCGCAGGTTGATGTCCTTGCCGCTCCAGAAGAGCACGTTGCTGACCATCGAGATGCCGGCGAAGATCGTCAGGATCCCGGCCAGCCAGCGCACGTCCTGCCCCGCGAGGCCGAGGTCGGTGACGACCCACACCAGCCCGGCGACGAGCGCTGCGGCGGCTGGGCTTGGCAGGCCCTGGAAGTAGCGCTTGTCGACGACGTCGATGTTCGTGTTGAAGCGGGCGAGGCGCAGCGCGGCACCGGCGCAATAGATGAAGGCCGCAATCCAGCCGAATTTGCCGGTGTCCTTGAGCGCCCATTCATAGACCACCAGCGCCGGCGCGGCGCCGAAGGACACCATGTCGGACAGCGAGTCATATTCGGCACCGAAGGCGCTCTGCGTGCGCGTGAGACGTGCAACCCGACCGTCGAGGCCATCGAGCACCATGGCAACGAAAATGGCCACGGCGGCCGATTCGAAGCGCAGGTTCATCGCCTGGACAATCGCGTAAAACCCTGCAAACAGCGCAGCCGTGGTGAAGAGATTGGGCAGAATGTAAATACCGCGGCGACGTTTTTCGTTTGAAATCAGTGGCATGAATTATGGCATTCCTGCTTTGGCGAGAGCGCCGGATGTCGATTCTAACGCAGGGGCGTGCGCCGAAGATGACGTTGGCGCATCGACCCGCGTTGAATTACATCAGGGCAGTTCGGCGAGCACCGTGCTCGAGGCCGAAACCTTGTCGCCGATCGTGACGCGCGCGCGCGTGCCCACGGGCAGATACAGGTCGACGCGCGAGCCGAAACGGATGAAGCCATAGCGCTGGCCGCGGGCGAGCTGGGCGCCGGCTTCGACATAGCACAGGATCCGGCGGGCGATCAGGCCGGCGACCTGAACGCAGGTCACGTCCAAGCCGTCGCGCGTGCGCAGGTGCAGCGCGTTGCGCTCGTTCTCGATCGATGCCTTGTCGAGCGCCGCGTTGACGAAGCGGCCGGCGTTGTACCAGCGCTGCAAGACTTCGCCGTCGACCGGGCTGCGGTTCGAATGGACGTTGAACACGTTCATGAACACGCTGATCTTCAGGCAGTCGCGGTCGAGATAGGGGTCGCGCACGGGCTCGATCGCGACGATGCGGCCGTCGGCCGGCGAGAGCACATCCTTGGCGCCTTGCGGGATCGGACGCGGCGGGTCGCGGAAAAACTGCACGACGAAGGCGAGCAGGATCCAGAAGGGCAGCGCCAGCAGGAAGCCGGCGGTGCTGTGGATCACCAGCGTGATGACCAGCGCCAGGGCGATGAAGGGCCAGCCTTCACGGGCGAGGATGGGATGGGGATAGTTGCTGTTGGACATGGTATTCGCAGAATGAAAAAGCCGGGTTCCGGCGCAGCGCGGAACCCGGCTTGAGTGACACCGATCCGGCTCAGTTCTTGGACTGGTCGACCAGCTTGTTCTTCTTGATCCACGGCATCATGTCGCGCAGCTGGCCGCCGACCTGTTCGATCGCGTGGGCAGCATTGAGGCGACGACGCGCGGTCATCGACGGGTAGTTGGTCTTGCCTTCCTGGATGAACATCTTCGCATATTCACCGCTCTGGATGCGCTTGAGTGCAGCGCGCATCGCTTCGCGCGACTGGGCGTTGATGACTTCCGGGCCGGTCACGTACTCGCCGTACTCGGCGTTGTTCGAGATCGAGTAGTTCATGTTCGCGATGCCGCCTTCGTACATCAGGTCGACGATCAGCTTCAGTTCGTGCAGGCACTCGAAGTAGGCCATTTCCGGCGCATAGCCGGCTTCGGTCAAGGTCTCGAAGCCCATCTTCACGAGTTCGACGGCGCCGCCGCACAGCACGGCCTGCTCGCCGAAGAGGTCGGTTTCGGTCTCTTCACGGAAGTTGGTCTCGATCACGCCGCCTTTGGTTCCGCCGTTGGCTGCCGCGTAGGACAGGGCGATGTCCTTCGCCTTGCCCGAACGGTCCTGGTGCACGGCGATCAGCGACGGCACGCCGCCGCCCTTCAGGTACTCGGAACGCACGGTGTGGCCGGGGCCCTTCGGCGCGACCATGATCACGTCGAGGTCCTCGCGCGGCACGACCTGGTTGTAGTGCACATTGAAGCCGTGCGCAAAGGCGAGCGTCGCGCCCTTCTTGATGTTCGGCTCGACGTCGTTGTAATACACCGACGGGATGTTCTCGTCCGGCAGCAGGATCATGACGACATCGGCGCCCTTGACCGCCTTGGCAACTTCCTCGACCTTCAGGCCGGCCGCTTCGGCCTTCTTCCACGACGCGCCATCCTTGCGCAGGCCGACGGTGACCTTGCAGCCGGAATCCTTCAGGTTCTGGGCGTGAGCGTGGCCCTGCGAGCCGTAGCCAATGATGGAGATCTTCTTGCCCTTGATCAGGGAGAGATCGGCATCCTTGTCGTAATAGACTTTCATGTTGTTCCTTTCTTCGATTTCGGTGGGGATTTCTTCGCGACGGCCGCCATCATACTGGCGGCGGCGTCGGTCACAAAATGCTGGTGCCGGGCTCAGAGCTTCAGGATGCGGTCGCCGCGGCCAACGCCGCAGACGCCGGAGCGCACGGTTTCCAGGATCAACGCCGGGTCGATGGCGCTGATGAAGGCGTCGAGCTTCGACTGGTTGCCGGTCAGCTCGACGACATAGGACGCCTCGGTGACGTCGATAATCCGCGCGCGGAAGATCTCCGACATGCGTTTCATCTCTTCGCGGTCCTTGCCGGTTGCGCGGACCTTGACGAGCATCAGCTCGCGCTCGATATGCGCGGCCTCAGAAATGTCGACCACCTTGACCACCTCGACCAGCTTGTTGAGCTGCTTGGTGATCTGCTCGATGATGTCGTCCGAGCCGGTGGTGACGATGGTCATTCGCGACATCGAGGCGTCTTCGGTCGGCGCCACGGTCAGCGATTCAATGTTGTAGCCGCGAGCCGAGAAGAGGCCCGACACGCGCGACAGGGCGCCCGATTCGTTCTCGATCAGCAGGGAGATGACGTGTCTCATTGATTGTTCTCTGGTCTCGATTCTTACAGGTCTTCGGAGGACAGGATCATCTCGGTGAGGCCCTTGCCGCCCTGAACCATGGGATACACGTTTTCGGTCTGGTCGATCTGGAAGTCGAGGAAGACGAGGTCGTTCTTGCGCGCGAAGGCTTCACGCAGCGCGCCCTCGACATCCGACGGACGGTCGATGCGCAATCCCACGTGGCCATAGGCCTCCGCGAGTTTGGCAAAATCGGGCAGCGAATCCATGTAGGACTCGGAATAGCGTTCACCGTGGAAGAGCTGCTGCCACTGGCGGACCATGCCGAGGTAGCGGTTGTTCAGGTTGCAGATCTTGATCGGCAGGCGGAACTGCTTGCAGGTCGACAGTTCCTGGATGTTCATCTGGATTGACGCCTCGCCAGTCACGCAGGCAACCTGAGCGCCCGGGTTGGCGAGTTGCGCGCCCATCGCGTAGGGCAAGCCGACGCCCATCGTGCCGAGACCGCCCGAGTTGAGCCAACGGCGCGGCTTGTCGAAGCGGTAGTACTGCGAGGCCCACATCTGGTGCTGGCCGACGTCTGAGGTGACGATGGCGTCCCCGCCGGTAACTTCCCACAGCTTCTGGATGACGAACTGTGGCTTGATGATCTCGCTCGAGTTCTTGTACTTCATGCAGTCGCGGCCACGCCACTCATCGACCTGCTTCCACCAAGCGCCAACCACGTCCGGGTTCGGGCGGGCGGCGCCGGCCTCGAGCTGGCGGATCATCTCTTCGAGCACTTCCTTCAGGTCGCCGACGATCGGCACGTCGACCTTGACGCGCTTCGAGATCGACGAGGGGTCGATGTCGACATGGATGATCTTGCGCGGTTCTTCGGCGAAGTTCGCCGGGTTGCCGATCACTCGGTCGTCGAAGCGCGCGCCCACGGCGAGCAGCACGTCGCTGTAGTGCATCGCCATGTTGGCTTCGTAGGTGCCGTGCATGCCGGGCATGCCGAGGTACTGCTTGTCGCTCGCCGGGTAGCCGCCGAGGCCCATCAGCGTGTTGGTGATCGGGAAGCCGAGCAGACGCGTGAGCTTGGTGAGCTGTTCGGCCGCATTGGCGAGTACGACGCCGCCGCCGGTGTAGATCATCGGGCGCTTGGCTTCGAGCAGCAGCTGCACGGCCTTGCGGATCTGACCCTGATGGCCCTTGACCACCGGGTTGTAGGAGCGCATCGAGATTTCCTTCGGATACTCGAATTCGCACTTGTGCATGCTGACATCCTTGGGGATGTCGACCAGCACGGGGCCGGGGCGGCCGCTCTTCGCGAGGTAGAAGGCCTTCTTGATGGTGCTGGCGATGTCGCGCACGTCCTTCACGAGGAAGTTGTGCTTCACGCAGGGGCGGGTGATGCCGACGGTGTCGACTTCCTGGAACGCGTCTTGGCCGATCGCGGCGGTCGGGACCTGGCCGCTGATGATGACCAGCGGGATCGAATCGCAATAGGCGGTGGCGATACCGGTGACGGCGTTGGTCGCGCCGGGGCCAGAGGTGACGAGCGCGACGCCGACCTGCTCGGTGCTGCGCGCGAAACCGTCGGCGGCATGCACGGCGGCCTGTTCGTGACGTACCAGGACGTGGCGCACCTTGTCCTGATTGAACAGCGCGTCATAAATATACAGTACCGCGCCGCCCGGGTAGCCGAAAACGTACTCGACCTTTTCTTCCTGCAGACACCTGATTACAATTTCCGCACCAGTCAGCACCATCGCAAACTCGCTATTATCACGTTCCAAACAGAGAACGTTACCGGGCACACGGTAATTGGTCAAGGCTGCTGCGGCGACGCAACAAGCGGCGGTAGACCGGTCTTCACAAGGACTTCCAGCTGGCTTTCCGGGCAGAACTCTCCGCATTCCTCCAAGGAATCGAAAAGCGTGCGTTCAAGCAGGCGGTATACGCCCTGCGAAACGAAGACGCGGCCCTGGATGCGGTGCAGGACGCGATGCTCAAGTTGTCGGTGAGCTACGGCGACCGGCCTGCCCAAGAATACCCGATGCTGTTCCAGCGCATTCTGCAGAACGTCATCTATGACGCGCTGCGTCGCCAGAAGGTGCGCAACACGTGGACGACCCTGCTGTCATCTTTCGTGGGTGACGGCGAGGAGGATGCGGACAACGATCCGCTCGACACGATCGCGGGGATTCCGGAAGGCGATCAGCCGGATACGCCGCATCGGCAGTACGAGCAGGCGCGAGTGCTCGAGGCGATCGAGCGCGAGATTGCACGCCTGCCCAATCGTCAACGCGAAGCCTTCCTCATGCGTTACTGGGAAGAGATGGATATCGCCGAGACCGCGGCTGCGATGGGCTGTTCGGAGGGGAGCGTCAAGACGCATTGCTCGCGCGCAACGCAGACGCTGGCAGCGGCCCTCAGGGCCAAAGGAATTGTGCTATGAAAACGCAGGATTTCAACGAGGAAAGGCTTGCGCGGCGCATGGCTGCGCACCTGTCGGCAGGCGCGCGCGATGTGGACGACCATATTTCGGAGCGTCTGCGCCTTGCGCGCGAACAGGCGCTGGCGGCCTATCGTCCGCGTCCCGGCCTGCTTGCACGGCTCGCGATGCCTGCGCTCGTGCGCGGGCTGATTCCGCCGGTGGCGCGCCCGGCCGCGGTCGCGGTGCTGCTCCTCGCGGTGATCTTCGCCGGCGATTACTACGTGACGTGGTCGCGCGTGGCGAGCCTGCAGGACGTGGACATGGCGCTGCTGATCGACGACCTGCCCATCGACGCTTATCTCGACAAGGACTTCAAGGCATGGCTGCAGGACGATTCGCGGTCCTGATTGCGGCCCTGTGGCTTGCGATGCCCGTCGACGCGGCGGTGACCGCGATCGGGGCGCCGCGATGGCACGCCTTGTCTCCCAGCCAGAAGGATGTACTTGCGCCGCTCTCCGACGACTGGAATGATCTCGACGACGTGCAGCGGCAGCAGTGGATCGGCATCGCCGATCGCTACCCGCGGCTGACGCCGGAAGAGCAGGCTCGAATCCGCGCACGCATGCGGGACTGGGCCAAGCTCAGGCCCGAGCAGCGGGACCGCGCACGCGACCAGTACCGGACGCTCCGCAGCATTCCGCCCGATCGGCGCGAGTCCTTGCAGGAGCAGTGGCAGCGTTACCAGAGCATTCCCCCGGAGGAGCGTCAGCTCAAGCCGGGACCCCGCGCACCGCGCATCATCCAGCAGCCGCCCGTGCGCGGTAACCCGGAATGAATAAAAAGAAAGAAAGACCGAATCCTTCCAGCCCATCTTCCGAGTCGATTGCCAGTCATCCCGCGCAGGTGGAACTTGCCGGCCTGCGGCGCCGCCTTGCAAGCCTGTTGTACGAGGCTTTGCTGCTGCTTGGTGTGCTGGGTCTGACCTTCATGGTGCCTTACCTGCTGCTGGGTATTTTCTTCCACGTCACGCCGGCCGGTTGGGTGGAGTGGGTGCATCTCTACGTGGTGCTCGGCGCCTATTTTCTGTGGTATTGGTGTCGCCGCGGACAGACGCTTGCGATGCAGACGTGGCGACTGCGCCTGGTGACGGCCGACGGCCGTGCGCCCAGCCTGCCGGTTGCCTGGCTGCGCTACACACTCGCATGGCCGTCTGTGCTGTGCCTGGGCTTCGGGCTTGCATGGGCCCTGATCGACCGGGACCACCAGTTCCTGCATGATCGTCTTGCGGGTACCCGAATCGTATTGTTGTCCTGACGCGGCCTGCCGGCCGGAGAATCACGATGAAAACCGACCAAGCACCGAGCATCCAGCGTTCCGATTACCGCCCCCTCCCGTGGCGCGTCGATCACGTCGAATTGCATTTCGCCCTCGACGAAGAGGCGACCGTCGTCACGACCCGGCTGCGCTGCGCGCGCAACCGGCAGGTTCCGGCCGGACCGCTGCGCCTGCTCGGCGAAGAACTCGACCTGCTGGGACTAACGGTGGATGGCGTCGCGCCCGCCGAGGGCCAACTCGCGCGGGGCGAAGGCTGGATCGAGCTGACGCTTGCCGGCGATACGGCCGAGATCGGCGTCGTCACGCGGATCAACCCGCGTGCCAATACCACGCTGTCCGGCCTCTACGTGTCGCGCGGCGGCTTCTTCACGCAGTGCGAGGCCGAAGGCTTCCGCCGCATCACCTACTTCCCCGATCGGCCCGATGCGATGGCGCGCTTCACCGTCACGCTCGAGGGCGACGTCGAGCGCCATCCGGTGCTGCTGTCGAACGGTAACCTGATCGAAGAGGGCAAGCTCGACGGCGGGCGGCACTACGCGAAATGGGAAGACCCCTTCCCGAAGCCTTCCTATCTGTTTGCGCTCGTCGCGGCGAAGCTCGTGGCCCTGGAGCGGCGCGTGACGACGGCGTCGGGGCGCGAAGTGCTGCTGCAGGTGTGGGTCGAGGACGGTAATCTCGACCGCACGGGCCATGCGATGGACTCTCTGGTGCATTCGATGCGCTGGGACGAGGAGGTGTTCGGGCTCGAGCTCGACCTCGACCGCTTCATGATCGTCGCGGTGAGCGATTTCAACATGGGCGCGATGGAGAACAAGGGCCTCAACATCTTCAACGCCAAGTATGTGCTTGCGAAGCCCGAGACCGCGAACGACGTCGATTACGAGAACATCGAGAGCGTCGTCGCGCACGAGTATTTCCACAACTGGACCGGCAATCGCGTGACCTGCCGCGACTGGTTCCAGCTGACGCTGAAGGAAGGGCTGACCGTCTTCCGCGACCAGCAGTTCTCGGCCGACATGCTGGCGCAGGCCGCAGGCGCGGAAGGGGCGGCGTCTGCCCGGGCGGTCAAGCGCATCGACGATGTGCACGTGCTGCGGGCGGCGCAGTTCCCGGAGGATGCGGGACCGATGGCGCATCCGATCCGCCCCGAGAGCTATCACGAGATCAACAACTTCTACACCGCGACGGTGTACGAGAAGGGCGCGGAAGTCATCCGTATGCTGCACACGCTGCTGGGTGCGGAGGGTTTCCGCAACGGCATGGATCTGTACTTCAGCTACCACGACGGACAGGCGGTGACGTGCGACGACTTCGTCGATTGCATGGCCGAAGCCAATGGCGTGGATCTCGACCAGTTCATGCGCTGGTATAGCCAGGCCGGCACGCCGCGGCTGCGTGCTTCAGGCAGCTACGACGCGACGACCCGCAGCTACCGGCTGACGCTGGGACAACAGACGCCTGCGACGCCGGGACAGCCGGAAAAGCTGCCGCTGGTGATCCCGGTCGCGGTCGGACTGATCGGCGCCGACGGCGAGGATCTGACGCTGCGGCTCGAAGGCGAGCAGCATGCTTCCGGCACGACGCGCGTGCTGCAGCTGAACGCGGCCGAGCAGACTTTCGTGTTCGTCGACGTGAAATCCGAGCCTGTGCCGTCGCTGCTGCGCGGCTTCTCTGCTCCGGTCATCCTCGAACTGGGTGAAGATGATGCGCGCCTCGCCTTCCGCATGGCGCACGACTCGGATGCTTTCAATCGCTGGGATGCGGCGCAGCGCTTCGCCGAGCGCGTGATTCTCAGTCTGACTGCAGACGTCACGGCTGGCAGGACGCCGCAAGCGCCTGAAGCCTTCGTCGCCGCGTTCCGCACGATGGTGACCGATGGCGCACTGGATCCGGCTTTCCGCGCGCAGGCGGCGGCGCTGCCGTCCGAGGGGTATCTCCTGGAGCGGATGGCGGTGGCCGATCCCGGCCCGCTGCGTGAAGCGCTGATCCATCTGACCCGGACGATCGGCCAGCGCCTTTCGGCTGACTGGCTGTCCTTGTACCGCGCGCTGCAGGTGAGCGGCCCTTACCGCTATCAGCCTGCCGATGCCGGCCGTCGCGCGCTGTGCAACCTCGCGCTGAAGTATCTCGTCGCGGCGGGAAGCGAGGAGGGCTTCGGGCTGGCTCGCGCGCAATTTGCACGTTTCGGCAACATGACCGAGGGCTTCGGAGCGCTGGCTGCGCTGATGAATGACGGCGGCGCCGCGCGCGACGCTGCGCTCGCGGACTTCCACGCTCGTTTCCGCGACGACGCGCTCGTGCTCGACAAGTGGTTTGCGCTGCAGGCCGGGGCGTGGCGATGGGATGGCGTGACGCCGCCAGTGCTGGAGCGCGTCAAAGCCCTGATGGGCGACCCCGCCTTCAGCCTGACCAACCCGAACAAGGTCTATGCCTTGCTGGGTAGCTTCTTCCGTGCGAATCCGGCCGAATTTCACGCGCTGGACGGCAGCGGCTACGTGTTCTGGGCCGATCAGGTGATCGCGCTCGATCGGAGCAACCCGCAGGTCGCAGCACGGACGGCCCGGGCGCTGGAGAACTGGCGGCGTTATACGCCGTCCCTGCAGACGCTGATCCGCGCGCAGCTGGAGCGGATTCGTGACGTCTCCGGTCTGTCGCCGGATGTCGCCGAGATCGTCAACAAGGCGTTGTCCGACTGAAGGGCCGCGGAGCGGGTCTTGCGCCCGCTCCAGCCCGCGACGCCCGTTTTCAGGTCGTGAGGTCGCCTGCGATGTAGCTCGACAGGTGGTTGATCGTCTTTTCTTGCTGGTCCATGACCGCCTTCACGACGTCGCCGATCGTCACGATGCCGGCGATGCGCCCGTGCTCAACGACTGGCAGGTGGCGGAAGCGGTTCTCGGTCATGATGTTCATGACTGCGTCGATGGTGTGCGACGGCGTGACAGTGCACACATTCGGCGTCATCAGATCCCCGACCGTCGCGTCGCGCGAGGTCAGGCCCTTGAGTGCGAGCTTGCGCGCGTAGTCGCGCTCCGTGAAGATCCCGACCAGCCGCTCGTTCTCGGTGACCAGTACCGAGCCGATGTCCTGCCTGGCCATGAGAGTCAATGCATCGAGCACGCTGACGGTCGGCGCGACCGCGTGCGCCGCGGTGCCTTTCTGCTCGAGGATCTGCCGCACTGTAACAGTAGTGGAAAGCATCATTGCTGGTAACCCCCGTCTGATCTTGTTGTTCGCTGCCGCATCCTCCCGCCCGCCGAGAGGCTGTTGGCATAGCTTGAAACGAAGTCGGCGCCGATGCAAGCGCCGAATGTCACGACGAAGGCCAGCGTGCGCGTCAGATCTCGAGGTTGTCGATGAGCCGGGTCTGCCCGAGTTTGGCTGCGCCGAGCACGACCAGCGGGTCGTCGCAATGGACAGGGGGCTGGAGGTCGGCGCGGCGGCGGACGGCGATGTAGTCCGGTTGCCATCCGTGCTCAGCGAGTTCCGCCATCGCGTCGGTTTCGAGCTTCAGGAAGTCGTGGTCCCCGCCGCGTACGGCGTCTGCGATGCGCGTGAGCTGCTGGTGCAGGCGCGGGGCCTCGCTGCGCTCCTCGGCCGACAGGTAGCCGTTGCGCGAAGACAGTGCGAGGCCGTCGGCGGCACGAACGGTTTCGCCGGGCAGCACTTCGGCCGGAATGCCGAGCTGGCGCACCATGTTGCTCAGGACCATCAGCTGCTGGTAGTCCTTCTTGCCGAAGAGTGCGATGTCAGGCTGGACGATGTTCAGGAGCTTCAGCACCACCGTCGCGACGCCGCGGAAATGACCCGGACGGAATTCGCCTTCGAGGATGCTGATCTGCGCCGGTGCCGGATCGACGTGATAGCTCTGCGGCTCCGGGTACATGACGGTCTCGTTAGGGGCGAAGAGGTGCGCGACACCGGCGGCTTCGAGCTTTTCGCAGTCGGCGGCGAGCGTGCGCGGATAGCTGTCGAAATCCTCGCGCGGGCCGAATTGCAGGCGATTGACGAAGATGCTGGCGATGACGCAGTCGGCGCGCTCACCAGCCTGGCGCATCAATGTGATGTGGCCTTCGTGCAGGTTGCCCATGGTCGGGACCAGGGCGACTTTTCCGGCGGAGGCGCGGGCGGCGCGGAGGCTTTCGATAGTGTGATGGATCTGCATGAGTCGAGGTCTCTATGGGACGGGCTCGGTAGATTCAGTAGCAGTGTTCGGCGGCGGGGAAGCTGCCGTCCTTGACGGCGCTCACGTAGCTTGCCACGGCCTCGTCGATGCTGGCGGCGCCAATCATGAAATTCTTGACGAAGCGGGCCTTCTTGCCGGGATAGACGCCGATCATGTCGTGCAGGACGAGCACCTGGCCGTCGCAGTCGGCGCCGGCGCCGATGCCGATCGTGGCCATCGAGGTGAGGCTCGCGGTGATGTCGCGGGCGACGGCCGCCGGGACCATTTCCAGCACCAGCAGGCCGGCTCCGGCCTGTTCGAGTGCGAGGGCGTCGGCCTTCAGGCGCGCTGCACCTTCCTCGCTGCGGCCCTGGACGCGGTAGCCGCCAAGCTGGTGCACGGATTGGGGCGTGAGGCCGATGTGGGCACAGACGGGAATGCCGCGCTCGACGAGGAAATGGATGGTCTCGGCCATGAAGGCGCCGCCTTCGAGCTTGACCATCTGCGCGCCGGCGGCCATCAGGCGCGAGGCGGTGCGCAGGGCCTGAGTGGGGCTTTCCTGGTAGCTGCCGAAGGGCAGGTCGGCGATGACGAACACCCGGTTGCTACCGCGCGCGACGCATTCCGTGTGGTAGACCATGTGTTCGAGCGTGACCGGCAGGGTCGATTTCTGTCCCTGGAGCACATTGCCGAGCGAGTCGCCGACCAGCGCGATGTCGACGCCATTGCGATCGAGCAGGGCTGCGAAGCTCGCGTCGTAGCAGGTCAGCATGGCGATCTTGCGGCCTTCGGCGCGCATCTTGCCCAGTTCGAACAGGGTGACGGGTTTATCGTCCTGAAGGTAGCTCATGGGGGACTCCAAGGAAGGGCGCGAGTATTTCGCAATCGGGCCGGATGCCGGCCTGATCCGCGCTCGGGAGAGACTCTCAGCCGGCGTAGGCGAAGAACTCGCGGTAGCTGCGCATGTTGCGCAGGCGCTCGAGGAGCAGCTCGAAATCGTCGTCGTGGTCGACGGGGTTGAGGACTTCCGCGTCGACGATGAAGAGCGGCGCCGCGTCGTACTGGTAGAAGAATCGGGCGTACCGGTCGGCGACGCGCTCGAGGTATTGCTCGGTGATGCGCCGCTCGGCCTCCATGCCGCGGCGGCGCACGCGTTCGATCAGCGTCTCGGGCTTCGCCTGCAGATAGATCACGAGGTCGGGCTTGGGCGTCGAGACCGGCGCGACGCTCTCGAAGACCCGCTGGTACAGCGCTAGTTCATGGTTCGCCAAGTTGAGGCTGGCGAAGAGCGGGTCCTTGTCCAGCACGAAGTCGGACACGACGCGCTGATGCTTTTCGAAGGCTTCCGCTAGCTTCGCGAGCTGGTCGATGCGCTGGAACAGGAAGTGCATCTGCGTCGGCAGTGCCCAGCGCTCCGGGTCCTGGTAAAACTGGGCGAGAAAGGGGTTCAGTTCCGGCTGCTCGAGCAGCGGCTGACCGTCGAGTCGTTCCGCGAGCCGACGCGTGAGCGAGGTTTTGCCCGCGCCGATGGGCCCTTCGACGACGATGTAACGAGCCTTGTCGAGCATGCCTGGGATCAGCCTTGATTACGAAAAATGAAATAGACGGCCCCAAGCATACACAAGGCCGCCCAAAGGAAGTCAAGCTTCATCGGCTGTTTCATGTACAGCACGACGAACGGAACGAAGACCAGTAGCGTGATCACTTCCTGCATGATCTTGAGCTGAGCGAGGCTGAGCTCGGTGGCGCCGATGCGATTTGCCGGCACCTGCAGCAGATATTCGAACAGGGCGATTCCCCAACTTACCGCCGCGGCGACGAACCAGGCCTTGCCTTGCAGGCTGCGCAGGTGGCCGTACCACGCGAAGGTCATGAAGACGTTGGAGGCGGTGAGCAGGATGGCGGTCTGCACCCACGTGGGGAAGGTCTGGAACCAGGCGATCATGACGGGATGAAACGTTCAGGCTGCGGGCGCGAGGCGTTCGATGGCCTGGTCTGCGACGGTGGGCAACAGATCGGCGATGGGGCCGCGGCCAGGGATGACCAGGTCCGGGGCGATTTCGGCGAGCGGCACGAGCGTGAAGGCGCGCAGGTGCATGCGCGGGTGCGGCACGACGAGGTCCGGTTCGTCGATGCATTCGTCGCCGTAGAGCAGCAGGTCGAGGTCGAGGGTGCGCGGCGCGAGGTGGTATTCGCGCGTGCGGCCCTGGCGGCGCTCGAGTTCGAGTAGGGCGTCGAGGAGCACCGTGGCGGGCAGCTCGGTGTCGATCGCGGCGACGGCGTTGAAGTAGTCGGGCTGTCCGGCCACGCCGACGGGAGCGGTGCGGTACACGCTGGAACGGGCGACGAGGCGCGTGTCGGGTAGGCTGCCGAGGGCCGCGAAGGCCGTTTCGAGCGCGGCAACGGGGTCGCCGAGATTCGCGCCCAAGGCGATATGGGCGCGGACCGGCGCCTTGGCGGGCGCCGGATGGCTGGGGGTGTTGCTCATGATGCTTCGGTGGCTGTGGCGGCTTCGGCGGGCTTGCGACGGCGACGGCGACGTTTGCGTTCGGGGGTTTCCGCGCCGACGTTCGGTACGTCGGCGAGGAGTTGCTCGCGGGCATCGTGCCCCGCGTGTGCGAAGCGGTCCCACCATTCGGGCAGCGCCGAATCGATTTCGCCCGACTGCGCGCGCAGGCGCAGGAAATCCCACGCGGCGCGGTAGCGCGGCTGCTCGATAAGGCGGAACGGAGCCTTGCCGGAGCACTTTTCGAAGCGCGGCTGCAGGGCCCAGATCTCCTTGATGTCGCCGACGATGCGCTTGGTGATCGCGAGCTTGCCGGCCTGCCGGTCGAGGACTTCATCCATCGCGGAGAAGAGCGCGGGCTGGTTGTGCTCGCCGTTCTTGCGGCGCGCTTCCCAGTTGGCGAGCACTTCGTGCCACAGCAGGGTCGCGAAGAGGAAGCCGGGCGAGACGGACTTGTCGGCGCGCACGCGGTCGTCAGTGTTTTCGAGCGACAGCCAGACGAAGCGCTCGCCGAGCGGCTGTTCGAGGATGACGTCCAGCAGTGGCAGCAGGCCGTGGTGCAGGCCTTCTTCGCGCAGTTGCTTCAGGCAGCGTACCGCGTAGCCCGAGAACAACAGCTTCAGCATTTCGTCGAAGAGGCGGGCGGCGGGGACGTTTTCGAGCAGCACCGCCATTTCGCGGATCGGATGGCTCGCCGCCGGGTCGAGCGTGAGTCCGAGCTTGGCGCCCAGACGGACCGCACGCAGCATGCGCACCGGGTCTTCGCGGTAGCGCGTGCGCGGGTCGCCGATCATGCGCAGCGTCTTCTGCTGCAGGTCGGCGACGCCGTGATGGTAGTCGATGATCTGTTCGTTGCCCGGATCGTAGTACAGCGCGTTGACGGTGAAGTCGCGGCGTGTCGCGTCCTCGGCCTGCGAGCCATAGACGTTGTCGTGCAGCACGCGGCCGTGCTCGTCGGTCACCGCGTCTTCGGCAGCCTGGTTGGCGCGGAAGGTCGAGACCTCGATCGTTTCGGGGCCGCTCATCACGTGCACGATCTTGAAGCGGCGGCCGATGATGCGCGAGCGGCGGAACAGCGCACGCACTTCCTCGGGCGTGGCGCTGGTCGCGACGTCGTAGTCCTTCGGCGGATGGCCGATCAGGAGGTCGCGCACCGCGCCGCCGACCACGAAAGCCTTGTGGCCGTGCTCTTGCAGCGTCATGCAGACCTTGCGGGCGGCGGACGATAGTTGTTCGCGGCGGATGCCGTGCTGGGTGGCGGGAATCAACGCAGGTTCGGTGTTGATGGGCGTGGCAGCGCGGCGAAAGACCTTGCGCAGCAGCTTGCGGATCATTGGCAGGAGGGGTGTTCGGTCAACATAAGCTGGTAATCATAACCGATGAGCCGGTTAGCGCAACGAGATCACGGGCCAGGCGGCCGCGACCGCGTGTGCCCGGAGGGTGTCGTCCGGGTCGACAGCGACCGGATCCGTGACGCGCGACATCAGCGGCAGGTCGTTGTGCGAGTCGCTGTAGAACCAGCTGCGCTCGAAGCTGCCGAGGTAGAGGCCGAGCGATTCGAGCCAGTTGTCGACGCGTTCGATCTTGCCGGCCTTGAAGGCAGGCACGCCACGGGGCTTGCCGGTGAAGGCGCCGTTTTCCTGTGCGGGGATGGTCGCGACGAGGTGGGGGATGCCGAATTCGCGCACGATGGGGCCGGTGACGAAGCTGTTCGTGGCCGTGACGACGGCGATCAGGGCGTCGCGTTCGGTGTGTTCGTGCACGAGGGCGCGGGCCTTGTCGGTGATCATCGGCGCGATCGAGCTCTGCATGAATTCACGGTGCCAGGCGTCGAGTTCCTCGCGCGGATGGCGGGCGAGGGGGGCGAGCTGGAAGTCGAGGAATTCGAAGATGTCGAGCGTGCCGGCCCTGTATTGCTCGTAGAACTGGATGTTCTTCACTTCCTGCACTTCGCGGTCGAGTACGCCCTTGGCGATGAGGAACTGGGCCCAGGCGAAATCGGAGTCGCCGGCGAGCAGGGTGTTGTCGAGGTCGAAGAGGACGAGATCCACGAGTGTTTCCTTGTATTCCGTAGGGGGAGAGGCGATCAGATTTCGAGCCCGGATTGCATCATTTCACGCAGCAGCGGCAGCGTGACGGCGCGCTTGCGTTCGAGCGAGGCGGTGTCGAGCGCGTCGAGGACCGCGAGCAGCGTTGGAAGGTCGCGGCGGCCGTGGCGCATCAGGAAGTCGATAACCTCGTCGGCGAGACGCAGGCCGCGGCGCGCGGCGAGGGTCGCGAGGATGGCTGCGCGGGATTCGTCGTCGAGCGGACGGACCTCAAAGACGAGGCACTGGCCGACGCGGGTGCGCAGGTCTTCGCGCAGCGCGAGCGCGAGCGGGGGGGCGTCGCCCGCGAGCAGCAGTTTCTGGCCGAGTGTGCGGGAGCGGTTGAAGGCGTTGAAAAGGCCGATCTGTGCTTCGGGGGCGAGGGCCTGGATGTCGTCGACGGCGAGCAGCAGTCCGGCGGTCTGGGGGAATTCGTCGATGACGCTTGTCGCGTCGACGTAGGCGGCGGGCCGGCCGGTCTTGAGGGCGGCGTCGACAGCGGCGCGCAGCAGGTGGCTGCGTCCGCAGCCGCCGGGGCCCCAAAGATAGAGGTGGCCGGGAAGGGCTTGCGGGTCGCGAAGGGCGGCCATCAGCTCCTGGTTGGCGCCGACGACGAAGTTGTCGAGCGTCGGGGGCGCGTCGGGGCGGATGTCGAGTACGAGTTGTTTCATTGCGGCGGGGTGTCCGGGGTGGCGTCACCGAGGTAGAGCCGGCTCGCGAGCCAGGCTTTGCGCACTTCGCGCAGGCCGACGAGGATCGCGGCGCTGGCGGGCAGGGCGATGAGGATGCCGACGAATCCGAAGAGCTGGCCGAAGGCCATCAGGGCGAAGATCACGGCCAGCGGATGCAGGCCGATGCGTTCGCCGACGAGGTAGGGGGTGAGCACGAAGCTTTCGATCAGTTGGCCGAGGCCGAAGACGACGGCGACGCCGATCAGGGGCGGCCAGCCTTCG
This sequence comes from Aromatoleum sp., assembly GCF_035254505.1. GTDB lineage: Bacteria > Pseudomonadota > Gammaproteobacteria > Burkholderiales > Rhodocyclaceae > Aromatoleum. The sequence continues at coordinate 63,430 of NZ_DATFAO010000079.1, read as the reverse complement.
GCTTGCAGCAGCGCGGAGATGATCGCGAGCAGCAGGCCGCCGCCGAAGCCGACATAGGGGATGAAGACGAAGAGGCCGGTGATGACGCCCACGGGCAGCGCGAAGTCGAGTCCGGCGAGCCACAGGCCGATGCTGTAATAGACGGCGAGCAGCAGCATCACCGAGAGCTGTCCGCGCAGGAACTCGGAGAGCACGGAGTCGATTTGGGTGAGGATGCGCGTCGTTGGTTCGAGTGCGGGCCGCGGGATGATGTCCTGCAGGCCGGCGAGCATGCGTGGCCAGTCCTGCAGCAGGTAGAACATCACGACGGGGATCAGGAACAGGCTCGCGACGAGGCCGATCAGCGCGCTGCCGCTCGCGCGCAGCTGCCCGAGGACGATGGGGATGAAGTCCTGTGCGCTGGCCCAGTTCTCGGCGACCCAGCTGCGCGCGGAGGCCGCGTCGATCTGCAGGTCGACGCCGAAACGGGACATCAGCAGCGGCGCGACGCGCTGGTTGATGAGCTCGATCAGGTCCGGCAGGCGCCGCACGAGCGCGATCGCCTCGCGATAGATCAGCGGGCCGAGGATCACGAGCAGGAGCAGCAGGGCGAGCCCGCCACCGAGGATCACGAGCAGCACCGCGGCAGCGCGCGGGACGCGCCGGCGGGCCATCCAGTTCACGGCCGGATCGAAGATGTAGGCGAACACGGCGGCGATCGCAAAGGGGGCGAGGATCGGTGCGAGCAGGTAGAAGAGCCCGATCAGCGCGAGCGCCACGCCGGCCCAGGCGGCGGTTTGCAGACGGTCGGCGCGGGATGGGTTCATTTCGAGTAAAATCGCGGACTTGGCGCGGGTGAAAATCAGCCCGCGAAACCCGTAAATGTAGCCACTTGGCGTTGCGGCCTCAAGTTCCGCTGCCCGCCGGGTCGGCCAGAACGCGCATTCCGCAAGCCTGAGGAACGATCTTGAGCTCCCCCAAATCTTCGCTTTCCTACCGTGATGCCGGTGTCGATATCGATGCCGGCGACGCCCTCGTCGACCGTATCAAGCCGCTCGCGAAACGCACCATGCGCCCGGAAGTGCTGGGCGGCATCGGCGGCTTCGGCGCGCTGTTCGAGCTGTCGAAGAAGTACCGCGAGCCGGTGCTGGTGTCCGGCACCGATGGCGTCGGCACCAAGCTGAAGCTGGCGTTCCAGTTGAACAAGCACGACACGGTCGGCCAGGATCTGGTCGCGATGAGCGTGAACGACATCCTCGTGCAGGGTGCCGAGCCGCTGTTCTTCCTCGATTACTTCGCCTGCGGCAAGCTCGATGTCGACACCGCGGCGGATGTCGTCGGCGGCATCGCCCGGGGTTGCGAGCTGTCGGGCTGCGCGCTGATCGGCGGCGAGACGGCCGAGATGCCGGGCATGTACCCGGACGGCGAGTACGACCTCGCGGGCTTCGCGGTCGGTGCGGTCGAGAAGTCGGAGATCATCGACGGTTCGAGGATCGTTCCCGGCGACGTGGTGCTGGGCCTTGCGTCGAGCGGCGCGCATTCGAACGGCTACTCGCTGATCCGCAAGATCATCGAACGCGCGAAGCCGGACCTGGATGCGGATTTCCATGGCCGTCCCTTCCGCGACGTCGTGCTCGAGCCGACGCGCCTGTACGTGAAGTCGATGCTGGGGCTGATGCGCGCGATTCCGGGCATCGTGAAGGGCATGGCGCACATTACCGGCGGCGGTCTGACGGAGAACGTGCCGCGCATCCTCGCCGAGAACCTGACTGCGAAGATCGACGCCGCGTCGTGGACGCTGCCGCCGCTCTTCCAGTGGCTGAAGCAGGAAGGCAACGTCGACGATCAGGAGATGTACCGCGTGTTCAACTGCGGCGTGGGCATGGTCGTGATCGTGTCGGCGGAGCAGGCGGATGTGGCGGTGTCGAATCTCGAAGCCGCGGGCGAGACGGTGTATCGCCTGGGCCGCATCGAGGCGCGCGCGGAAGGCGTTGCGCAGACGACGGTCGGCTGATCGCCTGAGTGAAAGGCTACGGGCAGCCTCAGGCTGGGCACCGTCCTGGTGCTTCGGCCGGCCCGAAGTTCTATACTGGCCGTGGCGCATCATGGTGCGGGTGAGGGCGGGAGAAGATCATGGAAATCTCGAACAGTCTGACTTCGGCGGATCTCTCGCAACTACAGCGGACCCAGCCGCCGCAACGTCCGGAGCGCCCTCCGCAGGGGCGCGCACCCGAGGCCGAGCAGGCGGATCTGAGTGTCACGATCAGCGCTCAGGCCCGCGCGGCGCAGCAGCTTGAGGCCGGTGGTGCGGCAGGTGCCGCTGCAGCCACGGAAACGGCGCCTCCCGTCGATGCGCCCCGGCGTAGCGAGCGTGCCGACGAAGTGCGGGCTGGCGCGAACGGCAACACGCCGCCGCTGCCTCCCGGGCTTGCGGTTCGTGCCGAACGCGCGTCCGATGCATCACCCGCAGACCCCGCCGCTCCGAGAACGCCGTCGCGCCAGCCCGACGAGGCGACGACTGCCGGCAATCAGGCCGTGCAGCTCTATCTTGCCAACGCGGCTCAGCCGGAGAATCGGCCCCGCACGGCGCCGATTCGCGCTTCGGCCTGAACTTCGGGATAAGCGGGCCCGGAGGACTCAGCCTTCCAGCCAGGCCTGCGCTGTTTGGCCCACTGCCGCGGCGAGGTCGGGCTGCAGGCAATCGATCTCCTGCAAGTCCTGCCAGGTGTCACGGAACTGCCGCTGCCAGGTGAGCTGGCGTTTCGCGAGCTGGCGCGTCGCGGCGATCCCTTTGAATTTCATCGTGTCGTAGTCGTCGCGTCCGTCGAGGTAGTCCCACACCTGACGATAGCCGACGCAGCGCATCGACGGCATGGCCGGGTCCAGGGCGTAACGGGCGCGCAAGCCCTGGACTTCGGCGATCAGGCCGGCTTCGAGCATCTGGGCGAAGCGGTCTTCAATGCGCCGATGCAGGACCGCGCGGTCCGAGGGCACCAGTGCGATCGTGAGCAGGCGGAAGGGGACGTTGTCGTCTTCGCGTTGCGCATAACTCTCGGCGACCGGACGGCCGGTGAGGCGGACGATTTCGAGCGCGCGCTGGATGCGATGGCCGTCGTTGGGCTTGAGGCGCGCAGCGGCGTCGGGGTCGAGCCGCGCGAGCTCGGCATGTAGCGCCGGCCAGCCGCGCTCGGCGGCTTCGGCGTCAATCTGTTGGCGCAACTCGGCGTCGGCCGACGGGAGATTCGACAGGCCGTCGCGCAGGGCTTTGAAGTAGAGCATCGTGCCGCCGGCGAGGACCGGGATGCGTCCGCGTCCCGTGATGTCGTGCATCAGGGCCAGCGCATCGGCGCGGAAACGTGCGGCGGAATAGTTCTCCTCGGGCGAGACGACGTCGATCAGGTGGTGCGGACACTGCGCGCGTTCGTCGGCGCTCGGCTTCGCGGTGCCGATGTCCATGTCACGATAGACGAGGGCGGAGTCGACGCTGATGATTTCGATCGGCAGGGTCTGGGCGAGCGCGAGCGACGAGGCGGTCTTGCCGCTTGCGGTGGGGCCGAGGAGGAGAATTGCCGGGGGATGCATCGGGACGCCGAGTGGCCGGAAGTGGCCGCCATGATAGCGACGGCCGCGGTTTCCCGCTCGCAGGAGCGCGAATAAATTCCGTTCAGCGCGCCTATTGCACCGGAGGCATTCTCAGAAGCGGAGGCGCAGGATGGCGGCGGCGCGCGAGTCGGTTTCGGTGGGAAGGTGGGGCGAACGGTGGTTGAGGTCCAGCACCCAGGTGATGCTGGAAGTGCGCGAGAGCGGGATGCCGTAGTCGAGGCCGAAGCGCAGCGAGACGGTGTCAGCGACCACCGGCGTCAGGCCGTCGGAGAGCGCGCCGGTACTGGCGGCGCCGGGAATGGGGCGGGAAATCGTGATCGCCAGACGATCGTTTTCCACGAGCGCGTTGTGGCCGATCACGCCGAATGTGAAGGATCCGTTGCGAACGACGTCGATAGTCGGGGTCACGCCGCTCACCATCACGGTCTGGGCGAGGGGAACCGAGTACTGGGCGCCGACGATCCAGTTTTCACTGGCCTGGCGACTTACCCATGCGCCCACGCTGCGCGGCCGCCCGCTGTCAAAGCTGATCGGCGTCCCGGAAACGGCGGCGGGACCGGACCAGTTTTTGGGGACACGGGCCCATTCCAGTCCGACTGAGGTGTCGTGCGTGATCGCGAGGTTGAAGTGGCCGGCCGAAGCCGCCTGCGCGGGTAGGGGGAATGCCTGCGGGAGAAAGGATTGTGCCGTTACGGGCGCGGAGAGGGCTCCCGTAACGAGGAGCGCGATCAACTTCGGACTGTGCATTCCTGACCTCTTGGTGTTGCATCAAACGCCAAGAGTGCCTTGCACGAGAATACGCGAGCAGATCGACTCACCAATCGGCAGCCCCGCTGGTCTGTCCTCGCAGGAGGATTTAACCCGGTGGCTTTGCGGCCCCGTCTTTCGACGGGTGTGCCCTTGACGGAGCTATTTTTGCATGAATGTACGGATTTGTGTCAATCGTTTCGGGGCTGATTTTGTGCGCTAAGTATCAGAAATTACGGCGGAAAATCACGGCGATGCCCGCGTCCTGACGACCGGCCACGTGGTCGGCGTTGTGACGCAGGTCGAAAGTGAAGCTGAGGCTCGATGTACGCGGAAGGGGTATGCCGTAATCGATTCCGAGACGCAGTTCGCGATGCGTCGCGGCGAGCGGGATGCGACGCGATTGGAATATCGTGTCGCCGTCGGCGTTGACATCCACGGGTACGTTCAGACGTCCATTGCCCGCGTTGATGCGCATCGGGCTCGAAAACGTCAGCGTGAGCCGGTCGTCGTCGACGAGGGCGCCGCGGCCGATCAGCGCGAATGCGAAGGCATTGGCGCGTACGCCTTCGAAGGCGCGTATCAGGCCCTTGCCTTGGCCCTCAGAGCGCGCGACCGAATACTGCCCGGCGACGGTCACGCTGTCGGTGAGACGATGGCTCGCCCACGCACCGACGCTGCGGGTGCGGGCGCCGTCGAGGCCCATGGAGTCGCCCGAGCTTGCGCCGAGGAAGGAGTTCGACTCGCTGACCTGGGTCCATTGCAGGCCGGCCGAGGTGCTGTCGGTGAGCGCGTATTCCAGCTCGCCGATCGCGGCCTGGCCGCCGGCCCGGTTCGTCGAGGTGGGCGCGGCCGTGTCCGGTGTGGCCGGCGGATCGCCCGAGGCGAGCACGCCGCTGCGAACGCGCAGCTTTCCGAATTCCGTCCCGAAGGCCAGCTGCGCCGAAGGACGGGCGAGGCCGAGCCAGGGGTTGTCCAGGCGCGGCGCCGCCGACGCGAGGCCGAAGTAGCTGCCGGCGAGTGTGCCGGAGGCGAACGCGAGCTCGCTGCCGTTGGCGAGCCGAAGGACCAAGCTGCTGGCGACGACACGGGGGGCGGCGGCGGGCGTCCGGGGCAGCGTCGGGGTCGCATCCGATACGGCAAGCAGGCGCGAGCCGTCAGGGAGTTGTTGCTCGGTCACCTGCAGCGGGCGTCCGGTCGCAGCGAGCACATCGGCGATGCTCTCGCGCGGAGGGGGGCGGATGCCGGTGCCGAGGTCGGCCGCGAAGTCGCGGTTGAAGGCGTCAACGGCGATGCCCTGGAAGAGGCCGGCCCGGGTGGCCGCATGCAGCCCGCTCCAGGTTGCGACGGAGGCGGTGACGGCGGCGCTGGCGGTGACGAATCGTTTCGTCGAGCCTTTTCGCGCGCTCTTGCTCACCGGGATAGCCAGGGCGCCAGCAGGCTGCATCGCGCGTTGCACGTTCAGGAGGCCTCTGCCGTACACCGGATCGATCCCCGGCTCGCCCAAGTCCGTCGCGGTTTCCAGCAGGATGGCCGCGACCTGTCTTGCCTTGAGCTGGGGCCACGCCCCTTCGAGCAGTGCAGCGGCGCCCGACGCGATTGCGGTGGATATCGAGGTGCCGCTCGCGAAGATATAGCTGCCGTCGGTCCCCGACGAAACGACATCGACGCCGGGTGCGACGAGGAACCAGTTGGCCGTATCGCCGGCGCGGTTCGAAAAGCTCGCGATCCGATTGTCGCCATCGACGGCGCCGACGGCGACGATCTGGCCCTTGGCCCAGCCTTCCTTCGCGTAACGGGCCGGCCACAGCGGCGAATCGCCGCCGGAGTTCCCCGCCGCGGCGACGACCAGCTTGTCGGCCTTCACGGCTTTGCGCAATGCGCTTTCGACGCCGCCGCCCAGCGGACCCTCCGCGCCGAGGCTGAGATTGATGATGGAGGCGCCGCGCGTCGAACTCGCGCGCTTGAGGCCCGCCGCGAGGGAGCCGACGGTTGCCGACCCATCGGCCGAAAAGATCTTGATCGGCAGGATCTTCGCGTCGGGGGCGATACCGTAGCTGAAGCCGGTGCCGCTCGAGCCGGCGATGATGGCGGCCACCAGCGTGCCGTGTCCGTCGTCGTCGGCGAGTGCGACGTTGCGTCGGCGCGTGGCGTCGTACATGCGCGAGCTCGCGAGCTGACTCGCGAGTTCCGGAAGGTTGGCCTGGATGCCGGTGTCGAGCAGCGCGACCGTCGAGCCGAGGCCCGTGAGGCCCGCCGCATTGGCGAGGTCGGCGCCGATCTGCGCGTGAGCGGAACCGTAGCGGATTTCCCCTTCGGAAGGCGGGGCCATCTGCAGTCCGATGCCCTCGGCGAGCGCTTGAGGGGGGCAGATAACGACGAACAGGAGCGCAAGCTGCGGCGGTCCAAGGTGCGTGGCATAGGGCTTCACGGTCGTATCCCCCGTCGAGTCGACCCGAAGCGGCGGGTCGCCGTATCGGCAACCCCGCTGGCCTGTCTTCTTGGAGGATTTAGCCCGGTGGTTTTGCGACCCCGTCTTTCGACGGGTGTGCCCTTGCAGCGCTCTCTTTTTCTAGCACGCGAGGGTGCGTGCCGCTATGCCCATGTTGTTTCGGGGAATGAGCGTCAGCCCGTCGAGCGGCGGCGCTGCAGCACGATCGCCAATGCCACGGCGGCGAGCAGCGCACCGGCGAAGAAGGTCCATGCGGCACCGGCGCGCTCCCACAGCAGGCCCGCGACAGCGCTGGCGAAGAGCATCGCGATGCCGCTGACGAGATTGAAGAAACCGAAGGCCGTGCCGCGCAGCGGCGCCGGCGCGGTGTGGGCGACCATCGTCGCGAGCAGACCCTGGGTCATGCCCATGTGCAGTCCCCACAGCACGATGCCGGTGCCGAGGCCAAGCCATCCGGCGCCTGTTGCGAGGGCGAGGTCGGCGAGGATCAGGATCGCCAGCCCGGCTGCGAGGAGGTGCGCGTGATTCAGGCGGTCGGCGAGCTTGCCGAAGGGGTAGGCGGCGAGCGAATAGACGACGTTCATGGCGATGAGGACGAGCGGTGCATAGGCGACGGCGAGGCCGGCGTCGAGCGCCCGCAGTACGAGGAAGGCTTCGGAGAAGCGCGCGAGCGCAAAGAGGGCGCCGACCGTGACGACCCACCAGTAGGCGCGAGGAAGGCGGCGCAGGCTGTCGCGGCGAAGCGGATTCGTGGCCGGGCCGGCGGGCGCGTGTGCCGGCTCCTTGACGCCGAACAGCAGCAGCGCGACGGACAGGAAGCCGGGGATGATGGCGACCCAGAATACCGCGCGGAAGTCGTTCTGCCACGCCAGCATCAAGCCCATCGCAAGCAGCGGTCCGCAAAAGGCGCCGACCGTGTCGAGGGCTTGGCGCAGACCGAAGGCAGCGCCGCGGGCCTCGGGTGGGGCGATGTCTGCGACGAGCGCGTCGCGCGGTGCGCCACGGATCCCTTTGCCGACGCGGTCGATGAGGCGGGCGGCGAGCACCATCCCCGGGCCGGCCGCAAGCGCAAAGAGCGGCTTCGACAGTGCGCCGAGCCCGTAGCCCAGCATCGCGAGCGGTTTGCGCTTGCCCCAGTAGTCGGACAGCGCCCCGGAGAAGATCTTGACGATCAGGGCCGTCGCTTCGGCGGCGCCTTCGATCAGGCCGACGATGAAGGGGCCGGCGCCGAGCGAAGTCACGAGGAACACGGGCAGCAGGCTGTGGATCAGCTCCGACGAGACGTCCATCAGCAGGCTGACGAAACCGAGCATCCAGATGGCGGCGGGGAGCCGCGCGGGCGTGGTGGTATGCGACGCGCCGGGCGAGGAGGGGGGGACTGTCATCGAAGCGGGGGCGAGGGCTCGCGAGCAATGAACCGGCCCCCATTCTGGCATGGCGGCATTGGAGGCAGACGAAATATCCTGGATCAAGGATCGCCGCGGATTAGGCGTATAGCATCGTTGGCAATCTTGTCATGATCGCGTTCGTTGCACTCCTTTGCCATGAATCTGTTTCTCCATCCGCTGTGGCTCGTCGGCTTCCGTCCCTTCTTCAGCCTGGCCTTCCTGTCCGGCCTGAGCCTGCCCGTGTTGTGGGCGCTGATGTTCGCGGGCGTGCTGGCGCCGCCCGCTGCGAGCTTTTCTCCGACGCAATGGCATGCGCACGAGATGTTCTTCGGCTTCGGCTGGGCAGTGATGGGCGGCTTCCTGCTGACGGCGACGAAGAACTGGGTGCAGATCCGCGGCTACCACGGCCCGATCCTGATGGCGCTCGTGGCGGCCTGGCTCTTCGAGCGCATCGGCATGGCTTGCGGCGGCGCCTGGCCGCCGACGCTGTTCTGGTTTTCCAACACTGTCTTTCTCGGCTCGATCGTCGCGTTGCTCTTGTGGACGCTGCTGCGCTACCGCAAGCAGGACAGCTTTCGCGACAACTATTTCTTCCTGATCGTCTTGCCGGCCTTCGTCGCCGCGAAGGTGCTGATGCTCGACCCCGCGCATTTCCATACCGGCGTGACGGTGGCGCTGGGCCTGTTCCGCGTCGCCTTTCTCGTGATGCTCGAACGCACGCTGACGCAGTTCATGAAGGGCGCCTTTCAGGTCGAGCTTCTGCGCCATCCGCTGTTCGACAACACGATCAAGCTGCTCGCGCTGTCACTGGTGTTCATGGACGCGATGCCGAAGGCGATGGCGGGCGCGGTGCTGGTGACGCTGGCCTTCCTGCTCGCGGCGCGGATCGTGCTGTGGAAGCCCCATCTTGCGATGCGCCGGATCGAGCTCGCGATCATGTATCTCGGGCAGGTCGCGATGGTTGCCCAGTTGCTGACCGAGTTCGTGGCGCTGCATCGTGCGCCGGCGTGGATCGGGAGTGTGTCGGTGCATCTCTTCACGTTCGGCGTGATCGGGCTGATCGTGCCGGCGATGCTGGTTCGCATCTCGAAAGGGCACACCGGGCGGAAGGTGGCGTTCGACGCGGCCGATCGCCTCGTGCTGTGGATCATGATTGCCGCGTTCGTCGTGCGGATCGTGTTGCCGCAACTCGCGCCCGCGGCCTACACGGCGTGGATCGGGCTCTCGGCGGCGGGCTGGTTCGCGTGCTTCGGGATCCTGGGCTGGCGCTACATTCCCTTCCTGCTGCAGCCGCGCGTGGATGGGAAGGTGCACTGAGGATGTCAGCGCACGGGGTCGGCGGGAGCTTGTGGGGTGCGTCGGCTGCGCGGCGGGTCGACGTGGATGGCGCGGGCGCGCAATTGGCCGCAGCCGCCATCGACGTCCTGGCCTGCCGACTGGCGCAGCTTGGTGAGGATGCCGCGGCCTTGCAGCCGGGCGGCGATCGCGTCCGCATGTTCCCGTGCCGGTCGGCGGAATTCACTGCCCTCGACCGTGTTGAACGGGATCATGTTCATGATCGCGTACTTGCCCGCGAGCAGGCGCACGATGCCTTCGATCTCGTCGTCGCTGTCGTTGACGCCTTCGAGCAGCGTCCATTGGTACTGGATCGGGTAGCCCGTCGCGCGCGCATACGCTTCACCCAGTTCGACGAGTTCCGCCGGTTCGATGCGCGGGGCGCGCGGCAGCAGTTGCTCCCTGAGCTGCGGACGGGTCGTGTGCAGCGACAACGCCAGCGCGGGCCGCACGCGGCCGAGGGGCAGGCGTTCGAATACGCGACGGTCGCCGACGGTCGAGAACACGAGGTTCTTATGACCGATGCCGCCTTCGGTGCCGAGCAGATCGATCGCCTCGAGGACGTTGTCGATGTTGTGCGCGGGTTCCCCCATGCCCATGAAGACGACCTTCTTGACCGGGCGCCGGGCACGGGCGAGGACGACCTGGGCGACGATCTCGGCGCTGCCGACCTGGCGCAGCAGGCCGTCGCGGCCCGTCATGCAGAATGTGCAGCCCACGGCACAGCCGACCTGCGAGGACACGCAGACGCCGTCGCGGAGCAGCAGCACGCTCTCGATCGCCTGGCCATCGGCCAAGTCGACGAGAAGCCGTGCCGAGCCGTCGTCGCCCGGATGCTCGGAACGCACGCGCGCGAGCCCCGCCAGCTCGTCAGCGAGGGCAGGCAGCGCGTCGCGCAGCAGGGCCGGGAAGAAGTCTCCCGCAAGGCCGCGGCGCGTGGTGTCGAGCGGGAGCGCGTGGGTCCAGGAGCGCAGCAGCTGTTGCTCGTGGCAGGGCTTGGCGCCGAGGGCGCGCAGGCGCTGGCGGAGGTGTTCGATACGCATGGGAAGGCGGATGTTAACATCGCTCGGGCGCTACCGGTAGCGGGAAGCTCAGGGCGAATTCGGTCGCGTGCGTCCGCAGGGGCGTGCTGCCATAATCGCTTCACCAACCCTTTCTGGAGACTCGGATGAGTGCCTGGAGTTGCCCTCACGATCTGGATGGCGTCTGTCAGCGCGTGAATGGCGCACGCTGTGACCCGGGCATGCGCGGCTGCGTGCTCGAAGGCAAGGTGCGTTTCGCGCGTGATGAGATGAACCGCGAACGCAAGCCCGTAAAGGCGTCGCCGCCCCCGCCCTCGGAAGAAAAGCCCAAGGAGCCGCCACGGCCGGTCCGGCGTCTGCCGTTCTGATGAGGCCGCTGCGATGATGGCCGGTGCGCCGGCCAGGGGGCGTTTGCCACTGCTGGCGGGCTGCGTTCTCGCGGCGGTCGGCATCGCGCTGGGCGCCTTCGGCGCTCACGGGCTGCGTAATCTGCTCGGGCCGGCCGAACTCGGTTGGTGGCAGACCGCGGTTCAGTATCAGATGTGGAACGCGGTCGGGCTTGTCGGCGTGAACGGGGCGGGGCTGTCCCGCAACGGGCTGCCGACGACGCTGCTCGTCGCGGGCACTCTCGTATTCGCCGGGACCCTCTACCTCATGGCACTGACCGGCTTGCGCTGGCTCGGCATGATCACGCCGATTGGCGGCGTGTTGATGATCGCGGGGTGGTTGCTGGTCGCCTGGCGGGTCTGGCGCGGGTGAGAGCCGGGCAAAGCGCCGACCCCCACCCGCGGCATGTTCAGGCCGATTCGGAGAACTGCAGGTAGGGCCGGGTGTCGGGGCCGATGCGGACGCGATGCATCTCGGTCAGGCCGTTCGCCTTGAGCAGCACCGTGTAGGCGCCGTGCGCGAACGGCCCGATCGTGCTCGCGCCGTCGAGCGCGACCTGCGTGATCGGACGGCCGGTCGTGTCGAGCACGCGTACGCGGGCGAGTGGCCCTGCCAAGACGGAGGTGCGCGCGGCGGGCAGGGCGAAGGAGTGCAGGTAGATGCTGCGGTCGAGGCCTTCGCTGCGGGCACCCGTTCGGCTCGCCTCATCGAACTGGCGCGCGGGCGGCTGCGCGTCATCGTCATCCGCATTCGCCGGTCCAAGATTGCCGAGCGCGAAGCTCGCGGCCGCGAGGTGCAGGAAGTGTCGCAGCACGCGTTGTGAGCTTCGGTAGTTATTCTTCATGCGTCTCTCCGTGGTGGGGGTGGGGCACGCGCCGGCCGCCTGGACGGCCGGCGGTCGAGTTAGCCGAGGTCGATTGGCACGAAGATGCGCGCGTCCTCGCGCTGAATCAGCAGCGCGATGTGCTTGCCGGCGCCGGACAATTGCTTGCGGAGCTCTTCCGCGCCGGTCACCGGGCGGCCATTCACCGACAGGATCACATCGCCGCGCTGGATGCCGGCACGGGCGGCCGGGCCGCTGGTATCGAGTACCAGCAATCCGCCCTTGGCGTCGGCCTGGCGCTGCTCCTCGGGCGACAGCGGGCGCACCGCGACGCCCAGGCGACCGCGGTCGGCCGAGCCTTCGTCATCGCTCGCGACTTTCGCCGCCTTCTGTTCGCCGACGGTGACCGTGACGTTCTCGGTCTTGCCCTTGTGCCAGACTTCGAGCTTCACGCTCTTGCCGGGCGCGACAGCGGCGACCTTGGGCGGCAGTTCGGCCGAGGAAGCGACCGCTTGCCCATCGATCTTGAGGATCACATCGCCCGCTTCCAGGCCGGCCTTCGCAGCCGGGCTGTCGGCTTCGACGCTGCTGATCAGCGCGCCGCGTGCGGAATCCAGTCCGAAGGACTCGGCGAGCGCCTGATTCACGTCCTGGATCGCGACGCCCATCCGCCCGCGCGTGACCTTGCCGTGCGTGAGCAGCTGATCCTTGACGTGCGCGGCGACGTCGATCGGGATCGCGAACGACAGGCCCTGGTAGCCGCCCGACTGGCTATAAATTTGCGAGTTGATGCCCACCACTTCGCCGTTGAGGTTCAGCAGCGGTCCGCCCGAGTTGCCAGGGTTGATCGCGACGTCGGTCTGGATGAAGGGCACATAGCCTTCGTCGGGCAGCGAGCGCGACTTCGCCGACACGATGCCGGCCGTCACGCTGTTCTCGAAGCCGAAGGGCGAGCCGATTGCCAGCACCCAGTCACCGACCTGCGCGCTCGCGGGATCGCCCAGTGGCACGGTCGGAAGGTCGTGCGCATCGATGCGCAGCACAGCGATGTCGGTCGGCTTGTCGATGCCGATCACCTTGGCGCTGAATTCGCGCTTGTCGGTGAGCTTGACGGTGACGTGGTTGGCGTCGGCGACGACGTGAGCGTTGGTCAGCACGATGCCGTCGGGGCTGATGATGAAGCCCGAGCCCAGGCCGTGCGTGATCTGCTCGCCCTGCGGCACCTGCAGTTGCGGGCCGAAGCGGCGGAAGAAATCGTAGAAAGGATCCTCCGGGTCGAGCCGGCCGAGCGGCGACTGACCGCGTGCCGAAGTCTTCGTGGTGCCTTCGACGCTGATGTTCACGACCGCGGGACCGTAGCGTTCGACGATGCTGCGGAAGTTCGGCAGCGTGACGCCTGCGGTGGTCGACGCGGGCGCCGTGAGGGCAGGCAGCATGCCGGCATGGGCCGGCGCCATCGAGCGGGCGGCCTCGTAGCCGCCGAAGGACAATGCCGCCAGCGCGGCGGCGGTTGCCGTGAGCTTGATTGCGAGAGTCTTCATTTGGGGCTCCTGTGACGGTAACGGGCGGAGGTATCCGCGACGTTGCCAATCTAACGGGGCCCGGCTTAACGGAAACTTAAGGATCGGTAAAATTTCCCGCTACGCACTTTCCCGCGTCGCCGGTGGGAAGGCCACCGATACGCGCAGCCCCCCGAGCGGCGATTCGTCGAGCACGAGCCGTGCGCCGTGGCGCTCGGCGATGCTCCGTACGATCGCGAGGCCCAGTCCGCTGCCGGGTTGCACCTGACCTGCGGGGCGATAGAAGCGGTCGAGCACGCGTTCGCGCTCGTCCTCGGGAATCCCCGGCCCGCTGTCGCTCACGCTGAGCCAGCACGTTGAGGCATCGGTGCCGGCGCCTGCCTTGACTGCGACATCGACGCGGCTGCCCTCGGGCGAATAGCGGATCGCGTTGTCGAGCAGGTTGCCGACCAGCGTGCGCAGCGCCGCCGCATCACCGATCACGGAGAGCGTCTCGTCGAGCGTTTCCGCGCCGAGATCGATGTGACGCGCGTCGCCCAGCGCGGCATGATCGGCGAGACTTTGGCGCGCGACGTCGGCGAGCCGCAGGGACGTCGGCGGCAAGGCGGCAGCGCCCGGCTCATGGCGGGCGAGGGTCAGCAGTTGCTGCACCATGTGGGTCGCGCGCTGCAGGCCCGCGCGCAGCTCGGCCATCGCGGCTTGACGCGTCGCTTCGTCGCTTGCGCGTTCGCACAGCTGGAGCTGGATCTGCAAGGCCGCAAGCGGCGTGCGCAGTTCGTGCGCGGCGTCGGCGACGAAAGCCCGCTGGGCGCTCAACGCCTGATCGAGCCGGCGCAAGAGTCGATTCAGTGCGGTGACGAGCGGTCGGGCTTCTTCGGGCACGTCCTGTGGCGGCAGCGCTTCGAGCGAGTCCGGCCGTCGGGCGGCGACTTCGCGCGTGAGCCGTTCGAGCGGGCGGAGGCCACGTCCGACGAGATACCAGATCAGGATGCCGAGCAGCGGGATCAGCGCCAGCGAAGGCACGAGCGTCCGGAGGGCCGCGCCGGCCGCGATGCGACTGCGCGCCGCCATCGGCTGGGCGACCTGGATCACGTGGTTGAGCAAGGGAATCGAGAACACGCGCCAGTCGCCTTCCGTCGTCTTGACCGTGTTGTAGCCGAACTTCGCCAGCGAGGGCAGCACGCTGTGCGGATGCGAGAGGTAAAGCTGGACGCCGGTTTCGTCCCAGATCTGGATGACGAAGTCGAAGGACGGCTCGGGCGGCGCGAGCCGTGGCCTGTCGGGGCCGCCGAATTGCTGGTCGCGCAGCGACAGCGCGAACTGCCGCAGTTGGTAGTCCATCAGCTCGTCCACCTCGTTGCGAGCGGTGCTGTAGGTGGCGATGCCGCCGAGGGCGAGCACCAGCACCACCGCGCCGAGCAGCGACAGCAGGAGCGTGCGCCGCAGCGACCTCATGCCGGCTCCGCCACGTAGTAGCCCACGCCCCGCATGTTGCGGATCCACTCGGCGCCGAGCTTGCGCCGCAGGGCGTGGATGTGCACCTCCACGGCGTTGCTTTCGACCTCTTCTTCCCAACCGTAGATGCGCTCCTCGAGCTGGCTGCGCGACAAGGGTCTGCCGGGCTGTTCCAGCAGTGCGCACAGCAATGCGAACTCCCGGGTCGAGAGGCGCACCGAGGCGCCGTCCAGCGTGACGGCATGGGTCGCCGGATCGACCTGCAGGGCCCCCAGCGTGATCAGCGGCTTCGCCTGGCCGCGCTGGCGGCGGAGTAGCGCACGCACGCGCGCGCTGAGTTCGTCGAGATCGAAGGGCTTTACGAGATAGTCGTCGGCTCCGGCGTCGAGCCCGCGCACGCGGTCCGCGACGGCGTCGCGCGCGGTCAGGATGATGACGGGGAGAGTCTTGCCTGCTGCGCGTATATGCTGTAGGAATTCGATACCATCACGGCGTGGGAGGCCGAGATCGAGCAGCAGCAGGTCGTAGGGGTTGTCCTGCACGGCCAGCTCCGCGGCGACGCCGTCACGCACCCAGTCGACGGCGTAGCCGTCCTGGCGCAGCGCCTGCTGCACGCCGGCACCGATCATGGGATCGTCTTCGATCAGCAGGAGTCTCATCGTGGGCGTAAGGTCGGAAGCGCATGCGGCCGGGGCAGTGCCCGGATTCTAATCCACGTGGCACCGGCGGATCCGTCATAAAGAAGAACGAGTGGGATCATGGTGGATAGTTTCAGGAGCGGGCTGTTTGCGCTGTGGCTGTTGCTCGCGCCGGCGGGTGTGCGCAGCGACGAGGCCGTGCCGGCGATTGAAGACCGGCAGGTCCACGTCGAACGCTCGCGCCACGGCTTCAGTGTCGATTTGCAGATGCACGCCCCGGTCAGCCCGTCCTTGGCGTGGGCTGTGCTGACCGATTTCGACCACATGGCGGCTTTTGTCCCCAATCTCAAGTCCAGCCGCATCGTCGAGCACGGCGAAAATACGCTCAAGGTGAACCAGAGCGGGACGGCGCGCTACGGCATCGTCACGATCGATTTCGAATCGGTGCGTGACATCCGGCTGATCCCCGAGCGCGAGATCCGTTCACACGGCGTCGGCGGAAACTTCAAGCACATGGAGAGCACCATGCACCTCGAACCGGAAGCCGACGGCACGCGCCTGCAGTATCACGCCGACGTCGAGCCCGAATTTTGGTTGCCGCCGCTGATCGGCCCGGCGGCCGTGCGCCACGAAACCGCCGAGCAGTTCTCGGCGATCCTGCAGGAAATGGTGCGGCGCCGTTGATTCGGATTGCGGCAAGATTTAATTTTCTTAATGTTCCGGCAGGATTCTCCTTAATGCGGCCGGGCTCAGACTGCTTTCCACGACGACGCCATCGTCGATATTCACTTAGGAGAGTTGCAATGAACGCCAAGCTTCTGAAGACCCTGGTCGCCGCCACCGCCGCTGCCGTCGCCCTGTCCGCCAGCGCTGTCGCCTCGGCTGCCGATGCCACCGACACGACCGCTGCCGCTCCGGCCAAGCATGCCAAGAAGACCGTGAAGCACACCAAGAAGAAGGCCCCGGCCAAGAAGGTTGCCCCGAAGGCTGCTCCGGCCGCTCAGTAATCGGTCCGCAACACCCGGACGGCGACCGCCAACCGCAACCCTGACGTGGACCACGGGAACCCCACATGGCCCCGTTCTTCCAATCGTCGCGGTGGCGAGCTGCGGTCGCGGTCCGGATGCGCCTTTGCGCGCTGACAGCCTGCTTGTCGGTTGCAGCGGCCGCTGCGGCCGGCGCGCAAGCGTCGGGAGGAAATCCTCCTGCTCCCGTCTCCGCCGCCGCGGTACCCTTCGCGGCCCCAAATGCCACTCCGATGCGCTCGGTCCGGGTGTTCCGGATCTACGGCTGGCGATCCCTGGAACCGCGTACCGCGATCCTCTGGCTCGGTGTCGACGAGCCCTACATCCTGAAAGTGCGCGGCGATTGCCGTGAGCAGGATCAGTCGATTCCCACTGCGCTCGCTCTGCGCGACTCGCACCTCGTGCCCGGCCGCGACCGCCTGCAGTTTGCCTCCGGCGCCTGCGTGATCGATAGCCTTGTGCGGGCCGACCGGAATAAACTGCGAGCGAATTCCATTACCCCCGACGCGGCGAACGCGATCCGCCTCATCCAGGAAGCCCCGCCGCAACGCAAGCCCCGATGAAGATACTCCTCGTCGAAGACGATCCGCAGCAGGCCCGCTACATCAGCAAGGGATTGCAGGAGGGCGGCCACACGGTCGACGTCGCCGGCGACGGACGCGAAGGGCTGTTTCTCGCCACCACCGAAACCTACGACGCGCTGGTGCTCGACCGCATGCTGCCGCGCGTCGATGGCCTGACCGTGCTGCGCACGTTGCGCGCCTCCGACATCACGACGCCGGTCGTGATTCTCAGCGCGCTCGGCGAGGTCGACGACCGCGTCGCGGGACTGCGCGCGGGCGGCGACGATTACCTCGTCAAACCGTTTTCCCTGATCGAACTCCTCGCTCGGCTCGAAGCCCTGCAGCGGCGCGGTTCGCCCGCTGCGCGGGAGACCGCCGAGCGCACGCGGCTCGCCGTCGCCGATCTCGAAATGGACCTCCTGCGCCGCAGCGTGTCCCGTGGCGGGCGGCGTATCGAGCTGAAGCCGAAGGAGTTCCAGCTGCTCGAATTCCTGTTGCGCCATTCGGACCAGGTCGTCACGCGGGCGATGCTGCTCGAAGCGGTGTGGAATTACCATTTCGACCCGCAGACGAACGTGATCGACGTGCATATCTCCAACCTGCGCGCAAAGATCGACCTGCCCGGGCTGCCGCCGCTGATCCACACGGTACGCGGCGCTGGCTACCGGCTCGGCGCGGATGTCGCATAAGCCGCTCGGCGCTCGTCTTCGCGCCTGGCTCAACAGCCCCTTCCACCGTTTCGCCGTGGTCCTGCCGGCGGCGATCGCACTGATCGTCGGGGCGCTGTTCTACCCCCTGTTCCGTGAAGCCGAAGGGCTGATCCGCGATGAGGTGCGCGCGGCGATCGCGCTCGAGATCAGCGGCCTCGAAGAGCATTACCACGAACGCGGGCTGCCCGGCCTGCGCGAAGTGCTGCAGCGACGCATCGACGCCGCGGCCGATCAGGACGCTGTCTACCTGCTCACCGACCGCGACGGCAAGTCCGTGATCGGCAACCTGCCGGAGTGGCCGGCGGGCGCGCGCGTAGCGGACGAGAGCTGGTTCCATGTGCGCGAGGCCGACGGCAGCATTCTGGAAGGGCAGGTGTTCCTGTTGTACGGCGGAGACCGTCTGCTCGTCGGCCGGCATTCGCCGCTCGAATCCTTCCAGCAGCGCATGGCGTGGCGCATGTGGGGCTCGGCCGTGCTCATCATCCTCGTCGCCGGCGTCATCGGGTGGTTCTTCATGCAACACCTGCATCGCCGCCTCGAACGGCTCGCGGTCGAAGCGGGCCGGATCCAGGAGGGGCATTTGTCGCAGCGCCTGAGCCTGAGCCGGCGCGACGACGAACTCGATGTGCTCGCCCGGCGCTTCAACACTGCCTTCGACGAGATCGAGCGCCTGGTCGATGCTGCCAAACACGTCTCGTCGGCGATCGCGCACGACATGCGGCGTCCGCTGATCGCGCTGCGTCAGGCCGTGGACCAGGCGAGCGAGGGAGCCGACACCGACCCGAAATTCCGCGCGCGTCTGAAGCGGCTCGGCGCCCACACCGACGACCTGCTGCGAACCTTCGCCGCGCTGCTGAGCCTCGCGCGGATCGAGGCCGGCGCGCACGGGCCGAAGATGCAGGAGGTGGATCTCTGCGCGGTCGTGCATGACGCGATCGATCTGTACGAGCCGGTGGCCGACGCCCAAGGGCGCGAACTCGTCGGCCGTTGTGCGCCGGCGACGGTGCGCGGCGACCCGGACCTCCTGTTCCAGGTGCTGCAGAACCTGATCGAGAACGCGCTCAAGTACGGCGCGGGGACGATCGAGGTCAGCGTCGGCACGGTCGCGGCGCGCCAAGTCGTGCTGCGCGTGCGCGACCATGGCGAGGGCGTCGAGACGTCGGACCTGCCGCGGCTTTTCGAGCGTTTCTACCGCGTCGACGCGAGCCGCAGCGCACCGGATGGTGCCGGCGTCGGGCTCGCGCTCGTGAAGGGGATCGCCGAAGCCCATGGCGGCAGCGCGTCGGCGCAGCACGCATGGCCGGGCCTGGCGGTGGAGGTCGTGCTGCCCGCGGCTGGCGAGGCAGTGGCCGGGCGTTCGACCGAAGCCGCCTGAGCGGCGCGGGTGTTCAGATCACGAGTTGCGTGCCGAGTTCGACGACGCGGTTGCTCGGGATCTTGAAGAAGTCCGTGGCGCTCGTCGCGTTCTTCGACATCGTCGCGAAGAGGCGCGAGCGCCAGCCGACCATGCCGTGGCTCGAAGTCGGCACGATGGTTTCGCGCGACACGTAGAACGAGGTCTCCATCATGTCGAAGGACTCGCCGAAGCGCTTGCACTGCGCGAGCGCATTCGGGATGTCCGGGTCTTCCATGAAGCCGTAGCGCACGACCAGGCGGAAGAAACCCTTGCCCATCGGGTGCAGGTAGAGGCGGTCCATGTCGTTCACGGTCGGCGAATCGGTGGTCTGCACGGTCACCAGCACCACGCGCTCATGCAGGATCTGGTTGTGCTTGAGGTTGTGCAGCAGCGCGGAGGGCACGCCTTCCTTCGTGCTCGTCATGAACACCGCGGTGCCGGACACACGCTGCACGTCCTTGCCGATCGACTCCAGAAAGGCGTCCATCGGGATGCTGAGCTTGGAGATCGCCTCGCTCAGCAGACGCCGCCCCTGGCGCCAGGTCGTCAGCACCGTGAAGGACACGAGCCCGGCCGCGATCGGGAACCAGCCGCCCTCGGGAATCTTGATCGCATTCGCCGAGAAGAAGGCGAGGTCGATCACGAACATGCCGCCGGCGACGAGCGCGACAAGCAGCACGTTCCAGCGCCACAGCAGCCGCATCACGAAGGCGATCAGCACGGTGTCGATCATCATCGTGCCGGTCACCGCGATGCCGTAGGCCGCGGCGAGGTTGGACGAATTCTTGAAGCCCAGCACCAGCGCCATCACCGCAAAATAAAGCGTCCAGTTCGTGAAGGGCACGTAGATCTGGCCTTCGGACGCGCCCGAGGTATGCACGATCAGCATGCGCGGCAGGAGGCCCATCTGGATCGCCTGGCGGGCGACCGAGAAGGCGCCCGAGATCACCGCCTGCGACGCGATCACGGTCGCCAGCGTCGCAAGCACCACCAGCGGGACCAGCGCCCAGTCGGGGGCGAGGTGGTAGAAGGGGCTTTGGATCGCTTCCGGGTCGTTGAGCAGCAGCGCGCCCTGGCCGAAGTAGTTGAGGACCAGCGCGGGCAGGACGAAGCCGAACCATGCGTAGCGGATCGGGCGGCGGCCGAAGTGACCCATGTCTGTGTAGAGGGCCTCGCCACCGGTCACCGCGAGAACGACCGAGCCCAGTGCGAGGAAGGCGAGCCAGGGATGGGTAGCGACGAAATGGACTGCATAGAGTGGGTTGATCGCGAGCAGCACGCCCGGGTTTTCGGCGATTTCGAGGATCCCGAAGGTGCCGAGCACGGCGAACCAGACGATCATGATCGGGCCGAAATACATGCCGACGGCGCCCGTGCCGCGCTTCTGGACGAAGAACAGCGCGGTGAGCACGACGCCGGTCAGCGGCAGCACGTAGCTTTCCAGCGCCGGCGTGATCAGTTCCAGGCCTTCGACTGCGGAGAGCACCGAGATCGCCGGCGTGATCATGCTGTCGCCGTAGAAGAGGGCCGCAGCGAAGATTCCGAGCAGGGTCACGACGCGCGCCATGCCGGCGTTTTTCGCGCGCTCGGTGATCAGCGCCAGCAGCGCGAGCGAACCGCCTTCGCCGCGGTTGTCGGCGCGCATGATCACGGCCACGTACTTGATCGACACCAGCATCATGATCGACCAAAACACGAGCGACAGCACGCCGAGGATGTTCTCGGGCGTCACCGGAATGGGGTGATGGCCGCTGAAGATTTCCTTCAGGGCGTACAGGGGGCTCGTTCCGATGTCACCGAAAACGACGCCGATGGCGCTGACGACGAGCGCCGGTAGGGCTTGACGGGCGTGCATGAGGCACCTAACGGGGTGAGGCTGATTTGTTCTTCGGGAGGCCTTCGCGCCGCGAAATTTCGGCTAGCGCGAAGGTTACTCGAAGTCGGCGCCATTGCAGAGTGCTTGTTGTGCGGTGCGCAACGGGTGCTCGCCAATCCGTCGCGTCGCAGCCACGCCCGGTCGATAAAGCAAGACGCCCCCGCAGCCGTGCTGGCTGCGGGGGCGTCGCGTGGAGGAGAGAGCGGGTGAGGAGGGCTTAGACGATCGTGAAGTCCGAGCCGCTCACCGTCGTCACGCCCGTCAGCGTGGCGATCTGCACCGCCGCGCCCGCGCCGCTGCCGTCGTGGTCGTAGAAAAGCGCGCCGGTCGTGCTGTCGAAGACGAGGAAGTCGTTGGCGTCGACCGCCGCCGTGCCGATGGCGACGTTGGCGCTGAGATCCGCGCTGCCCGCGAGCGCCGTGAATACGTCCGCATCGAGGGCGAGCACGTCGCTGCCGTGGGTGAAGTCCTTGACGGTGTCCACGCCGCCGACGGCGAGGTTGTCGAAGACGAAGGTGTCATTGCCCGCGCCGCCCGTGAGCGTGTCGGCACCGGCGCCGCCGATCAGCACATCGTTGCCCGCGCCGCCGTCCAGGGCGTTGTTGCCGTCGTTGCCGGTGAGGATGTTGTCCGCGCCGTTGCCGGTCGCGTCGACGTTCGCGATGCCGGTGAGTTCGATGTTCTCGACGTTGGCGAGCTTCGCGAGGCTGAACGAGGCGGAGGATACGACTGTGTCGTTGCCTTCGCCCGCCGTCTCGATGATCTTGTCCTTCGCGCTCGACACGAAGTAGGTGTCGTCGCCCGAGCCGCCGGCCATCTTGTCGTCGCCGTCGCCGCCGTCGATGCGGTCGTTGCCGTCGCCGGCCTTGATGTTGTCCTTGCCCGCGCCGCCGTCGATGAGGTCGTCGCCGCCGCCGGACATGATCGTGTCGTTGCCGTCGCCGCCGCTGATGTTGTCGGCGTCGTTGCCGCCGAGGACCTTGTCGTTGCCGGAGCCAGCGAGGACGATGTTCAGGCCGTCTCCGGTGCTGATATTGTCGTTGCCGCTGCCGCCGTCGATGTCGTCGTCACCTGCGCCGCCGGAGAGCTTGTCGTTGCCGTCGCCGCCGTCGAGGACGTCGTTGCCCAGGCCGCCGTCGAGTTGGTCGTTGCCGCGGCCGGCTTCGAGGAGGTCGTTGCCGTCGCCGCCATCGAGCTTGTCGTTGCCGTCGTCGCCGACGAGGTGGTCGTCGCCGGCGAGCCCGCTGAGCTTGTCATTGCCGCCGTCGCCGAGCAGTTCGTTGGCGTTCGTGTCGCCGACGATCACGTCGCTGCCGTGCGTGCCGCTGACGTCCTCGATGCCGACGAGGGTGTCATTGCCTTCGCCCTTGGCCGTACCGGCCGAGAGATCGACGACGATCTTCTTCGCCGACTCGAAGGACACGCTGTCGTGGCCGCCGCGCCCGCCGTCCAGGTGATCGTCGCCCAGTCCGCCGGTGAGGTCGTCGTCGCCGTCGCCGCCCGAGAGGTGGTCGTTGCCGCGGCCGCCGGACATGTGGTCATCACCGCCGCCGCCGAGCATGTCGTCATCGCCCTGGTCGCCGTGCATGTTGTCGTCGCCGTCGTCACCGATCTCCAGATTGTCGTTGTTCGCCTCGCCGAGATGGTCGACGAAGTCCTGGAAGGTGTCGGGATTGCTCAGCAGGCCGTTGGCCTGCGAGACGTCGAGCGAAATGCCGCCGACCAGCAGCAGCGACGCACCCGTGCCGCTGAGGAAATCGAAGCTGGAGACGCTGCCGCCGGTGACATTGCCGCCGGAGAGCGTGAAGTTGCCGCTGACGTGCAACGTGCTCGCGTGCGGCATGTCGTCGCCCGAATAGGTGAGCGCGTAGGTCAGGTCGGTCGCGGATGCGGAAACGAGTTGGGCGGCACTGATGTCGCCCACCAGATCTTCGACCTGGTCGTGGTTCAGACTGGTGGTGATGCTTGCCATGTTGCGGCTCCCGTTGAGTGATTGTTGATCTTTTTGACCGGCGTCCGCGTTGCAGGGCGGATGTCCGATCGCCGGCTGACCTGGCGTGCCCCATCCGTGCGGCGAGCGTCGCGCGCGTCTCAGTGTGGTCGGCTTTGTGGGTCATTTTCCCACATGTAAATTTTACTCCCCGAAAACCGGTAGGGGAATTCCCTCGGTGTAAGCGTCGGTTACATTTGCACTACGGCCGGTGGAGGTGGCAGCGGACGTCGATCGCGCCGGCGGCCAACGAAGGCAACCGGGATTTTTTGCGCCCGCGAACGCTCCAAATGGCTACGCCAAGCGCGCAGCCGCTTTCCCTACGACGGTTGATGAATCGCGACAGCAGCCCGTCCGGCGGTATCACCGTGACTTGTCAAAGGAGTAATATCTGCGTCGGATGTCATGTCGCGGGCCACTCCCCGAGGGCCGCAGCCGGCTCGGGTGCAGGCCGGGACAGCTTCAGCGGTGGCGTAGGCCGCCGAAGGCCTCCGCTGTTACGGTGACGACACAGCCGCACGAGGAATCATGAACGAAACGGCCCATCCGCCCGCCACGCTGCTCCTGGTCGATGACGAGGCCGGAATCCTTTCCGCGCTGCGGCGCCTGCTTCGACCGACGGGCTATACGATCCACCTCGCCGACAGCGGCCGCGCCGGCCTGGAGGTGCTCGAACGCGAGAAGATCGACCTCGTCATCTCCGACATGCGCATGCCGGAAATGGACGGTGCGCAGTTCCTCGAACAGGTGCGCGAGCGCTGGCCTGGCGTCACCCGCTTGCTGCTGACGGGCTATGCGGACATCACGTCGACGATCGCCGCGATCAACCGCGGCCAGATCTACCGCTACATCGCCAAGCCCTGGGACGACGACGAACTGCTGCAGATCATCGGCGACGCCCTGGAGCACCGCCGGCTGCGGGAGGAGAACGCGCGGCTGCTCGCGCTGACGCAGCAGCAGAACGAGGCCCTGCGCGAGCTCAACACGAACCTCGAGCAGAAGGTCCGCGAACGCACGGCCGAACTCGAGCAGGTCAACAGTTTCCTGAATCTCGCCAACGACAAGCTCAAACAGAACTTCCTCGTGTCGATCAAGATGTTCTCGGGCTTGATCGAATTGCGCGGCGGGGCGATCGCCGGCCATTCCCGACGCGTCGCGGATCTCGCGCGCAAGCTCGCAATCCATTTCGAGCTCGACACCAAGGGGCAGCAGGATATCTTCCTGGCGGCGCTGCTGCACGACGTCGGCAAGATCGGGTTCCCCGACGCGATGCTGGCCCGCCCCGTGGTGAAGATGACCGGTGACGAGCTCGGGCTGTACCGCAAGCATCCGGTCGTCGGCGAGTCCGCGCTGATGCCGCTCGACGAATTGAAGGAGGCCGCGCGCCTCGTGCGCTCGCACCATGAACGCTTCGACGGGCAGGGCTTTCCGGATGGGCTGGTCGGGCTGGGGATTCCGCTGGGCGCGCGCATCCTCGCCGTCGCGAGCGATTACGACGGATTGCAGAACGGCACGCTGGCCGGCAAGCGCATGAGCCCGGATGAAGCGAAGGCGATGATCGCGCAGTCGCGCGGCAAGCGTTACGACCCGCAGGTCGTCGATGCCTTTCTGGAGCTGCTCGGGCGGCCGAAGCCGGAGACCGGGCGCGACGTCGAAGTGCGCGCCCCCGACCTGCAGCCCGGGATGGTCCTCGCGCGCGATCTGGTCGGTCGCGACGGCGTGCTGCTGCTGGCGGCCGACTACATCCTCGATGCCAGCCTCGTGAAGCAGATCCAGGACTACGCGCGGCGCGAAGGGGTGTCCCTGAGCCTGCACATCCGCAACGACAAACGCATGAGTTCCGGCGCCAGCCCGGGCTCTTCCTGATAGAAACGCGGGAGGCGTATGAACCGCATACTGATCGTCGACGACGAAGAATCCATCCTGAAGGCATTGCGCCGCCTGCTGACCCTCACACCGTGCAAGGTCGGCGACAAGATCTACAAGTTCACCGTCGACAGTTTCGCGTCGCCCGAGGCCGCGCTGGAGAAGGCGCGCCACACCCCCTACGACCTGGTGCTCTCCGACTACCGCATGCCGCGCATGGACGGCGTCGCCTTCCTCAAGGCTTTCCGCGAGCTGCAGCCGGAGTGCGCGCGCCTGATCCTGTCGGGCTACGCCGACCTCAATGGCCTGATCGGTGCGATCAACGAGGCGGGCATCAGCCGCTTCCTGTCCAAGCCGTGGAACGACTACGAGTTGCTGGCGGCGATCGGGCAGGCGCTCGCGCTGCGTGAGCTCACGATGGAGAATCAGCGGCTCGCTGACCTCGCCCGGCTGTCGATGGGGCAGGTGTCCCCGGAGGAGATCGAGCGCAAGCGGCTGGAAGCCGAGGAGCCGGGCATCACGAGCGTGATCTGGGGGCCGGATGGTTCCGTGATGATCGATGAATCGCTGCTCGACGACGGTGACCAGGGGAAGCTCTGATGCCCGAGTTGGAGCGCGATGCAAATCGGCTCACCTTCAAGCTCGTCTACTACGGGCCAGCGCAGGGCGGGAAGACGACGAACCTGATGTGTCTGCACGACGTCGCGGACGCGCAGATGAAAGGGGAGCTGATGACCCTCGAAACGCAGCACGACCGCACCCTGTTCTTCGACCTCTTGCCGCTCGGCTTTCGTGCGGCGTCGGGTCTGACGATCCGCTTCCGGCTCTTCACCGTGCCGGGTCAGGTCGCGCATGACGGGACGCGCAAGGCGGTGCTGTCGCGCGCCGACGGCATCGTGTTCGTCGCCGACTCCCAGCGCCCGCAGGCGACCAACAACGGCGAGTCCTTCCAGAACCTCGCCGAGAACGTGGGGCGTGTCGGACTGGACTTGGAGCGCTTGCCGCTGGTCGTGCAGTTCAACAAGCGTGACTTGCCGGACATCCTGTCCGAGGACGAGATCCGCCAGCGCTATGCCGGGGCGCCGTGGCCGCTCTTCTTTGCGACGGCGACCGCAGGCAGCGGCGTGCGCGAGACCTTTTCCGCACTGCTGCACGGGGTGTGGCAACGCTACGCGGAGGAGCTGGATCTCGCGGGCGAGCATGGCCTGACCGAGGAGCGCTTCGTCACCGCAGCCGGAGGGCTGCCGTCATGAGCGAAGCCAGCGGTTTCGATCGCGACTTCTCCCTCGGCGAGCTCTTGGGGCCGCGTGACGCCGACGAGCTGTGCCGTGCCTTGAGCAATCAGCTCGACTGTCCCGTCGCGCTGCTGGATGAAACGGGAGCGCCCTTCGGTGCCGTCGTCCCTTCGCCCGACGCCGAGCGCGCGCCGCTGATCCTCGAACTGGAGCCGGTCGGCTACCTCGCCGCCGCTTGCGATCCGGCGAAGCTGAAGGAAGCGGCGCGTCTCGTGCGCTGGGGGCTGGTGTCGCGCGCTCGCGTGCGTATGGTGTCGGACCTGCACCTCGAGGCGGTGCGGGCGGACTACGCCAAGCTGCAGCAGCAGAACGAGGCGCTGAAGACCTCCGAGGCGAAGTATCGGGAACTCGCGGCGACGCTGGACGCCCAGGTGAAGGAGCAGATCAAGATCATCGACGAGCGCCAGCGCCAGCTCTACCAAGCCGAGCGTCTCGCGTCGATCGGCCAGTTGGCGGCTGGCGTCGCCCACGAGATCAATAATCCGCTCGGCTTCATCAGCAGCAACCTGTCGTCGGCCGAGCGCTACCTCGCCGGCCTCGCGGACTTGCGCGACGTGATCCCCGCCCAGGCGTGGAAGGCGCGCGACCTGGATTTCGTGTTCGAGGATTTCGGTGAGCTGCTGCACGACTCGCGCGGCGGCATCGAACGCATCGCACGCATCGTGCGGGACCTGAAGGGCTTTTCGAGCGTCGATCAGCCCGAGGAGCAGATGGTCGACCTCAACCAGCAGCTCGAATCGTTGCTGGTGGTGATCGAGGGGCAGAAGCCGCCCGAGGTCACGGTGATCCCGGACCTGCAGCCCGTGCCGCGCCTGCTCTGCCTGCCCGGACACCTCAACCAGGCCTTCTTCAACATTCTGCAGAACGCGCTGCAGGCGGTGGCTCGCGGCGGCGAGGTGGCGGTACGTACGCGCAGCGTGGGCGATGCGATCACGGTGGAGATCGCGGACACCGGACCGGGCATCCCGCCGGATGTCCAGCAGCGCGTCTTCGATCCCTTCTTCACGACGCGCGAGGTGGGCAGCGGCACGGGCCTGGGCCTGACTGTCGCGCGCGACATCGTTCTCGCGCATGGCGGCTCGGTGTCGCTGATCTGCCCGCCGCATGGCGGGACGTCCGTGACCATCCGGCTTCCCGTCTGAGTCGCCATGACCAATTACGCCGCCTACTTCACCGGACAGGGCGCGCCCGCCGCGGAAACCGCGGCGCCGGCGCCGGCCCGGTATCGGCTGCTGATCGTCGACGACGAGCCGTCGATCCTGAAGGCGCTGACGCGCACTTTCCGCTCGGAAGCCTACGAGGTGGTGACCGCCGGCAACGGCAACGAGGCGCTGGCCCGCATGCGCGAGGCGAGCGCGCACGTCATCATCAGCGATTACATGATGCCCGGCATGAGCGGCGCGGAGTTGCTCAAGCAGGTCAAGGCGCTGTATCCGGACACCATCCGCATCATGCTCACCGGCCACGCGGATACGGGCGCGGTGATGGGCGCGATCAACGAGGGGGCGGTCTACAAGTTCATCCTCAAGCCGTGGAACGACGACGATCTGCGCGTCACGGTGTCGCTCGCGCTGGAGCAGTTCGACCTCGTCCAGAAGAACCGCGCGCTGAGCCAGGAGAACGCGAAGAAGTCGAAGGAAATCTCGGCGCTGTCGCGGCTCGCGGTGTCGAACCGCAGCCAGCTCGGGATGATGCTGCACAAGAAGAACCTGATCACCGGCAACCAGTTGCAGGAGCTCACGCGGCTGCAGGGCATCCACAAGGAGCCGATGGTCAAGCTGCTGCTCGAGCGCGGTTGGGTCACGGAGAAGCCGCTGCGCAAGATCCTGCGCGACGAGATGCTGGTCGAGGAGGTTTCGCTCGGCGAGTTCCGCGTCGATCAGGCGGTCGCCGAACTCATTCCGCGCAGCTTCTGCGAGCGGCAGCTGGTGATCCCGCTGAAGCTCGAAGGCCGGCGCCTGATGCTGGCGGTGGCGGACCCGATGGACGCCGGCCTGATCGACGACGTGCGCTTCACGGCGGGCCTCGACCTCAAGGTCGTGATGGCCGACATCGAGGGGATCCGCGCGAAGATCAAGGAGGTGTACGGCGACCGCGAAGGCGTCGACTTCTCCGAGCTGCAGACGATGGCCGGCAACCCGGACCCCTACGAGGGGATCGAGATCGTCATCGAGGACGAGGACACCGTCCCGCTCGACGAGCTGCTGGCGTCGACCAACGAGCCGCCGGCGATTCGCCTCGCCAACGCGATCATCCTGGAGGCGATGCGGCTCGGCGCGTCCGACATCCACATCCAGCCGCGCACGAAGAACGTCGTCGTGCGCCTGCGCATCGACGGCGTGCTGCAGGACAAGATCCAGATCCCGCACGCGCTGCACAGTCCGCTCGTATCGCGTCTGAAGATCATGGCCGAGCTCGACATCTCCGAGCGCCGCCGTCCGCAGGACGGGCGCCTCACGGTGAAATCGCCGATGCGTATCGTCGACCTGCGCATCTCGACGCTGCCGACGATCAATGGCGAAAAGGTCGTCATGCGCATCCTCGACCGCAACTCGGCGGTGCTGAGCCTCGCCGGGCTCGGCTTCGGCGAGAGCGGGCTCGCCAAGGTGCGCGTGATGGTCGACAAGCCGCAAGGGCTGCTGCTCGCGACCGGCCCGACCGGCAGCGGCAAGACGACGACGCTGTATTCGCTGCTGCAGGCCAATGCCACGCCCGCCAAGAACTACATCACCATCGAGGACCCGGTCGAGTACTACCTCGACAGCGCCGGCCAGGTGCTCGTGAAGGAGAAGATCGGCCTGACCTTCCCGGCGGTGCTGCGCTCGATCCTGCGCCAGGACCCGGACGTGCTGCTGATCGGCGAGATCCGCGACTTCGACACGGCCGAGGTCGCCTTCCATGCGGCGCTGACCGGGCATCAGGTGCTGTCGACGCTGCATACCAATTCGGCGATGGCGACTGTGGCGCGTCTGCTCGACCTCGGCATGAAGCCCTTCATCATCGCGAGCGCGCTCGAAGGCGTGATCGCGCAGCGTCTGGTGCGGCGCATCTGCCGCCATTGCAGGCAGGAGATCGCGCCCGATCCGGCGCAGGCCGCGCGCCTCGGACCCCGCTTTCGCAACGCGCCGCCGGCCGGGTTCATCGGTGCGGGCTGCGCCGAATGTGACGGCACGGGCTACCGCGGGCGTCTCGGCCTGTACGAAATCCTGCTGCCGGACGAATTGCTGCGCGACCTGATCGCGCGCGGCGCCAGCATGAAGGAACTCCTCGCCCACGCCCGATCCTCCGGCTACGAATCGCTGTGGGACGACGCGTGGGCGAAGGTGACGCGAGGCGACACGACCGTGGCCGAGGTGCTGCGCGTGCTCGGCCCGGAACCGGAATAGGAGAAAGGGAGAATGGACGCACGGACCCCTCAACCGGTCATCGGAGGCGGCGAGGCCGGCGACGAAACGCAACAGCTGCGCGAACGCCTGGAGCAGGCGGAAAGCCGTCTCCTGCAGCTGGAAAAGATGGCCGCCGTCGGGCAGATCGCTGCCGGTGTCGCGCACGAGATCAACAATCCGGTGGGCTTCATCAGCTCGAACCTCGGATCGCTGAAAACCTACATGGAACGGGTCTTCGCTGTGATCGCCGCCTACGAGAAGATGGAAGCGGCGCTGCCGCCGGAACATCCGACGCGCGTCGAAATGGCCGACGTGCGCGCGGAGGTCGAGTTCGATTACCTGCGGCAGGACATCCCGGACCTCCTGACCGAGTCGCTCGATGGACTCGCGCGCGTGAAGGAGATCATCAACGATCTGAAGGATTTTTCGCGCGTCGATGACGGGCAGCGCCAGGAGGCCGACCTGCATCGCGGACTGGAAAGCACGCTCAACGTGATCCGCAACGAGATCAAGTACAAGGCCGAGGTGATCCGCGAGTTCGGCGATCTGCCGCTCGTCAATTGCGTGCCGGCGCAGATCAATCAGGTATTCATGAACCTGCTGTCGAACGCCGCGCAGGCCATCGAGACGATGGGACGGATCACGCTGCGGACCGGGGCCGACGAGGACTGGGCCTGGGTCGAAGTGAGCGACACCGGTAAGGGTATTCCGCCCGAGGTCCAGGCAAGGATCTTCGAACCCTTCTTCACGACCAAGCCGGTGGGCAAGGGCACCGGGCTCGGACTGTCGATTTCACGGGACATCGTCGAGCGGCATGGGGGCAAGCTGGAGGTGTCGAGCACGGTCGGGCAGGGGGCGACTTTCCGAATGGTCCTGCCGGTCGCCGGACTGCCGGAAAAAGGCGGCTAGTCGCCGCCACATCATAAGAACAAGGTAAAAACCATGACCGACGGTCCCACCCGTTCCCGCGATACGGCCAGTGGCGGAGCTTCCCCGATCCTGCGCGTGCTCTGTCTCGAGGACAACCCGACGGATGTGGACCTCGTGCGAGGTGCGCTGGAGCGACACTTGCCGGGGCTGCGGCTCGACATCGTGGGGACGGTCGCCGAGGCCCGGGCCCGCCTTGCGGGGAAGGCGCCGGATTACGACATCGTCCTTGCCGATCTGTGGCTGCCCGACGGCAGCGGCTTCGACGTGCTCGCGGACGTCCGCGACCGCGGCCTGCCCCTGTCCGTAGTCGTGCTGACCGCGTCCGCAGACCAGACGACAGCGCTTGCCGCCCTCGAGGCCGGCGCCGACGATTACATGCCCAAGCGCCTCGGTTACGGGGAGCGCCTGCCGCTGGTCCTCGAAAAGGTGCACCAGCAGATGCTGCTGGAGCGCGAACGCGCGCGTGAGCATGAGTTGGGCGAGCGACTCAAGCACGTGCTGGCGGCCAGCCCGGCGGTGGTCTATGCGCTGCGCGTCGAGGATGGGCGCTTCGTGCCGACGTGGGCGAGCGAGAACGTCACGGTGCTGCTCGGATACGAGATGGAGGAATGCCTGCAGCCGGACTGGTGGCTGTCGCACCTGCATCCCGACGACCGCGAACGCGTGTTTGCGCAGGCGCCGCGTCTGTTTGCCGAGGGGCAGACGGTGACGGAGTACCGTTTTTTCGACAAATCCGGCGGCGTGAGATGGATTCGCGACCACCTTCGGCTGATCGGCGCGGGCAAGGGCGAGGCGGCGGCGACCGTCGTCGGCTCGTGGAACGACATCACCGGGGAGCGCGAGGCGCAGGAGCGCCTGAGACTGTATGCGGTCGCGCTCGAAAGCAGCCGCGAGGCGGTCTTCATCACCGACCTCACGCCACGCATCCTGGCCGTCAATCCGGCCTTCACGCGCCTGACCGGCTACAGCGAGGCTGAAGCGCTCGGGCAGAATCCGAATATCCTGCGTTCCGGGCGCCAGGACCCTACCTTCTTCCGCGCGATGTGGGAGAACATCAAGGCCGTCGGTTTCTGGGAAGGGGAAGTGTGGAACCGGCGCAAGGACGGGGAAGTCTTCCCACAGTGGCTTTCGATCCATACGGTGCGTGACGAGGCAGGAAATCCGACGCATTACGTCGCGCTCGCGAGCGACCTGTCGCAGCTCAAGCACAGCGAGGAAAAGCTGCGCCATCTCGCGCATTTCGACCTGCTCACGGATCTGCCCAACCGCGTGCTGCTCGAAGTGCGCCTCGAGCATGCGCTGGAGCGCGCGCGCCGGCACGGGCAGGGGCACGGCGTCGCCGTGATGGTGTTCGATCTGGATCGATTCAAGACCATCAACGACAGCCTCGGCCACGCTGCCGGCGATAGCGTGCTGCAGGCGGTGGCCGAGCGGCTGCGCGGACGCCTGCGTAGCGAAGACACGCTCGCGCGCCTCGTGGGAGACCAGTTCGTCATCGTGATGGAGGGGCTGGCGGATTTTCGCGACGCCGAACGCATGGCGCGCGAGCTGCAGGGGCTGCTCGATGCGCCGTTCAGCCTCCCCGGGGCGCGGGAGGCTTACGTAACATCGAGCATCGGTATCAGCGTCTGCCCGGAAGACGGCGACACGGCGCAGGTGTTGCTCGACAAGGCCAACACTGCGGCGCATCGCGCGAAGGAGCTGGGCGGCGGACAGCTGAGCTACTACACCGGCGAGCTCAACAGCCAGGCGCTGAGCACGCTGGAGATGGAAGTGGCCTTGCGCCGCGCGCTCGAACGCGGGGAGTTCGTGCTGTACTACCAGCCCAAGGTCGACCTCGTCAGCGGCCGCATCAGCGGCGCCGAAGCGCTGATCCGCTGGCAGCGCCCGGGGCAGGGACTGGTGCCGCCGCTGCAGTTCATCCCGCTCGCCGAGCGCTCGGGGCTGATCGTGCCGATCGGGGCGTGGGTCGTCGAAGAGGCTTGCCGGCAGTTGCGGGCCTGGACCGACGCGGGGATGCTGTACGTGAATGTCGCGGTCAACGTGTCGGCCAGGCAGTTCCGCAGCGGCGACCTGGAAGGGACGGTCGAGGCGGCGCTCAAGCGCCATGAAGTGGAACCTCGACGCCTGATGCTGGAGCTCACCGAGAGCATCCTGATGGAGCGCCCGGAGGAGACCGTGCAGCGCCTGGTCGCCTTGAAGCGCCTCGGCGTGCGGCTGTCACTCGACGACTTCGGCACCGGCTATTCGAGCCTCGGCTACCTCAGCCGCTTCCCCATCGACCAGCTGAAGATCGACCGCTCCTTCGTCACGGACATCGTGTCGGATCCGAGTTCGGCCATCATCGCGACGTCGGTGATCGGGCTCGCACACCGCATGGGCATCGAGGTCGTTGCCGAAGGGGTCGAAACCGAGCCTCAACTGGGCTACCTGCGGAAGAACCGCTGCGACAAGATGCAGGGCTACCTGTTCAGCAAACCGGTGCCGGCCGAGGAGTTCTGCAACCAGTTGCGCCAGGACAAGGCCCTGCCCGGACTCGCCCAATTGCCGGCTGCGCGCACGCTGCTGGTCGTCGACGACGAGCCGAACATCCTGTCGGCGATCCGGCGGCTGCTGCGCGGCGAAGGCTACCGCGTGGTGACTGCCGGCAGCGCGCGAGAGGCCCTGGAAATCCTAGCGAGTCAGCCGGTGCAAGTGATCCTCTCCGACCAGCGCATGCCGGAAATGAACGGCACGGAATTCCTCTCACGCGTGAAGGTGCTGCACCCGGAGACGGTGCGGATCGTGCTGTCCGGCTATACCGAGCTCGAGTCCATCATGCAGGCGGTCAATAGCGGCGCGCTGTACAAGTTCCTGACCAAGCCGTGGGACGACGAGACGCTGCGCGGGCATTTGCGCGACGCGTTCAGCTACTACGAGGCGGTCGTGCAGCCGAAGGCGAACGGGGCGACAGGGATGCCCGCGGCCTGAAGGGTGACCTTACTGGATCGTTTCGCCGCGGGGCCGAACGGCGTGCGGTTCGTTCGTCAGCGGGAGCCACAGACGGATCGCGGTTCCCTGCCCGGGGGCACTATCGACCTCGAAACGACCGCCGTGTGCCCGCGCTACGCTGTAGGCAACCGATAGCCCCAGGCCGGTGCCTTGTCCGACCGGACGCGTGGTGTAGAAGGGGTCGAACATCCGTGCGCGCACGTCCGGCGCCATGCCGCAGCCGTCGTCCTGCACCTCGATGCAGACTTCGTCCTCGGCGTGCGAAGTCCGGATCGTGATCGTGCCCTTGTCCCCGATTGCATGCGTGGCATTGAGCAGGAGGTTCATCAGCACCTGGTTGAGCTGCGCGGCATTGCCGCGGACGCGCGGCAGCGGCGCCTCGTCGCGCATGATGGTCGCCTTGCCCTGGAGAGTGGGGGCCAGGACGCGCAGCGTGGTGTCGATGGCGTGATGGATGTCGACCTCGTTCCAGTCGTCGAGCGAGTCGACGCGCGAAAATTCGCGCAGGTCCGCAACGATGCGGATGACACGTTGCAGGCCGTCGCGGGTTTCCTCGATCAGCGCCTGAGCGTCCCCGCGCACGAAATCGATATCCGCCTCGTCGTGCAGGCGCTGGACGACCGATTGCGTCTGCATGTCGGCGCTATCCTCGAGTAGCGCTTCGTAACGCGCGACGAGCTTCAGCAGATCCTCGGTGTAGTTCGCGAGGACCGCGAAATTGGAGCTCACGAAGCCGATCGGATTGTTGATCTCGTGGGCCACGCCGGCGGCGAGCGCGCCGAGGCCGACGAGCTTCTCGGCCTGCACGAGTTGCGTCTGCGTGTCGGCGAGGCGGGCGTTGGTTTCCCGCAGCTGGGCGATCGTTTCACGCAGCAGGCTCTCCTGCTCGCGGCGTTTTGTGACGTCGCGGAACACCACGACGGCACCGACCGACTGGTCGCTATCGACGAGGGGGGCCGCCGTGTATTCGACCGGAAAACTCTCGCCGTTGCGACGGAAGAACACTTCGTCGTCGCGATGGATGATCCGCCCCTGCCGGCGGGCGCGGGCGATCGCACAATCGGCGATCGGGTAAGGGCTGCCGTCGGCGTGGTGATGATGCAGCAGATTGTGGGAGGGGCGCCCGAGGATGTCGATCTCCTCATACCCGAGCATCGCGAGCGCGGCCGGGTTCATGAAGATGATCTCTCCGCGCACGTCGACCCCGTAGATGCCCTCGGCCGCCGATTCGAGGATCGCCTGCTGGCGGTGGCTGAGGCGATCGATCGCGGCTCGGTCGTCTGCCATCTGCGCGACGGTGCGGTTGATGGCCGTAGCGATCCGCGCCATCTCCGTTTCACCTTCGCTATAGGGAACGGTCACGGTCTGGTTGCCGCTGGCGATGGCTTCGAGGGTCTCCTCCACGTCGACGATGCGCTGCATGATGTAGCGGCCGAGACGGATCGAAAAGACGCCGAGAAAGAGCAGGCCGCCGATCAGCAGCGAGCCGACGACGACGCGTGTCTTGAGGATCGAGCGGTCGAGCCCGGTGATTGCGGCGCGGGCGTGGCGCTCCTGGAATTCCTGCAGCGAGCGCAGGTTGAAGAGGAGGGCCTGCTCCAGTTGATACCAGTCGGAGTCCACGAGTTGTGTCAGCTGCACCGGGTCGTAGATGCGGTATGCG
Organism: Aromatoleum sp.; assembly: GCF_035254505.1. Taxonomy (GTDB): domain Bacteria; phylum Pseudomonadota; class Gammaproteobacteria; order Burkholderiales; family Rhodocyclaceae; genus Aromatoleum. The sequence goes on along the minus strand of NZ_DATFAO010000079.1, from coordinate 28,390 downwards.
GTTTCGGTCGCGTCGAGGAAACGCCGCAGCGCCGGCAGCGCATCCTCGATGTCCGCGATCAGCTCGTCCTCGCCGGGGTCGCGGAGCCAATTGCGGTGGTCGTTTCGGAAGCGGACCCAGGCATCCTCCAGCACGACGCGTTGCTTTCGCAACAGCTCCAAGGCCCCGAGCGGCGACGCCTGCGTGAGCAGGACGGACTGCATCCGGACATGGATCGACTGGAGCTGGGATTCCATTTCGCGCAGATCCGCCGCGGGCGCCATCTCGTCGCGGAAGATATGTTCGAGCGCCCGGTCGGTCTCGCGCTGCGACCAGACAAAGGCGAGCGCAAGACACAGCATCACCGCGCCGATGAAGAGCGCCTGAAGACCAAGACGCCTACGGATGCTGTATCTGCTCACTGTCGGATCGCCGCTTAACGATGCCGAATGATAAGCGATCCCTGATCTTCTACGCTATGACTAAAAGCATAGATTGCGCACTTCGCGGCAGCCGACGGCGTCTAGGTCGATGGCATGCGGTGCCGTGCCGCAGCTACCCGCCGAATTGACAATGTACTTAGCGGTGGCGGAATGCGGGCTTGCGCTTTTCTGTGAAGGCCGCCATCCCTTCCTTCTGGTCGTCGAGCGCGAACGATGCATGCAGCGTGCGGCGCTCGAAGAGCAGCCCTTCGCCGAGCGGGGCCTCGAAGGCGCGATTGACGGCTTCCTTCATCATCATCAGCGCCGGTAGCGAGTAGCCGGAGATCAGCTTCGCGGTCGCGAGCGCTTCCTCGAGCAGTTGCTCCGCCGGAAAGGTGCGCGACACGAGGCCGGCGCGCTCGGCTTCGGCCGCATCGATCATGCGCCCCGTGAGGCACATCTCCATCGCCTTCGCCTTGCCGACGGCGCGCGGCAGACGCTGGGTGCCGCCGCAGCCGGGGACCGTGGCGAGCTTGATCTCGGGCAGTGCGAAGCGGGCGTCGGTCGATGCATAGACGATGTCGCACATCATCGCGAGCTCGCAGCCGCCGCCGAGCGCGAGGCCGGACACTGCGGCGATCACGGGCTTGCGGAAGCTTTTCAGGTGCTCCCAGTTGCGGGTGATGAAGTCCGTCTTGTAGACGTCCATGTAGTTCCACGTCTTCATCGCTGCGATGTCGGCGCCGGCGGCGAAGGCCTTGTCGTTGCCGGTGATGACGACGCAGGCGATGCCGTCGTCGCCGGAGAAGGCGTCGAGCGCGGCGCCCAGGGCGTCCATCACTTCGTCATTGAGGGCGTTGAAGACCTGCGGGCGGTTGAGGCGGATCAGGCCGACGCGGTCGTGGGTCTCGGTCAGGATGACCTTGGTGGTGGTGTTCATGCGGACTCCGTCGTTTATGCGGTCTGGCCGAATTGCCGCGCCATCTCGCGCAGCCGGAATTTCTGCACCTTGCCGCTCGGCGTCGCGGGCAGGGCTTCGATGAGTTCGAGCCGTTCGGGCCAGTACTGGCGGGCGACCTTGCGGTCTTCGAAGAAGGTGCGCAGGTCGTCGAGTGTGAGCGTCGTGCCGGGCTTGACCGACACGAAGGCGCAGGCGCGTTCGCCGAGTCGCGCGTCGGGGTAGCCGACCACCGCGCAGCTCATCACCGAAGGGTGCTGGTAGAGGAGGTTCTCGATCTCCATCACCGGGATGTTCTCGCCGCCGCGGATCACGATGTCCTTGGCGCGGCCGTTGATGCGCATGTAGCCCTCGTCGTCGACGAAGGCGAGGTCGCCGGTGTCGAACCAGCCGTCGTCGGAGGTGGCGTTGAGGTGGGGGCGCTTGAGGTAGCCGGCGAAAAGCGAGGCGCCGCGGATGCGCAGCGAACCGGTTTCGCCCGGCGGCACTTCGGCACCGGCGGCGTCGATGATCTTCAGCTGCATGCCGGTGAGTGGCCGGCCGTCGGAGATGCCGGATTTTTCGAGTGCGCGTGCCGGTTCGGTCACGGTGACGGCGCCGCATTCGGTCATGCCCCAGGCCGAGCTGATCGTGAGGCCCATCATGCGGTGGGCGCGTTCGATCAGCACCGGTGGGATCGGCGCGCCGGCGCAGTTGAACTTGGTGAAGATCGGCGAGGTGGCTTCACCGTTTTCGACCGCGAGGCACAGGTCGGCGACGAAGGCGGACGAGGCCATGCTGAAGGTGACGCCTTCGCGGCGGATGATGTCGAGCGCGCGTTTTGCGTCCCAGACGTCCATCAGCACGGTCGTCGAATTCAGGATCAGCGGGATCATCGCGAGATAGCCGTAGCCGGTGAGGTGGGCCATCGGCGAGGCGCCGAGCACGATGTCGGCGCTCGTGAGCTTCATCGTCTCGATGTAGGCGTGCAGGTTCGAAAACAGCGTGTTCGAGGTGTGCATCACGCCTTTGGGCTCGCCAGTCGTGCCCGAGGTGTACATCAGGAGCAGCACGTCGTCGGGGGCGATTCCGGGCCCTTGCAGCGGCGGCGCGTCGTCGCGCAGCAGCGCGCGATCGAAACCGTCCTCGCCGTCGCCGCCGACGACGACCAGGCGCTTGAGATGAGGCAGCGCGGGCAGCATCTCGCGCGCCATCGCCTCATAGTCGAAGCCGCGGAAGCTCTTCGGGACCACGAAGACCTTCGACTCGCCGAAGTTCAGCATGAAGCCGAGTTCGTGCTGGCGGAACATCGGCATCACGGGGTTCGCGGCCGCGCCGAGGCGGGCGCAGGCGAGCGACAGCGCGATGAATTCCCAGGAGTTCGGCAGCTGGAAGGTCACGACGTCGCCGCGGCCGACGCCTATCGCGGCGAGATTGCGCGCGATCAGCCCGGCGCGGCGGTCGAGCTCCCGGTAGCTGAGCCGCAGTGGCTCGGCGACATCCTTCCGGTAATCGACGATGGCCGTCTTGTCGGGGCAGCGCGCGAGGGCCTGCTCGACGAAACGGTTGATCGTCTGGTCACGCCACAGCCCGGCGATCTTCATCGGTGCCATGCGCGACGCGAGCAGTACGGGATCGAAGTTCATTGATTTCTCCTGAAAAACCGCGGCGGCTGGGAGGGTTTAGGCTCGCCGGACGCGCGTGTCTCGCTCCTTGGGTGGGGAATCTGGTCGGGGTTGTGGGGGGGGGCGCTGCAACAAAGCCCTGCGTCGTTATTGGTAAATATATTGTCTGAAAATGCGGAGGTCAATACGACCCGGTGTTGCTGTACTGCGCCGCGGATAGGCAAATAAACGCCTGAATAGCCGTTAAATGCGCCGCTTTAAACACATCCTGCCGAAACGCCCACATGGGAATATATAGCAATATATTGACAAATTATCCGAGCGCTTCCTAGAATGCATCCATGGCAAACGGAGGAGGTGCAGCGATGGATTTCAGTCTCAGTCCCGAGCAGTCGGCGCTCGTCGAAACAGCCGAAAAGTTCGCAAGGAATCGCCTGGCGCCGGGCTATCAGGCGCGTGAGAAGGCCGAGCGCATCGAGCGCGAAGTGATCCGCGAGATGGGCGAGATGGGGTTGCTCGGTCCGGAGTTGTCCGAGGAGCACGGCGGGCTCGGCGTCGATTGCGTCACGAGCGGCCTGCTGCTGGAGCAGATCTCGTACGGCGACTTCAACGTCTCCTACGTGAATCTGCTGACCTCGCTGTGCGGCCAGATCGTGGCGAACTACGCGCGGCCCGACATCGCCAAGGAATGGCTCGGGCAGGTGATCGCCGGGCGCAAGACGATCGCGATCGCGCTGACCGAGCCGAGCGCAGGGTCGGACGCGGCGCGGCTTAAGCTCAAGGCGACGCGCGACGGCAAGGACTTCGTGCTCAACGGCGAGAAGACCTCGATCTCGATGGCGACCCAGTCCGACGTCGCGGTGGTGTTCGCTCGCACCGGCACGGACGCCGACCGCGCCCGCGGCATCAGTGCCTTCCTCGTGCCGATGGATCTGCCGGGCATCACGCGCACGGCTTTCGACGACATCGGCACGCGCCCGGTCGGCCGCGGGTCGATCTTCTTCGACGACGTGCGCCTACCGGCCGAGATGATGCTCGGCGACGAGGGCCAGGGCTTCGTGCAGGTGATGCAGGGCTTCGACTACAGCCGGGCGCTGATCGGCATCCAGTGCATGGGGGTGGTACGCGCCTCGCTGGACGAGACCTGGCGCTACGTGCAGGAACGCGAGGCCTTCGGCAAGCCGATCGCCGACTTCCAGGGCGTGACCTTCCCGCTCGCGGAGGCCGAGACGATGTACGAGGCCTGCCGGGCGTTATGCCTGAAGACGCTGTGGCTGAAGGATCAGGGACTGGAACACACCGCGGAGGCGGCGATGTGCAAGTGGTGGGCACCGAAGGTGGCGTGCGAAATCATCCACCAGTGCCTGCTCACGCATGGCCACGGCGGCTATGCGAGCGACTACGCCTTCGGTCAGCGCTATCGCGACGTCATGGGTCTGCAGATCGGCGACGGCACCGCGAACATCATGAAGATGATCATCGGGCGCGAGAAGCTCGCGACCCACGCGATCTAGCGGTTCTGGTGCTTCGCCATGTTGCGCTGCAGGAGGCTCACGTAATGGATGAACTGCAGGCGGTCGTCGAACGAGAAGCCTTTCAGCGCGCCGTCGTAGAAGTCGTGGATCGGCTTGGCGAGTGCGACCCAGAGCTCTTCGCCCTTGGCGCTGAGCTTCACCTTGCGCGAGCGGCGGTCTTCGGTGCTGGTCGCGCGCTCGATCAGGCCGTCGCGTTCGAGGCGGGTCAGCAGGCCCGACAGGTTCTGGCGGCTCACGAGCAGGTAGCGGGTCAGCTCGCCGACGCTCATGCCGTCCTTGACCTGCGGGCGCGACAGCGCACCGAGCACGGACCACTGCTGCGTCGTCACGCCGAATTCGTCGAGGGCTTGCGTGCCCTTGGTGTGCAGCGTGTTGGCGGCCTGGAAGAAGCGGAAGAACAGGCGGTTGGCGATCTCGATGGAGGCAGCGTCCTGATCGTCGGGAAGGTCGGTCATCGAGGCGTGGGAGCGGTTGAAAGGGGTCTCATTGAATCCCAAAGCACGGCCTGAACGCAATGGGCCAGCAATTTGATGTCATCCAACAGGAGGAAAACAGCATGAGAGGAATCAACGGAAAGGTCGTCATCGTCACCGGTGGCGCGGGCGGAATCGGCTCGTCGATCTGCCGCCGCTTCGGCGAGGAAGGCGCGGTGGTCGCGGTGCTCGACATCAATCGCGAGGCTGCGGCGGCGGTCGCCAGCGAGATCGAGGCGAAGGGCGGCAAGGCGCGCGCCTACGCGATGGATCTCACGAGCCAGGATTCGGTGGTCACGGCAGTGACGGCGGTCGAGGCGGAGCTCGGCCCGGTGGATGTGCTCGTCAATAACGCGGGCTGGGACAAGGTCGGCAACTTCCTCGATACCGACAAGCCGCTGTGGGACAAGATCGTCGCGATCAACCTCTATGGCGCGCTCTACATGCACCACGCGGTCGTCAAGGGGATGCGCGAGCGCGGCCGCGGGCGTGTGGTCAACATCGCGTCCGACGCCGGCCGCGGCGGCTCCTCCGGCGAGGCGGTGTATTCGTTCTGCAAGGGCGGCCTGATCGCCTTCTCGAAGACGCTCGCCCGTGAGGTCGCGCGCCAGCAGATCAGCGTCAACGTCGTCTGCCCCGGCCCGACCGACACGCCGCTGCTCGACGACATCTGCGGCGAAGGAGAGCGCGGCGAGAAGCTGCGCCAGGCCTTTACGCGCGCCGTGCCTTTCGGTCGCCTCGGCCAGCCGGACGACCTGCCGGGCGCGATCGTGTTCCTGTCGAGCGACGACGCGGCGTTCATCACTGGGCAGGTGGTCAGTGTGTCGGGCGGCCTGACGATGGCCGGCTAACGACGAATTCAAAGACATCGAGGACGAAAAATCATGGAATACCAGGACATTCTCTACACCAAGGCCGACGGCATCGCGACCATCACGATCAACCGCCCGGCGCAGTACAACGCCTTCCGCGCTCAGACTTGCGAGGAAATGATTCACGCGCTGAAGGACGCCGACTTCGATCGGAAGATCGGCGTGGTCGTGCTGACCGGCGCGGGCGACAAGGCCTTCTGCACCGGCGGTGACCAGGGCACGCAAGACGGCGGCTATGGCGGCCGCGGCGTGATCGGGCTGCCGATCGAGGAAGTGCAGAGCGCGATCCGCGATATCGCGAAGCCGGTGATCGCCCGCGTGAATGGCTACGCGATTGGCGGCGGCAACGTGCTCGTGACGATCTGCGACTTGGCGATCGCGTCCGACAAGGCTCAGCTCGGCCAGGCCGGTCCGCGCGTGGGCTCGGTCGATCCGGGATTCGGCACAGCGCTGCTGGCACGTGTCGTCGGCGAGAAGAAGGCGCGCGAGATCTGGTACTTGTGTCGCCGCTACACCGCGCAGGAAGCGCTGGCGATGGGGCTCGTGAATGCGGTCGTGCCGCACGACCAGCTCGATGCCGAAGTGAAGAAGTGGTGCGACGAGATCGTCGAGAAGAGCCCGACCGCGATCGCGCTGGCGAAGAAGTCGTTCAACGTCGACACGGAAATGATCCGCGGCATGGGCGGGCTCGCGATGCACGCGCTTAAGCTCTATTACGAGACGGCCGAGTCGGCCGAAGGCGGCAACGCGTTCCGCGAGAAGCGCAAGCCCGAGTTCCGCAAGCACCAGAAGTAAGCGTCTTCGGCGGCGCTGCCCGATATCGGGCAGCGCGCGCCGGACATCCAAGAGCATAAGCACCCGCAACACCGGAGGGGGAAACGACATGATCCGAGATCAGGAGACACTCAATATTCTTCTCGACACGATCTCGCGCTTCGTACGCGAGCGCCTCGTGCCGCAGGAGGCGCTCGTCGCCGAGACCGACCAGATCCCGCAGGCGCTGGTCGACGAGATGAAGGAGCTGGGCCTCTTCGGCCTGTCGATTCCCGAAGAATTCGGCGGCATGGGGCTGACGATGGAGGAGGAGGTCCTCGCGACCTTCGAGATCGGCCAGACCTCGCCGTGCTTCCGTTCGCTCTTTGCGACCAACAACGGCATCGGCGCCCAGGGCATCGTCATCGACGGGACCGACCAGCAGAAGCGCGACTACCTGCCGCGCCTCGCGTCCGGCGAGATCATCGGCTCCTTCGCGCTGACCGAACCGGACGCCGGTTCCGACGCGGGCAGCCTGCGCACGACGGCGCGCCGCGACGGCGACCACTATGTGTTGAACGGCACCAAGCGCTACATCACCAACGCACCCGAAGCGGGCATCTTCACGGTGATGGCGCGCACCAATTCCAACGAGAGGGGCGCATACGGCATTTCGGCCTTCATCGTCGAGAAGGGCACGCCGGGCCTATCGCTCGGCCACATCGACAAGAAGATGGGGCAGAAGGGCGCCCATACCTGCGATGTGATCTTCGAGGACTGCCGCATTCCGGCGTCGAACCTGATCGGCGGCAAGGAAGAGGTCGGCTTCAAGACCGCGATGAAGGTGCTCGACAAGGGCCGCATCAACATCGCCGCGATCTGCGTCGGCGTCTCCGAACGCATGCTGGCGGATGCGCTGCGCTACGCGATGGAGCGTAAGCAGTTCGGCAAGCCGATCGCCGAGTTCCAGCTCATCCAGGCGATGCTCGCCGACAGCCGCGCCGAGATCTACGCCGCGCGCAGCATGGTCGTGGATGCGGCACGGAAGCGCGATGAGGGGCGCGATGTGGGCACCGAGGCCGCGTGCGCGAAGCTCTTCGCATCGGAGATGTGCTGCCGCGTCGCCGACCGCGCGGTGCAGATCTTCGGCGGCGCCGGGTATCTCGCCGAATACGGCATCGAGCGCTTCTACCGCGACGTGCGCCTGTTCCGCATCTTCGAGGGCACGAGCCAGATCCAGCAGCTCGTGATCGCGCGCAACATGATCCGGGACGCCGGCGAATGAACGGCCGGGCGCGTGATCCGGCACCGGAGCGCGGCGCGCAGGCGGCGGTGTCGGCCGGCGCGATCCTGCGGCGCCGGACGCGCCCGAAAACCGGCGTGTCCCCGAGCGTGCACGGCTCACCGAATACTTGAACGTCCCTTCGTCTTCTTCTGCGGGCCCGGACAGCGCAATGCGCTGAACGGACTGGCCGCCGGCGCGGCACCTCCTTTTTCCCTCGTCCGCCGGTGTTTTTAACGGCCCGGTGCAAGCGCACCGGGCCGTCTTTCTAGCCCCGCTGCTTCTGCTCGCTCAGCGGCACGATCTGCGGCATCACGATGCGCTTGCGATCCGCTTCGACGGCGGCGAGCGCGTGGGTCTCGACCATCGTCTCGAGGCAGCGTACCGCGAGGTTCTGGTAGATGCCCGTGCCCTGGACCTTCCACGCCATCTCCTGCTCGGTCAGCGCCCGCACGACTTTCGCCGGCACGCCGGCAACGAGCGAGTTCGACGGCACGACCATTCCCGCCTTGACGAAACTGCACGCGGCGACGAAGGAGTTCTCGCCGATCACCGCGTTGTCCATGACCACCGCGTTCATGCCGACCAGCGCGTTGCGCTCGATCGTGCAGCAGTGCAGCACCGCGCCGTGGCCGATATGGCCGTTCTCATGTACGACCGTATCGTGCTCGGGGAAGCTGTGGATCACGCAGGTGTCCTGCACATTGACGCCCGCTTCGAGGATCAATCGCCCGAAATCGCCGCGCAGGCTCGCGCAGGGGCCGACGTAGCAGCCGGGGCCGACGATAACGTCACCGATCAGCACGGCCGTTGGATGGATGTAGGCGGTCGGGTGGACGACCGGCACGACGCCGTCGATGGCAAATACGCGGGGTGGGTTCATGGCGATCTCCGTTGCAATCAATTGCAGCGCAAAAGATTTGATTTGGAACAAATTCCGCGTATGCTGTCACGCATGCGGCCGCGGCGCGCCGGATCTTTTGCGCCTTAATTGGTAATAGTATTGATATAAATTGGCGCGTCAAGCCGGTCCGTCGCAGATAGGCGAAGTGTAAAGGCCAGGGCAGTATGGAAGCGACAGCTGCGTGGTTCTTGGCTATATAGGTAAATATATTGACCTAAATAGGGAGGCCTTGCTATCTTGGAACTATGCCCTCGCAGTGGGGCGTCCAGGATGGGAGCAATTGCGATGAGTGTGATCATCGAGCAGCCTATGGAACGGGTTGCACGGATTCGTCTGAACCGGCCGGAAGTGCGCAACGCGCTGAACCAGGAGACGCGCGCGCAGCTCGCGGCGGCCTTCGAGCGCGTGGGCGCGAACCCGGACGTGCGCTGCGTTGTGCTCGCGGGTTCGGACAAGGTCTTCGCCGCCGGCGCGGACATTCGCGATCTCTCCGAGCGCAGCGCAGTCGAGATGATGCTGCGGAACACCCATCGCCTGTGGCAGGCGATCGCCGACTGTCCGAAGCCCGTCATCGCCGCCGTCAACGGCCTCGCGCTCGGTGGCGGCTGCGAGCTCGCGATGCACGCGGACATCATCGTCGCAGGCGAGGGCGCGGCCTTCGGTCAACCCGAGGTGCGCATCGGCATCATGCCCGGCGCCGGCGGCACGCAACGGCTGACGCGCGCCGTCGGCAAGTTCCGCGCGATGAAGATGGTGCTGACCGGTCAGCCCGTGAGTGCGCGCGAGGCGCTGGAAATGGGGCTCGCGAGCGAGGTCGTGGCGGACGGCGAGGTACAGGCGCGGGCGCTCGAACTCGCCGCCGAGATCGCCGCACTGCCGCCGCTCGCGGTCATGCAGATCAAGGAAGTCGTGCTCGCCGGCCAGGACGCGTCGCTGGATGCTGCGCTGACCCTCGAACGCAAGGCATTCCAGTTGCTCTTCGCCAGCGCGGACCAGAAGGAAGGCATGCATGCCTTCCTCGATAAGCGCAAACCGGAATACGTGGGGCAATGACGATGTTCGATGCGAACCGTAACGATCTCCTGCTCAGTGTCGTCGGCACCGGCCTGATGGGGCGCGGCATCGCGCAGATCGCGGTGCAGGCCGGCATTCGCGTGCTGCTGCATGACGTGCGTGCGGAAGCCGGCGCCGAAGCGCGCGACGCGATCGCGCAGACGCTCGCGAAACTTGCCACGAAGGGAAAAATTTCCACCGAGGACGCGCAGGCCGCAACAGGTCGCCTCGGGATCGCCGAGTCCCTTGATGCGCTGGCGGACTGCAACGTGGTCGTCGAGGCGATCAGCGAGAACCTCGAAGCGAAGTGCGGACTTTTCCAGCGTCTGGAGGAGGTCGTCAGCGAGCGCTGCATTCTCGCAACGAACACCTCGTCGCTGTCCGTGGCTGCGATTGCTGACGCGTGTCGCCTGCCCGGGCGCGTCGCGGGCTTCCATTTCTTCAGCCCCGTGCCGCTGATGAAGCTCGTCGAAGTCATCGACGGCGCACTGGGCGAGCCGCCAGTCGGCGACGCGCTGATGGCACTCGCGCGCCGCATGGGGCACACGCCGGTGCGGGCGAAGGACTCACCGGGCTTCATCGTCAATCATGCCGGACGCGGTTTCACCACCGAGGCGCTGCGCATCCTCGGCGAAGGCATCGCGGCGGTCGCCGACATCGACCGCATCCTGCGCGACGCGGCGGGCTTCCGCATGGGCCCCTTCGAGCTGCTGGACCTCACCGGGCTCGACGTGTCGCACCCGGTGATGGAGTCGATCTACGACCAGTACTACCAGGAGCCGCGCTTCAGGCCGTCGCCGATCACGCGTCAGCGCCTCGCGGCCGGGCTCCTCGGGCGCAAGAGCGGGCGCGGTTTCTACGTCTACCGCGACGGCAAGGCCGAGCCGGTAGCCGAGGAGGCGCCGCCCCCTAAGAACGCGACCCCGGTCTGGCTGAGCCGCCGCAACGGGCCCGCAGCCGAACGCGTCGCAGCGCTGCTCGACCGGCTCGATGCACGGCGCGACCGGGGCGACCGTCCCGGCATTGACTCGCTATGCATCGTCCTGCCGCTCGGCGAGGATGCCACGACCGCCGTGCTCGCCGAAGGGCTGGACCCCGCCCGCACGCTCGCGCTCGATCCGCTCGGCCTTGACGGCCGCCGCACGCTGATGCGCACGCCACTGACTTCACCCGCGATGCGCGACGCCGCCCGCGGCGTCTTTGCCGCCGATGGCACACCCGTCACCGTGATCAACGACAGCCCCGGCTTCGTCTCGCAGCGCGTGCTCGCGACCATCGTCAATATCGGCTGCGACATCGCCCAGCAACGCATCGCGACACCCGAAGACATCGATCGCGCCGTCACGCTCGGCCTCGGCTACCCGAAAGGCCCGCTCGCGCTCGGCGACGCCCTCGGCGCCCCGACCGTGCTCGCGATTCTCGATGCGATGCACGACTTCTACCGCGATCCCCGCTATCGCCCCAGCCCCTGGCTCGTCCGCCGCGCCCGCCTCGGCGTGTCGCTGCTGACGCCTGAAGACTGACCCCGCGTCCACAGAGGAGACCCCATGCTCGACGCCTATATCTACGATGGCCTGCGCTCGCCGTTCGGCCGCCATGCCGGCAAGCTCGCCGCCGTCCGCCCGGACGACCTCATCGCGACCGTGATGCGCGAACTCGTCGCCCGCTCGCCCTTCCGCGCCGAGCAGATCGAGGACGTGATCCTCGGCTGCACCTCGCAGGCCGGCGAGGACAGCCGCAACATCGGGCGCAACGCGCTGCTCGCCGCTGGCCTTCCGCCCTCGGTGCCGGGGCAGACCGTCAACCGCCTGTGTGCGAGCGGCCTCGCCGCCGTGCTCGACAGCGCCCGCGCCATCAGCTGCGGCGAAGGCGAGCTGTACCTGGCCGGTGGCGTCGAGAGCATGAGCCGCGCCCCCTTCGTCGTCGGCAAAGCGGAGTCGGCCTACAGCCGCGAGTTCAAGGTCTTCGATTCGACGATCGGCGCGCGCTTCCCGAACCCGCAGGTCATCGAGCAATACGGCAACGACACGATGCCTGAGACCGGCGACAACGTCGCGGCCGAGTTCGGCATCTCGCGCGAGGACTGTGACCGCTTCGCTGCCGCCTCGCAGATGAAGTACGCCGCCGCGCGCGAAGCCCGCTTCTTCGAGGACGAGATCCTCCCGATCAGCGTCCCGACCGGCCGCAAGACGCCGCCCATTGTCGTCGCCGAGGATGAGCACCCGCGCCCCGACACGACCTACGAGACGCTTGCGAAAATGCGGCCACTCTTCGAAGGCGGCGTCGTCACCGCCGCCAACGCCTCGGGCATCAACGACGGCGCCGCGGCGCTGCTGCTCGGCAACGCCGCGGTCGGCGAGCGTGCCGGCGCGAAGCCGATCGCGCGGATCCTCGCCGGTGCGGCGGCCGGCGTCGATCCGCGGATCATGGGCGTCGGCCCGGCCTTCGCGATCCCGAAGGCGCTCGAACGCGCCGGCATCACGCTCGCCGACCTCGACCTTATCGAGATCAACGAAGCCTTCGCGTCGCAGATGCTCGCCTGCCTCAAGCTGATGAAGGTCGCCTCCGACGACTCGCGCGTGAATCCCAACGGCGGCGCGATCGCCCTCGGCCACCCGCTCGGCGCGTCCGGGGCGCGCCTCGCGCTCACCGCCGCGCGCGAGCTGCAGCGGCGCAACGGCCGCTACGCGGTGCTCAGCCTGTGCATCGGCATGGGGCAGGGCCTCGCGATGGTGATCGAACGGGTGTGAGTCCGACCCTCTGATTCCCCCTCTCGACCTTCGGCGCCCGTTTTGCACTCTCCTCCCTCAGGGCGCCGAAGTTTGATCCGGCTCGGTGACTCGGCTGTCACCCAGCAATCCACCGAGCCGGCTTTTTTTGACTACGCTGATGGAGTCGCGGCCGATGTGCCGCAGTGCCGGGCAGGAGAGCTCCATGCCGAGTCACAACACCCCATCCACCCCCACCGTCGCCGCTGTCCGCCCCGACCGCGAAGTCCTCACCCGCCAGCGCCTGCCGTATTTCGTCGGGATTTCCGGCGAGACCGTCGGCAGCCGCGGGTTGTCGATGCACATGGTCGTCATCCCGCCCGGCGGTGTCGCGGCCGCGCATAGTCACCGCGGCTACGAGACCGGGATCTACGTGCTCGAAGGCAGCGTCGAGACGCGCTACGGTCCGGGCCTCACCGAACGCGTCGTGACGAGCGCGGGCGAATTCCTCTTCATTCCGCCGGATGTCCCGCACCAGGCGATCAACCTCAGCGACAGCCTGCCGGCGCGCGCGATCGTCGCCCGCAACGATCCGGCCGAACAGGAGAACGTCGTCCCCTACGACCCCGCGCAGGACGAGGGCTCAAGTACGCCTTGAATCGCGGCGGCCGGGATCACAGGGGGATGGTCTGCATGTAGGCGGCCTCCGTCACCGTCGCGTGGAAGCTCGCCTGCAGCCGCTGTTGCAGCGCGTCCATCGCCTGCGGTTCGCCGTGGACGAGGACGACGGGTGGCCGGCCCTTGATCCGGCCGTACCACTGGACGAGACCGTCCTGATCCGCATGGGCGGAGAGGCCGCCGACCGTGTGGATGCGCGCTTTGACCTCGACCTCGTCGCCCCACAGGTGGATATGCCGCGCCCCGTCGACGAGCGCCCGGCCGGTCGTGCCCGCAGCCTGGAAGCCGGCGATCAGGACATGGGCGTTTTCCCGCCAGACGTTGTACTTCAGGTGATACCGGATCCGGCCGCCTGTGCACATCCCGCTTCCGGCAATGATGATCGCGCCCGAGCTGATCTCGTTGATTCGCATCGAATCCTCGGTGCTGCGGCTGACCTTGAGGTTCGGCAGCTCCAGCGGTGCGGCGCCCTTCGCCTGCCACCGGAGGGCGTCGACGTCGTAGACCTCGTCGTGACGCGCGTACACCTCGGTCGCGCGGTTCGCCAGCGGGCTGTCGAGAAAGATCTGCCAGTTGCCCAGTTTCCAATCGTCGAAGTGCTGATGAAACGCGTAGAGGAGTTCCTGGGTGCGGCCGACCGCGAAGGCGGGGATCAGGATATTGCCCCGGCCGCTATCGGCGCTGCGAATGATTTCGCCGATTTCCGCCCAGGTCTCCGACCACGGCCGATGCAGGCGGTCGCCATAAGTGCTTTCCATCACCACCAGGTCGGCCTTGTCGACCGTTTCGGGGTCGCACAGGATCGGCGCGTCACGATGGCCCAGGTCGCCGGAGAAGATGACGGTGCGGGCGCGCTCACCGTCGCCCAACTTCAACTCGACGATGCTCGAACCAAGAATGTGGCCGGCATCGAGGAGCGTCAGCCCGACGCCGCTCAGGATCTCGGTCGGCGTGCGGTACTCGAGGGGAACGAAACACTTCACGGCCCGCCGCACGTCGTCCGCGTCGTAGAGCGGCTCGATGTCCGCCTGATTGTGGGACTTCCTCTTTCGACGCTCCCACTCGGCTTCCCTTTCCTGCAGGTAAGCCGCGTCCTCCAGCAGGATCGCGCAAAGGTCGGCAGTCGCGCGGTGCGTGAAGATCGGCCCCTTGAAACCTTGCTTCACGAGCAGCGGCAGGCGCCCGGAATGGTCCAGGTGCGCATGCGTGAGGACCACCGCGTCGATGTCCCTGGGCGAGAAGGGGAAGGGCGCGCGGTTGTGACGCTCGTGTTCGTGACTGCCCTGGATCAGTCCGCACTCGACCAGTATCCGATGGCGCCCAGTCTGGACGAGGAAGCAGGAGCCCGTGACTTCACGGGTCGCCCCATAAAAAGTGATGTTCATTGCGGTCTCCGAGCGGCCCTTGTTACGTTTTCAGCTTAACGCCATGACGGGGCGGCTGCGTTGATGTGCGTCACACGGCGGGGCATGGGTTGCGTGACTGAGGTGCCGGACAGCGGGCGCTTGCCCCGAGGGGGAAGACTGTATATAAATATACTCAAAGTCGTATTGCCTCCCGCGTCGTCCGTTTTTCCCGCAGCTCTCCGCAGTCCATATCCCGCATTCCATGTCCCGCATCGACCAAGCCGACGACGAAGTCCAAACGGCCCATTACCTGTCCCGTCTCAACGACGCCCAACGCGAGGCGGTCCGCTACGCGGTCGGCGAGGCGGCGGCGCCCGACGATGGCGCGCTGCTGGTGATCGCCGGCGCGGGCTCGGGCAAGACCAACACGCTTGCCCATCGCGTTGCACACCTGATCGTCCATGGCGCGGACCCGTCGCGCATCCTGCTGCTGACCTTCTCGCGCCGCGCCGCCGACGAGATGATCCGGCGCGTCACGCGCATCGTCGGTCAGGCGACAGCGGGGCGGCCGGGGACGGGCGAAGTCGAGCTGCCGTGGGCGGGTACTTTCCACAGTGTCGGCGCGAAGCTGCTGCGCGACTACGCGGGCCGCATCGGCCTCGATCCGGGCTTCACGATCCACGACCGCGAGGACTCGGCGGACCTGATGAACATCGTGCGACACGAGCTCGGCTTTTCGGCGAAGAACAAGCGCTTCCCGATGAAGGGCACCTGTCTTTCGATCTATTCGGCGGCGGTGAATACGCAGGCGGAAATGGCTGCACTGCTGCTGCAGTCCTTCCCCTGGTGCGCGATGTGGCAGGCGGAGCTGCAACAGCTCTTCCTCGGCTACGTCGAGGCCAAGCAGGCGCAGCAGGTGCTCGACTACGACGACCTGCTGCTCTACTGGTCGCAGATGGTCGCCGAGCCCGCGCTCGCGCAGGAGCTCGGCGAGCGCTTCACGCACATCCTCGTCGACGAATACCAGGACACGAATCGCCTGCAGGCCTCGATCCTGCACGCGCTCAAACCCGAAGGCCGCGGGCTGACGGTGGTCGGCGACGACGCCCAGTCGATCTACGCCTTCCGCGGCGCGACGGTGCGCAACATCCTCGACTTCCCCGGCCGCTTCACGCCGCCCGCGCGGCAGGTGACGCTCGACCGCAACTACCGCTCGACCCAGCCCATCCTCGCCGCCGCCAACGCCGTCATCGCCCGGGCGAAGGAACGTTTCACGAAGGACTTGTGGAGCGAGCGCCAGTCCTCGCAGCGCCCGCGCCTCGTGACGGTGAAGGACGACGCCGACCAGGCCAACTTCATCGTCGAGCAGGCGCTCGAGCGGCGCGAAGCCGGCATGAAGCTCAAGTCCCAGGCGGTGCTCTTCCGCGCCTCGCACCACAGCGCGCGGCTGGAGGTGGAACTCACGCGGCGCAACATCCCCTATGTGAAGTTCGGCGGGCTGAAATTCCTAGAAGCTGCGCACGTGAAAGACGTGCTGGCGGTGCTGCGCTGGGCGCAGAACCCGCGAGACCGCGTCGCCGGCTTCCGCGCGCTGCAACTCCTTGCCGGCATCGGCCCGAAGACCGCCGCGCGCGTGCTCGACAACGTCGCGGGCGCGGCGCCGGGCTGCGCGCTCCTTGCCGAGCAGCCCGTGCCAGAAGGTGCGTCCCAGGGCTGGCAGGAACTCGTGACGCTCGTCGAGAACCTTGCGCAACGCAGCGCGCCCTGGCCCGCGACTTTCGAAGCGGTCTGCCGCTGGTACGAAGAGCCCATCGCGCGGATCTACGACGACGCGCAGATCCGCCAGGGGGACATCGACCAGCTCGCGCGCATCGCCGCGACCTACCCGAGCCTCGAACGCTTCCTCACCGAGCTCACGCTCGACCCGCCCGATGCGACGAGCGACCAGGCCGGCGTGCCGCTCCTCGACGAGGACTATCTGAATCTTTCGACGATCCACTCGGCGAAGGGGCGCGAATGGGGTGCCGTCACCATCCTCAACGTCGTGGACGGCTGTCTGCCGTCGGACCTCGCGACCGGCAGCAGTGAGGAGATCGAGGAGGAGCGGCGCCTGCTCTACGTCGCGATGACGCGCGCCAAGGACCATCTCGACCTCATCGTGCCGCAGCGCTTCTACACTTCCGGCCAGTCCCGCATGGGCGACCGCCACGTCTACGGCAGCCGCAGCCGCTTCATCCCGAACTCGATCGTGTCGCATTTCGAGAACCTGGCGTGGCCCCCTGCGAAACCGGGCGAGGAGGGGAGCGCGGCCGCCCCCGCCACGGCGGTCGATCTCGCTGCGCGCATGCGGGCCATGTGGCGCTGAGGCAGCGCCGCCCCTAACGGCAGCCGCTTTCGCCGACCTCGCCTGACTCCCGGCCCGGCTGGCCCTCCACGAGGGTTGCCGGCGCCCATCCCGTCTTCCTTCAAGGCCTTTCGTTCAACAAAAGGCCTTGACTTCCCGCGCCGATGATCCAGACTAACATCCACATGGATGGTAAATGGATGGTTTGTGGATGGCGAGGAGATGGTCATGAGCGTGCACGAACTGCGTCCGAAAGCGGGCGATACGACCGAGAAGATCACGATCAACCTGGGCGTCGTGGACCTCGGGCAGATCGATCTATTGGTACAGGAGGGTTTTTATTCGAACCGAACCGACCTCATCCGCACGGCGATCCGCAATCAGCTCGCCGCGCATAACGAAGTCATCCGCGACACCGTGGCCCGCAAGGCCTTCGTCCTCGGGCTGCAGCATTACACGCGCCGGGACCTGGAGGCGGTGCAGGCAGCCGGTGAGCGGCTGGAAATCCAGGTGCTCGGTCTCGCGAGTATCGCGGCCGACGTAACCCCCGAACTCGCGCTGGCGACGATCGACTCGATCGCCGTGCTCGGCGCGCTGCACGCCAGCGCAGCGGTCAAGGCGGCGCTGGGTGATCGAATCAAGTGACTGCGATCGCGGCCCACAAGGAGATTCAAGCAATGAACGCGAGACTCAATCCCGACCTGCTCGAAGCCACGCGGCTGACGCGTGCCGGGCAACTGGCGGAAGCGACCGCGCTGATCCAGCGCGCGTTGGGCGGCGGAATCGTTCCGCCGTTTGCGGCGCGTGGCGAGAGCGCGCGCAGGTCGGACACTAGCCAGGCTGCCGAGCCGGCACTCGAAGGCAGCTGCCGCGTCGTCGACATCGGCCCCTTCATCGCCGACCCCGACGAGCGGCCCGCCCAGCGCGACTGCGATGACGCTGCACTGGCATCCGGCCCGGCCGCAAGGCAGCCATTCGCGCCTGCCTCGGGGCTCGGAGCGGCACTGCATGAAAAGCTGTTCAAGTTTCGTGGCCCCTTGCCTGTGTTCGAGCCCGACATCGGCGGCGGGGTGCCGGATGCGCTGCCCGACGGCGCGCGCTTCATCACCGGCTCCTTCACGAATCCGGCCGGCACGCGCAGCTACAAACTCTACGTGCCGAGCGGCTACCACGGCCAAGCCTTGCCGCTAGTCGTCATGCTGCATGGCTGCACGCAGAACCCCGACGATTTCGCGGCCGGTACGCGGATGAACGAACTGGCCGAGAAGGAACCCTGCCTCGTGCTCTATCCAGCGCAATCGGCAGGCGCGAACCCTTCGAAATGCTGGAACTGGTTCAAGCCTTCGGACCAGCAAGCGGGCCGCGGCGAGCCGTCGCTGATCGCGGGCATGACGCGCGAGATCGCTGCGAGCTACAAGGTCGACGCGGGGCGTATCTACGTTGCCGGCCTCTCGGCGGGCGGGGCAATGGCGATGACGATGGCGACGACCTATCCCGATCTGTACGCCGCGGCCGGCGTCCATTCCGGCTTGCCGCACGGCGCGGCGCATGACCTGCCGTCGGCACTCGCAGCTATGCAGCAGGGGAGCAAGCGAACTGCTGCGCCGGCATCCGCCGCCTCGCGGCCGGTGCCGATCATCGTCTTCCACGGCGACCGGGACACGACGGTTCATCCGCGCAATGGCGAGCAGGTGATCGGACAGTGCGTGGCGTCCGCCGCACGCCCCGGCTCCTCGGGCGCGGGCGCGAAGCCGCGGGCCAATGTGCAACGCGGCCAGGTGCCGAGCGGCCGCGCCTATACGCGCACGACGTATCACCATGCGGAGGGCGCGCCGCAGGTCGAGCACTGGACGATACATGGCGCGGGTCATGCGTGGTCCGGCGGCAGCGCGCACGGCTCTTATACCGATCCACAAGGACCGGACGCCACGAAGGAGATGCTGCGCTTCTTCCTTGCCCACGCAGGCGAGCAAAAGCCGGCATCGAGCACCGGATCTCCGGCCTAGCCTGGGACTGAGTTTCGACGACGCACACGTCGCCCCAAACTCATGCGGCGACTTGGCGGCAGCCCTCTCGCCCGGCCTTACCCTCGGGTCGCCATGTAACGCGCGAACAATTCCTCATGCAGGGCGCGCAAGGCCTTCTGCTTGGCGGCGACTTCGTACTGGCGGCCCTGGCGCTCCAGATTCTGCAGCTGCATGACGACCCGAGCGGCCTGTTCCGCGGGCCCGTTCGGCGAGGTCCGGGCGTCGTGCAGCGCCGCTCCGAGGCCGGGGTCGGAGAGCTGAGCCCAGGCGGGAAACCACGCGAATTCGCTGTCGTCGCCGGCGTCGAAGTGGCGGTCGAAGTCGCGCAGCAAGCGCGCCAGCGAGGGCGAGGCGATCCCCCGCGCGAGGACCGCGAAGTCCGCCGGAGCGAGCCATGCGAGCTCGGCCAGCAGCGGCCAGGCCGCTTCCAGGCCGTCAAGTTCGAACGCGATCCGGCCCATCCATGCCAGCGGCCGCGGGAAGCTGCGCCATGACGTTATCGTTTCGACGGCGGCGCGCGCCCGCTGCCACTGGCGCATGCGGAGAAGGACGCTCGCCGCGTGCGCATCGGGGAATTCGGGATCGAAGGGCAGCGCCGACAGCGCCGCGGCGAGCGCGGACCACAGCGGCGCCAGCCATTCGTCGCCCTTTGCGGGGCCGAACACCTGCACGGCAGCGGGAGCGACTTCGTGGTCGATGAGCTCGACCGCCGCCTGCGCGGCCGCCGTGTCGGCAACCGGCCGCCGACGGCGCCCGATCTGGCCGAGCAGGACTGCCGCGGGGCCAAGCAGTGCGTCCTGCGGATACTCAGCGGCGAGCCGCGCGCGGGCCCTGCGGCCGGCCGCCGCGTCGCGGGCGCGCAGTGTGTCGATAAGCTTGTGGCGGAGGATGACGCCGCGGCTGTCGGCGAACATATCGAGTTGCATGAAGCGGGCCGTGGGGCGTTTAGGCAGCGTCGGCGAATGATAGGCGTTTTTCGGCCGCCATAAAGAAAATGGCGCGACCGAGGCCGCGCCATTTTCGTCAGATCGACTCAGCGGTCGTTTTCGAGACGACTCACCAAGAGGTCTCGTGTTCCGCCGTTGCCGACACCTTGTGCAGCGAGATATCGGCGCCCATGAACTCCTGTTCCGGGTCGAGGCGGATGCCGACGGTCGCACGAATGGCGCCGTAGATCACCGTGCCGCCAACCAGCGCGATGACAATGCCGGCGAGCGTGCCGACGATCTGCGCGCCGAGGCTGACGCCGCCGATACCCCCGAGCGACTGGCTGCCGAAGATGCCGGCGGCGATGCCGCCCCAAGTGCCGCACAAGCCGTGCAGC
Organism: Aromatoleum sp.; assembly: GCF_035254505.1. Taxonomy (GTDB): domain Bacteria; phylum Pseudomonadota; class Gammaproteobacteria; order Burkholderiales; family Rhodocyclaceae; genus Aromatoleum. The sequence goes on along the minus strand of NZ_DATFAO010000079.1, from coordinate 8,128 downwards.
GGCCACACGCCGAGCACGTCGTCGATCTTCAGGCGGTTCTGGGCGATGGTGAAGAGTTGCACGAAGAGCACACCGGCGATCGCGCCGACGACGAGCGCACCAATCGGGTGCATCAGGTCGGAGCCGGCGCAGACGGCGACGAGGCCGGCGAGCGGGCCGTTATGCACGAAGCCCGGGTCGTTGCGTCCGGCGGCGAGTGCGGCGAGCGTGCCGCCGACCATCGCCATCAGCGAGTTGATCGCGACGAGGCCGTTGGCGGTTTCCAGGCGCTGCGCGCTCATCACGTTGAAGCCGAACCAGCCCACCGCGAGGATCCAGGCGCCGAGCGCGAGGAAGGGGATGCTTGACGGCGGATGCGCGGCGATGGCGCCGTTCTTGTGGTAGCGGCCGCGGCGGGCGCCGAGCAGCAGCACGGCGGGCAGCGCGATCCAGCCACCGAAGGCATGCACGACGATGCTGCCCGCGAAGTCGTGGAACTTGGCGCCGAAGGCCGCTTCCAACCAGCCCTGGAAGCCGAAGTTGCCGTTCCAGATCACGCCTTCGAAGAAGGGGTAGAGGAAGCCGACGATGAAAAAGGTGGCGATGAGCTGCGGCACGAAGCGCGCGCGCTCGGCGATGCCGCCCGAGATGATCGCCGGGATCGCGGCGGCAAAGGTCAGCAGGAAGAAGAACTTGACCAGTTCGTAGCCCGAGTCCGCCACGAGCTTGTCCGCGCCGACGAAGAAGGTCGTGCCGTACGCGAGGCCGTAGCCGATGGCGAAGTAGGCGACGGTGGACATTGCGAAGTCGCTGAGGATCTTCACCAGCGCGTTGACTTGGTTCTTATTGCGGACGGTCCCGACTTCGAGGAAGGCGAAGCCGGCGTGCATTGCGAGCACCATGATGGCGCCCAGCAACACGAAAAGGACGTCCGCTGAGGTCTTGAACTGCTCCATTAATGTGCTCCAGTGGCTGAACTGGTGCATAAAAGCAATGGATGTGCCAGATTTCGAAGTTTGTAAAATCAAATAGTTACAAATTTGATGCACGAAAATGCGGCGCTGAAAGCACGGTACTGGTGCATCCGGTCTTGGAAAGCGCACCGATAATGTGCGCAGATGTCCAAGTTGGGGCCTCGAAACGGTGCGCGTCAGTCAACCGCGGCCTGCATTTACGGTTTTAGAACGATTGTCGGCAAAAATGGGATAAGTTGCGTACAATAATGTCTCAGCTGACATGTTAGCCGCCCGCTCACGAGCGCGGTTTCGTGAAGCCTTTCGTCAATCCTTTTCGTTTACGCATCCGTCGACGTCTCCATGAATCGCAACCGAAGCCTACTTCTCGCCAGCGCCGCGATGATCCTGATGTCCGTGATCTGGGGCTACAACTGGGTCGTCATGAAGCAGGTGAATCGCTACGTCGCGCCCTTCGATTTCTCCGCACTGCGTACGCTGATCGGCGCGCTGGCGCTCTTTGTCGTGCTGGCGGTCCGACGCCGTTCGCTGCGCCTGGTCGCGCCGCTGCCGACGCTGTGGCTGGGCCTGCTGCAGACGGCGGCCTTCACGGGGATGATCCAGTGGGCGCTCGTGAGCGGCGGGGCGGGCAAGACGGCGGTGCTCGTCTACACGATGCCTTTCTGGCTGATGCCGATGGCGTGGATGTTCCTTGGCGAGCGCATGCGCGGTGCCCAGTGGCTCGCGAATGGTGTCGCACTGGCAGGGCTGGTGCTCGTGCTCGAGCCGTGGGAGATGCGTGGAGGCGCGATGAGCACCGTGCTCGGCCTGGCCGCGGGCTTCGCGTGGGCGGCGAGCGCGGTCGTCGCGAAGCGGTTGCGCGCCGGGTCGGAAGTCGATCTCCTATCGCTGACCGCGTGGCAGATGCTGCTCGGTTCGCTCGTGCTGTGCGCGATCGCCTGGATCGTGCCGTCGGAGCCGGTGCGCGTGACGCCGTATTTCATCGGTGCACTCGCCTATAACGCGCTGCTCGCGACGGGGTTCGCGTGGCTGCTGTGGCTGTACGTGCTCGATCGCTTGCCGGCCGGGATGGCCGGCCTGTCCTCGCTCGCAGTCCCCGCGATCGGAGTGCTGGCCGGATGGATGGAACTGGGCGAGCGCCCGTCGCTCGCCGAGGGCGCCGGCATGCTGCTGATCGCGGTTGCGTTGTTGGCGATCAGCGCGCTGGCAATGCGCGGTCGGGGACGACTCCGCCCCGCGACGGAAGCCGTGAGAAGCGGACAATCATCGCCATCGCCGCAGGGGGCGTCTGCCGTGAAAGCCCGAGCCGCCGGCGAGTGCCCGGAAGCGCGTTAGCGCAGGTTTTCGGACGTGAACAGCACGACCTGGTCGGCGACGAAGTTCACCTGGATGTGCCGCTCGTCATTGCCCCATTTGCAGGTCTTCACGGCGAGGACGTCGCTGCACTTGTCGGGCGCGCCAAGCACTTGCTTGACCTCTTCGTAGCGCATGCCGACGCGGATCTTGTCGTAGTTCTCGACGGTGAGGCGGTTGCATCCGGCGGCCAGCGCGGCGGCAGCCGTGAGGGCGATCAACGAGAGGCGGCAGAGTCGGGGCGTAAGCGGTTTCATGAATAAGATGTAACACAGGCTTCGCCGATCGGTCACGAATATTTCGTATCCGTTTTCCAGCCTTCGGATTCCTGCGCGAGCCTGTGGCGGACTGCTGTGCAGAAGCTCTTGCGACGTGCCCGGCAGCGCTTCGGGGCGCTGCCGGTGTCGGTGGATCAGCCGCCCGTCGCGAGCTTGGCCGCAAGCCGCGCAACCGACGCGCCGACGCCTTCGACCGAAGCGCGCACCCGTGCATCGACAAGTTCGCCCTCGGCATCGAAGGCCGAATCGGCCTTCGGCACGCCGACCTGATCGGGAACGACGAGGAAGCCGAGGTTCGACAGGTATTGCCGGCAGTGCTGCAGCGAGCGCATGCCGCCGAGCGCGCCCGGCGAGGCGGCGACCATGCCGGCAGGCTTGCCGCGGACATGGATCGTGCCGGGTTTGCCCGAGCCGTCGGGAATCGGGCGCGACAGCCAGTCGAAGGTGTTCTTCACGAGCGGCGGAAAGAAGCCGTTGTACTCGGGTGTCGCGAGCAGCAGGCCATGGTGCTCGGAGAACAGGCGCTGCAGGCGTGCCGCGGCGGCGGGGATGCCTTCGGCGGCTTCGAGGTCGCCGTCGTAGAGCGGCATCTCGTTGTCGCGCGGCTCGTAAACCGTCACCGTCGCGCCGGCCTGTTCGGCCCCGCGGACGAGAATCTTGAGCAAGCGGCGATTCAGGGATTCGCGGCGGGCGCTGCCCGGCATGGCGAGAAGTCGGATCGTCGTCACGGCGTCATTTCCTCCTGGAGGTCGCTGGGGGACTCGCGCGTACCCGTCCCGCGCCGCCGCGTGCTGCGGCCGGGGTCGGACACGTCTGCGGCAATGGGATCAGGCTCGATGAAGCAAGGTTGCATCGACACTGTAACTGCCCGGGCCGTGAACGGCCAGGAGCAGCATCCCGCCGGCCATCGCGATGTTCTTCATGAACATGATGGCCTGCATCTGGTCGGCGAAATTGGTGTGGAAGAAGAGCGCCGCGAGAACCGTGAATCCCGCCAGAGCGAGGGCGGCGAGGCGGGTGAAGAGGCCGATCAGGACGGCCAGCCCGCCGCCGAGTTCGGTCATTATGACGAGCGGGAGCAGCATGCCCGGTAGCCCGGCCGACGCCATGTACTGCTGGGCCCCCGCGTAGCCGGGACCGAGCTTGCCCCAGCCGGCGACGAGGAAGATCAGGGCGATCATCAGGCGTGCTGCAAGCGTGACCGTGTCTTTCATGTTGTTCTCCTTGGACGCGGATGCGGGAGAGACTGTTACCCCATGTAGTCGACCGGCGACACGTGCGCTTAGTGCCCGAGACTGCCGAAGCGGCCGCGGGCACGATGCTTCACTGAGGGATCTTCACGACGTGCAGCAAGTTCGTGCTGCCGCTGCGGCCGAAGGGGAGTCCTGCGATGATGACGACGTCGTCGCCAGGGCGCGCGAACTCGTGGGTGACAGCGGCGGTCTGCGCGTGCTCGACCATTTCGGCGACGTCATGGACGTCTTCGAAGGGCACCGGATGGACGCCCCACACCAGCGCGAGGCGGCGGGCTGTCGTGAGCTGCGGCGTCAGGCCCAGGATCGGCGTCGCCGGGCGCTCGCGACTCGCGCGCAGGCAGCTGAAGCCGCTGCTGGAGTAGGCGACGGTTGCGGCCGGCGAGAGGAGCGCCGTCACGCGCCGCAGCGCGCAGCAGATCGCGTCCGGCGTGTTCGACTCGGGCGGCACGTGGCTCGCTTCCAGGCTCGTGCGCCACGCGGGGTCCTGTTCGACCTGGCGGATGATGCGGTCCATGATCGTCACCGCTTCGACCGGGAACTGGCCGGAGGCCGATTCGGCTGACAGCATCACCGCGTCGGCGCCGTCGTAGATCGCGGTGGCGACATCGGAGGCTTCGGCGCGGGTCGGCACCGGCGACACGATCATCGATTCGAGCATCTGCGTCGCGACGACGACCGGCCGGCCGGCGGCGCGTGCGCTGCGCACGATGCGTTTCTGCAGCATCGGCACCTGCTCGGGCGGCAATTCGACGCCGAGGTCGCCACGCGCGACCATGACGCCGTCGGCCAGTGCGACGATCTCGTCGAGGCGCTCGATCGCGGAGGGCTTTTCGAGCTTGGCCATAATCCACGCTCGCTCGCCGATGATCTCGCGTGCTTCCCGGATGTCTTCGGGGCGCTGCACGAAGGACAGCGCCACCCAGTCGACGCCGAGCGACAGACCGTAGTCGAGGTCGGCGCGGTCCTTCGCCGTCAGCGGTGAGATCGGCAGCACGACGCCGGGGACGTTCACGCCCTTGCGGTCGGAGAGCGCCCCGCCGACCAACACCGTGGTGTCGGCGAAATCCGGACCGAAGGCATCGACGCGCAGGCGCAGCTTGCCGTCGTCGAGCAGCAGTTCGGTGCCCGCTTCGAGCGCGGCGAAGATCTCGGGGTGCGGCAGATTCGCGCGGGTCGCATCGCCGGGCGTCGGGTCCAGGTCAAGCCGGAAGCGTCGGCCATTTTCGAGCGTCACCTTGCCGCCTTCGATCGTCCCGATGCGCAGCTTCGGCCCCTGAAGGTCCATCAGCACGCCGATCGGGCGGCCCGTCTCGCGTTCGATGTCGCGGATCAGACCCAGCCGCGCGGCATGGTCGGCGTGGCTGCCGTGGCTGAAGTTGAGGCGGAACACGTCCGCGCCGGCCTCGACCAGCGCGCGGATGCGCTCGGGGGTGGAACTGGACGGGCCGAGCGTCGCGAGGATGCGCGACTGGCGGTGGCGTCTCATGGGTGTCTCCTCCTTGTTCTGTAGACGCGTCGGGCGGGAGTCATTGTTATCCGCCCGACGTTTCAGATTGATTAGGCGAGGGCGGCAATGCCTGCGCGGGCAATCTGCGCGTCTTCCGGCGCCTTGACGCCCGAGACGCCGACCGCGCCGATCACGGTGCCGTCGATGATGATCGGCTCGGCACCTTCGAGCGTCGCCACCGGCATGTGGAGTGCCGCGAAGCGACCGCCGTTGACCATGTCTTCCAGCGCTTTCGTGGGCTTGCCGGACAAGGCGCTGGCGCGGGCCTTGTCCGGGGCGATCGTCGCGCTCATCACCGGGGCGCCGTCCATGCGCTGAAGCCACAGCAGGTGGCCGCCCGCGTCGCAGACGGCGATGCTGACTGCCCATTTGTTGTTGACGGCCTCGGCTTCAGCGGCAGCGGCAATGCGCTTGACGTCGTCGAGGGTGAGGGCTTTGATGGTCTTCATGGTGACTCCGTGATGCAGGAAAAATGCGCCATTCAGCGAATGAGAATGGCGCGGAAATCGTTGACGTTGGTGAGCGTCGGACCGGTCACGAGCGAGTCGCCGAGCGCCTCGAAGAAGCCGTGGCCGTCGTTGTTCGCGAGGCTGTCGCGCGGGCGGATGCCCTGCGCCCAGGCGCGTTGCAAGGTGTCGGGAGCGACGAAGGCCCCGGCGATCTCCTCGAGCCCGTCGACGCCGTCGGTGTCGCCCGCAACCGCATGCACGCCCGGTTCGCCGTCGAGTGCGACCGCGAGCGAGAGCAGGAATTCGACATTGCGCCCGCCCCGGCCGTTGCCGCGCACCGTGACCGTGGTCTCTCCACCGGACAGCAGCACGCAGGGCGCGGCGACGGGCTGGCGATGGCGGCGGGCCTGCAGCGCGATCGCGGCCATCACCTTGCCGACGTCGCGCGCCTCGCCTTCGATGCTGTCGCCGAGCAGGACCGGCGTGTAGCCGGCACAGGCGGCGATCTTTGCGGCGGCTTCGAGCGCCATCTGCGGCGTCGCGACGAGCGTCGTCGTCACGCGGGCGAGGCGGGCATCGCCAGGCTTCACGGTCTCGCCGGCACCGCTGTCGAGCATCGCCTGCGCGGCCAGCGGCAGGTCGATGCCATAGCGGCGGACGATCTCGAGCGCGTCGACGCAGGAGGTCGGATCGCCGACCGTGGGGCCGGAAGCAATGTCGATCGGGTTGTCGCCGGGGACGTCCGAGATCAGCAGATTGACGACGCGGGCCGGATAGCAGGCGGCGGCGAGACGGCCGCCCTTGATTGCGGAGAGATGGCGGCGCACGCAGTTCATCTCCGAGATCGTCGCGCCGGATTTCAGCAGCGCGCGGTTGATCGCCTGTTTGTCTTCGAGCGTGATGCCTTCGGCCGGCAGCGGCAGTAGCGCCGAGCCGCCGCCCGAGATCAGGCAGATCACGAGGTCGTCTTCGGTGAGGCCTTGCGCGGTCTCCAGCATCGCCCGCGCGGCGGCGAGGCCGGCGGCGTCGGGCACCGGGTGCGCGGCCTCGACGATCGTGATGCGCTCACAGGGCACGGCGTAGCCGTAGCGGGTCACGACGAGACCGGACAACTCGCCCGGCCAATGGCGTTCGAGCGCCTGTGCCATCGCGGCGGACGCCTTGCCGGCGCCGATGACCACGGTGCGGCCTTTCGGGGCCGGGGGCAGATGGCGCGGAATGCAGCGCTCCGGCTGGGCGGCGTCCACCGCGGCGGTGAACATCTGGCGCAGCAGGGCGCGGATGTCGTCTTCAGTGGTCATGGCAGGATCCGTATGCGGGAGGGGCGAGGTGTTTGACCGCGAGGGGGGCGGATGTTCTCCCGCGAGCCCTGCGGGGAACATCCGGTATTACGCGTATTGCCTTGGAGCGATCAGCTAGCAACCACTTACTGGCCGATCTCGAAGTTCGCCATCTTCTCCAGCGCCTGCACCATCGCCGAGTGATCGCGGCCGGCGCCGCCATGCGCTGCGCAGGCGTTGAAGAGTTCCTGCGCAGTCGCGGTGTTCGGCAGCGACATGCCGACCTGGCGCGCGACGGTGAGCGCGAGGTTCAGATCCTTCTGGTGCAGCTCGATGCGGAAGCCCGGATCGAAGGCGCGCTTGATCATCCTCTCGCCATGCACTTCGAGAATGCGTGACGAGGCGAAGCCGCCCATCAGCGCCTCGCGGACGCGGGCCGGATCGGCGCCGTTCTTCGCGGCGAAGAGCAGCGCCTCGGCAACCGCCTCGATGTTCAGCGCGACGATGATCTGGTTGGCGACCTTGCAGGTCTGGCCGTCGCCGTTCTTGCCGACCAGCGTGATGTTCTTGCCCATCAACTGCAGGATCGGCAGCGCCTTCTCGAAGGTCGAGTGCTTGCCCCCGACCATGATCGACAGCGTCGCAGCCTTCGCGCCGACCTGGCCGCCCGAGACCGGCGCGTCGAGGTATTCGCAGCCGAGATCGTTGATCTTCTGCGCGAACTGCTTGGTCGCGACCGGGCTGATCGAGCTCATGTCGATCACGGTCTTGCCCGGGGCGAGGCCCGCTGCGACGCCGTTCGCGGCGAAGAGCACGGCTTCGACGTCCGGGGTGTCGGGCACCATCACGATGATGAAGTCCGACTTCTCGGCGACTTCGCGGCCGGTTTCGCACACCGTCGCGCCGGCGTCGATGATCTGGCGCGGCGTCTTGCCGTGGGTGTTCACGAACAGCGTGTGGCCGCCGTCGATGAGGTGCTGGGCCATCGGCGCGCCCATGATGCCGAGTCCGATGAATCCGATGTTTGCCATGATGTGTTCTCCTTTATGTGT
>NZ_DATFAO010000078.1:0-162585 GCF_035254505.1 Aromatoleum sp. | reverse complement strand
CCCCTTCTTCTCGACGAAGGATCCGCTGGGCGTGAATTGGGGCGACCTGGGCGTCGACGTGCTGCTCGAGTGCACGGGCGCGTACACCGCCAAGGCCAAGGCCGAAGTGCTGCTGAAGCAGGGCGCGAAGAAGGTGCTGATCTCCGCCCCGGGCGGCGACGACGTCGATGCGACCATCGTCTACGGCGTGAACCACGAGGTGCTGACCTCGGCGATGACCGTCATCTCGAACGCCTCGTGCACGACCAACTGCCTCGCCCCCGTCGCGAAGGTGCTGCAGGACAACATCGGCATCGAGAAGGGCCTGATGACGACCGTGCACGCCTACACCAACGACCAGGTGCTGGTCGACGTGCGCCACAAGGACCTGCGCCGCGCCCGCGCTGCCGCTCAGAACATCATCCCGACCAAGACCGGCGCGGCGAAGGCCGTCGGCCTGGTGCTGCCCGCGCTGAAGGGCAAGTTCGACGGCTTCGCGCTGCGCGTGCCGACGATGAACGTCTCGCTCGTCGACCTCACCTTCACCGCCAGCCGCGCGACCACGAAGGAAGAGATCAACGCGCTGATGAAGGAAGCCGCCAAGGGTCCGTTGAAGGGCGTGCTCGCCGTTAATGAAGATCCGCTGGTGTCGATGGACTTCAACCACGACTCGCACTCCTCGATCTTCGACGCGACCCAGACCCGCGTGATGGACGGCAACCTCGTCAAGGTGCTCGCCTGGTACGACAACGAGTGGGGCTACTCCTGCCGCATGCTGGACGCCGCCCGCGCTGTCCACAACGCCAAGTAAGCCACCGGCTCCGCACGCAATCCGACGCCCTGCTCAGCGGGGCGTTTTCACATCGGGAAGGAATCCATGCAAGTCAAGAAACTCGCCGAGCTCGACGTCGCCAGCAAGCGCGTCTTCATCCGCGCCGATCTCAACGTGCCGCAGGACGAAGCCGGCAACATCGTCGAAGATACCCGCATCCGCGCCTCGCTGCCGTCTATCAAGTACTGCCTCGACAACGGCGCCGCCGTGATGGTCACCTCGCACCTCGGTCGTCCGACCGAAGGCGAATGCCGCGCCGAAGACACGCTCGCACCGATTGCGGTGCGCATGGGTGAGCTGCTGCACAAGCCGGTGCGCCTGATCCGCGACTGGGTCGAGGGCGGATTCGAGGTCAAGGCCGGCGAGATCGTGCTGCTCGAAAACTGCCGCTGCAACAAGGGCGAGAAGAAGGACAACGAAGAACTCTCGAAGAAGATGGCCGCGCTGTGCGACGTCTACGTCAACGACGCCTTCGGCACCGCTCACCGCGCCGAGGCGACGACGCACGGTATCGCCCGCTTCGCCCCGGTCGCCTGCGCCGGCATGCTGATGGGCGCCGAAATCGACGCGCTCACCAAGGCCACCGAAACGCCCGCACGTCCGCTCGTGGCGATCGTCGGCGGCGCCAAGGTGTCGAGCAAACTCACGATCCTGAAGACGCTGGCCGAGAAGGTCGATCAGCTGATCGTCGGCGGCGGCATCGCCAACACCTTCCTGCTCGCCTCGGGCAAGCGCATCGGCGACTCGCTCGCCGAACCGGAACTGGTCAAGGAAGCGCAGGCCGTCATGGACATCATGAAGGCGCGTGGCGCCGAAGTGCCGCTGCCGGTCGACGTCGTCGTCGCCGACGAAGTGTCGGCACTGGCGCGCGCGAACCGCATCCCGGTCGATGAAGTCGGCCCGCATGACCGCATCCTGGACGTCGGCCCGAAGACCTCGGCCAAGCTCACCGAAATCATCGCCCACGCCGGCACCATCGTCTGGAACGGTCCGGTCGGCGTGTTCGAGCACAATCAGTTCGCCGGTGGCACGAAGATGATGGCCTCCGCGATCGCCCACTCGGACGCCTTCTGCATCGCCGGCGGCGGCGACACGCTGGCCGCGATCGCCAAGTTCCACATCGCTCAGGACGTGGGCTACATCTCGACCGGCGGCGGCGCCTTCCTCGAGTTCCTCGAAGGCAAGACCTTGCCCGCGATCGCGGCGCTCGAAGCGCGCTTCAACGATTGAAAGGCTTCACCCGGGGCCGGGTTTCCGGTCCCATCATGAAAAACGGCCACCCGAGGGTGGCCGTTTTGCTGACGCGCAGGCGAATCAGTTGCAGCGACAGCTGCCGCAACTGCCGCAGCCGCCTTTCTGTTTGCGCGTGACCAGGTATTCGGCAATCTGGTCGCGATCGAATTCGAAATCGTCGCTGCTCTCGTAGCCGATGCCGGGGCGGAAGCTCTCACCGTCGATCACGATTGTCAGCGCATGCAGATTGCTTTCGGCATCGTGCACCACCGACAGGTCGTAGCTGGCGCCACGCGGCAGGCTGTCAAGCAGGGAACGGGTTACCTCGTCGATCATCGGGACTCTTCCTCGGATATTCAGATAGTTAGACGCCGAAACCGGCGACGCCATTGTCACGGATCAACGCCGGGGCGATATTGTCCGAGGTCAACCCGCGGCGTCGCAGCGTCCGATGAGCCCGATCAGCGCGTGTAGTACCCGACACCGACCAGCATGCCATCGACCTTGCGGATGAACGAGTGCTTAGTTTCAACCTTGTCGGTGACCGGATTGCGCCAAGTGTAATCGAGCTCGCCCGCGCCTTTGCGGCTGGCGATATTCACCATGTCAGCAACGATCGCCTTGCCCTGGGCGTCCCGCAACTCGTGGCCGTCCGTGCCGACCATCTTGGGCATCGCACCGTGCGCGAGGAAACGCTGGGAATCGAGATCGATCGCAAACACGTAGAGGTCATCCTGCATGAAGCCGCCATTGAGCGCGTTGAAGGATTCCAGCGCCGCCTGCGCCCCCTTCTCCTTCACCCGCGCAACCGCGCGCTCCAGCAGGTCCTTCGCCTGCGCCGGGGTTGCACGCGGCACGTAATAGCCGACCGCGACCACGCGCTCGCCCACCTTGCGGAACAAGGTCACCTTATGCTCCTCGCGCTTGTCCTCGCGATTGAGCCAGCGATACTCGACGCGGCCTGCGTCGCTCTTCGCCGCGGCGTCGAGCATTTCGCGGAAGAAGGGCTTGCCGGCGGAATCCTGCATCGTGGCGACATTGCGTCCGACCAAGGCCACCGATGTCCCGCCGCTGGCGAGCATGGTGCCATCCATGCCGAGCACGTACACGTAGAGCTCGCGATCCTTGAACTGCGGCGCGCGGTTGAATTCGTCGAACGCCGCGTCGCCGACCTCCCGGAAGCGCGCGACCGCCTTGTCGAGCAGTCGCTGACTGCGGCTCTCGTCGACCCGTTGTACGAGCGGCCCCTGTCCGTACGCGGGGACGGGATCGGCCGCGAGCACGGGCTGCACCATCAGGATGACTGCACAGAGTGATGCGAGGGAAGCAGGTTTCATGGCGTTCGAAGGTCCGGGAGTTGGATTGATGCAATCAAAATTATAGGAAGCCGCAGCATCTGTCGAGGGGCTTGCGTAAGGCAAGCTGCGCACGATTCCGACCGGCGACGAAACCGGGTGACGCCCGGCCTTGCAAGCGGCCGCAGAGGTAGAATCATGCTCTCGGATGCATAACGACACGGAGACAGCATGCCCCGCCACACCAAGATCGTCGCTACCCTCGGCCCCGCGTCAACCGATCCGCAAGTTCTCGAACGTATGGTGCATGCCGGCATCGATGTCGTGCGGATGAATTTTTCGCACGGCAAGGCGGAGGACCACATCGCGCGGGCGGCGGCGATTCGCGAAGCGGCGGCGCGATGTGGACGCTCGGTCGGCATCCTCGGCGACCTGCAGGGGCCGAAGATCCGCGTCGGCAAGTTCGCCGGCGATCGCGTGCATCTGCAAAAAGACGCGCCCTTCATTCTGGATGCTCAATGCGAGCTGGGCGACAGCAGCCGGGTCGGTCTCGACTACAAGAATCTGCCGAAGGACGTGAAGCCGGGTGACGTGTTGCTGCTCGACGACGGGCGCCTCAAGCTGATCGTCAACCGGGTCGTCGGCCACGAGATCCACACGACCGTGCGTGTCGGCGGGGAGCTCTCGAACAACAAGGGCATCAATCGCCAGGGCGGCGGCCTGACCGCGCCGGCCCTGACCGCGAAAGACATGGACGACATCAAGACCGCCGCGCAGATCGGCGTCGACTTCGTCGCGGTGTCCTTCCCGAAGAGCGCGGCCGACATGTACATGGCGCGCCAACTGCTGCGCGCCGCCGGCTCCGAATCGCTCCTGATCGCAAAGATCGAGCGCACCGAAGCCGTTGCCAACCTCGACGAGATCCTCGACGCCTCCGACGGCATCATGGTCGCCCGTGGCGACCTCGCGGTCGAAGTCGGCGATGCCGCCGTGCCGGCACTGCAGAAGAAGATGATCCGCGCCGCGCGCGACCGCAACAAGCTCACGATCACGGCGACGCAGATGATGGAGTCGATGATCACGAGTCCGGTGCCGACCCGCGCCGAAGTCTCGGACGTCGCCAACGCCGTGCTCGACGGCAGCGACGCGGTGATGCTGTCCGCCGAGACCGCCTCGGGCAAGTATCCGGTGGAGGTCGTCGAAGCGATGAGCCGCGTCTGCCTCGAAGCCGAGAAGTCCTCCGATGCCTCGCTCGATCGCGACGTCCTCGACCGCGTCTTCACGCGCATCGATCAATCGATCGCGATGGCGGCGATCTGGACCGCCTGGCACCTCAAGGTGAAGGCCATCGCATCGCTCACACAGACCGGCTCGACCGCGCTGTGGATGAGCCGCCTCAACAGCGGCGTGCCGATCTACGCACTGACGCCGGAAGCCGCGGCCCGCAACCAGATGACGCTGTACCGCGAGGTCTTCCCGCTGCTGATGTCGCAGACCCATCAGGACCGCGACGTGCTGTTGTGGGAAGCCGAGCAGATCCTGCTCGACCAGGGCGTCGTCGAACGTGGCGACCTGATCGTGCTGACCATCGGCGAACCGATCGGCACCACGGGCGGCACGAACACGCTGAAGATCGTGCGCGTGGGCGAACATCCGGCGCCGCATCTGACCGAGCAATAAGCGCCAGGGACCGAGCACGACTGCTACACTTCGGCGCTCGACCAGATATTGCCTCCGGGTGCCTGCCATCGGCAGGAGAATCGGAAATGCGGTGAGGCGCCTTCGAAAGCTCGCGCCGATTCCGCTACGTGCCCAACGCTGTGAGGGGGACCGCCGCCGCAAGATGCCACTGCCCGTCCGGGCGGGAAGGCGCGGCGCGGGACGATCCCGAGTCAGAAGACCGGCCTGGAGGCTACTTTGCGGCAGGCAGGCCCGCTTGCCGCCCACTGTGCTTCAGAAGGGGAATCCATGAACAGCACAAGCCCGGGCCATCAGGCTCACCACCATTTCGACGACGCCGAGCGCGCCACCGTCTATCGCAATATCCTGGCGCGGCGCGACGTGCGCGGCCAGTTCCTGCCCGATCCGGTCGGCGACGACGTGCTCGCGCGCATCCTCACCGCAGCCCACTTCGCGCCCTCGGTCGGCTTCATGCAGCCGTGGAGCTTCGTCGTGATCCGCGACAAGGCGGTCAAGCAACAGGTGCATGGCGCCTTCACCGAAGCCAATGCCGAAGCCGCGCAGATGTTCGAAGGCAAGCAGCGCGAGGTGTATTCGGGACTGCGCCTGCAGGGCATCCTCGAAGCGCCCGTGAATCTCTGCATCACCTGCGACCGCGACCGCGCCGGCCCTGTCGTGATCGGGCGCACGCACATCAAGGCGATGGACCTCTACAGCACGGTCTGCGCCGTGCAGAACCTGTGGCTCGCGGCGCGGGCCGAGGGACTCGGCGTGGGCTGGGTCAGCATCTACCGCCAAGCCCGCATCCGCGAGATCCTCGGCCTGCCCCAGCGCATCATCCCGGTCGCCTACCTGTGCGTCGGCCACGTCAGCCATTTCCTCGACCAACCGGAGCTGCAGACGGCCGGATGGCGCCCCCGCCTGCCGCTCGAGGACCTCGTCCATTTCGACGGCTGGGGCGGGGCGGCGCCCGAGGGTGAGACTCTCCGGGAGGCCCTGAAACGGGCGCAACATCGCGCGGCGCAGGGCATTCCGCCTATCTGACCCAGAGCAGCCATAACGCGTTGAGAGGGGCCGATCGGTAACCTATACTGGCTAACGTATGGTTACACCCGCGGCGGCGTCGCACACATGCGGCGTCGAGTTCAAAAACAGAGAACAATCGCGTGAGGCCCCAACATGAAGGCTCAACTTCCGGTAATTGCCCTTGCCGTAGCCGCGACCTTCATGGGCGGCTGCGATCAGATGCCGATCAAGATGGGGGACGCTGGCGCGAAGACGCCGGCCACGGGCGCCGCAGGCGGAGGCTCTGCGGAAAACGCCAGCAGCCAGCTCGAGCGTTGCGACAAACCCTTCGGCACCGCCGCCGTCGTCGAAGACCAGAACTCCGGCTGGTATCGCATCCTGACCAGCCGCTATCAACTCACCTCGACCGTGCCGGTGCTGCGCCTGCTGATGCAGCAGTCGAACTGCTTCATCGTCGTCGAACGCGGCCGCGCGATGGCCAACATGCAGCAGGAACGCGCGCTGCAACAAGGTGGCGAACTACGCGCCGGCAGCAACTTCGGCAAAGGCCAGATGGTGAGCGCCGACTACTCGGTAAACCCTGAAATCCTGTTCAGCGAACGCGGTACCGGGGGCTTGGGCGCCGCAGCGGGCGCAATCGGCGGCGGCGTAGTCGGTGCGATCGTGGGCAACATGAAGACCAACGAGGCCTCGACTATGCTGACCCTCGTCGATAACCGCTCGGGCGTGCAGGTGGGCGTCGCCGAGGGCAGCGCCAAGAACACTGACTTCGGGCTGGGAGGCCTGATCGGAGGGGGCGGCGCGGCGGCCGGACTGGGGGGCTACACCAACACGCCGCAGGGCAAGGTGATCGCCGGCGCCTTCATGGACTCCTTCAACCAGATGGTCAGGGCGCTGCGCAACTACACGGCGCAGTCCATGGGCGACCGCGGACTCGGCACCGGGGGCAAGCTCGCCGTCGACGGAGCATCCCAGCCGGGGGGCTACTCCGGTGGAACTATCAGCATGAAGGACGCTCAAACTAAACTCAACAAGCTCGGTTTCGATGCGGGGACGCCGGACGGCAAGATGGGCAGCAAGACGACGAATGCGCTGCGCCAGTACCAGACCGACCGCAACATCCCCGTCACCGGACGTCTTGATGCGGCAACGCAGGCGGAGTTGCTCAAGTAAGGTAACCCCCTCCAGCCCCGTCTGTGGTGGCCGCGATGGCCCGGAGTTCGCTCCGGGCCATTTTCTTGTGTGCGTCCCGGCCACGCACGAAGCCCATCGGGTGCCGACTGACGTTAAAATGCGCGGTTAGTCGCACAAATTGCGTCAGAAAACCTATCGGAGAAGTTCCATGCCCCTCGTTTCCATGCGCCAGCTGCTCGATCACGCCGCCGAGAACGGCTACGGCCTGCCGGCGTTCAACGTCAATAATCTGGAACAGGTCCAGGCGATCATGGAAGCCGCGGCCGAAGCCGACAGCCCGGTCATCATGCAGGCCTCGGCCGGCGCGCGGAAATACGCCGGCGAAGCCTTCCTGCGCCACCTGATCGACGCCGCCGTCGAAGCCTACCCGCAGATCCCCGTCGTGATGCACCAGGACCACGGCCAGTCGCCCGCGATCTGCCAGGCTGCGATCCGCTCGGGCTTCTCCAGCGTCATGATGGACGGCTCGCTGATGGAAGACGGCAAGACGCCCTCCTCCTACGATTACAACGTCGCCGTGAGCCGTGAGGTGGTCAAGTTCTCGCACGCGATCGGCGTGACCGTCGAAGCCGAACTCGGCTGCCTCGGCTCCCTCGAAACCGGCCAGGCCGGCGAGGAAGACGGCGTCGGCGCAGAGGGCACGCTGGATCACTCGATGCTTCTCACCGATCCCGACCAGGCCGCCGACTTCGTCAAGCAGACCGACTGCGACGCCCTCGCGATCGCGATCGGGACGAGCCATGGCGCCTACAAGTTCACGCGCAAGCCCACCGGCGACATCCTCGCGATCGAGCGCGTCAAGGCGATCCACGCACGCCTGCCGAACACCCACCTCGTGATGCACGGCTCGTCGAGCGTGCCGCAGGAACTGCTCGAGATCATCCGCCAGTACGGCGGCGACATGAAGGAAACCTACGGCGTGCCGGTCGAGGAAATCCAGACGGCCATCAAGTTCGGCGTGCGCAAGATCAACATCGACACCGACATCCGTCTCGCCATGACCGGCGCGATCCGCAAGTTTCTGTTCGAGAACCCGTCGAAGTTCGATCCGCGCGAATACCTGAAGCCGGCGCGCGAAGCCGCCAAGCTCGTCTGCAAGGCGCGTTTCGAGGCTTTCGGCTGCGCCGGCCAGGCGAGCCGCATCAAGCCCGTGCCGCTCGATAAGATCGCCGCCCGCTACAAGTCCGGCGAACTGACGCAGGTCGTTCGCTGACGGCCGAGCCGGTCGGCCTGCGGCACAAGAGGCCAGCCGACCGACCGGCGACTTTCATGACACGAGCCAATCTCAAACTCAGCATCGGGTTCGAATTCGAACTGGATGCGCCCGAAGCTTTCCTCCAGGCCAGCCACGAAAAATTGTGCAAGGCCATGCAGGAGCTGCTCGGCAATATGGTGCTGCAAGGGATGCCCACGGTCACCGCGAAGCAGCTGGGGAAGGCGGGGATCTCGCTCGTCTCGCATCATCACCATCTCGACGTCGTGAGCACCGCAGCTGCGGCTTTGCCGCGCGAAGCGCTGGTCGCCGCGGGCCCGCATCTCACCGACGAAGAATTGGAGCAACTCTCGCGCCGCACCGCGGGACGCGCGCCGCTGCAGGGAGCCGAACTGGCTCGTTTTCTGCGGCGGCATGCGCTGACCTTGGTCGCCGATTTCCGGACCCTGCCCTGCATCGTGGCGGGCAAACTGAGTTCGGGCCGGGACGTGAGCTTGCGCGGACGATTGAACCTGACCAACGGCAGCGTCGTCCTCGACGAGCAGGACCGGCATAACCGTCTGCAGCCGAACCAGGACGCGCTGCGCGTGGACGTCAGTGGAACCGACGCCAGCCTGCGTGCGACGTGTGCCGGCAACACGCTGAGCGGACCGGTGATCGAGGTCGCGCTGACGGAGCTTGCAGCCCACCGCGACCCTCTGGTCGCCGCCTGGCAACAGACGAGCTGAAAAGGAAGCGGGCTGGAGCGGGGACGCAGCTCCGGGACGGTCGTCAGTACGACTCGGCCGAGTGCCCTTCCCACAGTTCCGGACGGAAGCGCACCACGCGGTTGCGCCCATCTTCCTTCGCCCGATAGAGCGCCACGTCCGCAAATTTGACGCTTTGCCAGAAGGTTTCGCTGTCTTCCGGGAACATCGCGACGCCGATCGAGATCGTCTTCTGCAGCGTCGAAGAGCCGACCTGAATCTTCATCTCGGCGACCGCGATGCGAATATTCTCGGCGACCCGCATGGCGTTCTCGGCGTCAGTTTCCTGCAGGATGATGACGAACTCCTCGCCGCCGAAGCGGATGACCATGTCGGACGCGCGCACCGAACTCTTCAGCACGTTGGCGAGCGACTTCAGTACGATATCCCCGGCGTCATGACCGTAGGTGTCGTTGACGACCTTGAAGTAGTCCAGATCGAGCAACAGCACCGCCAGCGTCGTCTTGCGGCGTCGTGCCGAGGCGATCAGCGTATCGACGTACTCCTCGAGGAAGCGCCGGTTATTGAGGCCGGTCATGGCGTCCCGCAGCGACGATTCGCGCAGTGTCTCCGTGAGCCGCTTGGCTTCGAGCACCGGCGTCATCTCACGCACATAGACGTTGACGTAAGGCACCTGTGACTGGAAGGCCTGCGCCTCGGACTCGCGCACGACGATCTGGATGACGTTGCCGACCGCGCCCGACTGCATGATCGGCACACAGTAATGGCGCCGCCCCTCGCCCAGCCCCTCGGGCGGCTGGAAGGCATAGCAGATGCCGGGCTGGCTCAGGCCGTCGACGACATGACCTGAGCGCTTGGCGCGACACATGTCGCTGCGCACGAGGATCTGCGGATCGCACCAGCGGCAAGGCGCACCCTGCACGCCATCGACCGAAAGCGGTTCGAGCTGTTTCGGGCCGGAGGTCTCGTAGATTGAGAATTCACGCACGCCGAAGCGCTCGGTCAGCACCTTGCCGAAGCGGTCGAAGATCTCCGCCTTGGTCTCGTCCTCCTCGATCGCCTGCTTGAAGCTCGATGCGTCGGCCAAGCCATTGACCATGTCGATCGCGACCTCGAGCTGATTGTCGTCCTGGCGCATCGTGCGGCCCGTGAGCTGCACGACCCGCTGGCTGATGCGCGCGAGACCATCGTCGAGGAAGACCAGCAGGCTGTTGGTCTCGGTCGCGATCTGGCCGATCTCGTCGTCGGTACGCTTTTCGACGCGCCCCTTGAAATCCCCGCGCAGTGCGCGTTGCACCGCGCGCTCCACGGCCTGTGCCGTCGAGCCGACGGGCAGGATCAGGCGGCGCGCGAGCAGGATCGACAGCAGCGAAAAGACCGCCACCGTGACGATGATCAGCGCGACGGTCGTGAGCGCCTTCTCCTTCAGTTCACTCAGCGAAACCTCCATCGTGACCGCACCGAGCACGGTCCCCTCGGTGACGTGGTGGCACTGCAGGCAGTTCGGTTTGCCGCGGGTCGAGGCCGCAAAGGGAATCGTGCCGCGGAACACCGAATCGCCGCGCTCGTCGACGATCACGTAGCGAGGCTGGCCGTCGGCGAGGACCAGCTTCTCGATATCGTCGGGATGCATCTCGCGCGCCATGCCGGCACCGAACTGCTGCGTGACGTAGGACGACCGGATGATCCGCGCCGAGCGCAGCCCCTGCACCTCCAGGAGGCGATCGAGGAACTGTTCGCGCTTGTCGATCGTTCCCTGGATCATCGCTTCGGTCAGATGCACCCGCACCATTTCGGCGGCGGTGCGCACATGCGCGGTCGACGACGCGATCGAGTAACTGCGAAAGGCGACAAGGCTGATCAGGACGAGCATCACCAGGGTTCCCAGGGCGATGGCGCCGAACAACAATGTCATTTTCCGGTTGAGATTCATTCCAGCTCCAGAGGTGCCGGCAGCGGCCCGCTCCGATTAACTTTTTTGATTGGCGCGATTATGCCCTGAAACGGATCGGCTTATGCCGAAAGGCATGGACGGTGCTGGCATTCAGGACGCATTTGCCGCACAGTAGCGGCGCATGGCGACCCTGGACACCTGGCCGATTCTTCACATCGCGGCGCTCGCGGCCGGCTGGGCGGCGTACGGAGCGCTGCATTCGCTACTCGCGTCGAACGCGGTCAAGCGCGCCATTGGGCAGCATTGCCGGTTTGCGACGAGCGCGTACCGTCTTCTGTTCAATGCGATCGCAGCGATCCTGCTGCTTCCGCTGCTGTGGCTGACTTTTGCATGGCGAACGGCGCCGCTCTGGCAGTGGACCGGGATTTGGGGCTGGGTGGCCGACGCGTTGGCGCTCGCCGCTTTCGGCGGCTTCCTATGGTCCTGCCGCTACTACGACATGGGCGAATTCAGCGGATTCGCACAGTGGCGTTCCGGAGGAAGTCCGTTCCATAACTGCGGGCCACTGCGGATCTCGCCGCTGCATCGCTACGTTCGCCATCCCTGGTATTTCCTGGCGCTGGTCATCCTATGGACGCGGGACATGGACGGCGCGCGCTTGGTCACGACCCTATGCGTATCGATCTATTTCTGGATCGGCTCGCGCTTCGAAGAACGCAAGCTCGTCGCCTGTCACGGCCGCGCCTATGAGCGCTACCGACGACGCGTCGCCGGTCTCTTTCCGATTCCGTGGCGCCATTTGAGCGCTGCCGAGGCACGCGAATTGTGCGACGCATCAGCCGCTTCGCGCTCGCCGCCTTTCCCTGAACGGGGCGGGAGAGTATAGTCCGCGCAAAAGCCCTGGTTGTTACGGGGTGTTACGACTTTCATCCTACTTCGCGCACGAATCCGGCCTGAGACGGACAGCATCCGATCATCGGCGGGACCAGGACAGCTCGCTCGATGACTCGAATCAAAACAATCCGGGGCCTGCTGCTGATCGCGGCAATCGTGTTCTCGGCGGCCCTCGTTGGCGCGACGCACTATGCCGTGTCGAGCCTCTTCGAACGCTCCGTGCGCGACAACGCAATGCGCGACGCGAACACCTTCGCGGAGATGACCTTCCAGTCGATGTTCCAGCTGATGCGCACCGGCTGGTCGCGGCAGCAGCTCGAGGAATTCATCCGCGCGGTCCGGCGCTCGGTGGACAACACCCAGCATCAAATCCAGATCTACCGCGGACCGCGGGTCGCCGAGTTGTTCGGCGAAATCGCCCAGCCCGCCTTCGACGACCCGATCCGCAAAGTCATTGCCAGCGGCGATAGCCTGCGCCTCAACAACGGCCCGGAAGTGCGCTTCATCCACGCGCTGCGCGCAGAGGACCAGTGCCGGGTCTGCCATACGAACGCCCAGCCCGGCGAGGTGCTCGGCGTGATCGATGTCCGCCAGGACATCACGCCGCTGCTCGCGGCGAGCAACCGCCAGTTCCTGCTGGCGTTCGCACCGATCCTCCCGGTCGCCATCATCGCGACCTTGCTGATGGTCGCTTACATCCGCCGCCGGCTCGACCGGGGGATCGGCAGTTTTGCGACCAATATCCGCTCCGTCAGCAAGCTCGCCGACCTGCGCCAGATCGAAAAGGCGAGACTCGACTTCGGCTTCAGCGAATTCAGCCCGGTCGCCGGCGAAGTGAAGCAGTTGCTCGAACGCGTGCGCGGCGTTGCCGTCGATAAGGAGATGCTCGAATTCGAGATCCGCCTGCTCGAGAAATTCATTCTGACTTCGGACGTCGTCAAGGACTGGCGCGAGTACGTGAACCGGCTGCTCCTCGACATCGACGACGTGATGCCGGCCTACGCGCTGTTCTCGATCTTCAAGATCGGCGACGACATCTTCGATCTCGAAGTGTTCTGGCGCTACACGCCTTCCGCCAAGAGTCAGCAGCTCTTCGAGACGACGGTCAAGGAATCGCTCGGACGCAACCCCTACTTCGCCGGCGGCTACGCGGTCAGCATCGAACACAACATCGCCGACAGCTCGCGGCCCCTGCCCGAACTCGTACGCGAGGACATCGAGGTGCAGACGAAGTCGCTGCTCGTCGAGGCGCCGAAGATCGGCGGCATCGTCGGCATCGGCATGCAGGCGCAGCCGGGAGCGGACAACACGCGCTGGTTGGTCGTCGAAAGCATCCTGTCGACGCTGCTCAACGTCGTCGGCTCGGTGAAGGCGATCGACAAGTACACCAAGGATCTCGAGTACTACGCGACGCGCGATCCGCTCACGAACCTGTACAACCAGCGCGTGTTCTGGGAACTGCTCGAGAGCGAGACCATCCGTTCGGGGCGCCACGGCTACAAGTTCGGGTTGCTGGTGGTCGACGCGGACAACTTCAAGTCCGTCAACGACACTTACGGCCACGGCTTCGGCGACATCTTCCTGCAGGAGGTCGCCGCGTCGATCCGCAGCGCGATCCGCGAGGACGATCTACTCGCCCGCTACGGCGGCGACGAGTTCGTCGTGATCCTGCCGGAGACGGATCTCCCCGGAACGACGGAAGTCGCCCAGCGCATCATCGACTCGGTAACCACGATGTCGATCGAGACGCCGGATGGGGCCAGGGTGAGCGGTTCGCTGTCGGTCGGGATGGCGGTCTATCCCGATCACGCGGTCGAGACCAAGGATCTCTTCCTCTTCGCCGACACGATGATGTATCGCGCGAAGGCCGAGGGTAAGGGGCGCCTGGCGATCCCCACGCCGCAGGACGTGGTCGAGGTGTTCCGCTCGCTGTCCGAGAAGAGCATCCTGATCCTCGCCGCCGTCGAAGCACGCGGCGTGATTCCCTACTTCCAGCCGATCGTCAATCCCAAGACGGGCGAAGTCGAGGCGCTCGAAGTGCTCGCCCGCATCCGGCTCGAAGACGGCAGCATTCTCGTCGCCGACGCCTTCGTCGCGATCGCCGAGAAGATGGGCCTGATGCACAAGCTCGACTACATCCTGATGGAGCGGGCGCTGGAGCTCGTCAGCCAGTCCGATTACAAGGGGCTGCTGTTCCTGAACATGTCGCCGCGGGCGCTGGTGCTCAACGACTTCGTGCAGGAGACGCGCCGCATCGCCGCCTCGTTCGACTTTGATCCGGGCCGGATCGTATTCGAGATCACCGAGCGCGAAACGATCAAGAACATGGCGCTGCTCGATCGCTTCATCAACACCCTGCGCGCGGAAGGCTTCCGGCTGGCGATTGACGACTTCGGCTCGGGCTTCTCGTCCTTCCATTACGTGAAGCGCTTCCCCATCGACTTCCTGAAGATCGAGGGCGACTTCATCGTCGGCATGAAGCACAACGAGAAGGACCGCGCGCTGGTGCGCAGCATCGTCGCACTCGCCCGCGATCTCGGCATCCGGACCGTCGCCGAATACGTCGAAGATACGGAGGTGCTCGCGAAGGTGGTCGAACAGGGCATCGATCTTGCGCAGGGCTACCACATCCGCCGTCCGACCCCGTCGATCGAGGAAGCCCTCGATATCACGCTCGGTTGAAGCGCCCCGCCACTTACATTTGCTTATCGATGCTGCGCACCGCTTTCTGGGGAAGCGCGCACAATGAAAGCCTCCTGACTACCCGACAACGGAGGCGAACATGTCGAAAAAGGCGTGCATCTTCGCCGCAGCTGCCGTCATGGTGGTTGCCGGCTGTGCCCAGAATCCCTTCTACGGTGAAAACGCCAACACCAGCCGCGGCGCGGCGATCGGCGCTGGCGCTGGCGCCGTACTCGGCAACGTCGCCGGCGGCCACGGCGATCGCATGAAAGGTGGCCTGATCGGCGCCGCGATCGGAGCGACCGTGGGCGGGCTGATCGGCCGCCAGATGGACAAGCAGGAAGCCGATCTGCGCCAGCAGATGGCCGGTACTGGCGTCGCCGTTCAGCGGCAGGGCGACACGATCCGCCTGCAGGCCCCGGAGAGCATCACCTTCGATACCGGTCGCGCCGACGTCAAGCCGCAGTTCACGCCGGTGCTGACACAGATGGCGCAAAGCATCCGGCAGTACCCCGGTACGGTCGTGCAGATCGAAGGACACACCGACTCGACCGGCTCGGCCGGCTTCAACCAGACGTTGTCGGACAATCGCGCCGAAGCTGTGCGCAGCACGCTGATCCGCAGCGGGGTCGACCCCCGCCGGATCGCTGCGGTCGGATACGGAGAGTCGCGCCCTGTCGCCAGCAACGACACGACGCAAGGCCGCGCACAGAACCGCCGCGTCGAAGTGCTCATCGTACCGGCGCAGGAGGGCTCGCAATCCGCTCCCGCACCGTCCTCGGAGCGCCCGACAGGCCAGCCGGCGCTGCAACCCTCACGCTATTGACGAGAGGAAGCGCCTGCGCGTGTGGCGGCTTCGCGACGCCACGCAGCGCGGGGGCTTCCGCCGCATCTCCCGGACCGGTACGCTAGCGCCACCATGGATCGCGCGCCCAACATGCCCCTGTTCGAACAACACCCGCTGCGTCAGACACTCAATGACGAGGTTCACGCACGCCCGCCCGTGCCGTTGCAGACGCCCGAGTTCGTCACCTATCTCGCTTTCCTGCACACCGAGGACAGCGCCGACGCCGAAGCCGCGCACCTGTGCCAACTCGCGGAACAGCTCGGCCTTCCGGCACCGCAGACGGCCTCCGGACACGTATTCCTCGACGCCGGCGACTTCCGGCTGAAGTGGGAGCGCCACCACGAGTTCACGAGCTACACCTTCGTCCGGCGTATCGAAACGACGGACACGGCGGGCGAGCACGCGCTGATCGAAGTCCCGGCGAACTGGCGCCAGGACATCCCGGGCCTGCTGATCGTCGCGACCCACATCGAGTTGCGCAGCATCCAGGAAGTGTCGCCCGAGACCGTGCTGAGCCAGTATTCGCCCACCGGCATGAACTCGATCGCCTCGCAGGTCGCAGACGGCGCCGGATGGGTATTCACGGACTTCCAGATCGCCGACGGCTTCTCGCGCTTCCTGGTTCTCGACGATTCGCTGACACCGCGACAGGCCGGACGTACGGTGCAGCGCCTGCTCGAGATCGAGACCTACCGGGTCATGGCGCTGTTGGCCTTCCCCGTCGCGAAGGAAGTGCGCGCGAGGTTGTCGCAGGCCGAAGGCGAACTCGCCGACCTGATGGACAACATGGGCGACGCGGGCTCGCCCGAGGACGAGCGTCACGTGCTCGGCCATCTGACGCGACTCGCTGCCGACGTCGAGCGGTCGGTCGCCCGGACGGCTTTCCGCTTCGGCGCCGCCGCAGCGTATTACGGGCTTGTGCGCCAGCGCATCGACGACCTGCGCGAGGTGCGCGTGAGCGGCTATCCGACTATGCGCGAGTTCATGCAGCGGCGTCTCGCACCGGCGATCGATACCTGCGCGACGACCGCGCGACGCCAGGAAGATCTGTCCGGCCGCATCGCGCGCAGTTCCCAGCTGCTGCGTACCCGCGTCGACGTCGAACTCGAGCGCCAGAACCAGGCGCTGCTTGCGCAGATGAATACGCGCTCGCGCTTGCAGCTGCGGCTGCAGGAAACGGTCGAGGGATTGTCGGTCGTTGCGATCACCTACTACGGCTCGCAGCTCGTGCAGTACATCGCGAAGGGCGCCAAGGACCTCATCGCGCCCGTGACGCCCGAGATCGCCACCGCCGTGTCGATCCCGATCATCGCCGGACTCGTCGCGCTCGGTCTGCGGCGCATGCGCCGTCAGCTCGCCGCCGAAGAGAGCGGCGCGGGGCACGACGGCGGGCATTGAGAGCAAGCTGTCCTATAATCCCGTTTTTGCCTGAAAGAGCGTTAACCATCGTGGCCACTCCCCTGTTCGAATCCTCCATCAAGAGCCTGCAATTGCTGGGCCGCGGCAAGGTGCGCGACATCTATGCCGTCGACGCCGACAAGCTCCTGATCGTGACCAGCGACCGCCTGTCCGCCTTCGACGTCATCCTGCCGGACCCGATTCCCGACAAGGGGCGCGTGCTGACCGCGATGGCGAGCTTCTGGTTTGACCGCCTCGGCGCGATCATCCCCAACCAGCTGACCGGCATCGATCCGGAATCGGTCGTCGCCGCCGACGAGCGTGAGCAGGTGCGCGGCCGCGCGCTGGTCGTCAAGCGCCTGAAGCCGCTGCCGATCGAGGCCGTGGTGCGCGGCTATGTAATCGGTTCGGGCTGGAAGGACTACCAGGACAGCGGCGCGATCTGCGGCATCAAGCTGCCCGCCGGCCTGCAACAGGCCGCGAAGCTGCCCTCGCCGATCTTCACCCCGGCGTCGAAGGCCGACGTCGGCGACCACGACGAGAACATCTCCTTCGAGCAGGCCCAGACGCGCTGCGCAGCGGCCCTCACCGAGGAGCTCGCCGGCACCGGC
The DNA here is from genome assembly GCF_035254505.1 of Aromatoleum sp. GTDB lineage: Bacteria > Pseudomonadota > Gammaproteobacteria > Burkholderiales > Rhodocyclaceae > Aromatoleum. Next base: position 145,100 of record NZ_DATFAO010000078.1, on the reverse strand, counting down.
AAGAACGGCGCCCAGCTCGCAGCCCAGGCGCGCGATGCGGCCATTGCGCTATACACCGAGGCTTCGAACTACGCCGCCGGCCGCGGCATCATCATCGCCGATACGAAGTTCGAGTTCGGCGTCGACGCCGCGGGCACGCTGCACCTCATCGACGAGGCGCTGACGCCCGACTCCTCCCGCTTCTGGCCGGCCGACGGCTACCGCGAAGGCATCAGCCCGCCCTCCTTCGACAAGCAGTACGTGCGCGACTATCTCGAGACGCTCACCTGGAACAAGAAGGCGCCCGGCCCGCGCCTGCCCGCCGAGGTCATTGAGCGCACCGCGGCGAAGTACCGCGAGGCGTACGAGCGCCTGACGGGTCTTACGCTGGCCTGATCCCTTCCGCCGGGGCTATTCAGCCCCGGCTCCTCCTGCCGAACGCAACACTCCTCCCAATCGGCAGTCCTCGCCTCCGCGCACCCCCTCGACGTTTTCTTTGCGACGACGCCCCACATGTGGGGAAATGTCCTGAAAAACGTGAAATAATTTGCAATATTTCCGGCAGCGCGCTTGCCGGCGGGATAACGCGGAACGTAACATCCGCGCGCCAAAGATGTCTGACATCTGCGGCTGACACTCGCGTGGAACGGCCGCAGGGACATATACCACCCACATGCTCAGGCAATCCCTGGGCAAGATGATCGACTCAGACGATGACTGCATCCAATGCGCCGCTGGCGCCTGCGCGCGGCCGAAATCCGCATAAAAGACCACGCTCGAACCATTGTTATCGACCGCCCGCGCTGCGCGGTTTCACACTCATCGAGTTGCTGATCGCGATTGTCGTCATTGCGATTTTGGCCGCCGTGGCCCTGCCGTCTTATCAGGATCACGTTCGGCGTAGCCGGATCGTCGAGGCGACGAACGAGCTTTCGACGCTGCGGATTCGACTCGAGCAGTATTTCCAGGACAACCGCAATTACGGTTCGACTGCCACCCACTGCGGCGTCGGCGTTACGACGACCGACTCGTTCGACTTCAGCTGCACGAACAACGGCGCCGACAACCAGGCCTTCCTCGCGACGGCGACCGGAAAAGCGTCCGTCGGCATGACCGGTTATACCTTCACGATCGACAACAACAACCGGCGCCAGACGACGGCCTTCCCCGACACTTCCGGGCTGCCCGTCGACTGCTGGATCACCCGCAAGGGGGGTACATGCTGAGATGGTCGCGGACTCGCGCGGCCGGTTTCACCCTGATCGAAGCGCTGGTCACGATTTCCATCCTCGCGATCATCACCGCGATCGCGGCGCCCAGTTTCGAAGGTGCGTTCGCAAATTTCCGCATCCGCACGAGCGCCGAGGCGATCATGTCCGGCCTGCAACTCGCGCGCATCGAGGCCTTGCGCCGCAACCAGCCCGTCTCCTTCACGCTGACGACGGGGACGGCCGACTGGACGGTGGCCACGCTCAGCCCTGCGAGCCAGATCCAGGCCAGCAAAGGCAACGGCGCCGGCAACCTGTCGATCGAGACGAACTCGAGCCAGTCCGCCGTCACCTTTCTTTCCAGCGGCATGGTCGATACGTCCGGCAGCCGTCTCCAGCAGATCGACATCAGCAGCGACCTGATCGACCGGCAGCTGCGCATCGCAGTGCATAACGGCGGACAACTGCAACTATGCGATCCGGCGATCACGATCTCCGGTGATCCACGTACATGTTGAATTCCGGGACGTCGCGGCGCAAACAGGCAGGCTTCAGCCTGCTCGAAGGGCTGGTCGCCATCCTCGTCTTTTCGCTTGGCGCGATCGGTGCAATCGAAATGCAGGCCAGGGCCGTCCAGTTCGGCAGCGAAGCCCGGGATCGCGCGACGGCCGCCTTTCTCATCAACAAGCTGATCGCCCAGGTCGAGCTGCAGGACGCGACGAGCGGCGATCCGTCGTCGGAGTTTCTGCTCGACCGGACCGAATGCCCCGCATCCTTGGGCACCCATCCGGCAGCGGCCTGGGTGCTCGAAGCTTGCGAAAACTTTCCCGAGGCGAGCGTCACGATCGCGAGACCGTCCGGCGTGACCACCGGCTTTCTGACCATCACGCTCGAATGGAGCGCGGAGTTCAAGCAGCCCGACGGGGCCGGCGGAGCAGTACGCGACTCGCACAGCATGAGCGTCACCAACCGCTTTCAATGGCAGTCATGATGACCGACAAGGGCCCCGGTTGCTCCGGTGCACGAGGCAAGCAGGTGGGCCTCTCGCTGATCGAATTGATGATCGGCCTCCTCATCGGCCTCATCATCACGCTCGCGATCACGGCCTCGGTGGCGACGATCAGCAAGCAACTGCGCACGACGGGCGGCGGGACCAATGCGGGAGAAGAGGCGCAACTCTCAGTCACGCTGATCGACCGCGACCTGCGCATGGCCGGCGCTGCGATCTTTGCGAACTCGGTCGCGACGATGTGCCCGAGCGTGAATGAGTACAAGAACGGGACCACGCTCTACGACGGCGCGACGCTCGGGTCCGCGTTTGCGGCAGTTCGGATTACCGACGGCGGGGCGACGGGGTCCGACACGATCGACGTGGAGAGCTCACCTCCCAGCACCGCCGGCACTTTCACCGCCGCGATCGTCAAGGAAATGCCGGCGACTGCCGGGGTACTGAAGGTCACCGACCCCCGGAACAATCTCTACAACGGAGACCTCATCTTCGTCGCCCACCCCTTGCCCAATCCAGACGGCGATCCTTGCACGCTGATCCAGGTCACCGGCATTACAGGCTCATGCACGAGCAGCACGACGGGCTGCAACGTGGTCTTCGACTCCGGTCAGTCCGGCTACAACCCGTCGAATCCGAACACCGCATTCAGCAGCCCCCAGACCTACGGCCCGGGCTCGGTGCTGGTCAAGATGCCCGCGTTTGCGTACACGCGCTACGAGGTGAAATGCAACGCGCTGCTGCGCCACGACAAGACTCTGACTCCATCCTGCACCGGTTCGCCGTCCTTCCACAACAGCGCAATTGCCGACGGGATCGTGATGCTCAAGGCCCAGTACGGCATCGCCGACGCGGGCAGCGACGTGATTGCAAGCTGGAAGAGTGCGGCGGCCATCACGGAGGACGAGATGGACCACGTCAAGGCAGTGCGCGTCGCCGTCGTCGCTCGTAGCCGCGAGGCGGACGCCAGCGCCGTGACGACCTCGGCGCCGACGGTTTTCGGCGGCGCGCTGACGCTCGACCTGTCCGGCACGAGCGTTCCCGCCGGCAAGACTTGGCAGAACTTCCGCTACCGCATCTTCGAAACGATGACGCCCTTGAGGAACGTCGCATGGAACCGCTGAACCGGGGGCTCCGCGCGCAGACCGGCGTGGTCCTGATCGTCGCGCTGATCATGCTCGCGCTGCTGAGCCTGGCGGCCCTCGGCGTCATCCGTGCAACAGATACCGGTACCCTCGTCGCGGGCAACCTCGCCTTCCGGCAAGCGACGATGCACGCCTCGGAGGTCGCAGTCGACCATGGCTGGGAGGAGTTGGCGAGCGGAAGCTTCGCGTCCAAGGCCTACTATTACGCGATCCGCCAGACCGGCTCCCCGGACCTATCGAGCACCGCCGCGATTGCAACGAGCGCGATATGGGACGGCAACGCCGTGCCGTGCATCGACGAACGCGGCGCGAACACGAACTGCGGCACTGACACGGGCGGCGTGCGCATCCAATACGTGATCGAGCGTCAGTGCGAGAGCGCGCCCGACCTCAGCAGCGCCGACAGCATCAAGTCGGTGTGCGACGTCGATCCCGCGACGGCGGCGAACACCACGCCGGACACGCTCGGCATCTACTATCGCGTCATCATCCGTGCCCGCGGTCCGCGCGGCACGCTCGGCTTCTACGAAGCGATGATCAGCGGCCCCGCCACCTGAGCTCTCCCCCATTGCAGAGAACGTCGTGAATACGCTCCTCCGTCGGATCACCCTGCCGGTTCTGCTCGGCATTGCCCTGTTCAATCCGTTCCTGAACGCGCCCGACGCGGCCGAGACCGACATTGCCGACACGCCGATGGCGGTCGCGAACAACGTGCCGCCGAATTTCATGCTGATGGTCGACAATTCGGGCTCGATGAGCAACATCGTTCCGGATTCGCCGTACAGCACGACCGGCGCATCCTACCTTCCGGGAAGCTGCACTGCGGCCAACCAGCTGATCGACACGGGCAATCCGGTGTCCTTACGCGTGGTCGGCGGCGCGCCGAAAGTCGAACTCGCCAACACGCTCGGAAGCGGCCGCAGCGCAACCAGCTGCACCGCGGGCTGCGCCCTCGGTACCGGCAGCGGTCAGGTGTGCTTCGACGACGCGGCCACCTACACGAACGTTCGTCTGGTGGCGACCCAGTCCTGCGGCACCAACTGCACGACGGCGGCAGGCGCGTCCTACCTCCCGTCCCAGTACTCCGGTCGCTACCTCAACTGGTATTTCGGGAGCGGAACGCTGTCCGGCTGGAGCTCGCGCAAACCGGGCACCGAAACGCGTCTCGAGATTGCCAAGAAAGGCGCCAAGGCCGCACTTGACACGATTCCGCTGAAGACCGCATCCACCGCGACCAAGGCGCGCGTCGGCCTCGCGAGCTATAACGGCGATAACGGCGGGACGCTGCTGCGTGCCGTTGCCGCCCTCGACGCGACCCAGCTGAGCAACCTGAAGACCAGCATCGACGCGTTGACGGCGACCGGCAGCACGCCTCTCTCCGAAACGCTGGCCGACATCGGGCAGTATTTCACGACCGGCTACGGCGGCAATCTGACGATCCACCCCGGCAAGGCGTCGCAGGCCAGCGTCACCGTCCCCGCGCTGTTCAAGCAGGGGACGACCTCGCCGCATAAGCTTAGCGGCGCGCCCGCGGGCTGCACGGGGAGCGCGTGTCCCGTACAGTACTGGTGCCAGGGGTCGGCCGCGGTGCTGATGACGGATGGGCGTCCTCAGCAGGACCAAGCGCTGTCGACCAATTCCTACCTGTGCGACTACGACGGCGACAGCGGCTCCTGCACGACCAACGGCTCAAAGCAGTACGACGAGAAGACCGGCGCAGCGGCGACGAGCCACCCGGGGCACATCGGCGGTCCGCACACCTACGAGAGCGCGGGCAGCGACTACCTCAACGACGTCGCGCAGGCAATGTATGAGACGGATCTCCGGCCCGACATCGTTGCGCCCAACGGCCGCAGGAAGTCGAACAACATGCGGACCTACACGGTCGGCTTTGCCGACGATCAGGCGAAGAACGACCCGCTGCTGCAGGAGGCGGCCCACCAGGGAGGCGGGCTCTTCACCACCGCCGACAATACGGCAGCGCTCACGAAGGCCTTCACCAACGCGATCAACGACGCGCTGGCGAGGGACGGGGCCGCGGCAGCGGTCGCGGTGACGAGTTCGCAGATCGCGACGAACAACACCAGCTACGCCTCAAGCTACAACTCGGGCTACTGGAGCGGCGATCTCGAAGCGTTCTCGCTGGACCTCGCCACCGGACTTCCGATCACCCCCCATATCTGGTCGGCCCAGGAGAAACTCGATGCACTGACGAACGCGGCGAGTTCGCGCAAGATCGTCTCCTACAACGGATCGAGCGGAAACGCGTTCACGGCCGCGAACTACGAGAATGCGGGCATCGGCCTAACGGCCGGCGTCATCGACTTCCTGCGGGGCAACCGCAGCGGCGAAGGCAGCACCTACCGCATTCGCCAGCATCTGCTCGGCGACATCATCGATGCGGAACCCGTGCTCGTCACCGACGGCGGCGCCACGACCGTCTATCAGGCCGCCAACGACGGCATGGTGCACGCGTTCGACGGCAACACGGGGAGCGAGCTGTGGGCCTATATCCCGAGCATGGTGCGCCCCGCACTCGCCCAGCTGGCGGACCCGATGTACCGCCACCGCTATTACGTAGACGCGACCCCGGCGGCAGCCAAGGTCGCCAACGCGACCTTCAGCAAGAAGATCCTCGTCGGTGGTCTCGGCAAGGGCGGTCGCGGATACTACGCACTCGATGTGTCGACCTCGGGCGCAAGCAGCGAAAGCGACGCCGCAAGGAAGGTGCTGTGGGAAGCGCTTGCGACGAACGCCAACATGGGCTTCGGCTTCGGTACGCCGCTCATCGTCAAGACGCCGAACGACGGCTGGGTGGTGCTGGTGACGTCGGGCTACAACAACGGCAGCACCACCGGCGGCGATGGCGCCGGCTACGTCTGGGCGCTGGATCCGAGCGACGGGCACGTCCTGTCCCGCTCCCCCCTGACGACCGGCGCCGGCAACGCGGCATCGCCGTCCGGCCTCGTGCATCTGTCGACGCTCGCCAATGCGACGGCAGGACAAACGACACCCTTCGTCTACGGCGGCGACCTTGCCGGCAACGTCTGGCGCGTCGATCTGAGCGCCTGGTCGATCACGCGGATCGCCCAGCTCGCCGACGGTAATGGTGCGTCGCAGCCGATCACGACGGCGCCCGTCGTACGGCAGGTGCCCGGCTCCACGACCAAGTACCTGGTCATGGTGGGTACCGGCCAATATCTTGGCTCGAGCGACGTGCCCGGCGATGCAGCCCAGAATTCCCATGCGACGCAGACCCAGTCGATGTACGGCATCATCGACGACACGGCGAGCGCGCCGCCGACGCTGGACATCCGCGGCAGCAACGGCAACACCTGCCCGTCAGACGGCGGGAACGGACAGTTCCTCTGCCAGCGCATCGTGAGCTCGACCTCCTCGACCTTCACGCTGAGCAACGTGGCAATGGAGTCCACGCGTCGCGGCTGGTATTTCGATCTTCCGATCGCCAATGGCCGGGTCAATACACACCCCGCGATTACGCAGTCCGGCACACTCGTGTTCACAGTGAACGTTCCGACCAACACCCTGTGCGATCCTGGAGGCTCCAGCTGGTTCTTCGCCGTCAACGCGGACAACGGCGGTGCGATCCTCAAGACCACGGGCGGCGCCAACACCTACGAAAGCGGATGGTTCATGGATTACACGATCGCCAGCCGCGCCGTGGTGATCCAGACGTCGAGCGGCGACCGGGGCCTGATCCAGTTCTCGGACAAACAAAAACGCTCGCCGCCGATCCCCAAGACCGCTCCCGCGACCTCGTCGGCAGTGAAGTGGCGACGGGTTTACTGGCGCGAATTGATGTAGTCCGGCCTCGCCCGGGGAAACGCGAACTTGGCGCCCGGATACTTCTCTAAGAGGAGTCCGGGGCAGGCCCCCTGTTGGCAGAGGCTGCTGCGCCCTGGTACTTCCAACCCCGAGGAGGCCACCATGGACAAGCCGCTAAACTCGTTGGATCGCCATTTCCACCTGCCCGACGTGCGCCGGGTCGAAGCCGACCGGCCGCTGATGTGGCTACGCATGGGATGGAATGACATGCGTTCGAGTCCGGCTGCGAGCCTCGGCTATGGCGCACTTGCCGCGGTCATCGGCTATCTGATCCTCGCCTACGCGGCGAGGATGCCCTACCTGTTCGTGGCGGCGATGTCGGGCTTTTTCCTCGTCGGTCCACTGGTCGCGGCTGGGCTGTACGAGATTTCGCGGCGCAATGAGCGCGGTGAAACCGTGAGCTTCATGGAGTCGCTGAAAGGATTGCAGCGCCACGGCGATCACCTCGCCTACTATGGCGCTTTTCTGGCCTTCGCGCTGATCGGTTGGGAACGCCTGTCCGCGATCCTGTTCGCGCTGTTCTATCACGAGACGGCTTCGCCCGATCTCGCGAACTTTTTCCAGGACGTCTTCCTGTCGGGCAATTATGTACAGTTCGTCGTCTCGTATCTGGTGATCGGTGCCGCCATCGCGGGGCTGATCTTCGTGCTGTCGGTGGTGTCCGTGCCGATGATGATCGATCGTGACGCGGACATCGCGACCGCGATGATGTCGAGCGTACGCGCCGTCGGTCACAACCCTGACGCCATGGCGGTGTGGGCAGTCTTGATCGTCGCCCTGATCGGCGTCGGCTTCGCGACGATGATGATCGGCATGGTGGTGCTGCTGCCGCTTGTCGGTCATGCCACTTGGCATGCGTACAAGGACTTGATCGAATAAGGCGGCTGCGTGTGACACGCCGGACGGGGCCCGAGGGCCCCGTCTCGTTACCGGGCCGCACGCGAAGCGGCGCGGTTAGAATGGCTGCCAGAGCCGGTGCCGGCCGGAGGGCCGGCATCCTTCCCCAACACACTAGCGTTTCCGGGAACCCGAATGACAAATCCCCTTCTCGATTTCACCGGCCTGCCGCGCTTCGATGACATCCGGCCGGAGCACGTCGCGCCGGCGATCCGCCAGCTCATCGATGAGAACCGCGCGATGATCGCCGCGCTCGTCGCCGAGCCGGCCCCGCCGACCTGGGCGAACTTCGTCACGCCGCTGACGGAGGAAGGCGAGCGGCTCGGCCGCGCGTGGGGCATCGTCGGCCATCTGCACAGCGTGATGGACGTGCCGGAGTGGCGCGAGGCTTACAACGCGCTGCTGCCCGAGGTGTCGAGCTTCTATGCCGAGGTCGGCCAGAACCTCGAACTGTTCGACAAGTACCGCCAGCTCTTCGAGAGCGCCGAGTACGACATGCTGTCGCCGACGCGCCAGCGCATCGTCGACCATGAACTGCGCGATTTCCGCCTGTCGGGCGCAGAGCTTCCGGAGAGCGACAAGCCGCGCTTCAAGGAGATCCAGGAAGAGCTGTCCTCGCTCGCGGCGAAGTTCTCCGAGAACCTGCTCGACGCGACCAACGCTCACGCGGAGTGGATAGCGGACGAAGCCGATCTGGCCGGACTGCCGCCGGACGCGATCGAGGCCGCGCGCGCCGCCGCTGAACGCGACGGCAAGCCCGGATGGAAATTCACGCTGCAGATGCCGGCCTACCTGCCGGTGATGCAGTACGCCGACAACCGCGAGCTGCGCGCACGGATGTATCGCGCGTATGCGACGCGGGCCTCTGAACAGGGCAAGGCGGAACTCGACAACGGCCCGCTGATCGGGCGCATCCTCGCGCTGCGCAACGAAGAGGCGCAGATGCTCGGCTATGCGAACTACGCCGAAGTGTCGTTGGTCGCGAAGATGGCCGAAACGCCGGCGCAGGTGCTCGGCTTCCTGGATGAGCTCGCAGCGAAGGCGAAGCCCTTCGCCGAGCGCGATCTCGCGGAATTGCAGACCTTCGCCCGCAGCGGGCTCGGCCTCTCGCCGCTCGAACCTTGGGACATGGCCTACGCTTCCGAGAAGCTGCGCCAGGCGCGCTATGCCTTCTCCGAGCAGGAAGTGAAGCAGTACTTCCCCGAGCCGAAGGTGCTCGAAGGGCTGTTCGGGGTGATCCGCAGCCTGTACGGCGTGGAGATCGTGGCCGAGCAAGCGCCGCGCTGGGATCCGAGCGCGCACTTCTTCCGCATCGAGAAGGACGGCGCCGCGGTCGGCCATTTCTATCTCGACCTGCACGCGCGCGAGACGAAGCGCGGCGGCGCGTGGATGGACTCGGCGCGCAGCCGTTATTCGAGCATGCGTGGGCTGCAGACGCCGGTCGCGTACCTCGTCTGCAATTTCCCCGGCCCGGTCGGCGGCAAACCGGCGACTTTCACGCATGACGACGTACTGACGCTGTTCCACGAGTGCGGCCACGGGCTGCACCACCTGCTGACGCGCGTGGACGACCTCGCGGTGTCGGGCATTCACGGCGTCGAGTGGGACGCGGTCGAACTGCCGAGTCAGTTCATGGAGAACTTCTGCTGGGAATGGGATGTGCTCTCCGGCATGACGGCCCACGTCGACACCGGCGCGCCGCTGCCGCGCGAGCTCTTCGATAAGATGGTCGCCGCGAAGAACTTCCAGAGCGGCATGCAGATGGTGCGCCAGCTCGAATTCTCGCTGTTCGACCTGCGCCTGCACGATGAGGTGGCGCCGACCGAGGCGCGGCAGCCGGTGGCGATCGAACGCGTGATGGCGCTGCTCGATGAGGTGCGCAGGGAGGTCGCGGTCGTCGTGCCACCGGCATGGCACCGCTTCCCGCACAGCTTCTCGCACATCTTCGCCGGCGGCTATGCGGCGGGCTATTACAGCTACAAGTGGGCGGAAGTGCTGTCGGCGGATGCGTTCGAAGCCTTCGAGGAGGCTGGCCGCGGCAAGGGCAGCTTACTGGATCGGGCGACCGGGGAGCGTTTCTGGCGCGAGATCCTCGCGGTGGGCGGAAGCCGTCCGGCAATCGAATCGTTCAAGGCTTTCCGCGGTCGCGAACCAAGGGTCGATGCCTTGCTGCGGCACAACGGGATGGCGGAGGTGTAATCAGCGTACGCGTCGCGCGTCGCTCGTGCAGGTAAAAGAAACGGCGGTCAGTCGACCGCCGCCTTGCCCTCGAGTACCCGGCGCTGCACATGGACGGGCACTCCCCGCTCGGTCATGTTCATGCGTGCATTCGCTTGGTCTCCGCCGTGGGCGAGATAGTAGATGATCGTGCCGACGTATTGGCGCATGGCCCAATCGACACGCAGCTCGGCTCCTTCGTACACCATGGCGATCTCCTCGGGGGCCGCGTGCCGGCTTGGCAGGCGAACTCCGCGCGCCCTCATGAGCGTCCGAGCAAAATTTGTGCCTTAATGTAAAAACCGCGCGGCGACAACGCTTTGGCGCCGGGATCCGACAGGCGACCGGGCGGCGCGGCGAGCCGGTGTAAAGTCTTCCGACAGCCGCGCCGGTGCTCAAGCGCGCGCGTCGCCCCAGCGCAGACTGCTGCGGTCGTCGCCGACATAGAGCGTCTCGCCTGAGCGATCGGCGCAGTACTGCGGCGACAGGATCTTCTCGCAGAAGCGCTGCCCCTCGCCCACCCGCGTGTACTCGAACAGGATGCTGCGTTCGACGCGCGAGCCGCCGCGCAGGTGGCAGCCGTGTCCGATCCAGGCCGGCCCGATCACGGACACGCCCGGTTCGATGCGCACGCCGGAGCCGATGTACACCGGCCCGCTGATGTGCACGCTGTCCCACTCGATCGAGGTGTTGAGGCCGGCCCGCACGTCCGGGCGCACTTCGACGCCGGGCATGCGGATCTGCGCCACCTCGCCGCGCAAGACCCGCTGCAGCACGTCCCAATAGTCGGTCAGCCGCCCGATGTCGATCCAGTTGAAGAAGCGTTTCTGGGCGAAGAAGGGCAGCTTCTCTTCGACCAGCAGGGGGAAGAGATCGCTGCCGATATCAAAGTTGCGGCCGGCGGGGATCAGGTTGAGGACTTCCGGTTCGAAGATGTAGATGCCGGTGCTCGCCAGCGTCGAGCGGGCCTCGGAGGGCTGCGGTTTTTCCTGGAAGGACTTGACGCGGCCCGACTCGTCGGCGACCACGATGCCGTAGTTGCGCACCTGCTCGCGCGGCACCTCCAGCGTCACGACGCTCGCGAGCGCCGCCTTGTGGCGATGTTCGTCGAGCGCCGAGCGGATGTCGAGGTCGATCAGCGCATCGCCGCAGATCACGATCGTCGTTTCGTCGAAGAAGCCGCCGAAGTCCTGAATGCGGCGCATGCCGCCGGCCGAACCCAGGGCTTTGGGAACGATCTCGCCGTGGTCGCGCATGCCTTCAAAGGAATAGCCGATCTCGACGCCCCAGCGATGGCCATCGCGGAAGTAATCTTCGATCTTGGAATGATTGAAGGCGACGTTGATCATGATCTGCGTCACGCCGAAGCTGGCGAGGTGCTCGATCAAGTATTCCAGCACGGGCTTGCCGAGTATCGGCACCATGGGCTTCGGTACGGTTCTCGTCAGGGGGCGCACGCGCGTGCCTTCCCCCGCGGCCAGAATCATCGCTTTTGCCATAGCACTACCTCTCTCTTGTTGGAAAACAGTCGTCGATCCCCTGCCCGGCTCATCGCCACAAGTCCCACGGGAAGGCGGCCAGCAGGGTTTGGGGATCGAAGTCGATCGCGGGCATTCCGCCCATCTCCAGCCCCTCGGGGATCGAGTTTGCATAGCGAAAGTCGCTGCGGCCGGTGCCGTAGTAGTAGTCCTTGTACTTGAAGAGGTTCTCGGTCTCGGACAGGCGGACATAGCGCGCGGGGATGCCGAAGGATTCGGCGATGACGAGGCCATGCAGCGAGCTCGCGAGCACGAGCCGTGCCTTGACGATCTCGGCGATGACGGTGTTCCAGCCCGCGAGCGGCGACACGACGCGGGGGTCGCCGACGACGAGCCGAAGGTCGTGCAGGTTCGGCACGAAGACGTAGGGTTTCTCGCCCGTGCGCCGGAAGCGGCCGGCGAAGAGATGCCTCACCAGCAATCCCGGGTCGCCATACACCGGCGGCACGCGCATGCCGCGCCGACGCAGGAATTCCTCGGTGAGCGGACCGCGCACGGCGCGGACGTCGAGGCCCTGGGCGGTAAAGCAGGACTCCTCGACCTTGCCGTTGACGCCCGCCCCCCAGATGACATCGCCGTCGCGGGCGAAATGGAGGATCGAGCCGATCGCGAGCAGCCGCGCGGAGCGCGTGACCTCGTCGTCGAGCGTCAGGCCGCGCATGCCGAGCACGCGCGAGACGACGATCTGCGACAGATGGTCGCCGAAGTTCACGCTGCCGTTGGCCGGCCGCCAATGGAAAAGGGAAACATGTCCGTAGGGCAGCGCCCCGGGTATCGGCAGCGCCTGCGTCTTGGTCTCGTGGCCTGAGATAAGGGTTCGGATCCTGTTCAGCATGGTCTCGTGTGGAGTCGTTGGGGGATCGGAGTGCGAGGCCTGCGCTCAGCCGGCGCGCAATAGCGAGCGACCGCGCAGGATGTCGGCGACGCTGCGGCGAAAGGCGGGCCACAGGGAGGTCACGAGCAGGAAGGCCGCCAGCATGACGACGGTCCCGAGGGCGAGTCGCGGGGCGAGCGGGCCGGCCAGAAAGGCGGACGCCGCCGCGGAGGCGACGCCGCACGAGCCGTAGGCCGCGACGATGCGCAAGCCGTTGCCGAGCATCGCCCCGACCGGCGCGCCCGTGTCGCGCAGCCACGCGAGCCCCCAGAGCCAGGTCGTGGCGGCACCGACCGACAGCGCCACGGCGATCCCCGGCACTCCCCACAGCGATCCCAAGGCGATGCCACTGATCACGAACAGACGGGACGACAGCGTGAAGCGCAGATTCGAGCCCGTGAGTCCCTTCGACAGGAAGACCCAGTAGGTGGCGGTTGCTGCCGCCTGAAAGATGCCGGCGAAGGCGAGGACCCGGAAGATGGGCACGGCCGGCGCCCACTGCGGCCCAAGCACCAGCACGATGAGCGGCTCGGCCTGTGCGCAGGCAAAGGTGAAGATCGCGATCGTGACATGCAGGATCAGCGCTTGGCCGTGCAGCAGGAAACGCGCGTAACGCTCCGGGTCGTTGTGCAGCCGCGACAAGACCGGCAATGCGACCGAGGTTGCCGGCGCGTTGATCTGGTTCAGCGGCAACATCAGCAGCTGGTAGGCGCGGTTGTACAGCCCGAGCAGTTCGGCGCCGAAGCGGTTGCCGATGATCAGCGCGTCGATGTTGCGGCTCGCGTAGGAGATCAGTTGCGTGCCCATCAGGTTTCCGCCGTAGCGCAGAAAGCGGCCCATCTCGACGCCGCGCCGCGGCAGGCCGGGACGCCAGCCGCTCGCGACGATCAGCATCGTCAGCGTCGCGACCGCCTGGCTGAGCTGCTGGCCGACCAGCGCCCAATGGCCGCGGCCGTTGAACGCAAGGCTCAGTCCGACGGCCAGACCCACCGCCATCGCGGTGACGTCCACGGCCGCCAGCCGCCCGAAGCGCATGTCGCGATTGAGCTGGGCGCGGAACTGGGTGGCGAGGCCGTTGAGGAAGAAGGAGAACGCGAGTGCCCGGGTGACGGACTCGAGCGCCGGCTGGTGGTAGAAGGCGGCGATCGCCGGCGCCGCGGCACATACTGCCGCCGCGAGTACGGCGCCGATCCCGCTATTGATCCAGAACAGGTTGCTGCGCTGCGCCAGGGACACGTTGGGCGCCTGGACCATCGCCGAGGACAGCCCGAAGTCGCGCAGGACCTCGGCGACGCCGACGATGGCGGTGACCATCGCGACCAGCCCGTAGTCGGCGGGCGACAACAGGCGGGCGAGGAAGATGATGCCGCCGAACTGGAGCGAGACCTTGCATGCCTGCCCGCCGAAGGTCATCGCGGCGCCGCGCGCAGCGGCCGCGCCCAGGCCGACGGGAGCCGTCGCGGCGGATGCGTTGTCGGCGCTCATGCATGCCTCCCGTGGCCGCGGATCGCGGCGAGATAGGCGAGGTAGTGCAGTTCGCCGGCATCGGCCCACTCGCGGTGAGAGAAGTTCGGCGTCGGCGCACGGGCGGTCGTCCTGACGCGCCACAAGGCGTTGGCGAGCGTCGCAGCGTTGAGTTCGCCGTCGTAGAGATAGACCCAGTCCCGTCCGACTTCGTCCGCCAGGGCGACGTTGGGTGCGTTGCGCGGCACCAGCACGGGGCGGTTGAGCGACAGCGCGAGCAGCATCGAGCCGGAGTTGAGCATCTCGCGGAAAGGCAGGACGACGAGCTCCGCCCGCCCGATCTCTTGTGCGAGCGTCGCGTCGTCGACATAGTCGAGCAGCGCGCTGACGCGCGCGTCGGCCGCGCAGGCATCGGCCACCTTCTCGCGCAGGGCGTCGGTGGAGGGTCGGCCGACGATGCGCAGCTCGGCGTCCGGGGCGAGCGCAGGCGCGAGGGCGAGAAAGCTGTCGAGCAGGTCCTCGACGCCCTTGTAGGGACGGATCAACCCGAAATACAGCAGGCGCCCCGGCTGTGGCGGCGGCACGTCCATCGCGGCGAACCAGTCGCGGTAGTGGCCGTGCAGGATCGTCATCGTCTGCGGCGGGCGTTGCGCGGTCACCGCGTTGAGCCGGATCCACATCCGGGTGCGGCGATCGAGCAGGCGCAGCAACAGGCGCTCAAGCATGCCGGCGCCCTCGTGCGGCGCGAGGTTGTGCAGCGTGCGCACCACGGGCCGACGCAGCAGCGCGGTGCGCAGGATCAAGGCGAGGAAGAGCGCGTATTGCAAGCCCCTGCTGCGCTCGGGCGCCCGCAGCAGGAACTCCGGCCAATGCACATGCAGGACGTCGTAGCGGCCGAACAGCGCGGTGCGCCACGAAAAGAAGGCGACCTCGGCGTGGCATGCGACGGCGGTCATGACCTGCTTCACGTAGGGGTTGTCGTTGTCCGTCTGAGGCCGCACGGACTGCAGGACCGTGATCGGCCGGGTTTCCTTCCCCCGTGTCATTTGAGCTGCCATCGCTCGTCTCCCTTTCCGCGCGCTTAGAACTTGAAGTAGATGAAGGCCGCCCCGCCCGGCGACAGCGCCGGCAAGACCAGCACAAGGGCGGCGAGCGCTCCTCCCTGCAGCAAAAGAGGTACCCGGAAATAGCCGCGCGAGGCCGCGTCGAAGAGGCGGGGCGGCAGGTAGTGCAGCAGGATCGCGAGGAGCAACGTGAGGACACCGACCGTCGTGAAGGGCGCGAGATCCGACACGGGCCGCAACATCGCGGACACGTAGGCACCGGCGCTCGCGAGGTCGGGCGCGCGGAACAGGATCCGGGACAGGGAGACGATCTGGAAAGTCAGCAAGATCGCGAGCACGCGGCCGAGACCGGTAGGTTCTTCGGCCAGCCCCTGCGCGCGACGGCGCCCGCGCCGCCAGCGGTCGAAGCACACGCAGCTGCCGTGGATCAGGCCGTAGACGACGAAATTCCATCCCGCGCCGTGCCACAGGCCGATCGCGACGAAGGTGATGTAGAGGTTGAGATAGACGTTGCCGCGCTTCGAGCCGCCGATGCCGAAATAGAGATAGTCGCGGAAGAAGCCCGACATCGTGATGTGCCAGCGTTGCCAGAAGTTCGAGACGCTGGTCGAGTGGTAGGGCCGGTTGAAGTTCTGCGGCAGCTCGAAACCGAGGAGCTTCGCGACGCCCCGCGCGATGTCAGTGTAGCCGGAGAGGTCCATGTAGATCTGGAAGCTGAACGCGTACACGGCGACGAGCAGGTAGAACGGTGAGTAATCGGCCGGCGACGCGAAAGCGGGGTTCACGAGCTGCACCGCGAGCACGTCGGCGAAGGCCATCTTCTTGATGAAGCCGCGCATCACCAGCACCAGGCCCTCCTCCGCGCGCTCGCCGCTATCCGGCAACGGGCTTTCGAGCTGGGGCATGAAGTCGCGCGCACGCGTGATCGGGCCGGACAGCACGGTCGGGAAGAAGGCCACGAAGAGGGCGAAATCGCGGAAGCTGCCCGAGGCGCGCTCGCGGCCGCGGTAGATGTCGAGCGTGTAGGAGAGGCTCTGGAAGGTGAAGAAGGAGATGCCGATCGGCAGCAGCAATTGCAGCGTGGGCAGATCGGCGCGCAGACCGAGCGATTCGAGCAGCATGGCGGCGCTGTCGATGAAGAAGTTCGCGTACTTGAAGTAGCCGAGCACGCCCAGCGACAGGATGAGCGCGAACGCGAGCCACCCCTTGCGGGAGCGTTGCGAGCGGCTTTCGTCGATCTTGCGGCCGGCGATGAAATTCACGCCACTCATGAAGGCGAGCAGCGCCGCATAGCGCCAGTCCCAGCACATGTAGAAGTAGTAGCTGGCGGCGAGCAGCAGGTTCTTGCGCAGGTCGAGGCGTGCGACGAACACCCGGTTCAGCGTGAACACGAGGGTGACGAAGAGCAGGAAGTGAAAGGACTGGAAGTTCATGACCGGTCAGGGCCGAGAAGGCCGACGCTGATGAGGAATCCGAAGATCGTGTCGGCGGCACGCCGTTCGCCGTCGGGCGAGAAGTGGCTGGCGTCGGCAAAGTAGCGCGCCCCGCCGGGGATCTGTGCATGCAGCGGCAGCACCGGAACGCCGAAACGGCGTCCAGCGTCCAGGATTTCGGCGTTGTGACGGTCGTAAAGGGTGTGCAGGCCGGAGAGGTCGAAACAGCGGTTGAAGTAGCGGGCCGTCTCCGACAGCCGCAACTGTTCCTCGATCGGCTGATCGTTGCGGTAAGCACGGGCGTTGGTCGCGAGCAGCAGCGGAACGTGGGCTTCGCGCACGGTCTCGATGAGTCGCTCGAGGCGGGCGCGATAGGGTGCGATGTCGATCGCGGCGGCGTCGCGCACCGATTTCGTGCCGGGCGGCGCCGCCCGCAGGAAGGCCGTCTGGCGTCTTATCGCATCGACCGACAGCAACCAGCCCGGAGCCGAAAGCAGCGGCAAGCCCTCCCGCGTCGAGGCAGGCGCGGGCGGCTCGGCGCAGTAGTCGGCAAAGTCGTTGAAACCGGGATAGACAATGATCAGGTCGGGCCGCAAAGGCAGCACGATCTTGCGCAGCATGCGCAGCTGGTCTTCGAGCCGGTAGCCAGAGATGCCGGCGTTGACGACCTCGACCTCGCGATTCGGATAGCGCTGACGCAGCCGTTGCGCGAGCAGCGCCGGAAAGGTCGTTTCGTTGTTGGGCGTGAGCTCGCCCATGACCGTAGAGGCGCCGACGACGGCAATGCGCAGGCTCCCGGGGGCGCGAGCGGGGAGGATTTCCGGGCTGCGCAGCCCGAGGCTGTTGCTGCGGATCTCGACGTCCTGCCCAGGGAACACGTGGCTCGGGCGCAGCAGCTTCAAGCCGGTCCGCATGTCCTCGACGTAGCGGGTCTCGCCGCGCACGGCGTTCAGCACGCTCTGGCCGAAGCGGAGCTGCGAGCGGATCTGCAGGCCCACTTCGAACGTGGCCAGGAGTAGTGCCGCGGTCAATGCGATCCTCCCGATGCGCCGACCCGGTCCCGACGCGCGAGTCATCGCGCCCCCGCTGTGCGGCAACGCCACGCCCTCAGCAGGAACAGGGGGTTGCCGATGACGTAACGATGGAACAGGCGCTTGGGCTCGCGCACCAGCCGGTAGACCCATTCGCCGCCAAGCCTGCGCACCCAGCGCGGCGCGCGCTCAACCTTGCCGCCGAGGAAATCCAGGATCGCGCCGCCGCAGACGATCAGCGGGGCGCACACGGCGGTCGACCGCATGAGGCCCGCGACCAGCTCCTGCTTGGGCATGCCCATGCCGAGCACGATCAGCTCGGGCCGCGTCTCGTGCACCTGCTCGCAGTAGTAGGCGGTGCTCTGGAAGCCGTTTTCGCAGGACACGACCTCCACGCCGAACTCCGCCTCGCATCGAGCGGCGGCAGCCGAGAGATAGGGTTCGGTCGTCCCCCACAGCGCAACGCGCCGGCCACGATAGGCGGCGAGGAGCTGCGGGATGAAGTCCGTGCCGTTCATGTTCAGGCCGGGCACACCGCCCAGCATGCGGTACAGCATCGCCATGCCGGAGCCGTCGCGCAGCAGCAGGTCGGCGTCGCACAGCGCCTTGTAGAAATCGTAGTCGCCGACCACCGAATTCATGGCGTGGGCATTGACGAAGGCGAGCATGCGCGCGCCCGGCCCCGCGGCCAGCTCTTCGGCAAGCGCAGCGGCCTCGGCCTCGCTGTCGACGGTGCGGATGCGATTCAGGACCTGTTCCCAGCGGGCATACAAGACCGTCGGCGCATTCACGATGCGTCCCTCCGCGAACGCACCCAATCGACCTGCCGGTGCCAGACGAAGCGCAGGTAGAGCGGGATCTTCGACAACGCGTAGAGCGGCGCGCGCGCAAGATCGCCGAACGAGACGATGCTGCGGCCGCAACCGATCCAGGCCAGCAGGACTGCTGCGGCGAGCAGCACCCCGCCGGCCGCGGCCATGCCGAACGGCTCGACCGGGCCGCCCGCGGCCGCCAGCGCAGTGGCCGCGACGAAGAGGGCGACGACCAGCAGCGTCAGCAACGCGAGCGGCGGCACGCACAGGTCGAGCACGAGCGCCGCGAGGCCCAGCCTGCCATGGACGAGCGCCGACCACAGCATGCGCGGCGCGTCGCTCGCGATCATCCCGAGGTGTCCGTGCTCCCAGCGCGTGCGCTGCGATCGACGTCCCTCCTCGGAGAGCGGGAAGACGCTCGTCACGAGCGCATCCGGGCAGAACAGCGGCGCCTTGCCGGCGCGGGCGAGGTCGAGCCCGAGCTTGAGGTCCTCGACGATATGGCCGCTCGCAAGCTCGGCATCGCGCAGCATCGGCCACGGGAAGGCCATGCCGCTGCCCATCAGCTGGCAGGGCAGACCGAGCCGCCGGTAACCGAGCGGGCGCAGATAGTTCTTCACCGCCCAGGCGAATTCCGCGATTCGCGTCTTGAGCCCGGCCGCCGCCTGCGCGCGCGTGAGGTAGAGCGCCTGCACCGGCCGCCCGCTTGCCGCGCACACACGTGCGAGGCGATCGATTGCGCCTTCGCCGACGTTGCAATCGGCGTCCACGATCATGACGACCTCGGGCGGCAGCGCTCCGAGGTAGCTCACGCCGAAATCGAGTGCATAGCCCTTGCCGCGCCGTTCCGGATCGTGCCGGACGACGGCCTCGGCGCCCGCCTCGCGCGCCTGCAGCGCGGTGTGGTCGTGACAGTTGTCCGCGACGACGACGATGCGATCCCCGTTGCCGAGCTGCGAGCGGATCCCCGACACGGTCGCGGCGATCGCGTGCTCTTCGTCGTGCGCCGGCACCAGTACGGCGACCCGCGGGCGCGGCGTGGAGGGCGCCGGCTGGGCGCGACGCCGCGGCAGCGCGACGAGGACCTGCAGCAACAGCAGCAGCACCGGCACGAGCAGCAGCAGGATCGCCGCCGCGAGGATCACGGCCAGAACACTCATGCGTGAGCCTCCTGGAAGTGGCGCGCGAGCTTGCCCGCTTCGGCATCGACGTCGTGCCGTTCGAGCACGCGCCGCCGGCCCGCTTCGCCCATGCGCTCGAGATCCGCCGAGGGGGTCGCCAGCACGGTTTCGAGCACGCTCACGAGCTTCTCGACCGAGCCCGCGGGGAAGAGCCAGCCGTTCTCCTGCGGTCGCACTAGCTCCGGAATGCCGGCGACGTAAGTCGTCGCGACCGGGCGCCGCAAGGCCAGCGCCTCCATGATCACCACCGGCAGGCCTTCGGAGAAACTCGGCAGCACCATCGCCCGCGCGGCGAGGATCTCCTCGCGGACCTGCTCGCCAGTGATCCAGCCGGTGATGCGGATCTTTCCTTCGAGCGCGTGGCGGACGATCTGGCGTTCGATCTCGCCGCGCAGTTCGCCGTCGCCGGCAAAGACCATCTCGAAGTCGATGTTCCGCGCCGCGAGCCGGGCCAGCGCCTCGACGAGGAGCAGATGGCCCTTCTCGCCGCACAGCCGCCCGACGCAGACGAGCCGCGGCGCCTTCGGCGACGGCGCCGGCGGGACCTCATGGAAGGCCGGCTCGACGCCGCAATGGACGACCTTCACGCGCGGCCAGTGGCGGTGCTCGACCCAGCGGAAGAGCTGGCTGCGGCCGAAAGAGCTGATTGCGACGACGAAGGCCGAGCGACGCACCTTCTCGCCCGTGCCGAGGAACTGCGGCTTGTCGAACTCCTCCGAGCCGTGAACGGTGAAGCTGTAAGGCAGCCCTGACAAGGTGCTGATCAGCATCGCGACCTCGGCCGGGTTCGTGCCGAAGTGCGCATGGATGTGCCGCGCACCGAAGGCACGCAAGGCCGGCAGCGCGTGACAGGCTTCGGCGAGATAGACCAGGTGATAAGGCAAGGGCCGCTCGGCGCGGCGCCCCATGGACAGCGCGAGGCGCAGTCCGGCGAGAAAACGCCGCGGCGAGCTTGCCGCCACGCGCACGACCGAGGCGACCAGCGGTGCGATGCCGTGGCGCAGCAGATACGTCGTGCGCGTGCGCTCGCGTCCGTCCTCGGGGTCCAGCAACTCGGCGTCCCAGCCGCGTACGGCGATGCGCAGCACGTCGAAGCCCTGCCGCTCCAGCGCGAGGATCTCGCGCCGGATGAAACTGTGACTCACCTTCGGGTACTGGTTGATCAGGTAAGCGATCTTCAACGTCTGCTCTCCACGGCTAAATCCAGTTCGTTCATGTGTCCCATCGCCTTGCGCATGAACGGCGTCGCTACGCTAGTGGTCCCGCCGACGATGCGCGCCGGGTTTCCGACCGCGGTCGCCCCGTCCGGCACATCGCACAGCACGACCGACATCGCGCCGATCCGGCAGCCGTTGCCGATGCGCACGCCGCCCAGGACCTGCGCATAGGCACCGAACTCGACGTCGTCGCCGACCACCGGCACCGGGCCGCCCTCGTCGCGATTGCCGATCGTCACCCCCTGGCGCAACGTGCAGTTGCGGCCGAGCACCGCATCGGGATGGACGAAGACCCCGCCGAAATGCCAGATCCGTAATCCGCCGCCGATCGCCGCGCTCTTCGGCAAGCTGATGCCGACCGCCGTCTCGACGAGCCGGAAGGCGAACCAGTAGAACGCGCCCATCAGGCGCGTCAGACGGCCCGGGCAGCGTGCATCGAGGCGCCGGCCGAAGCGATACACGGCCACCGCCCAGATCGACTGCTCCTTCAGAAATGGGCGACGCAGGCCATAGCGGCGCAGATCGTCCGCCCAGTCGGAATCAGGACTCATCGCTGCCCGCACTCCCCCTCGCCTACTGGACGACCCGCAGCAACTCGCCTGCTGCAGATGAGCCGTCCCCTACCCCGCTGGTCGCGGTGAGCACGAGATTCACGTTGCCCGCCGGCCACGCGAAATCCGCCGTCTGGCCGTTGGCGAGATCCTTGCTGTCGAAGAGCAGCGCACCGGTGGAACGGCTGAGCAGTTTCATGCGCAGCAGCGCCCCGCCCGTCGTGACCGCGCGGAAACGGTAGGGCTGGCCGGCCGCCGGAAGCGCCCAGAGCACCGAATGCAGACCACGATTCGTCGTGTTGACTGCCACCGACGGCGTCGCCGTCGCCGGGAACGCCACCGCCTGCTGCCAGGTGTCATAGGCACCGGGCACCGTGCCGCTCTTCAGGGTCCACGTCCCGCGCATCGACAACCGGTTCAAGTTGAAATCGGGGGTGTAGGATTGCTCGGCGCCGTCGAGCCAGCCGTCGACTGAGACGACTTGGCGCAGCGCGACTCGGATCCGCTCGAGGTCCGCCGCGGCCGTACTGTTCCAGCCCCCCTTATTCAGGTTGAAGCCCGAACCGTTCTCGACGTAGATCACATACGGCGTACCGCTATTCCGATCCACAACGTATGCGCCGTAGGTCTTCAGCGTTTCGGCCACCTTGCGCAATGCGGCGGTGTTGATCGTGCGCACGTCGAAGCTTGGCGGCAGCATCACGAGCGAGCCTTCGGGGATCTGACCGGTATTCGTCGAGGCCGCATTGCTGTCGGCAGCGGTCGCCGGCGCGACATAGGTCGGATTCGGCGCCAGGCCGCTGTAGGTCAGCGACATCGCAAGCGCGTGGTTGTACATCGTCTGACCGTCGTTGATCTCATGCTTGCGCATCAACCCGCCGGATGTCGCCACGCCCACCGCGCGAGCGCCCTGCATGTAATGCGCGGGCGTGCCCCAGCCGCGTCCGTCGATGCGCGTCCAGGCATACTGCTTCGCAACCCACTGGCCGGTGGTGTTCTGCGAGAGGCGGTAGAAGGAATGGATGATCCCGGTCGTTGGATCGACAACGTCGGCATGGCCGTCGGCAGCCGACGCCGGCACGACGTCGATCGGCCAGTGCGGGATCGTGATCGACGGGTAGTAGGTTTCCGCATCCGGATCCCAAACGCCCTTGCTGTTGTCCGGCCCGACGATCGTGACCGGCGGGTCGTTGGGCTCCGCGAGGAACATGCCCGTCGACCAGGCCCCTTCCGCCACCGCCGGGTAGTAGCTCGCCTTGGGGATCACGAAGGACGAGAACTGCGGGTTCACCGGACGGCTGTTCCACGGCGAATTCGCCGAGAAGGGCGTCAGGTAGCTGCCCCACTGCGGTTGCGCCGCGGCCTCGACCGCGACCAATGCGAGCGCGATTCCGAGTAGCGCGCCCCACCTTAGCCCCGATTCATGGATGTTGCCGTTCATGGCTTGTCTCCTTCCACTTGTACCGTCCCGCTCTCCGCCTCCGGCCGCCGCAGCGCGACTGCGCAACCGGCTCCGAGTACGAACCAGACGTACCAATTGAAGGCGAGATACGAGAGGATGTTGTCCGACGCTGAAATGATCAGATACTCGACGATCAGCGCGATCGCGACGAACGCGCCGAGCCGGTCTGCCGCCGCCATGCGCCTGAGCGTGCCGATCAGCCGGACGACGAGCCAGCCGAAGGCAGCCAGGCCGATCGCGCCCAGTTCGAACACGATCTGCACATAGATGTTGTGGGCGCCGAAATTCGTCTCGCCCGCGTAGGGGAAGAAGGTCGTCACGTAATACTTGAAGGCCCCGAGCCCGTAGCCCATCGGCAGGTTCGACGCGTGGATCCAGCGCAGCCCGTACTCCCAGAGCTGCATCCGCCACGCGAAGGAATTGAGCTTCGCGTACTGGTACACCTCGTTGCCGCTGCCCAGGTCGAGAATGCGCTCGCGCACATGGGGCACGAGCAGGGCCAGGAAGGGCACCAGGAACAGATAGACGAGGTAGCGCCGCTCGAACATCAGCGCGTACAGCGCAAAGATCGCGAAGCAGGCCACCCACGCGCTGCGCGTCTGCGTCAGCAACAGCAGGCCCAGCAGGTAGGGCACGTAGACCATCAGCAGCACGCGGCGCACGCCCGACAAGGCCATCAGCGGGCTCTTCAGCGCATAGAGCGACACCAGCAGCACCAGCGTCAGGTAGAAGGCCAGGATGTTCGGATGGCTGAAGGTGCTCCTCAGCCGAAACTCGTGCAGATTGCCGCCCGCGTTCAGCGCGACATCGACGAGCGCATAGGCCGCCGGCAGCAGCGAAGACAGCAGCACGATCTTCACGCACACCTTGAAGTCGCGCTCGTCCTTCACGAAGTAGAAGGCGCTGACGAAGACCGCGAAGTAGGACACCAGCGCCAGGAAGTCGCGTGCCGCCTCGCCGTGGTCGGGGGCGGTCACCACGCCGATGAGCGCCGCGAGCAGGAATCCGATCCACGCCGGCGCGAGCCGCCGCGGGAAGCGCTCGGGCCGCGCGGCCACGAGCAGCATCGCGATCAGGATGACGAAAATATTCACCAGCCCGCCGAAGCCGATCGACAGCCCGCCGGCCGTGATGCGCGTCTCCTCGAAGACGAGGTCGGCCGCGGCGCGGAACAGCAGCACCAGCGCGAGCAGCAAAGTGCGGTCAAGCAGGAAGATGAAGCCCAGCACCAGCAAGGCCGGCAGCGCGAGCAGACGCACGGCGCTCTCGGACATCGCGTCCGCGTAGAGCGGCAGCGCGACCCCGAGCGCGAGCGCGACCAAGAGCGCGCCGCCGATCAATACCGCAGGAGGGGAGGACTGCATCTCGCCGCGCATGTCAGTAACCGAATTGCCGGGTCACGTTGCGCTTGGCGGCTCGCGCCATCGCCCGCGCACACACTCCAAGGCCCCACAGGTCGCGCCGCAGCCCGACGATGCGGCAACCGAGACGCCACACGTCGCCGAAGGACCCGGCCGACGCGAAGACATCGAGGAAGCCCCTCAGCGCCTGCACCGCGAGATCCTGCGGAAGGCGCGCGTATTCCGCGGCGAACTTCTCCAGCATGCGCCGATGTCCCTGCACCAGCGCCCGCGGGTTCGCCGAGATGCGGTGACGGTCGCGACCGTTGTGGAGGTAATAGACGAGGTACTCGTCCACGCAGCAGATCTTCGTCACGCGCCCGAGACGGATCGACAAGTCCCAGTCCTGGCAGCTCTGCAGCTTCTCGTCGAGCCCGCCGACCTCCTCGAAGAGGTCGCGTCTCACGACGATGCTCGAGAAGGTGCCGACGAAATTCGATACCAGCAGCGAGTCACTCACCGAGCCGTTCAAGGTATGGTCCGAACGCGACACTTCGTGGCCCGCCTGGTCGCGGCCGATGAACCACGTGTAGGCGACGCCGTATTCCGGGCCGCACTCGCCGAGCCACGCGATCTGCCGTTCGAGCTTGCGCGGCGCCCAGGTGTCGTCGCTGTCGAGAAACGCGATGTAGTCGCCGGTCGCGACGCGCACGCCGGTATTGCGTGCTGCCGCCCCGCCCCGGTTCTGCGGATGGGCCACGTAGCGGATGCGCGGATCGCCGATCGCCGCGACGCGGGCGCAGGTGTCGTCGCCCGACGCATCGTCGACGACCACGATCTCGAAATTCTGCAGCGTCTGCGCGAGCACGCTTTCGATGCAGGCCCGTATCGTATGCCCCCGGTTGTAAGTCGGGATCACGACCGAGACGAGCGGGCGCGGCTGCGCCGACGCCTTCGCCTGCGCGAGGAGGATTTCCGGATCATCGATCATGCGGGTCATGATTCAGTCCCCGTTAATCACCGAACCCGCGAGCCCCACGCCCGCCTCGTTCAGTCGGCGCGCATAGCGGCGCACGGAGGCGACGCGGCTCACATGGGGACGGGCGACCATCAGCACGCCCTTGGCACGGACGGCGACCATCATGCCGTCGGCGCAGTCCTCGCCGGCTGGCGTGTCAATGATGATGACGTCGAAGGAGGCCGCGTACTGATGCAGGAGCATGCCCAGCGACGGCCGCGCGAGCAGTTCCTGCGGATTCGGCGGCAGCACTCCGGCGGGCAGCACGGCGAGCATGCGCAGGTCGGGCAGCCAGCGGATCGCGTCGGGCACAGCGCGGCCGTGCAACAGCGAGGACAGGCCGCTGCGGTTGTCGACACCGAAGAGCTTGTGCTGGGCCGGCCGGCGCAGGTCGGCATCGACCAGCAGCGTGCGCTCCCCGAGCTGCGCGAACATCACGGCGAGGTTCGCCGCCATCCACGACCGCCCCTCGCCCGGCTGCGCGCTGACCACCGCCAGCATCTTGCGCCCGGCCTGCGGGTTGAACCAGCGCAACATGAGCTGGCTGCGCAGCGCGCGCAAGGCTTCCGACTGCGCGCAAAAAGGACTGTAGGCCGCCACGACGCTCATCGAGACGTTGCTCTTGCCGCGCTGCAGATACGGATAGTCGAACTGGCGCGCCATTGCGTAGTCGATGTCCGTCGTCGTGACGACGCCCAGCTGGAGCGCCGCATCGCCGAAGCGCAGGCCCTTTTCCCGCTGCAGGCGCAGGATTTGTTCGTTCTCGTCCGCCCGCAATCGCCCGGCGGCCATCAGGATCGCCCCGATCGGTTGCTCGCCGGACACATTCACAGCGGAAGTGAGGGGTGCATTCATGAATCAATAACCTCCTGTTGTGCGCCCGAGCAGCCGGGGCCGGAACAGCAGCGCACGGACCTCCTGTGCATCTCCGAACCGGCCGCCGGGCACGCGCCCGAGCAGCGGCACGCCAGGCAAGGTGATGAGGTCGGCCTCGCTGCGCACGCGCTGATCGACCAGTTCGAGCAGCAGCGCCGTCCCCGTACCGAGGATGAGTCCCACGACCATCGCCAGCGCGAGCTTCACCAGCAGCCGCGGGCCCGTGGGCCAGATCGGCGCCACCGCGGGCGAAAGGACTGCAATGTTCGTCTGCTGGGTCTGGCTTTCGAGGTTGGTCGCCGACAAGCGCTGCGCCACCTGGTCGTAGGCTTTCTGGGCGCTTTCCACATCGCGCTGCAGGACCGCGATCTGGTCGCGGTGCGCCTTGAGCTGCAGCACCTTCGCCTTCTGCGCCTCAACCGCCGCGGCGATCTCGCCTTCGCGCGCCGCATTGACGCGGTTGGCGGTGCCGAGCGACGCGGCGATGCGCTGCGTCTCGGTCGACACGCGCTGGCGCATCGAAGCGATCATCGCTTGCATGCGGCCGACTTCCGGGTGATTGGGGCCGAGCCGTCCGCGCAACTGCTCGAGTTCCCCTTCACGGCGTGCGAGCTCGCTCTTCAAATTCGCGATCAGCGGGTTCTGCATCACCTCCGGAAGAGCCTCGCCCCCACCGGCCTGGCTTTGCCGCGACTGGCTTTCCGCGCGCTGCCCCTGCACCGCCACGAGCTGGCTCGACAACTCCGCGAGCCGCGCGGTCTCGACGTCGATCCCGCCCTCGGGGATGATGATGTGATGTTCCTGCTCGTAGTCGGACAAGCGCTTCTGCGCCGCTTCGAGCTCATCGCGCAGCCCCTTCGTGCGCTCGTTGAACCAGCCCGCGAACTGCCGCGCCGGATCCACCTTCAGCGCCACCGACGTCTCCATGTAGGCCTGCGCGAAGGCGTTCGCGACGCTCGCCGCGAAGCCGGGGTCGTAGCCGGTGTAGCTCACGTTGATCACGTTGCTGTCGCGCGACGGCTTCACGTCGAGCTTCCCCTGCAACGCCGAGGCGATCCACACCTTGATGTCACCGGCGCCGTCCGTCTCCTCCTGCCACAGGTCCTGGAATTTCTGCATCCTGTCGAGACCGAGGATCTCCACGACGCGCAACGCGACGCGGTCCGAATCGATGATGTCGGCCTGGGTCGAGATGTAGCCCGCGATCATCTGCGACGGCAGCAGGCTGCCGATGATCGGGTCGGCGAACTTCGCATCCACGACCAGGGCGACATTGGCCGAATACTTCTTCGGCAACAGCAGCCCCGCCGCAAGCGCGGCCACGAGGACCACGAAGGCGATCGTGCCGATCAGCCTCAGGCGCGCGCGCAGGACGCGCAAAACTTGTCCGAAATTCATGTCACGCCCCGCCTCAGAAGAGGCTTTCCTTCACGTAGATGATGTCGTCGGGACGCAGCCGGTCGTCGAGCGAAGGCTCGAGCACCTTCAGGCTGCCATCCGGCTCGCGACGATGGACACGCAGCCCGCGCACCGTGCCGCGCAGCGTCGTGCCACCGCCCGTCGCCAGCCCCTGCATCACCGTCATGTTGCGGTCGAGCTTGAAGGCGCCCGGCTTCTGCACCTCGCCGTAGATGTAGAACACGTCGGCGCGGCGCACGTAGATCACGTCGCCCGGCGCGAGCAGTACATCGGCATCGGACTCGCCGCGCTGGAACAACGTCGGCAGATCGAGCTCCTGCCGCACGCGCTGGCCGTCGCGCAGCCCCACCAACACCACCACGTCGTCGCCGTCCTCGGCCACACCCCCGGCGCTCGCCACCATATCCGTCACGCGCGTGTTGAAGGTGTCGAGCGGATAGCGCCCGGGCTTATTCACATGCCCCAGCACCGCGACCTGATTTCCCCGCACCTGGATCGGCAACACCGTCACCTGCGGCTTCACGACGAAACCACCCTTGCCCAGCCGCTCGGCGATCATCGCCTCCGCATCCGACACCGTCCGCCCGCCCAAGGGCACGCTCCCGATCAACGGAAAAGTCAGCGCCCCGTTTTCCGAGACCCGCCCCTCGGTCGTCAGGTCCTGGTTCTGGAAGACCGTGATGCGCACGATGTCGCCCGGCCCGAGCACATATTCGCGCACCCTGTCGGCGGCGAAGCCTGGAGCGGCCCATGCGCATACGCAGGCCAAGAGCATCAGGATCCGGATTCGAAGCAGTGTCGACCTTGGCATTTGGGTCTTCCTCGTCATTAATGGTTAAGGGATGCGGCGTCCGGAGCGGCCACCGTCTCGGGGACGGCCGCATCGGTCGGAGAAGTCGGAGCGGGAGCGGCTGCCAAGCCGCGCGCCCCATCGACTGAGGCGACGCCCTTGGTCTCGGCGGGCCGCACGCCCTTGGCCGGATACTCGATACGAGCCCGCCCGCGCAGGCGCTCGACCTCAGCCTTCGCGAGCGCCACCTTGCGGGCATTGATCAGGTAGCGTTCGATCATCGGCCGCGCGCTGGTCTCATTGAGGGGCGCAGTGCGCGAGGCAGCGAGCCGGACGAGCAAGGCACCGCCCGGAGTCTGCGTCAGCACCATCTGGCCGTCCTTCATGCGGGCAAACCCCTTCAGGCTGTCGAACGGCAGCTGTTCGGCCGGCGTCACCGAGTTCGTTAGGCGGAAGACGATCCGTTCCCCCGTCAGCCAGTCCGTCACCTCCTGCAGGCTCGCCGTCGGCCGCGCAAGAGCCCGCAGCTCCTCGAAGCGCCCCGCCGGCAAATCGATTTCCACCTCTTCCAGGCTGTAGATCCGCCGCTTCGCGAACAACTCGGGATGCGCCGCATAGAACGCCGCGACCTCCTTCGCAGTCGGAGGAGAAATCTGTTCGGTCACCTGCTCCAGGTAAGCGCGCGCCAGGATCTCGCGCTGGGCCGCCTCGAAGGATTTCAATACGCGGGGGTCCCGATCGAGATTGCGCTCGCGCGCCTGCTGCACCATCAACTCCTGATCGATCAAGCGCTCCAACACCGCGCCGTCCTCGCTTCCGGGGGGCGCACCATTGGCCACCATCGAATTCAATTCGTTTGCCTGAATTTCTTGTTCGTTCACTTTTGCGACGATCTCGAATGCGGGCTTGCCGTCGGCCTCGCCCTTGCTGCATGCGGAGAGCACGACGATCGCAAGCAAACCAACCGGGAATGCGAAACGTACGGCCAATGCCATTGATTTATCCGAAGCGATGCGGGAATTGAGGTCGTTAAATCGCCACCACCGGCACCCCGTGCAGGTGCACCTGGCTGCGACTACCGAGTGGAATTGGCGAGCTAACTAGAGAAAGCCCGGCGAATGCGAGAAACGTGACAAGGCAGCGATTCTCTGCCGGACAATGAGTCCGAAAAGTCCCAAGCCTGCCAACAAGAGCGAATAAAGACGGGGCTCGCCCCCGCGGCTTTCACCGACCGAGAAACTGAGCGCCACGCCTTCGGCAAAAGACCGCGGCAGTTCCTCCTGTGCCAGCGCCGCGATGGTGACCGCACTATCGCCGATGCCGTCCGCCGGCCCTTCCAGGCCGCCTGCCGCCTCCACGACCCCGCGCTGCGCTCCGGCGAAGGTGCCAGTGAAGCCCATCACACTCGTCGCGAGGAACGATGGCGTGCCGATCAATGCCATGGCCTTGTCTTCGTAGCGGATCGTCATGTTATCGCCCGCCAGCGTGATCGTTGTTGCGTTCGCCGCGGGAACCGCGGCCCCCAGACAGGCCGATAGAACGGCACACTTTCCGGTAATGAAAGACATGAGCACAACCTCTCTCTGCGCACGCAAATCTCTCCCGCGTGCAATCCGGGGCGTAATCCGAGCGATACGACCTCTTTGTTTGATGGCGCTGTTTTCGAGCAGAAACGGCTTATATTGCTCTGCAACCTAGCAAGCTGGAGTTGCTAGATCAACGTCTCTTAATTTAATTTTCAATTCGAAATAGAGTCGTTGCGTCATTAATTGGCTGCAACAGCCTTAATAATAAGGTCATTTTGATTCGGAATACTGTCGA
The DNA here is from genome assembly GCF_035254505.1 of Aromatoleum sp. Classification (GTDB taxonomy): domain Bacteria; phylum Pseudomonadota; class Gammaproteobacteria; order Burkholderiales; family Rhodocyclaceae; genus Aromatoleum. The sequence continues at coordinate 114,911 of NZ_DATFAO010000078.1, read as the reverse complement.
TTGAGTAACAAGCCATAACGAGAACCACGATAAAGATCGTCACGATATTTCATGACCTTCGTTCCCGAAAATCACGAACTAGAATTCAAAATTAGCGACAAAGTCGACGACGTTGGCCGAATAGCCCCTAGCCGAATCCGAACCCTGCCGTGCCTGGTGCTGCACGTTCAGCAAAAAGCTCAGCGCCCGCATCGGCCGATATTCCGCGAACAGTCCATAGCGATAACTGCGATCCGTCGGTCTGGGCCGCGTTGAAACAGCACCGAGTTCAGGATCGCCGCGAAAGTCCCGTCGCCGCCACTCGAGTCCGGCCCCCACGGCCACCTTGTCACTGATCGCCCAGCGGGGCGTCAGCGTCACCGCCTCCGTCACCGCGAAGTTTGCCGCGACATCCTGCTGCGCCCCGATCTCGCGCCTCACGCTGAGGGCCAGTGAGGACTTCGCGGTCGCATTCCACAGCACCCCGATCCGTCCAATCGTGCCGCTGAAGTCGCGCTCCGGCGCCAGTCGATACTCGACGCGAGTCCGGCCGATAAAGCCGGAAAGGTGCGTCGCGCCAGTGATTTGCCACTCGCCCGCGAGCCGGACCTCCCGCTGCCGGTAGTCGCGGATGGACCCTGCCACCGCCGGACGGTTGGGGTACAAGCCATCCGTGTCCCGCAGGGTCAGCACCGCGCGATTGCCGGTCGCTGGTCGGTACGTCAGGTTCACGTCGACAGTGTCGGTATCGAACTCGCCTGAGGATTGGCGCGGGTCGTCGAAACGGCTCGTCGCCCGCGTGAAACCTGCCCCCGTGGCCCAGCTCGGATGCCACCAAAAGTCCGCGCTCGCGTGCGAGCGGACGTAGGTATTCAAGCTCTGCGTCGTGCCGCTCACCTCGTCAAAGCCGAGCAGACTTTCGCGATAGGCGTGGCTCAGATCCCCGCTCCAGCGATTTCCCAATTGCCATTCCCACGCGAATTTCGCGTCCGGGCTGTCATGGTTCAAATTGCTATGAACCGAAAATCGCTCACTCAATAGATTCACGTCGGCGAGAAGATGCTGCCGACCGTAAATCCGGTCGAACTTCATCCCCACGCTCGTCTCGCTCACGGTGTCGTATTGCTTGCCCTCTGGTGCTGTCTTTTCGTCCGCGAGCCGATATAGATTGCTTTCATAACGGAAGCCTTGCCCGATATGAAAATTAAATGCATCCCCTTCGTCGGCGCGGGCTCCGTCAACGAGCCCCATCAGTGACAGGGAAATGACTCCAAGAACTGGCGTTGAACGCTTCATGCCTGGACCTTTATTTGTGTCGGGAGAGTCTAGTGGAAATGGACGGGGCAAAAGGGAAGCTTGTAAGCACATTAAAAAGGTAGATCCTTCCTGAAAGCCGGTAGCCGCCGCCTACGGTATTACCCTCATCAAACGGCATCCAGCCGTGGGAGGGGAGAGAAATAGACGCGCATCACATTGATTCTTTTAACTTTATAAAAATTTCACGCTCTTATGGAGAAAGCGACCGCGGCCGACGAAATGGAATATGCCAAGACCGGGCAAGCCAATTGCAAGAAGATGTTTTATTACAAAGCCACGGGGACTCCTTCGGTCAGTCCGTACCATATGCGTCAATTGATTCTCCTGCCCGATTCTCCTGCCCGATTCTCCTGCCCGATCGCCGCCGACGGGTACGGTAGGTCCATCGGGATCGCCAATTGCAACCGCACGCTGCATCGCGACACCTAAAAACTTTATAAATCATGCAAGCAACGCTGGAAAGTCGAGACAACCTACTGCGCGGCACGTTTACGCTGGCCGGGATTGCAGAAGCCTTTATCGATCCGATTATCATCGTCGCCGTCTTCTATGGCAGTGCCGCCTGGCACGGCGAACGCCTGTTGAGTCCGCCCTACCTCGTCGCGGGCGCACTGGCGTTTTCGCTGACATTCCCGGGGAATATCGGGCTTCACGAGAACGTTCATTCCGCCACGCGCAAGGTCGTGAAGAACTGGCTGCTCTTTGTCGCGATTGCCGGTGCCTTCGGCTACGCGAGCGGCTATTTCCACTATTTTCCGCAAACCCTGCTCTTTAACTGGGCCACGCTCCCGCCGCTGGCGCTGATCGCCGCGCACGCTGCCACGCGCGCGGTGCTGCCGCAGTGGCTGGCCCGCAGCAACGCGCTGCGCAGCGCCGTCGTCGCCGGCGTCAACGATGTCGGCCTGCAACTCGTCCAACAGTTCGGCAGCCACCCCCACCTCGGCACGCGCGTCGTCGGCTTCTTCGACGACCGTCCGCCCGAACGCCTGCCCAAGACCGAGGGCCTGCCGCTTCTCGGCCGCATCGAGGAACTGGCCGACTTCGTCAAACGCCATCACATCGACGCGGTCTACCTCGCCCTGCCGATGGCGACGCAACCGCGCATCCTCGAACTGCTGGACCAATTCAAGGACACCACGGCGTCGATCTACTTCGTGCCCGACATCTTCGTCACCGACCTCATCCAGGGCCGCCTCGACAACCTCGGCGGCATGGCGGTGGTCGCCGTATGCGAGACGCCCTTCACCGGCATCAACCACGTCGTCAAGCGGCTCTCGGACATCGTGCTGTCGGTGCTGATCCTGATCCTGCTGACGCCGATGCTGCTCGCGGTCGCGATCGGCGTCAAAGTTTCGTCCCCCGGACCGGCGATCTTCAGACAGAAGCGCTATGGACTCGACGGCCGGGAGATCATGGTCTACAAGTTCCGCTCGATGCGCGTCTGCGAAAATGGCGGCGAGATCCGCCAGGCGACCCGCAACGACGAGCGCGTCACGCGCTTCGGCGCCTTCATCCGCAGGACCTCGCTCGACGAGCTGCCCCAGTTCATCAACGTCCTGCAGGGGCGCATGAGCATCGTCGGCCCACGCCCGCACGCCGTCGCCCACAACGAGATGTACCGCAAGCAGATCAAGGGCTACATGGTCCGCCACAAGGTCAAGCCGGGTATCACCGGTTGGGCGCAGGTGAACGGCTATCGCGGCGAAACCGAGACCGTCGAGAAGATGCGAAAGCGCATCGAGTACGACCTCGACTACCTGCGCAACTGGTCGCTCGGCCTCGACCTGCGGATCATCGCGCGCACGGCCCTGCTCGTCGTGAAGGACTGCAACGCGTATTGACCGCCGGGCGACGATGGCGGACAGCGGGCCGGCGCTGGCACAATGGCGGCCGCGACGCCGTGCGCACGACCGGCACGGCTCCGCGCCCTCCCTTCATCCCCGGATCCCCCACCCGTGAAGATTGCCACCTGGAACGTCAATTCGCTCAAGGTCCGCCTGCCGCACGTCCTCGACTGGCTTGCCTCCAATCGACCCGACGCGCTCTGCCTGCAGGAACTCAAGATGGAAGACAAGGCCTTCCCCCTCGGCGAACTCGAAGCGGCAGGCTACAAGGCCGTATTCAGCGGCCAGAAGACCTACAACGGCGTCGCCATCCTCAGCCCCGCCCCGCTCGAATCCGTCACCATCGGCATCCCCGGTTTCGTCGACGAGCAGAAGCGCGTCATCGCGGCGACCATCAACGGCGTGCGCGTCGTCAGCGCCTACTTTCCGAATGGCCAGGCCGTCGGATCGGAAAAATTCGAATACAAGATGCGCTGGATCGCGGCGCTCACCGACTGGCTGCGCGAGGAACTGCGCTCGCATGAACGGCTCGTGCTCGGCGGCGACTTCAACATCGCCCCTGAAGACCGCGACGCCCACCCTGATTGGAAGGACGAGATCCACGTCTCCCCGCAGGAGCGCGCAGCCTTCGCCGGCCTCACTGCCCTGGGCCTCACCGACGCCTTCCGCCTCTTCGAGCAGGCCGAGCGCAGCTTCTCCTGGTGGGACTACCGCATGGGCGCCTTCCGCCGCAACTTCGGCCTGCGCATCGACCACCTGCTGCTCTCGCCCGGCCTGCTCGGCCAGTGCAGCAGCTGCATCATCGACAAGACCCCACGCAAACTCGAACGCCCGTCGGACCACGCTCCGGTGATGATCGAACTCGCCTGCTGACCGGTCCGGCGTGGCATGATGAGGCCATGAGCCTCAACGTCACCGAGCTGGACCGCCTCGCGGCCCGCTACCCGATCATCGCCGGCCTGTCCGCGGACGCCCAGCGCCGGGTCCTCGCGACCGGGCGCTGGGCCAAGGTGCCTGCGGGCGCCATGCTCTTCGACGACCGCCAGGCCTGCGAAGGCTTCCCCTTCGTCCTTGAAGGCTCGGTGCGCGTCGTCAAGTGCGCACCCAATGGCCGCGAGCTGCCGCTCTATCGCGTCGCACCCGGCGAGACCTGCATCATCTCCTCGTCCTGCCTGCTCGGCCACGAGGACTACAACGCCCGCGGCATCGCCGAAGCCGACACGCTGCTGCTCCTGCTGCCGAAGGCGGAATTCGACACCCTGCTCGCGGAACCGGTGTTCCGCGGTTTCGTCTTCCACCTCTTCGCCGAGCGCATCGCCGACCTGATGCAACTCATCGAGGAAGTCGCCTTCCGCCGCCTCGACCAGCGCCTCGCCGCGCAACTGCTCGGCAAGGGCCGGCTGCTCCATGTCACGCATCAACAACTCGCCGACGAACTCGGCAGCGTGCGCGAGTTCGTCAGCCGCCTGCTGAAGGGCTTCGCCGCGCAAGGCCTGGTCCGCCTGTCACGCGAACAGATCGAGATCCTCGACCCGGCCAGCCTGCGCCGGATCGCAAGCGAAGGACGTTAGCGCCCGGATCGCTATGTAACCGAGGTTACAGACCCACGGACGCTCCGGTGCTCAAATAGGCTCACGTTTCAGTGAACCCAACCGGAGAAGACCATGAAATCCAACGTCGGCGGAATCGACAAGATCCTTCGCATCATCGCAGGCCTGCTGCTGATCACCCTCGCAGCCCTGGGCATGGGCACGCCCTGGACCTGGATCGGCGTCGTGCCCCTCGTGACCGGCCTGATGGGCTGGTGCCCGGCCTACACGCTCTTCGGCCTCAACACCTGTCCGTTGAAGAAAGCCTGAGCGGTCCCGCGCCAGAATGCAAAAAGCCGGGAGATCCCGGCTTTTTTCTTATTGCCCGCGCGCGCTGATGTGATTCGCGATCGCGACATACTCCGCGACCGAGAGCCGCTCACCGCGCAGCCCGGGATCAAGGCCGAGGGCCGCGAAGTCCTCCTCGCCGAGAAAATCGCGCAGCGTATTGCGCAGCGTCTTGCGACGCTGCCCGAAAGCCGCCGCGACGATGCGCTCCAGCAGCGCCTCGTCCTTCGCACCGAGCTCCGCCGGCGGCAGCGGAACCATTCGCACGATGCTCGAGGTCACCTTCGGCGCCGGCCGGAAGGCCCCCGGCGGCACATCGAAGAGCCGCGCCATGCGGAAGCGGTACTGCAGCATCACCGACAGGCGGCCGTAATCGTCGGTCCCCGGCTCCGCCACCATGCGCATCACGACCTCCTTCTGCAGCATGAAGGTCATATCGGCGACGTTTTCCGCGAAGCTCGCGAGATGAAAGAGCAAGGGCGTCGAGATGTTGTACGGCAAGTTGCCGACCACGCGCAGCGGTGCCCCGAGGGTGCCGAAATCGAACTTCAGCGCATCGCCTTCATGGATCGTCAGCCGCTCGGGCGTATAGCGCTCCTTCAGCCGCGCGATCAGATCGCGGTCGATCTCGACGACGTTCAGGTGCCCCAGCCGCTCGACCAGCGGATCCGTCATCGCGCCGAGTCCCGGCCCGATCTCGACCATCGTCTCGCCCGCCACGGGCCGGATCGCATCGATGATCTTGCGGATGATGTTCGGGTCGGACAGGAAATTCTGCCCGAAACGCTTACGGGCACGATGCTCAGTCATCACTCATCTCTATTGTATTAAGGCGCCCAGCGAAGCCATAAGCGGCATCGCTTGCACTCTGTAGTCCGCGCGATGGCGGCTTTCGGGCCGAGGCGTCCGCCCCGCGCCAACGAGGACCGGAAGCCGCCGTCGCGCGGGCGGGCCGACCGGCACACCGCCCACCGGGGCCCCAGTAAAAACGGAAATCGCTCAGCCGCGCCCCGCCGCCATCCGGATCGCCAGTTCCACTGCAGCATACAAGCTCCCCGGATCCGCCTTCCCCGTCCCCGCGAGATCAAGCGCCGTCCCGTGATCCACCGAAGTCCGGATGATCGGCAAGCCCAGCGTCACATTCACGCCGCCACCGAAGCTCGCATGCTTCAACACTGGCAAGCCCTGGTCGTGATACATCGCCAACACCGCATCGCCCTGCTCCAGCGTATGCGGCACGAAGAGCGTATCGGCCGGCAAGGGCCCGACGAGATGCATTCCCTCGCCGCGCAGCTTTTCAAGCACGGGCGTAATGACCTCGATCTCCTCGCGCCCCATGTGTCCGCCTTCCCCCGCATGCGGATTCAATCCGGCGACGAGGATGCGCGGCGCGGGCAGCGCGAAGCGTTCGACGAGATCGCGATGCAGGATCCGCAGCGTCTCCTCCAGCACCTCCCGCGTGATCGCCGCCGGTACCGCCGCGAGCGGCAGATGCGTCGTCGCAAGTGCGACCCGCAATCCACCTCCGACCAGCATCATCACGACGAGCGGCGTGTCCGTATGCTCGGCAAGGTATTCCGTATGCCCGCTGAAGGGCACCCCGGCATCGTTGATCACGCCCTTGTGCACCGGCGCGGTCACCATCCCGGCGAATTCGCCGCTACGGCAGCCCGCCAGCGCACGGTCGAGCAACGCAAGCACGTAAGCCCCGTTCGCCGGATCGAGCACGCCGGCCTGCGCAGGCACACTCAAAGGCAGATGCAGCACTTCCAGCGCGCCCGACGGCGGCTCCGCCGACGCTTCATACGCGACGACTGGCACTCCATCGCCGGCGCGTTCGCGAATCAGCCCGATGTCACCGAGCACGACCAGCCGCGCCGGCCACGCCCGATCGAGCAGCCGCGCACAAAGCTCCGATCCGACGCCCGCCGGCTCGCCGCTCGTGACCGCCAGGACAGGCTGCTTCGCGACGACCTCGCTCATTCCTTGTCGAGCCGGTATTCGACGTAGGTGCGATCGCGCAGCTGACGCAGCCATTCTTCGTAGGCTTCGTCGGACTTGCGCGCGCGCAGCGCATTGCGTGCGGCGTTGCGCTTGCGCTCGTCGGACACGTCCTGCACGCGGCGCGCCTCGACCATGATCAGGTGCCAGCCGAAAGGCGATTTCACGGGCTGACTCACTTCACCCGGCTTCAGCGCGTCCATCGCGTGTTCGAATTCCGGCACCGTGTCGCCCGGATTCAGCCAGCCGAGGTCGCCCCCCTTCGCCGCAGACAGGTCCCCGGAATTCGCCTTCGCCAACTCGGCGAAGTTCGCACCGTTGACGATGCGCTCGCGCAGGCCGCGCAGGCGGGCCTCCGCCTCGGCATCGGACAGGATTTCGGACGTGCGGATCAGGATATGGCGCGCGCGCGTCTGCTGCATCTGAACCGGACCGGCGTTGCCGCCGCCGCGCTTGTCGACGAGCTTCACGATATGCAGCCCGGCGGCGCTGCGCAGGATGCCGGACACTTCGCCCGGCTTGAGCTGCCCCACCACGTCGGTGAACAGGCCCGGCACGCGATCGCGCGTACGCCAGCCCAGTGCGCCGCCAGTCAAGGCGTCGGGGGCGTCGGAGTATTCGGCGGCGAGACGGCCGAAATCCTCGCCCGCGCGCAGCCGCGTCAGCACCTGTTCCGCCCGCGCGCCGCGCTCCATGAGCTGACGCTGGTTCGCCCCTTCGGGGATGCGCACGAGGATATGCGCGAGCTGGAACTCCTCGTTCGCCACCCCTTCCGGATTGGTGGCAAGGTAGTTGTCGATCTCCGCGTCGGTCACAACCACGCGGTTCTCGACCTCGCGTTCGCGCAGGCGGGTCATCACGATCTCGCTGCGGATCTGGTCACGGAACTGCTCCCACGAGATGCCGTCCTTCGTGAGTGCTGCGCGCAGATCCGACGCGCTCATGCGGTTGTTTTCAGCGATCCGGCTGATCGCGCGCTCGAGCGTCGCGTCGTCGGCCTGGATGCCCGACTCCTTCGCGAGCTGCATCTGCGCCTTCTCGAGCACGATCCGCTCGAGCAATTGCCGCTCGAGCACGTCCGCGGGCGGCAGCTGTGTCCCCTGGCGGTTGAGCTGGCGCGTGATTTGCGCGACGCGCTCCTTCAATTCGACGGTGGTGACGACTTCGTTATTGACGATGGCGGCAATGCGGTCGACTTCGACCGGCCTGGCGGCCGCGGGAGTCGGCAGCAGGACGCCCGTGCATTGAAGGGCAAGAACCAGGGCAAGGCCCGGACGCGAGGGAATTCGGATCATGATCAGTGAAATTCTCGTGAGGAGCGAGGGGCCGTCAGTCGGCGCCGAAGATGCGGTCGCCCACGGGGTCGTTGATCTTCCCGTAGCCGGCGACGCTGCGCCTGAGCAGGTTGATCGGGCTCGAACCGACGCTCGTCAGGCCGTTGAATTCAAGTTGCACGAAGAAGGCCTGCGTCACATCCTCAGGGTTGGTAGCAAAACGGTGCAGCGCGGTGCGGAACACCCAGCAGCCGCCATCGTACTCGATCCCGGCGAGGGATTCCGTAATCCGATTTTCCTTCAGCGAACGGGTGATGCGTCCGACACCGTACCAGCCGCCGCCGAGCGGCCACTGACCGGACAAGTCCAGATCCTGCAGCACGTCGCGCGAGTAGCGGTACGACAGGTTCAGCGCGCGGCCGATATCCGGCGAGTAGCGGACGCGGAAGTTGAAGCGCTCGGTCTGGCTGTCGCGCGGGTTGTACTGCCATGCCGAATCCAGCGAGGTGCTGCGGCTCACGCGGCCGCTGAATACGCCGAGGATGTCCGCGCGCCGACCGGTGCGCGGCGTCTCTCCGGGCAACGTCACCTGCTGGTCGTCGAAATAGAAGCGCTGTCCGACGGTGGCCCGCAGGCGCTCGGCCCCCGTCTCGCCGTCGACGAGGCGGGAGGTCACGGCGGCCGTGACCTGGTTCGCATCGGCGATCCGGTCACCGCCTGAGTACAGGTTCTCGGAGAAGATCTGCGCGAGACCGAAGTCGTAGCGCGCAGAATCGAAGACCGGGATCTCGTCTTGATTGCGGGTCGGCACACGCACGTAATACAGGCGCGGCTCCAGCGTCTGGACGTAGGCCTTGTCGAAGAAGGCGGTGTCGCGCTCGAAGATCAGGCCGCTGTCGAGCGTGAAGATCGGCAGCGTGCGATTGATCGTCCGGCCCTCGGTGAGGGGGCCGCCCGGCACGGCCGGCAGGCCGTTGTCGAGGTCGTAGTGCGTGTAATGCACGCCGAACTTCGGCGTCACGAAGTAGCCGGCGCGCTCGTAGGGCAGCGCGACCTGCGGATACAGCGTGAGGCGACTGCCTTCGGGCTTGTCCTCATCGACGTGCCTAAACTGCACGAACTCCGAGCGCATGATGAAGGACGTACCGCCGGCGAGTTCGTTGCGGTTGGCGTTGAAGGTGAGCTGCGGCAGTCGCTGGTAGGGCGCGACGCCCGAGAGCGTCTGGTAGCTCTGAACCAACGCCGACGCGTTCCACCAGTCGCTCGCGGCATAGGTCAGTCGCCCCTCGCGCAGCAGCGTCGCGCGCGACGACAGCGACACGCGCGAGCTGAGATCCTCGAAGTAGTGCTTGTCCGACACGGCGTTGACGTCGATCGAGCCGAACAGGCCGGGCATCAGGATCTGCTGATGCTGGAAGGAGCCCAGCGCCCGGTCCTCGCCGGTGACGTTGTCGCGCGGCAGCCATTCGATGCGGCTCTCGCCCTTCTCGGTCGGCGTCAGGTAGCGAAATTCGGTCGCGAGCTGGGTGCCTCGACGCCCCATGAAGCGTGGCGCGAACGTCGCGTCGTAGTTCGGCGCGATGTTCCAATAGTACGGAATCGAGACGTCGAGGCCGACTTTGTTCGACACGCCGAAGGTCGGCGACAGGAAACCGGACTGGCGTTGCCCGACGAGCGGGAAGTCAGCCCACGGCCACCATAGCAGCGGGACGTCCTTGAACACGATCGACGCGTTGTGCGCCTCGCCGACCTCGCGGTCGTAGTCGAGGTGCAGCTCACTAGCCTTCACGTACCAGTCGGGATCGCTCGCCTGGCAGGTCGACCACGTCGCATTCTTGAGCTCGTACTGATTTTCGCCCTGAAAGTACATCACGTCGGCATGACCGCCGCCCGACACTTCGCGCTCGGCAGCGGTCGGCTGGCTTTGCTTCTGCCGCGACGACTTGGTGCTGCCGCCGCCTTTCAAGGAGGGATAGCCCGCCCACGGCCCCGTGTGCGCTGCCTCGACGCCGGTCTTCTCGTGCGCCTCGCGCTTGAACCAGTAGTCCGGGGTGTCGAACTGGCCCAGATGCTCGGTCAGCTTCATCCGGGCTTCCGGGCCCGCGATGGAGGCCTCCGTTTCCTTCAGCTGGACGTTTCCGACTGCGTGCACCTCGTCGTCGAGTTCGCGGTATTCGATGCGGTCCGCCGTGAGCACCGTGTCGTCCCGCCGCACCTCGGCGTTGCCCTCGGCAATGGTCTCCACGGAGCGCGTGCCGCGGATGTGGTCGGCACGGATCTCGGTCACTCCGGGCTCGAGCTCCGGCTCCATAGGCACGGGCTTGACGACGACCTCCGTCCCCTTCTTCGTTGTCGCACGCGGCGAGCCGGGCTTTGCCTGGCTCGCCGCGCCGGCGGCGGGCGCAGCTCCACCCCTTGTCGTCGCAGCAGGCGACGTCGACGGTGCAGTCGCCTTGCCGCCGCCTTCGGGCACGAGATCCGGCGAAACGACGAGCGGCGCCAACCCGGCCGGCAAGGCGGAGCTGGAGATACAGCACAGCAGCAGTGGAATCAGCCGCAACTGCGTTCTTAATTGCGATTCGCGCAAGCGCCTTCCCCAATCCTGGATGACGGCCGCCTCTCTCCCCATGCCTGCCGGCATGACTGCGGCCTTTTGATAAACTCGCGGATTTTACACGAAGCGTCGCGGAGAACCCGGTGCAAAGACTCGCCCAACTGAACGACTGGCTGCACGCCCAACTTCCGGGAGCCGAATTCGAACTCGCGCCCGCCTCGGCCGACGCGAGCTTCCGGCGCTATTTCCGCATCCGTCTCGCCGACGGCACGACACGCGTGATCATGGACGCCCCGCCCGCGCACGAGGACTGCCGCCCCTGGCTGCACGTCGCCGAACTCTTCCGCGACGCCGGCGCCCACGTGCCGGACGTCCTCGCGCAGGATCTCGAACAAGGCTTCCTGATGCTGTCCGATCTCGGCAGCACGACCTACCTCGCCGCGCTGACGCCCGACAACGCCCACGACCTTTACGCGGACGCGCTCGGCTCGCTCGTCGCGATCCAGAAGGCGAGCCGCCCCGGCGCGCTGCCCGAGTACTCGCGCGAACTGCTGCTGCGCGAGCTGATGCTCTTCCCCGACTGGTACATCGCGCGCCACAAGGGCGTGACGCTCGACGAGCGCCAGCACGCCACGCTGATGGCGACCTTCGACAAGATCCTCGCCGCGAACCTCGCCGAGCCTCGGGTCTTCGTGCACCGCGACTACCATTCGCGCAACCTGATGTACCTCGCCGAAGGCGCGAGCCCCGGCATCATCGACTTCCAGGACGCCGTCTACGGCCCGCTGACCTACGACCTCGCCTCGCTCTTCAAGGACGCCTACATCCACTGGGAAGAGGACTTCACGCTCGACATGCTCGCGCGCTACTGGGAAGCCGCGCGCAAGCTCGGCCTGCCCGTGCGCGCCGACTTCTCGGACTTCCACCGCGACTACGAATGGATGGGCGTGCAGCGCCACATCAAGGTGCTCGGCATCTTCGCCCGCCTTTACCACCGCGACGGCAAGGACGGGTATCTCCGCGACATGCCGCTCGTGATGGACTACCTGCGCCGCGCCTGCAAGCGCTATCGCGACCTCGGGCCGTTGCTGAAACTCCTCGACCACCTCGACCCCGAACCGGTCGAAGTCGGCTACACCTTCTGAGTCCGTCCATGCGCGCAATGATCCTCGCAGCCGGGCGTGGCGAACGCATGCGCCCGCTGACCGACACCTGCCCCAAGCCGCTGCTGCAGGCGGGCGGCAAGCCCTTGATCGTCTGGCACCTCGAACGGCTGCGCCAGGCAGGCTTCAGCGACGTCGTCATCAACTACGCCCATCTCGGCGCGATGATCGAAGCGGCGCTCGGCGACGGCACTCGCTTCGGCCTGCGCATCCGCTACTCGCCGGAAGCCGAGGCGCTGGAAACCGCCGGCGGCATCCGCCAGGCGCTCCCACTGTTGGGCGACGAGCCCTTCCTCGTGATCAACGGCGACATCTTCTGCGATGCCGATCCGGCGGCACTTCGCGAATGGGGGGCTGGCGTCGGTGCGGACGGCGATCTCGCCCGACTGCTGCTGATCCCGAACCCCGCACACCACCCCGAAGGCGACTTCCGTCTCACCGAGGGACGCATCTATCGCAACGGCGGCCCGCTGCTGACCTTTTCCGGCATTGGCGTATACCACCCCAGCCTCTTCGCAGGCATCGAGGCGGGGCACCGCGCACCGCTCGCCCCGCTGCTGCGCAACGCGATGGATGCCGGCCGCGTCGGCGGCGCACTGCACGAAGGCTACTGGCTCGACGTCGGCACGCCCGTGCGGCTCGCCGAGCTCGACGCACGGCTTCGCAGCAGCGGCGCCTGAACGCCACCTGCCGTCAGCGGTCGAAGCCACAGCCCGACGCATGCAATAATGACCCGATGAACACGCCCCTGGACCTCTCCGCGCTCGACATCGCGCCTTTCCGTGCCCGCCGCGAACGACTGCTCGCGCACATCGCTGCCCAGGGCGGCGGCGTCGCCGTCGTGCCAACCGCGGTCGAGCGCGCGCGCAACCGCGACACCTCCTTCCCCTTCCGCTACGACAGCTATTTCCACTACCTGACCGGCTTCGGCGAACCCGAAGCGGTCGTGGTGCTCGTCGCCGGCGACACGCCGAAGTCGATCCTGTTCTGCCGCGAGAAGAACGAGGAGCGGGAGATCTGGGACGGCTACCGGCATGGCCCCGACGGCGCGCGCGAGCGCTTCGGCTTCGACGAGGCCTACACGATCGGCGACCTCGACCTGCGCCTGCCCGAACTGCTCGCGAACCAGCCCGTCCTGTGGTGCAGCCTCGGCTACGACAACGACTGGGACGCCCGCGTGCTGCGCGCGCTCAACGCCGTGCGTGCCAACGCCCGCGCCGGTACGGTGCCGCCGCACTCGATCCGCGACGTGCGCGCCGAACTCGACGAGATGCGCCTCATCAAGGGCGCGAGCGAACTCGCCGTCATGCGCCGCGCCGGCGAAATCTCCGGCGCCGCCCACCGCCGCGCGATGGCCGCAACCCGACCAGGGAAATACGAATACGAGATCGAGGCGGAACTGATCCATCACTTCCGCCGCGCCGGCAGCCAGTCGCCGGCCTATCCCTCGATCGTCGCGAGCGGCGCCAACGCGTGCGTGCTGCACTACGTCGAGAACGACTGCCTCATGGCTGACGGCGACCTGCTGCTGATCGACGCCGGCTGCGAACTCGACGGCTACGCCTCGGACATCACCCGCAGCTTCCCCGTCAACGGCCGCTTCACCGGCCCGCAGCGCGATATCTATGAACTCGTGCTCGCCGCCCAGACGGCGGCGAAGGCCGAGATCCGCCCCGGCTCGCACTGGAACGCGCCCCACGATGCCGCGGTGAGGGTCCTCGCTCAGGGCATGCTCGATCTGGGCCTCTTGATCGGCACCCTCGACACCGTGATCGAAGAAGGCCACTACCGCCGCTTCTACATGCACCGCACCGGCCACTGGCTGGGGCGCGACGTGCACGACGCCGGCGAATACAAGCGCGACGGCGACTGGCGCCCCCTCGAACCCGGCATGGTCCTCACCGTCGAACCCGGCTGCTACATCCGCCCCGCCTCCGACGTGCCGCAAGCCTTCTGGAACATCGGCGTACGCATCGAGGACGACGCGGTAGTCACCGCCGACGGCTGCGAGTACATCACCGAGAGCGCCCCGCGCACGGTCGCGGACATCGAGGAAGCGATGCGCGAAGGGCGCGACGGTGCATGACCTGCTGATCGTCGGCGCCGGCCCAGTCGGCCTCTCGCTGGCGCTCGCGCTGCGCGGTACCGGCCTGCACGTCGCGCTGGCCGACACCCGTCCGCGCACCGCGGTCACGGAAGATCCGCGCGTACTGGCGCTCGCCCACGGCACCCGCCTCACGCTCGAACGCCTCGGCGTCTGGCCGCAGCTACCGGCGACAGCAATCCGCCACATCCACATCTCGCAGCAGGGCGGCTTCGGCCGCACCCGTCTCGACGCCGGCGACTACGACCTGCCCGCGCTCGGCTACGTACTCGCTGCCGGCGCCCTCGCCGGAGCGCTACGGCAAGCGGTCGACGCCGCCGGCATCCCCGTGATGGACGAAACCGAGGTCACGGCGCTCAAGCCCGGCACCGAACAGGTCGAGATCAGCCTCGCCGGTCCCGGCTCGGCCGTGCACGGCAGCCACTGCACGGCTCGCCTCGTCGCCTGTGCGGAAGGTGGACTGCAGCCCGACACCGAAGGCGTCGTGACGCGCGACTACGACCAGCACGCGCTGATCGGCCGCGTCGCCGTTCAAGCCGATCACGGCCAGGTCGCATTCGAACGCTTCACCTCCGAAGGCCCGATCGCGCTGCTACCCTACGGCAAGGACTACGCGCTCGTGCACGTCGTCCCAGCGGGACGCGCCGCCGAACTGCTGGCGCTCGACGACCGCGCCTATCTCGCACGGCTGCAGACCGCCTTCGGCACCCGCGTCCAGTTCACCGCAATCCGCGACCGCCAGCGCTTCCCGCTGGGCCTGCGCTACCGGCGCGATCCCGTCGGACAGCGCACCGTCTGGCTCGGCAACGCCGCGCAGACGCTACACCCGGTCGCGGGCCAGGGCTTCAACCTGGCCCTGCGCGACGTGTGGGCTCTGTCGCAAGCGCTTGCCGAACATCCCGGCGACCCCGGGGCGGCCGGCACACTCGAGGCCTACCGCAACAACCGCCGCCTCGACCGCTTCGGCGCGATCCACTTCACCGACAGTCTCGTGCGCATCTTCAGCAATGACGTCGGCCCGCTGCATCACGCCCGCGGCGCGGCCCTGTTCGCGCTCGATATGCTGCCCCCGCTGCGCCACTTCATCGCCCGACGCATGATGTTCGGCGCCCGCGCCTGGCTCTGACCGCCGCGGCGCGCCGCAACTCTGGATTGCACTAAGACTTTCGGCGCGATACGCCCTGGCGCTCCGATCGCGCCAACGCCACGCCATGCAAGCGGCCTAGAAGCTATGCCGAAAGTCGAATCGTCGGACGATCCGATTTCCCTACTTCAAGTCGGGTCGTTTATGATGCCATGCAAACAATTTGCGATTACCAGCATCACGTCACGATGAACCACCATATGCGGATTCGCTACAAAATAACCCTTGCCGTCGGCGTCGCCGTGACGATCGTGCTGGTGGCCATGGCGTTCTTCTACACCCATTATCAGGAACAGACAGTTCTCCGCCAGAACGAGCGGACGATGGAGAAGCTGACCGAGAGCGTGGCGCAAGGCCTGCAGGCGGTGATGCTCGCCGGCTCGGCGGACATCGCCGAATCGTACGCGGACCGCCTCAAGAAGGTGTCCGATGTCCTCGATTTCCGCATCCTGCGCACCAACGGCGACGAAGCCTTCCGCGACAACAAGACGATCCTCGCGGTCAACAAGCGGCGCGGAGAGGAAACCTTCGCGCCGCGCGAGACCGAGATGCGGGTGCCAGTCCTCCCCGCCGACGACCCGAACCTGCTGCAGACCGTCGAGACCGCGAAGACCCTGCCGATCTATGAACGCGGCGACGACGGCCACCGCATCCTGACCTTCCTCGCGCCGATCCGCTTCATCGACTCGTGCAGCAAGTGCCACGGCAAGGGCGAAAAAGTGCGCGGCGTCATCAAGCTCACGACCTCGCTCGCCTCGGTCGAGCGCGACATCTACGAAGTCCGCCAGTACGCCATCGGCGCGCTCGCCCTCGCGCTCGCCGCGACGATGATGCTCACCGGCTACATGCTCGGACGCACCGTCGTTGAACCGCTCGAAAAGGTCACCAACGCGATGGCCCGCGTGTCCGGCGGCGACCTCGACCACCAGGTGCCGATCCAGACCCGCGACGAACTCGGCCGCATGGCGAGCAGCTTCAACCGTATGACCTCGGAGCTGAAGACGACCTACGACGGCCTGCGGCGTGAACAGGACAAGCTCACGACGATCATCCATGGCGCTGGCGAAGGCATCATCGTCACCGACAACCACCTCGACATCGTCCTCGTGAACCCCGCCGCCGAGCGCCTGCTCGAAAAGACTGCAGCCCAGATCGTCGAAGAAGGCTTCGTGCATATCCTCGACAACCCGGATGAAATGCGCACCTGGCTCGCGGAAGACGCCGCCCACGCTGCCATCACGACCGAATACAAGGGACGCGTCCTGCAGGTCTTCGCCTCGACGATCCTCGGCAGCGACAACAACGTCGTCGGCTCGGCCGCGCTTCTGCGCGACATCACCGAGGAAAAGCGCCTCGAGGAAGAACTGCGCCGCCTCTCGACCACCGACGGCCTGACCGGCCTCTACAACCGCCGCCATCTCGACACCACGCTCGCGACCGAATACAACCGCTCGAGCCGCACCGGCACCTCGCTCGCGGTGGTGATGTTCGATATCGACCACTTCAAGAAATTCAACGACACCTACGGTCACGACCAGGGCGATCGCGTGCTGCAGGCGGTCGCGCGCAATTTCCACGACGCGCTGCGCAAGTACGACCTCGCCTGCCGTTACGGCGGCGAAGAATTCGTCGGCATCCTGCCCAACACGACGCTCGAAGGCGCTTACAGCGTCGCCGAACGCCTGCGCTGCGACATCGAGGCCTCGGAAGTCGACGGCCTCAAGGTCACGATCAGCCTCGGCGTCGCGGCCTTCCCCGAGCTTTCCGTCGACTCGCCCGAAGGGCTCATCGAAGCTGCCGATGCCGCGCTCTACCGCTCGAAGGAAGGCGGGCGCAACCGCACGTCGCGCGCCGAGCCGCTCGCCGACTCGACTGACGCCGAACCGCCTCCCGACACTGCAGCACTTCCGCCACAGACCGCGTGACACATTCGGCAGGGGGCACGCTTTCGCGTGTTCCCCTAGCGCCGCATGGGGTAAAATGCGCGACTTTCCCCGCGTCTACACCCCATCCCGCCCATGCAGTACGCCGGCTTCACCCTGCGCAACAATCTCGTCGTCGCCCCCATGGCGGGCGTCACCGATCGCCCCTTCCGCCAGCTCTGCAAGAAGCTCGGCGCCGGGCTCGCGGTGAGCGAGATGGTCACGTCCAACTCGCTGCTCTACGGCAGCGCGAAGACGCTCAGGCGTGCCAACCACCAAGGCGAAGTCGAGCCGATCTCGGTGCAGATCGCAGGCGCCGATCCGCAGATGATGGCCGACGCAGCCCGTCACAACGTCGATAACGGCGCGCAGATCATCGACATCAACATGGGCTGCCCGGCCAAGAAGGTCTGCAACGTCATGGCCGGCTCGGCGCTAATGCAGGACGAACCCCTGATCGCGCGCATCCTCGAAGCGGTCGTCGGCGCCGTGCCCGGCACCCCGGTCACGCTCAAGTTCCGCACCGGCTGGAACCGCCAGAACCGCAATGCGCCAATAGTCGCCCGCATCGCCGAAGCCTCCGGCATCCGCGCGATCGCGATCCACGGTCGCACGCGTGCCGACCAGTACATGGGCGACGCCGAATATGACACGATCGCGCACGTGAAGTCTCTCGTCGGCATCCCGGTGATCGCCAACGGCGACATCACCACGCCCCAGAAAGCCAAGCACGTGCTCGACTACACCGGCGCCGACGGCATCATGATCGGCCGTGCCGCGCAAGGCCGGCCGTGGATCTTCCGCGAGATCGAGCACTACCTCGCCACCGGCGAGTTGCTACCCGCGCCGCTGGTGAGCGAAATCCTGCAGGTCTGCCGCGAACACTTGCACGACCTGTACGAATTCTACGGCGAGGACACGGGGGTCAAAGTCGCGCGGAAACACATCTCCTGGTACACGAAAGGCCTGGTCGGCTCTGCCGCCTTCCGCCGGACGATGAACCAGCTACCCGACGTCGCTACGCAACTCGCCGCGGTTGACGAATTCTTCGGCACGCTCGCCGAACAGGACGCCCGCCTGAGTTACGAAGACGAAGCAGAACTCCCGCAGGAACTCGCAGCATGACCCGCCCCAATGAAATCGCCGATTCGGTGCAGCGCACCCTCGACCAGTACTTTCGCGACCTCGACGGCGAAAAACCGTCCGCGATCTACGAAATGGTGATCCGCAACGTCGAACGTCCGATGCTCGAATTCGTCCTGCGGCAGGCCAACGGCAACCAGACCGTGGCCGCCGAGATGCTCGGCATCAACCGCAATACGCTGCGCCGCAAGCTCACCGAATACGAATTGTTGTAATTCCACGCCGGTCCGGCAGCACGCGGCCCCGGCAGCCAGTTTTCCGATTGTCCTTTGCGATCCCGATGATGAAAGTCTCCCAAGCCCTGATCAGCGTCTCCGACAAGCGCGGTGTCCTCGAATTTGCCCAGGCTCTGCACGCCCAAGGCATCAAGCTGCTGTCGACGGGCGGCACCGCCACGATGCTGCGCCAAGCCGGCCTGCCGGTCACCGACGTGTCGGAACACACGGGCTTCCCCGAGATGCTCGACGGCCGCGTCAAGACGCTGCACCCCAAGGTCCACGGCGGCATCCTCGCGCGCCGCGACCTGCCCGAGCACATGGAGACGATCGCCGCGCACGGCATCTCGCGCATCGACCTCGTCATCGTGAACCTCTACCCCTTCGCGCAGACCGTCGCCAAGCCCGACTGCACGCTCGAAGACGCGATCGAGAACATCGACATCGGCGGCCCCACGATGGTCCGCGCCGCGGCGAAGAACCATGGCGGCGAAGCCGGCGGCGTCGGTATCGTCACCGACCCGGAAGACTACGATTCCATCGTCGCCGAACTGAAGTCGAACGACGGCGCGCTGAGCTACAAGACCCGTTTTGCGCTGGCGGTGAAGGCCTTCACGCACACCGCCCGCTACGACAGCGCGATCTCCAACCACCTGACCGCGCTGACCTTCGGCGACAAGGGCGAAGTCGCGAAGCAGGCGTATCCGGAACGCTTCCAGATCGCCTTCGACAAGGTGCAGGACCTGCGCTACGGCGAAAACCCGCACCAGTCCGCTGCCTTCTACCGCGAGCCGAACGCCCCGGAAGGCGCGATCGCGTCCTACCAGCAGCTGCAGGGCAAGGAACTGTCGTACAACAACATCGCCGACGCGGACGCCGCGTGGGAATGCGTGAAGGCCTTCGACGACGGCACGCCGGCCTGCGTCATCGTCAAGCACGCGAACCCCTGCGGCGTCGCCATCGCCGAGTCGCCGCTCGCCGCCTACCGCAAGGCTTTCTCGACCGACCCGACCTCGGCCTTCGGCGGCATCATCGCCTTCAACTGCGAAGTCGACCGCGCTGCGGCCGAAGCCGTCTCGGC
Organism: Aromatoleum sp.; assembly: GCF_035254505.1. Taxonomy (GTDB): domain Bacteria; phylum Pseudomonadota; class Gammaproteobacteria; order Burkholderiales; family Rhodocyclaceae; genus Aromatoleum. The sequence continues at coordinate 95,293 of NZ_DATFAO010000078.1, read as the reverse complement.
TCAGTTCCTCGAAGTGCTGATCGCCCCGGCCTACACAGCGGACGCACTGGCGCTGCTGACCGCGAAGCAGAACGTGCGCGTGCTGACCTGTCCGCTGGGCAAGCCCGCAGGCGCGCTCGACTACAAGCGCGTCGGCGGCGGCCTGCTGGTGCAGAGCGCCGACGCAGCCCGCATCCAGGTGGCCGACCTCAAGGTCGTCACCAAGCGCGCCCCGACCGAACAGGAATTGGGCGACCTCCTCTTCGCCTGGCGCGTCGCGAAGTACGTCAAGTCGAACGCGATCGTCTTCTGCCGCGACGGCATGACCGTCGGCGTCGGTGCCGGCCAGATGAGCCGCGTCGACTCCGCGCGCATCGCCGCGATCAAGGCCGAGAACGCCGGCCTCCAGATCAAGGGCACGGTCGTCGCGTCCGACGCGTTCTTCCCGTTCCGCGACGGCCTCGACGTGCTGGCCCAGGCCGGCGCAACCGCCGTCATCCAGCCGGGCGGCTCGATGCGCGACGCCGAAGTGATTGCCGCGGCCGACGAACAGGGCGTTGCGATGGTCTTCACCGGCTTCCGCCACTTCCGCCACTGATAGCAGCACGGAGAAGGACATGAAAGTTCTCGTCATCGGCTCCGGCGGTCGCGAACACGCGCTCGCCTGGAGGCTCGCCCAATCGCCGAAGGTGACGCGGGTCCTCGTGGCCCCGGGCAACGCGGGCACCGCTCGTGAGCCGCTGCTCGAGAATGTCGCCATCACCGCGATTCCGGACCTGATCGAGCTCGCGCGGCGCGAGCAGGTCGAATTCACCGTCGTAGGCCCGGAAGCCCCGCTCGCCGCCGGCGTCGTCGACGCCTTCCGCGAGGCCGGCCTGCGCATCTTCGGGCCGACCAGGGCCGCCGCCCAGCTCGAAAGCTCGAAGGATTTCGCCAAACGTTTCCTGATCCGCCACAGCATTCCGACCGCCAAGTACCAGACCTTCGCCGACGCCGCCCAAGCCCACGCCTACGTGGATGCGGAAGGTGCACCGATCGTCATCAAGGCAGACGGGCTTGCGGCCGGCAAGGGCGTTGTCGTCGCAATGACGGCCGACGAAGCGCACGCCGCGATCGACATGATGCTCACCGACAACCGCATGGGCGATGCGGGCGCACGCGTCGTGATCGAGGAGTTCATGACCGGCGAGGAAGCGAGCTTCATCGTCATGGCCGACGGCAAGCACGCCCTCGCACTCGCGACCAGTCAGGACCACAAGCGCCTCAAGGACAACGACCAGGGCCCCAACACGGGCGGCATGGGCGCCTATTCGCCCGCGCCCGTCGTGACGCCCGAAGTGCACGCCCGCGTAATGCGCGAGATCATCATGCCGACGCTCGCCGGGATGGCCGCCGACGGCATGCCTTATAGCGGCTTCCTTTACGCCGGCCTGATGATCGACGACGCCGGCCATCCGCGCGTCGTCGAGTTCAACTGCCGCATGGGCGATCCCGAAACCCAGCCGATCATGATGCGCCTCAAGAGCGACCTATCGGACCTCGTCGAAGCCGCAATCGACGGCCGCCTCGACCAGGTCGAGGCCGAATGGGACCGCCGCGTCGCACTCGGCGTCGTGCTCGCCGCCGAAGGCTATCCCGAAGCCCCGCGCAAGGGCGACCGCATCGCCGGCCTGCCGGCGCAGGCCCAGGACGATGCCCACGTGTTCCACGCCGGCACGATCGATCAGGATGGCCACGTCGTCACCGCCGGCGGCCGCGTGCTGTGCGTCACCGCCCTCGGCGACAACGTCCGCACAGCCCAAAAGCGCGCCTACGACGTCGCCGACGCGATCCTCTTCGAGGGCCGCCAATTCCGCCGCGACATCGGACACCGCGCCGTCGCACGCAAGAACTGACCGGGGCAAGCCCATGAGCGTCGTCGATTCCGCCACCGTCAAGGAATACCTCGTCGGGCTGCAGCAACGCATCGTCGGCGCCCTGGAAGAGTTCGACGGCCAGCCTTTCCGCGTCGACAGCTGGGACCGCCCCGGTGGTGGAGGCGGCATCACGCGGGTGATCGAGGAGGGCCGCTTCTTCGAGCGCGGCGGCGTGAACTTCTCGCATGTGATGGGTGCCGGCATGCCGGCATCAGCCACCGCACACCGCCCCGAACTCGCCGGCCGCTCCTTCGAGGCGATGGGCGTGTCCTTGGTCCTGCACCCGCGCAACCCCTACTGCCCCACCGTGCACATGAACGTGCGCTTCTTCATCGCGCTACCGCCCGCCGATCAGCCGGAAGCAGCGCCGATCTGGTGGTTCGGCGGCGGCATGGACCTCACGCCCTACTATCCGTTCGAAGAAGACGTCCGCCACTTCCACCGCACCTGCCGCGACGCCGTGCTGCCCTTCGGCGGCGAAGCCGAATACCGGCGCCTGAAGGAGTGGTGCGACAGCTACTTCTTCCTCAAGCACCGCAACGAAGCGCGCGGCGCGGGGGGCCTCTTCTTCGACGACCTCGGCGCAGACGGCAAGAAGGACTTCGACGCGGCCTTTGGTCTGACGCGCAGCGTCGGCGACGCCTTTCTCCTGGCCTACCTGCCGGTTATCCAGCGCCGCCGCGACAACGCCTGGAGCGAGCACGAGCGCGATTTCCAGGCCTACCGGCGTGGACGTTACGTCGAGTTCAACCTCGTGTTCGACCGTGGCACGCTGTTCGGCCTGCAGTCCGGCGGACGCACGGAATCGATCCTGATGTCCCTGCCGCCGATCGTGAAATGGCGCTACGACTGGCATCCCGAACCGGGCAGCCCGGAAGCGGTGCTCTACGACGAATACCTGAAGCCGCGCGACTGGTGTTGAGCCAACGCCGCGTCGGCCGACACGGAGGCTGAAGCAAAACGGCCGCTCCGAGGAGCGGCCGTTTTGCATTGGAGAAACAGGGGAGTCAGCTCGCTGCCACGAGCTGCGCAGCGGCCCGATAATGGACCTGCGCGTCCTCCGCGCGATCCAGACGCTCCAGCAATCCGGCGAGCGCGAGATGCGTTTCGATCGTCGGCGCGAGGTTCAGCGAGACCTCCAGATAGCTCTGCGCCTTGCCCCAGAGCTGCGCCTCACTGCACAGCCGGCCGAGCGCGAACAGCAAGCCCCCGTCCTTGGGATGCTGAACCAGCCACTTCTCGGCGCGCGCGAGACACTCGACCGCCTCGTCGCCGCCACAGTGCGCATAAAGCCGTGCGAGTCCGCTATCCCACTCCGTTTCGAGGAGCCGCTCGAGAGTCTTGCGTACGAGCGCACCCTGCCCTGCGCTAGCCATCAAGGGAACGGCCCGCTCAACCAGCCGCCGGTCGTTCAATTCATCGGCGGGAATCGCGCGCCAATAAGCCGCCAGCCCATCGCCGTCGCCCGCGAGTTCGCGGAAGCGCTCGATATGAGCCCGACGCAGCACGAGCTGCGCCTGCTCGCCGGAGAGCGCGCGATGCTTGCGCAGCTGACGCGCCAGCCGAATCACCTCTTCCCATTGCGCGAGGGCCGACGCAACCCGTAGCGACAGGCGCAACGCGGCGATGTGACGCTGGCCGGCGAGACGCAGACTCTCGAGCCGTTCAGCCGCCTCGTTGAAATGCCGCCCTTCGACCGCGAGCTCCGCCTCCGTCATCAGCCGCGCGACCCGCGACTCCCCCTCCGTCTCGGTCGCCCGACCGATCCAGATGCGATAGCGGGTGTCGTCGCGCATCGCGTGCGCCGCGCGCGCGGCGACCAGGGCCGAAACGGTCGGTGCTTCGCCGCCATTGAAGGCCGATTCAGCGAGCTTCACGGACTGCGAAAAGCGCCCTTCGAAAAGCGCACGCACCGCGTCCCGCAAGGCACGGCCAGCGACTTCCTTGCGGCGGCGCTCGCGGAATACGCCGACCCGGCCCGGGAGCGCCAGCGTCTTGCTCACGACGCGCAGCACCCCGTAGGTCAGCACGAAACCGAGGACGAGAATCACGATCAGGAGGTTCAGCGAGAGCTGCATCCGCCACGGCGGCAACACCAGCAGCACGTAGCCAGTGTTGATGCTCGCCAGCATCGCCCCCCCGACGGCGAGCGCAAAGATACCGATCAGCCAGATCAAGGCACGCATGTCGGCTCCCTCAGTGCGCGCCGCCGTTCGCCGCGGGCCGCGCCGGCTCGGCGCCCTTGCCCGCAGGGGCAGGACGGGCTGGCGACGACGCGTCGGGCGTCGGCTTGCCGCCGGACTCCGCTCCACGGGCCTGCAACATGCGCAGCGCCGCGATGCTTTCCGTGGGGCCCGGCTGGTCGACGCGTACCTGCGTCGTCTTCAATTCGGTCAGCGCCGCCAAGGCCTTCTGCACCTTCTCGTCGCGCTGGTCGAAGAAGCGCGAAATCCATCCTTCGGCCTGCGCCAGATCGGCCGCAAAGGTGCGGCCGTCGCGGGCCAGCAGCGCGAGTCGCGCGGTCAGCAACCGGATCTTCAGGTTTTCGCGCAGGAAGGTGCTCTGCGCCGGCGCGAGCAGCTCCGGCTCCGACTGATCGAGCCGTTCGACGCGGACCAATGCGGCAAGTTCGTGCCAAATGTCGCGCGCGAGCGCCTTGACGAATTCAAGAGCTGGCACATCGCCGGCGGCCGGAGCCGAGCCAGCCGCCGGGGCGTTCGGCGCCAACTCGCCGGCAAACGCCAGCGGCAGGCTGTCGACCGCTTCGAGCAGGCCTTCAAGACGCAGCGCGATGCCCTGCACGTCGACCTGGGGCGTCGCCTTCAGGCGATCGATGTCGTGCATCAGCGCACGCCGCAGCGGCAGCAACTGGCCGCGATCCTGGGCGGCGAGGCGCGATTCCGCGCCCTGCAGCGCGATCAGCGCCGCATCCGCATTGCCCGCCAATTGCAGCTGCTGCGCGGCAACGCTCACGGCCTGTTCGGCTTCGGCAATCGCGCGATCTTCGCGGTTGCGGGAAAACTCCTGGTACAGCGTCTGCAGCGCCGCCGCCTGCCCTTCAGTCGCAGCGACCTGCGCTTCGAGCGCGCCGATCTTGCCTTGCAGGGACGCGAGCGAGTCCTGCTGCTGCCGCAACAGCGTGCGGGCCTCGCCAGCCGCGGCCTCGCTGCTCGTGATGCGCTGCGCGACCTCAGTGCGCACTTGGGCGACACCGCTGCGCAATTCATACACCTGCCATCCGACGACGCCCACCGCGACGAAAGCGACGCCCGCGAGCAGGCCCGGCCAGCTGGAGCCGCCCGCCGCGCGTGGCGGCGGATTACCGGAAGTCGCCGCGCCTGAAGTTTCGCGGCTGAACGCGGCCGACGCTTCGGCCGCGGGAGGCTGTGTCAGGGCAGATTGTTCTTCGTTCATGACCAGAGTGTAACCGAGGCGTACTAAAAATGAGATTCGAGCGCGACGATGAGGCCCTCGTCGCCAGCCGGCGTTTCGATGACGCGCAAGAAGCCGGCGGCGGCCGCGTGCGCCACGATGCGCGGATGCGGGGCGAATACCGGGACGGTTTCCAACACGATCGACGCGCGCTGGCCCAGCATCTCGACGAGGTTGCCGGCGCCTTCGCTGCTCGTCAGCGTGATCGCGTCGAGCTGCCCGGCTTCTGCGAGCCGCAGCAACGGGGATGGATCGAGCTGCGGGCAGTAGCGCCGATAGCAGGTCACGTATTCGACCTCGGCGCCGCGTGCGCGCAGGGTCTCGCCGAGCAGGTCCCGTCCGCCGTCGCCGCGGAAGATCACGACCTTGCGGCCGGACACGGCGGCGGCCTGGAAGGCGTCAAGCGCGAGCACCGCTTCGCTGTCGAAACCTTCCTTCGGCGCGATCACGTCGTGAAAGCCGAAACCGCACAGCGCACGCTCGCTGCCCTTGCCGACGGTTCCGACTTTCACGCGCGCCGGCCAAGTCCGACGCGCGAGCACGGCCTCGAGCCCGTGACTCACGGCGTTGGGGCTCACGAAGAAGGCGAGCTCGAAAGTATCGAGGCGGCGCGCGATGTCGTCGAGCGGCGCGCTGTCGTCAGCCGCGCCGATCGCCAGCACCGGGAAACGAAGCGCGACACCGCCACGCGCTTCGATCGCGTGGCACAAGCTGTCCGCCTGCCCGGCCGGCCGGGTCACCACGATATGGCGACCCGCCAACGTCCCTGCAGTCAATTCGGGCACCTCGACTGCGATCAGCCGAGTTGCGACAGGATCTCTTCCGCCCCCTGGGCGCGCAGGTCCTCGGCAAGGGCGAGGCCCAGCGCCTCCGCGTCCTCCGGACGGCCTTCGTGTTCGGCGCGGACGATGCGGCTGCCGTCGGGCATCGCGACGAAACCGCGCAGCCAGAGCTTGCCGGCGCGAATTTCAGCGTAGGCGCCGAGCGGTACTTCGCAGCTGCCAGCCAGCGCGCGGGCAACCGCGCGTTCGGCACGAACGCAGGCGGAGGTGTCAGCATCGTTCAGCGGCGCGAGCCAGGCAGCGACTTCAGGACGGTTCGCGAGGCATTCGATACCCAGCGCACCCTGGCCTGCCGCAGGCAGCGAAACTTCGGACGGCAACTCAGAGCGGATGCGGTCGGCAAGGCCGAGCCGCTTCAGGCCGGCGGCCGCGAGGATGATCGCGTCGTACTGGCCTTCGTCGAGCTTGCGCAGACGGGTGTCGAGGTTGCCGCGCAGACTAGTCACGCTGAGCATCGGGTACATCGCATGCAGCTGCGACTCGCGCCGCAGCGACGAGGTGCCGACCACGGCGCCCGGAGGCATGTCGGCAAGACTCGCGTAGCGGCTGGAGACGAAGGCGTCGAGCGGCACTTCGCGCGCCGAGATGCAGGGCAGCGCGAAGGGCTCGGCGAGCTGCATCGGCACGTCCTTCATCGAATGCACGGCGATGTCGGCCTGCCCATCGAGCAGCGCGGTCTCAAGTTCCTTGACGAACAAGCCCTTGCCGCCGACCTTCGCCAGTGGGCGGTCGAGGATCTGGTCGCCGCGGGTGGTCATACCCAGGAGCTCGACCCGGCAGCCGGGATACAGCGCCTCGAGGCGGGCTTTGACATGCTCGGCCTGCCACAGCGCGAGACGGCTCTCGCGGGTGGCGATGACGATGCGTTCGGGCGGGGGAAAGGCGGCGGAAGTAGCGCTCACGATGGGCAGACTCGTCACGTAAGGAATGGATTAGGATAAGTTCGGAAGCGCCGGGATGACGGCAAATTTTCCGCATTGCAACATCAGGGTTCGCGCCAATGGCGGGACCTGAAATAATCATTTTAGCATGGTTGCCTAGATGGCCCTTTTGGGCGCTCTTTTCGGCCCCCTTTTCTGCCGCGCGCTACCGCCCCACCCCAAGGAACGCTGACTCATGACTCAAGACAAGGACGCGCCGCTGCGCGAAGACATCCGACTCCTCGGCCGCGTGCTCGGCGACACCGTGCGCGACCAGCAAGGCGAAGCCATGTTCGGCCTGATCGAACGCATTCGCCAGACCTCGGTGCGCTTCCGCCGCGACGACGACCGTGCCGCGCGCCTCGAACTCGAAGGCATCCTCGACGCCCTGTCGCGCGAGCAGACGATCCAGGTCGTGCGCGCCTTCAGCTACTTCTCGCATCTGGCGAACATCGCCGAGGACCAGCACCACATCCGCCGCTCGCGCGCCCACCTGCTCGCGGGCTCGACGCCGCGCGAAGGCAGCCTCGCCCACGCCCTCGGCCGCGCCCTCGACGGGCGCCACACTCCGGGCGAACTCGCGGCCTTCTTCGACACCGCCGAAGTGACGCCGGTCCTCACCGCGCACCCGACCGAAGTGCAGCGGAAGAGCATCCTCAACTGCCAGACCGACATCGCCCGCCTTCTGGACCAGCGCGACCGCATGGCGCTGACGCCGGAGGAGCGCGAAGAGAGCGACGAGACACTGCGCAGCGCCGTGCTGACACTGTGGCAGACGCGCATGCTGCGGCCTGCGAAGCTGTCGGTGCTCGACGAAGTGGCGAACGGCCTGTCGTACTTCGACAGTACTTTCCTGCGCGAACTGCCGCGCCTCTACGCGCACCTCGAAGACCAACTCGCCGAACGCGACGGAGCCTTGGGCGCACTGGAATTGCCGGCCTTCCTGAAAGTCGGCAGCTGGATCGGCGGCGACCGCGACGGCAACCCCTTCGTCACCGCCGAAGTCCTCGAACGCGCGCTCGCGCTGCAGGCCGGCGTCGCGCTCGGCTTCTACCTCGACGAGTTGCACGCGCTGGGCGCCCGCCTGTCGCTCGCGCAGGGCCTCGTCAGCGCCTCGGACGCACTCCTCGCACTCGCCGACCGTTCGCCCGACCACTCCCCCCACCGCAACGACGAACCCTATCGGCGCGCGATCACCGGCATCTACGCGCGACTTGCGGCGACTCACCGGGCGCTCCTCGGTATCGAGCCGCCGCGTCACCCGGTTGCGCCGGCCGAGTCCTACGCGAGCGCCGACGAACTCGTCGACGACCTCGACACGATCCACCGCTCGCTCGTCGCGAATGGTTCCGCCGCGCTCGCCCGCGGCCGCCTGCGCCTGCTGCGCCGCGCGGTCCGCGTCTTCGGCTTCCACCTCGCACCGATCGACCTGCGCCAGAACTCCGACGTGCACGAGCGCGTCGTCGCCGAACTTCTGTCGACCGCCCGCCCCGAGGTCGACTACCGCGCGCTGGGCGAAGAGGCCCGCTGCACGCTGCTGCTCGAAGAGCTTGCGACGCCGCGCCCGCTCGCTTCGCCGCACGTGCATTACTCGGAAGAGACCGAAGGCGAACTCGCGATCTTCCGCGCCGCGCGCACCGCCCATCTGCGCTTCGGCAAGGCTGCGATCACCAACTGCATCATCTCGAAGACCGACGACGTCTCGGACATGCTGGAGCTCGCGCTGCTGCTGAAGGAAGCCGGGCTGCTGCGCCCGCACGAGCAGGCGCTCGACGTGAACATCATCCCGCTCTTCGAGACCATCGAAGACCTCGCCAACGCCCCGTCGGTGATGGACCGCCTGTTCTCACTGCCCGGCTACATGAACCTTCTCGGCTCACGCGACCAGCTGCAGGAAGTCATGCTCGGCTACTCCGACAGCAACAAGGACGGCGGCTTCCTGACCTCGGGCTGGTCGTTGTACAAGGCCGAGATCGGGCTCGTCGAAGTCTTCGCGCGCCACGACGTGCGCCTGCGCCTCTTCCACGGCCGCGGCGGCTCGGTCGGCCGCGGCGGTGGCCCGAGCTACCAGGCAATCCTGGCCCAGCCCGGTGGCGCCGTGCAGGGGCAGATCCGCCTGACCGAACAGGGCGAAGTCATCGCGGCGAAATACGGCAACCCGGAAGTCGGCCGCCGCAACCTCGAAGTGCTGGTCGCGGCGACCCTCGAAGCGAGCCTGCTGGCTGACCGCTCACCCGCCCCGCGCGCCGACTTCCTCGACACGATGCAAGCCCTGTCGGATGCCGCGTTCTCGGCCTACCGCGGCCTCGTCTACGAGACCGAAGGCTTCGAACGCTACTTCTGGGAATCGACTGTGATCTCCGAGATCGCCGAGCTCAACATCGGCTCCCGCCCGGCCTCGCGCAAGAAAGGCACGCGCATCGAAGACCTGCGGGCAATCCCCTGGGTCTTCAGCTGGGCGCAATGCCGCCTGATGTTGCCGGGCTGGTTCGGCTTCGGCTCCGCCGTGAAGGCGTGGCGTGCAGCGAACCCGGACGACGGGCTCGCGCGGCTGCAGGCGATGTACAAGGAATGGTCCTTCTTTGCGACGCTGCTGTCGAACATGGACATGGTGCTCGCGAAGTCCGACCTTGCGATCGCCTCGCGCTATGCGGGCCTCGTCAAGGACGCGAAGCTGCGCGACGAGATCTTCAACTGCATCCGGGCCGAGTGGCAGGACACCGTCGACGCCCTTCTCGCGATCACCGGCCAGACCGAGCTCCTCGACGACAACCCGCTGTTGAAGCGCTCGATCCGCAACCGCTTCCCCTACCTCGACCCGCTCAATCACGTGCAGGTCGAACTGCTGCGCCGCCACCGCGAGAGCCACGATGACGCGCGCATCCGCCTGGGGATCCACCTCTCGATCAACGGAATCGCGGCGGGGCTTCGGAACAGCGGCTGAAGCGGATCAGATCCCGAGCGCCTGCTTGACCGTCGGCCACTGCCGGCGGCTGACCGGCAGGCGCCCGGCATCCTTGGCGAGCAGGATCTCCCAGTGCGCCTCGCCTTCCTGCTCGCCGGCGCGCTCCACACCGACCACGGCGTTGCGCGCGACGAGGCAATTGCGGTGGACGCGCAGGAAGCGCTCCGCAAATTCGATTTCGAGCTGCACCAGGGATTCGTCGAGCAGGTATTCTCGCTCGGCGGTATGCGCAGTCACGTATTTCAGCTCGGCGCGGAGGAACAACACGTCGACGACCGGCACGAGCAGGATGCGCCCGCGCTCGCTGACGCTGAAGTGCTGGCGTGCGCCAGGGGCGATCCGCTGCAACGCCTCGTCCGCCGGACGCAAGCTGCGCCGCGCCCGTGCGAGCGCCTCTGCGAGCCGCTCCGCGCGCACCGGCTTCAGCAGATAATCGGCCGCTGCCAGCTCGAAGGCCTGCACGGCGTACTGATCGTAAGCCGTCGCAAAGATCACGGCCGGCGGACGCTCGATGCGCCCGAGGTGACGGGCAAGTTCGACCCCGTCCATTACCGGCATCCGGATATCGGCCAGTACGACATCGACCTCGTTCGCTTCGATCAGCCGCAAAGCCTCGACACCGTTCGCCGCCATGCCGACCAGCACCGTCGGCTGGCTCACCACAACATCGCCCAGCAGGTCCCGCAGGCGCGCCCTCGCCGGCGCCTCGTCATCAACGATCACCACCCGCAAGCCGTTCTCGCTCATCGACACCCTCCCCCTGCGTTCGCGCACCCATAGCCCGGGCGCTGCCGGAAGTCCCCCGGCTTTTGCTTTATACTTTCGGCCTTTTCCGCCAGTTGTCCGCATGCGCGGCCATCATGGCGCATCCCCGCCCGCGGCCCGAACTGCGCGACCTTCGCCCAGTCGGCCAAGGCGCAGTCATCGCAAGACGGACATTATGACAGACACCCCCTCCTCGCAGCCCGCCAAGGCCTGGTCCGGCCGCTTCACGGAACCGGTCTCGGACCTCGTCAAACGGTACACCGCGTCAGTGTTCTTCGACCAGCGCATGGCGCACCAGGACATCCGCGGCTCGCTCGCACACGCGAAGATGCTTGCCCGCCAAGGCATCATCGGCGCACAGGACCTCGCCGACATCGAGCGCGGCATGGCGCAGATCCTCGACGAGATCGGGCGCGGCGAATTCGGCTGGAACCTCGACGACGAGGACGTGCATCTCAACATCGAAAAGCGCCTCACCGCGCTCGTCGGCGACGCCGGGAAGCGCCTGCACACCGGCCGCAGCCGCAACGATCAGGTCGCGACCGACATCCGCCTGTGGCTCCGTGATGCGATCGACCAGATCCTCGTATTGATCGGCGACTTCCAGAAGAACCTGCTCGACGTCGCCGAAGCCAATGCGGCAACTCCGATGCCCGGCTTCACGCACCTGCAGGTCGCCCAGCCGGTCACGTTCGGCCATCACCTGATGGCCTACTTCGAGATGAGCCGCCGCGACGCGGAACGCTTCGCCGACTGCCGCAAGCGCGTTAACCGTCTGCCGCTGGGAGCTGCCGCGCTCGCCGGCACAAGCTACCCGATCGACCGCGAGTTCGTCGCGAAGGAACTCGGCTTCGACGAAGTCTGCTACAACTCGCTCGACGCCGTCAGCGACCGCGATTTCGCGATCGAATTCTGCGCCGCCTCGTCACTCTTGATGACCCACTTGTCGCGCTTCTCCGAAGAGCTGATCCTGTGGATGAGCCCGCGCGTCGGCTTCATCGATCTGGCGGACCGCTTCTGCACCGGCAGCTCGATCATGCCGCAGAAGAAGAACCCGGACGTCCCCGAACTCGTGCGAGGCAAGACCGGCCGCGTCAACGGCAGCCTGATCTCGCTGCTGACGCTGATGAAGGGCCAGCCGCTCGCGTACAACAAGGACAACCAGGAAGACAAGGAGCCGCTGTTCGACACCGCCGACACCGTCATCGACACGCTGCGCATCTACGCTGACATGATCACCGGCATCCGCGTGAAGGCTGACGCGATGCGCGACGCGCTCAAGCAGGGCTACGCGACCGCGACGGATCTCGCCGACTACCTCGTCAAGAAGGGCCTGCCCTTCCGCGACGCCCACGAAGCCGTCGCCCTGGCGGTGCGCGCAGCCGACGTGAAGGGCTGCGATCTGCCGCAGTTCTCGCTCGACGAACTGCGCGCGGCGATGGCCCACGTTCCGGGCGCAGCTGAGCGCCTGCAGGACGACGTGTTCAGTGTACTGACCGTAGAAGGCTCGCTCGCCTCGCGCAACCATATCGGCGGCACCGCCCCCGAACAGGTCCGCGCCGCCGTCGCGCGCGCCCGCGCAGGCCTGCAGTAAAGCTGCCCATGCCGCCGCCCGGCGGCATTCCCTTCGGTGCGCCGCCCGGCGCACCGAAATGCTCCGCATGAATCAATTCACGAAGCCCATGACAAACGGCTTGTTCGCGCCGTTCGCCTAAGCTAGCTTGCAGATGTGCGCGCCGGAAACGCCTTCCGCTTTGGAAGTGTCGGTAATTCTTACACTTCCTGGCGCCTACGCATTTGCAGATTAAAAATCGCCATAAAAACAGATACCTGCATTGTAGTAAAAAGCGGCATCGATCTTGCTCGAATTTTCACAGAGTCATGCCTGTTTTACGCACCGATGTTTGCCGACGGAAAAGACAATGCCTACCAATAAAACTCCGATGTCCGGACAAGAGGCGCACGAAGCGCCCGTCGCCGCGACGCCTCCGTTGAGCGTGCGGTCCCGGCGTGGCTTCATCGGCGCCGCCGCAGGCGGTGCAGGCGTCTTCCTGTCCGTTCAGGCGCGCACCGCACTCGGAGCCGTCAGCTGCCAAAGTCCGTCGGCTGCCATCAGCGGCAACCTCAGCGCTCAACCCGCCAGCATCACCTGTACCGGCGGGAATTCGCCGACGGTGTGGAAGCTTCAGGACACCCTCTCCAAGTGGCCGGCCGGCACCACCCCGCCCACCTTCAACACCCCGCTCACCGATTCGCTCGGCTGCAACAACGGGCACTCGATACTGGACCCGGCGTCGGTCATTGACCAGCCTGGCGCCCTCGTCGACAGCATCCTGCCGGGAGCGATTTCCAATACCAGCGCATGGGCAGTGCTGGCGTTTCCGGCCAACTATTCCGGCGGCGTGCTGATGAGCCATCTGATCGCCGCGTGGCTGAACGGCGGGGGTTCCTTCACGAGCTATCCGATCCAGCGCTTTCAGGTGGTGGAAATGTGGAACGCGCTGAAGGCCACGGGAATCTACTGTCCTTCCTCGATGAGTTGCCCTGGCAACACCGGCATGACCGAGAGCGAAGTGATCGCCTTCATCACACAGACCTACGATTTCACCTCCGACCTCGTGTCCGTCTGCACGATTGCCGGCACCAGTACGAACAGTTCGGGCACCACGACGACGACCGGCGGAGGTGGTGGCGGCAAAGGCGGGAAGAAGTAGTCGACGATTAGCTCTCTGTGGACCACGGTCGTGCTGCAGGAATCACCGATCCAAGCTTACCCGGGGCGCTCCCTTGCCCTTTCGCCCGCTTGGGACGGCGACGGAGCGGCGGTTGTCTTCGATCGCAACTCCGGCGACTACTGGATCGTATCGCCCCTTGCATACCAAGTCGTTCGGCGAATCGTCGCGACAGGCCGGGAGGGTGCAACGGAACTCGTTCAGCACCTCACGGACGGCAAAACGAGCGCCACCGACGCCGAAACCGTCGTGATCGGCGTCATCCGTGAACTGGTGCAGCGTGAAATCCTGACGGATGCGTAAGACTTGCCTTGCCCCTCATCGGCGAGGCAACGGCATTGATCGACACCACCCTCCGAATCGCCCCCGTCACGCTGCGGCTGCGCTCGCCGTTCAGATCGGTCCGTGCGCATGTCGATCTCTTCTACCCCGACGCCATCGACACGCGGCGCACGGGCGCCTTCACCGACTTCGACATCCACATCGCACGCGGCGCGGGGATGCGCGCTTGGCTCCGGCCACAAGCCCAGTTCCTACTTGACCACGGCGAGCCCTTCCTGCCGCTCCCGGCGGCGCAGGCAGCGGCGCTCTTCGAATGGGGACTCAACTGGTGCCTCGCGACGCGCCCGCTTGGCTACCTTGTGATCCACGCAGCCGTGGTCGCACAAGACGGCGACGCCCTCGTGATGCCCGGCGTTCCCGGCGCGGGCAAGAGCACGCTGTGCGCCGCCCTGACGTTCCTGAAAGGCTGGCGGCTCCTCTCCGACGAGCTCGCAATCCTCGAGCCCGAAACCGCCCGCCTGCATCCGAACCCGCGCCCGATCTGCCTCAAGAACGCCTCGATCGACATCGTGGGTGCCTTCCCTGGCGCGAGGCTCGGGCCGGTTTACCAAGACACGCGCAAAGGCACCGTCACCCATGCCGCGCCGCCGTCGCAATCGCGCGCGATGGCGGAAAAGACCGCGCGCTGCCGCTGGGTCGTCTTTCCGCGCTACGTCCCCGGCGCCGCACCCTGCTGTGACGAAATTGGGCGAGCGGAAGCCTTCGTCCGCATCGCCGAGCAGTCCTTCAATCGTGACCGCATGGGCGAGACCGGCTTCCACGCGCTGTGCGCGATGCTCGATGAGGCACGTTGCTTCGAGATTGCTTACGACTCCACCGAGCGCGCGCTGGAGCTGATCGATGCCATCACGGGCTGACTCGATGTCGCTGAACGCCTCCGCCCCGCTGATCGCGATCCTGAAGGACCCCGGGTCCGCGCGCCGACTCTCGGACGACAATTGGTCCGAGCTGATCGCGAGCGCCCGGGCGGCCAACCTGCTCGGTCTTCTCGCGGTCCGGCTGCGGCAGGCGAACATCCCGCTTCCACGGCCTCCCCGGCGTCACCTGGACGCCGTCGCCCAACTGAGCGAGCGCCAGTGCCAGTCCGTGCGGTGGGAAATCCACTGTCTGCAGCGCGCGCTGGGGAGCCTGCGCGTCCCGGTGGTGCTCCTCAAGGGCGCGGCGTATGCGATGTCGGATCACCCGGTGAGCCACGGACGACTCTTTGGCGACATCGACATCCTCGTACCCCGCGAAGCGATCGGCGACGTCGAGTTGCGCTTGATGATCGCGGGCTGGACTTCAGGCAAGAGCGACGCCTACGACCAGCGCTATTACCGGCAATGGATGCACGAACTGCCGCCGATGGTGAACGTGCGCCGCGGCACAGTCCTCGACGTCCATCACACCATCCTGCCACTGACATCGCGCCACGCGCCGGACGCGCGCCCCATCATCGAAGCCGCCAGACCGCTCGATGGCTTCACGTCGATCCGCGTCCCGCGGGCCGAGCACCTGCTGATCCACAGCATCGTGCACCTCCTCCACGACGGGGAGCTTCCAAACGGATTGCGGGATCTGTTCGACATCGACGGCTTGATCCGGGCGGGGACGCGCGCGCCAGACTTCTGGCAGCGCGTGGAAGCGGCCGCAACGGAGCTCGGACTGGCTGCGCCGACCGCGCTGGGGCTGACGCTGGCGCTGCAGCTGATCGGCAGCCCGGTTCCGCCCGAAACCATCGAGCGGCTGCATTTACGAGCCGGAAAGGCCTCATCGCCGCTGCTGCATTGGCTCTACAGGCAGGCGCTGAGGCCGGACAACGAGGTCGAGCGCGACGTCGGCGCGCGCATTGCGCGAAGCGTGATCTACCTGCGTGCCCACTGGCTGCGCATGCCTGCCCATCTTCTCGCACGGCACTTGTTGTACAAGTCTGCCGCGCGGCTCAGGAAGACGGAAGGCAGCGCTGCCGGTGCCGCCTGATCAGGCGGCGGAGGGAATCTTACTTCGTCGCGACGCCGGCTTCGGCGAGCATCGATTGCAGTTCGCCGTTCTCATACATCTCGCGCATGATGTCGCAGCCGCCGACGAATTCGCCCTTGACGTAGAGCTGCGGAATCGTCGGCCAGCTGGCGTATTCCTTGATGCCGTTGCGGATGTCGTCGTTCTCGAGCACGTTAACGGAGAAGATATTCGAAACGCCGAGGTTCTTCAGGATCTGCACGGCGGTCGCCGAGAAGCCGCACATCGGAAACTGCGGGGTTCCCTTCATGTAGAGCACGACGGGGTTGCCGGTAACCTGTTCGCGGATGACTTCCTGGATGCTCATGGCACACGCCTCAAAAGTTGAGTAATTAAGTCGGGAAATTCTAGGCATTAGCAGCTGCGTAGTCAACAGCACCGCAACGCAGGGAAAAGGGGCGCGTCAGCGGCCCAGCCACTGACCGCCGGAAACCCGCTCGATACCTGCCAGATCCTTCCACGACGCGATGCCGCTAAAGCCCGCATCGGTCAGCAGACCGCGCACGGCCGCCGCCTGATCATACCCATGTTCGAGGAAGAGCCAGCCGCCGGGCTCGAGATGGACCGGCGCGCCCGACACGATGGCCGCCAGGTCGTCCAGCCCTTGCGGTCCGGACGCGAGCGCCGTCGCCGGCTCGAAGCGCACATCCCCTTCTTCCAGATGCGGGTCCGCAGCTGCGACGTAGGGCGGATTCGCCACGATGAGGTGATAACGTTCCTCGCCCAGCGCCGCGAACCAGTCGCCCAGCACGAAAGAAACGCTCGCGCCGAGACGCGCCGCGTTCGCCATTGCCACCAGCAAGGCCTCGCGTGAGCGATCCACCGCGGTGACGTCCGCCTCGATCAACTCCAGCATCAACGTGATCGCGAGGATGCCGCTCCCGGTGCCGAGATCGAGCACGCGGGTGCTGCGCTTGTCGCCGAAATGCGCCATTGCCAGTTCGACGAGGAGTTCCGTATCGGGACGAGGGATCAGCACTGCGGGCGTCACGTGGAAAGAGCGCCCGAAGAATTCCCGGTCGCCAGTCAGGTAGGCGATCGGCTCGCCCGCCTCGCGCCGCTCGACGAGCAACCGGAACTCGGCCCACTCCACCGCGCCAAGGACCGCCTCGGGAAACGCGATCAACCGCGAAGCCGGGCACTGCAGCACGTATCGCAGCAGAATGCGGGCCTCGGCGAGCACGATGTGCGTACGCGCCCACTTGAGGGCACTGGCGACGTCCGGCGCGGGGTCCACGACCGCCACGTCAGTCGCCCGCCAGCGCGGCGAGCTGTTCGGCTTGGTGCTCCGCCGTCAGCGCCTGGACGAGTTCGTCGATCTCGCCCTGCATCACCGCGTCGAGCTTGTACAGCGTCAGGTTGATGCGATGGTCGGTCACGCGGCCCTGCGGGAAATTGTAGGTGCGGATGCGCTCGGAACGGTCGCCGCTGCCGACGAGGCTCTTGCGCGTTGCCGCCTCCTTCGCCTGCTGCTCGCGTAGCTGAATGTCGTGGATACGCGCGGCGAGCACCGACATCGCCTGGGCGCGGTTGCGGTGCTGCGAACGGTCGTCCTGGCATTCGACGACGATCCCGGTCGGCAGATGGGTGATCCGGACCGCCGAGTCCGTCTTGTTGATATGCTGGCCACCCGCGCCGCTCGCGCGGAAGGTGTCGATGCGCAGGTCCGCCGGATTGATGTTGACGGCCTCGATCTCGTCGGCCTCGGACATTACGGCGACCGTGCAGGCGGAGGTGTGGATGCGCCCCTGCGTCTCGGTCGCGGGCACGCGCTGCACGCGATGTCCGCCGGACTCGAACTTCAGCTTGGAATAGGCCCCGGCACCGACCACGCGGACGATGACTTCCTTATAGCCACCGAGATCCGATTCGCTCGCCGACACGACCTCCACCTTCCAGCGCTGCCGTTCGGCGTAGCGCGTATACATGCGCAGCAGGTCGCCCGCGAAGAGCGCCGCCTCGTCGCCGCCGGTGCCGGCACGGACTTCGAGGAAGAGGTTGCGATCGTCGTTGGGATCGCGCGGCAGCAGCGCGCGTTGCAGCTCGCCTTCGAGCGATGCAATGCGTTCTGCACCTTCCTCGAGTTCGCTCTCTGCAAGCTCGCGCATTTCCGGATCGGACAGCATCCCGCGCGCGCTCTCGCAGTCCTCCTCCGCCTGACGATAGGCGCCATACAGCGACACGACCGGCTCGATCTCGGCGCGCTCTCGTCCGAGCGCACGAAAGCTGTCCATGTCTGCCGCGACTTCGGGCGAGGACAGCTCGCGATCGAGCTCGACCAGGCGAGAGGTCAGGAAATCGAGCTTTTCGCGGATGCTCTGCTTCATCGTGACAGTAGGCGAAGACGCGTCGACGGACGGGCCCTTTGCGGGGCCCGATCCCGCCTAATCGTGGGAATTGAGGTTGAAGAGCTGCTGCAGCATGCGACTCGCGTCGGCCTGCTGCTCGCCTTCGGACTGGTTCAGGAAATGCGTCGGCGCATGCATCAGCTTGTTGATGAGTCCATGGCTGAGCGCATCCAGTACTTTCTGCGGATCCTCGCCGCGCGCGAGCAGCTTGCGCGCGCGTTCGAGTTCGGAAGCGCGCAAGGCCTCGGCGTGCTGGCGCAGGGCGCGGATCGTCGGCACCACATCGCGCCCCTGCATCCAGTGCAGGAAGCCGTCGACACGGCTATTGATGATTTCCTCGGCCTCGATGACCGCCTGCTGGCGCGACTCCAGGCCCGCGTCGACGACCTGCGCGAGATCGTCGACCGTGTAGAGGAAGACGTCGTCGAGCTCGCCGACTTCCTTTTCGATGTCCCGCGGCACCGCCAGGTCGACCATCACCATCGGCTTGTGGCGGCGTGCCTTGACTGCCCGCTCGACCATGCCGAGACCGACGATAGGCAAGGGGCTCGCCGTACAGGACACGATGATGTCGAACTGCGCCAGCACGTCCCCGATGCCATCCAAGCGCATCACGTCAGCGCCATAGCGCCCGGCAAGCGCCAACGCGCGCGACTCCGTGCGGTTGGCAACGGTGATGTGCTTCGGCTGGGCACCCGCGAAGTGCGCCGCACAGAGCTCGATCATCTCGCCGGCGCCGATGAAGAGCACCCGCTGATCCGAGAGTCGCTCGAAGATCCGCTCGGCCAGATGCACGGCCGCTGCGGCCATCGACACGATGTTCGCGCCGATCGCGGTCGTCGAGCGCACTTCCTTCGCCACGGCGAACGTATTCTGGAACAGCTTGTGCAGCAGTGTCCCCATCGTCCCCGCCTCTTCGGCGCGGCGCGCGGCGTCCTTGACCTGCCCGAGGATCTGCGGCTCACCGATCACCATCGAGTCCAGCCCGCTCGCGACGCGGAAGACATGGCGCACCGCGTCGCGCTGCGGATAGGTGTAGAGATACGGGGAAACCTCGCTCAACGTGAGGCTGTGGAAACGTGCGAGCCAGTCCGCGGCATGTTGCGGCTGCTCGGTAGCGAAATACAGTTCCGTGCGGTTGCACGTGGAGAGAATCGCCGCCTCGCGCACGGTCCGCGCCTGCGTCAGATCGTGCAGCGCATCGTCCAGCCGCTCGGGCTGAAACGCCACCCGCTCGCGGATATTGAGCGGAGCGGTGTGATGATTCAGGCCAAGAGCATAGAGTTGCATGCGTGATCGCAGTGGGGGGCTTAAGTTTGCGGATTATAGCACTGCAGAAAACGCGGAAATATTGCCCCCGCGCGGACGATTATGTTGCGCTGATTGCAACGTAAACGAAAACGGGCCAGCTTGCGCTGACCCGTTTTCTGATCCTGGTGGCCAGGGACGGAATCGAACCGCCGACACGCGGATTTTCAATCCGCTGCTCTACCAACTGAGCTACCTGGCCTGGAAGAGCGCGCATTATAGCGGACTTTCGGGATGTGTCAAACAGTTCTGGCGATTATTTGTTTTGCCTTGCCGCGACATTCCATCGCGATGCGACACCCCGGCACAAAAGAAAACGGCAACCCGAAGGTTGCCGTTCTCCGCAGCCCCGTCGCCGGGGCCGATATCACGCAATCAGTGACCCGACGCGCCTTCTGCGCCGATACCCGTTTCCGAACGCACCTTCTGCGCCAGGTAACCGGCACGGTCTTCGGCAGCACGGGCGCTGTTGTCGAGGATCGAGAACAGCCAGATGCCGATGAAGCCGGCGGCCATCGAGAACAGCGCGGGCGAGGTGTAGGGGAACCAGGCCGAGCCCTTCGGATTGCCGAGGGTCGCTTCCCACACCGACGGCGACACGACCGTCAGGACCACCGCAACGATCAGCCCGAGGAAGCCGCCGAAGCAAGCGCCGCGGGTCGTGCAGTTCTTCCACAGCACCGACATGAACAGCACCGGGAAGTTGGCCGACGCGGCGATCGCGAAGGCCAGAGACACCATGAACGCGATGTTCTGCTTCTCGAAGGCGATACCGAGGACCACCGCGACGATGCCGAGGGCGACCGTGGTCATCCGCGACACGCGCAGTTCGGAGGCGGAATCGGCATTGCCCTTCTTGAACACCGTGGCGTACAGGTCATGCGAGACCGCCGACGCGCCCGACAAGGTCAGACCTGCGACCACCGCAAGAATCGTCGCGAAGGCCACCGCCGAGATGAAGCCGAGGAACACGTTTCCGCCGACCGCGTTGGCCAGGTGGATAGCGGCCATGTTGCCACCACCGAGCAGCACCTTCTTCGCGTCGAGGAACTGCGGGTTCGTCGAGACAAGCACGATCGCGCCGAAGCCGATGATGAAGGTCAGGATGTAGAAGTAACCGATCCAGGTGGTCGCCCAGAACACCGACTTGCGGGCTTCCTTGGCATCCGGCACCGTGAAGAAGCGCATC
The DNA here is from genome assembly GCF_035254505.1 of Aromatoleum sp. Lineage (GTDB taxonomy): Bacteria > Pseudomonadota > Gammaproteobacteria > Burkholderiales > Rhodocyclaceae > Aromatoleum. Next base: position 74,557 of record NZ_DATFAO010000078.1, on the reverse strand, counting down.
AGGATGTGCGGCAGGCCGGCGGTACCGAACATCAGTGCCATGCCGAACGAGATCGCCGAGATCGGATCCTTGATGAAGGAGCCCGGCCCCATGATCGCCTGACCGATGATGCTCGCCTCCTCAGGAGTCTTGCCCGCCTCGATCGCGACGCCTGCCTTGATCTTGGTGGCCGCCGCGAACAATTGCTCGGGCGAGAAACCGTACTGATACATCACCATGAAGGCCATGAAGGACGCGCCGGCAAGCAGCAGGCAGGCCTTGATGATCTGCACCCAGGTCGTCGCGGTCATGCCGCCGAAGAGCACGTACACCATCATCAGCGCGCCGACGATGACGACCGCCATCCAGTACTCGAGACCGAAGAGCAGCTTGATCAGCTGACCCGCACCGACCATCTGGGCGATCAGGTAGAACGCGACGACGACCAGCGTGCCCGAGGCCGCGAAGGCGCGGATCGGGGTCTGCTTGAAGCGGTAGGCCGCGACGTCGGCGAAGGTGAACTTGCCGAGGTTACGCAGCTTTTCCGCCATCAGGAAGGTGATCACGGGCCAGCCGACGAGGAAGCCGATCGAGTAGATCAGGCCGTCGTAACCGTTTGACATCACCGCCGCCGAAATCCCGAGGAAGGACGCAGCCGACATGTAGTCGCCGGCGATCGCGAGACCGTTCTGGAAGCCGGTGATGCCACCGCCCGCGGTATAGAAATCAGCCGCCGATTTGGTCTTGGCCGCCGCCCACTTGGTGATGAACAGCGTGAAGACGACGAAGCCCGCGAACATGGTGATCGCCGTCCAGTTGGTAGGCTGCTTCTCGGCCTGGCCGAGATCGGCGCCGGCAGCCAGCGCGGCTGCAGACAGCAGGGCGAGCGCGAGTCCGCCACCGATGCGCGTATAGCGACCAATCATTTGCCGCTCTCCTTGACGATTTCCTGGGTCAGCGCGTCGAACTCGGAGTTCGCGCGACGGACGTAGAGGCCGGTGATCAGGATCGTGAACAGAATCACGCCCAAGCCGACGGGGATCCCGACGGTCATCACGCCCTCGCCAAGCCGTTTTGCCAGCATGCCCTTGTCGAACGCGATGATCGCGATGTAGCCGTAATAGACGATCAGCATGATGACCGTCAAAATCCAGCCGTAAGACGAGCGGGTGCTCACGAGTTGCTGGTATTTCGGGTTGGCGACAATTTTCGTCACCAGATCGTTTTGCATGTCTCCCTCCTCCGTGTTTCGGTAGTGGCACCGGGAATTTCCCGGTTGTCGCAACCTTAATCCGGGAGACTTACGGCGCCCTTACGAACGCCAAATGACCCCATAAATAGATTTTTCAGTTAACTAGAGGAGTCAACCGAGGGGGAAGTCACCGTAGACAGGCACCGGCGGCGGCTGGACGCCGCGCGGAAAGACAACCTGCACGAGCGTGCCCTGGCCGCGCGGGTTGGCGTTCAGGGTCACCGTCGCGCGGTGGAGTTCGGCGATCTCGCGCACGATGGGCAGCCCGAGGCCGGAGCCATCCTCGCCGCTGCCGAGGACGCGATAGAAGCGTTCAAACACGCGCTCCCGATCGGCTTCCGGGATGCCGATGCCGGTATCTTCGACCTCGAAAATCGGCGCGCCGGCATGTCGCGCTCGCGCCGTCACGCTGCCGCCCTGCGGGGTGTACTTGATCGCGTTGTCGATGACGTTCTTGACCATCTCCCGCAACAGCACAGGGTTGCCCTCGACGAACAGCGGCTCGGCGCCCCCTTCGACGCCGAGGTCGATACTTTTCGCCTGTGCGCGCGGAAAGAGCTCCAGCGCGACGTCGCGCACGACCACCCGCAGATCGACCTGCTCAACAGCGTACAGCTTCTCGAAGCTCGCTTCGGCGCGCGCGAGCGACAAGAGCTGGTTGATCAAGTGCCCGGCGCGCTCGGTGCTCTTCGCGATGTGCGACAGCGAATTGCGCAAGGCCTCCGGGTCGGTCTCGAGCAGCGCGAGCTCGGTCTGCATGCGCAGGCCGGTCAGAGGCGTGCGCATCTGGTGGGCTGCGTCGGCAATGAAGCGCTGCTGGGCGTGCAGATTTTCCTCGAGGCGCGCCATCATGTCGTTGAAGGAGACGATCAGCGGCCGCACCTCCTCGGGAACGCTCGCCGGCTCGATCGGGGACAGGTCGGTCGGCCGTCGCCGGCGAATCAGGCTCTGCAGGCGGTTGAGCGGCGCAATGCCGCGCGTCAAACCGACCCAGACGAGCACCACGGCCAGCGGGATGATCGCGAACTGCGGCAGCAGTACGCCGGTGACGACGCGCGACGCGAGGTCGCTGCGCTTGTTGCGGGTCTCCGCGACCTGCACCAGCACCAGGGGGCTCGCAGGCTCGGGCCACGGACGCAGGAACTGGTAGGCGACCCGCACCTCTTCCCCCGCAATCACGTCGTCGCGGTAGCTCACATCTTCCGGCAGCACGGTGGCAGGGGGCGACGTCCAGCCGATTTCGCGATCCCCGGTGATCAGCTCGCCGCTTTCGTTCGCGACCTGATAGTAGACGACGTCGTCCTGGTCGGCGCGGAACATCGCGCGCGGCGGAGCCGGGAAGTGCACCGCGACCTTGCCGTCCTCGAGCGTGACGAGCCGCGCGAGCGCCCGTACGCTCTCCGCGAGCGCGCGGTCGTAGGGCTGATTCGCGATGCTGTCGGCGACGTTGTGGGTGACGATGATCGAGATCGGCCACAGGAAGAGCAGCGGCGCGAGCATCCAGTCGAGGATCTCGCCGAACAGGGAGTTCGGCTGCCCCACCACCCGGGTGGCGGTCGTCGCGCGTTCAGCCCTTCGCCGCCTGGGCAGCATCCACGGTTTCCAGGCAGTAACCGAGACCGCGCACGGTCACGATACGCACGCCGCTGTCTTCGAGCTTCTTGCGCAGGCGATGGACATAGACCTCGATCGCGTTGCTCGACACCTCTTCGCCCCAGCCGCACAAGTGGTCGACGAGCTGATCCTTGCTGACAAGGCGGCCCACCCGCAGGATGAACACTTCCAGCAGGCCGACCTCGCGGGCGGAAAACTCGACCACTTGGCCCCCGATCTTGACGACGCGGTCGGCCTGGTCGTAGGACAGGCTGCCGACCTCGATGCAGCGCGCCTGACCCGTGCCGCGCCGCGTCAGCGCGCGCACGCGTGCCTCCAGCTCAGGCAGTGCGAAGGGCTTCGTGAGATAGTCGTCGGCGCCGGCGTCAAGACCGCGCACGCGATCGTCGACACCGTCCTGGGCGGTGAGGATCAGCACCGGCATCGCGGACTTGCGCGCGCGCAGGCGCTTCAGGACTTCGATCCCGGGCAGCTTCGGCAAGCCGAGGTCAAGAATCAGCAGGTCGTAAGGCTGCGACACCAATGCGGTGTCCGCATCGGCGCCTGTCGCCACGTGATCGACCGCGAAGCCGCTTCGTCGCAGCGCGCGGACCAGACCGTCAGCAATGACGGGGTCATCTTCAGCCAAAAGGATCCGCATTGGAATCAGGATGTAAGTTACGTGTAAGCGGGCACGCCTAGATTCACACCCGCTGTTCTCCTTTTACCGGTCAAGAGACGGAGCCCGCCGCCAGCGCGCTCCGCCCCCGGAGCATCCGGCAAGCTAGTCGGATGCTCCGGACCGTCTTTTCGCATATCTGACCGATTATCACACGCTTCCCTGCATGTTGCGCGCATTGCATTGCCCGCGCCGATGCATTTCGCACGTCCTGAGAGCGCCCAAAAGCAAACGGCCCCGCCGAAGCGGGGCCGTCCGTGCCGGGCGCGAACGCCCGGACGATGATCGCAAGGATCAGCAGGGCATTACATGCCCATGTCCATACCACCCATGCCGCCCATGCCACCGGGCATGCCGCCCATCGCGGGCTTGTCTTCCTGCAGCTCGCCGACCATGCAGTCGGTGGTGAGCATCAGGCCGGCCACGGAAGCGGCGTTCTGCAGCGCGGTACGCTCGACCTTGGTCGGGTCCAGCACGCCCATCTCGACCATGTCGCCGTACTCGCCGGTGGCGGCGTTGTAGCCGAAGTTACCCGAACCTTCGTTGACCTTGTTGACGACCACGGAGGGCTCGTCACCGGCGTTGGCGACGATCTCGCGCAGGGGCTGCTCCATCGCGCGCAGCACGATCTTGATGCCGGCGTCCTGGTCGTGGTTGTCGCCCTTCAGGCTGCCCAGGTTGGCGCGGGCACGCAGCAGCGCGACGCCGCCGCCGGGGACGATGCCTTCTTCAACGGCAGCGCGGGTGGCATGCAGCGCGTCTTCCACGCGGGCCTTCTTTTCCTTCATTTCGACTTCGGTCGCGGCACCGACGCGGATCACGGCAACACCGCCGGCGAGCTTCGCCACGCGCTCTTGCAGCTTTTCACGGTCGTAGTCGGAGGTCGCTTCTTCGATCTGCACGCGGATCTGCTTGACGCGCGCTTCGATGCGCTCGGCTTCGCCGGCACCGTCGATGAGGATCGTGTTTTCCTTGCCGATTTCGATACGCTTGGCTTGACCGAGGTCGGCCAGGGTGGCCTTCTCGAGGGTCAGGCCGACTTCTTCGGCGATGACCTGGCCGCCCGTGAGGATGGCGATGTCTTCGAGCATGGCCTTGCGGCGGTCGCCGAAGCCCGGGGCCTTGACGGCGCAGGTCTTCAGGATGCCACGGATGTTGTTCACGACCAGGGTCGCGAGCGCTTCGCCTTCGACGTCTTCGGCGATGATCAGCAGCGGACGGCCGGCCTTGGCGACTTGCTCGAGCACCGGCAGCAGGTCACGGATGTTCGAGATCTTCTTGTCGAACAGCAGGACGAACGGGTTTTCGAGGATCGCGACCTGCTTGTCCGGGTTGTTGATGAAGTAGGGCGACAGGTAGCCGCGGTCGAACTGCATGCCTTCGACGACGTCGAGTTCGTTGTTCAGGCTCTTGCCGTCTTCAACGGTGATGACGCCTTCCTTGCCGACCTTGTCCATCGCGCGGGCGATGATCTCGCCGATGTCGGCGTCGGAGTTGGCCGAGATCGAACCGACCTGGGCGATTTCCTTGTTGGTCGAGCAGGGCTTCGACAGCTTCTTCAGCTCTTCGATGGTGGCGATGACGGCCTTGTCGATGCCGCGCTTCAGGTCCATCGGGTTCATGCCGGCGGCGACGTACTTCATGCCTTCGCGGACGATCGACTGGGCCAGCACGGTGGCGGTGGTGGTGCCATCACCGGCGATGTCGGAGGTCTTGGATGCGACTTCCTTGACCATCTGCGCGCCCATGTTGGCAAACTTGTCCTTCAGTTCGATTTCCTTGGCAACCGACACGCCGTCCTTGGTGACGGTCGGGGCGCCGAAGGAGCGCTCGAGCACGACGTTGCGGCCCTTCGGGCCCAGGGTCACCTTGACCGCGTCGGCCAGGATGTTGACGCCTTCAACCATACGGGCACGGGCGGAATCGCCGAACTTGACTTCTTTAGCTGCCATTCTTCATTGCTCCTTGAATTCGTTTGTCAGAGGCGAAGGGAGGCTCAGGCCTCGACCACGCCCATGATGTCTTCTTCGCGCATGACGAGCAGTTCCTCGCCTTCGACCTTCACGGCCTGGCCCGAGTACTTGCCGAACAGGACCTTGTCGCCGACCTTGACGGCCATCGGGCGGACCTTGCCGTCGTCGAGGATCTTGCCGTTGCCGACGGCCAGCACTTCGCCCTGATCGGGCTTCTCGCCCGCCGAGTCGGGGATCACGATGCCGCTGGCGGTTTTGCGTTCGGCTTCCAGGCGCTTGACGATCACACGATCATGCAAGGGACGGATCTTCATTGACTCACTCCTTATTGTTTCAACAGTGCGGGAACGGTGCCCGCTGAAAATTCGCGCGGGCCGCGGGATGGGAGATGCCGCGGCCGTTAGCACTCACTGCCAACGAGTGCTAATAATAGGGACGGCCCCAGCCGATTTCAAGTGCGGGCAAACGAGAAAATTTTTATCGCCGAACGCTTTGCGCGGTCTGCCCGAAGAGGAGCTTGCGGCTTTCCTCGGTGAAGGCGGGACGATTGCCGAACGGCTCGGCCTGGGCGTAGGCGCGGACGGTCGCCGGCCTGGACGCGATCGCATCGAACCAGCGGCGCAGATTCGGGAACTCGTCGAGCTCCTGCTGCTGGCGCTTCCAGGGGACGATCCACGGGTAGCAGGCCATGTCGGCGATCGAATACTCCTCCCCGGCGAGGAAGGGATGCTTCTCCAGCCGGCGGTCCATGACGCCGTAGAGACGGTTCGTTTCCTTGACGTAGCGCTCGATCGCGTATGGGATCTTCTCCTGCGCATAGAGGCCGAAGTGGTGGTTCTGCCCGGCCATCGGGCCGAGGCCGCCGACCTGCCAGAAGAGCCATTCGGTGACCGACTTGCGCCCGCGCAGGTCCTGCGGCAGGAATCGGCCGGTCTTTTCGGCCAGGTAGAGAAGAATCGCGCCCGACTCGAACACGGGCACGGGCTCGCCGCCGTCCGGGGGTGAGCGGTCGATGATGGCGGGCATGCGATTGTTCGGCGAAATCGCCAGGAACTCCGGCTTGAACTGGTCGCCTGCGCCGATATCGACAGGCCGGATGCGATATTCGAGCGCGGCCTCTTCGAGGAACATCGTTATCTTGTGGCCATTCGGCGTCGGCCAGTAATAGAGTTCGATCATGTGCGTTCCTGTTTAGGACTCCGGGAGAGTGCCGTTCGGCATCAGGAACGGCTCAGGGTTCCTTGTCCCCGTCGCCCTTCGCGAAGCGATGCATCGCGTCGCTGAGGAAGCGCATCTGCCTGCCGAAGTTGCGGCAGCCGTCGCACCAGAGGATGTGCATCCTGAGCGACAGCCTTTCGCGCAGCGTCAGCGGACGGTCGCGTGACTCGCAGTACAGGCGGGTGACGTCGCGGCATTTCATGCCCGTTCTCCGTCGGCGAACCAGCGCATTTCGAGGCATTCGCGCAACCGCATGCGGGCGCGATAGAGCATCACATTGAGGTTGCTCGTCGTGACGCCGACCGCAGTGCAGATTTCATTCGATTCGAGCTCGATATATTCTCGCATCATGAAGACTCGCGCCTGATTCGGCGGCAGACCATCGAGGCAGGTTTCGAAGACGCGCCAGAATTGCTGCTCGCGCAGCGATTCCTGCGGATTGCCCCAAGCCGCGGGGTGGCTGTCGGTCTGCCAGTAGCCGCGCCGGTCGAAGAGCGCCGAGAAGTCCTCGTCTTCCTCGTCGTCGCCCCGCAGGCTGCCGGCATCGACGACGCGCTCCTTGTGGCGCAGGATGTCGGCGATCTTGTTGCGCAGGATCGCGAAGACCCAGGTCCTGAGGGCCGCGCGCCGACTGAAGGAGGCGGCGTTGCGCAGGGCGCCGACCAGGGCCTCCTGCACGGCGTCCTCGGCGAGGTCGCGATCGGATAGCTGAAGCGTCGCAAAGCGCAACATCTGGCGGCGCAGCGCCTCGACGAAGGCATCGTCATGGAGATCGCCGTTTCCGGCGGCGGGCCCCGACGATTCGGCTGGCAATGCAAGATCGCGCATGCGGCCATCTCCTCTTACGCGGCGGGGGGCAGTTTGCGCCATACTATATAGATAAGCCGAGGATCCGGCACGCGCGGGACGAGAGAGAACGGAGATGGCAGCGAAGGGGGCCAAGCCGCCGGCGACGGCTCGACAGGAACTGGTGGCGGCAGCGGACGCCGCGGTCGGCATGTTCGTCGTCGAACTGGACCGCCCGTGGATCGAGACGCCTTTCCTGCTGCAGGGCTTCCTGATCGAGGACGAAGAGACGCTGGCGAAGCTGCGTTCGCTGTGCCGCTTCGTCTATATCGACCGCACCCGCTCGATCGCAGAGCATTACGCGGAAGCAGGCGCCGAAGATGTTGCCTCCACCGTGGGACGTTCCGCGGCGCGGCGGCCGATCCAGTTCGAGGAGCGTCCGGCCGACGAACAGCAGCCGGGCTTTCTCGAAGTGCTGGCGCTGGTGCGCAAGGGGCGGGTCGATGCCGCTGCGGTGCAGCGCCTCGCGGGCGAGGCACGCGCGGACCGGCCGGAAACGCAGTCCGTCGAACGCGAACTGCTGCGAGCGACGCCGAGCTTCGCGCATGCCGAAAACGTGTTCGACCAGGTTCTGGCCGACGTGCGGGAGAACCGCCGGCCGGACCTCGATGAAGTCGCCGGATGCGTCGACAACATGATGCAGAGCGTCAAGCGCAACCCCGACGCGCTGCTGTGGCTGATCCGCCTAAAACGCTACGACCGCAGCAGCTACCACCACGCGCTGGACGTTACCGTGCACATGATGGTGTTCGCCCGCCACCTCGGCTTTTCCGACGAGGGCACGACGGTAATGGGCGTCGCGGGGATGATGCAGGACATCGGCAAGCTGCGGCTGCCCGAGCGGGTACTGAAGAAGGCCGGCCGGCTGAGCCGGCTGGAGATGGAGATCGCGAAGGCGCATGTCGAATTTTCGACGCGGATCATCGAGGAGTCGGGCAATCGCCTGCCCGGTCTGATCGAGATCGTCAGCCGCCATCATGAGCGCCTGGATGGATCGGGCTACCCGGCGGGGCTGGCAGGCCAAAGGATCGGGCTCAGGGCCGAAATGGCGGGCGTGGTCGACAGCTTCTGCGCGATGACCAGCAAACGCGCCTACGACGAGCCTCTGAGCACGCAGCGCGCGCTCGAATCCTTGATCCGGCAGCGCGACGTCAAGTTTTCGGCGGCCGTCGTCGACGCCTTCATCCAGTGCGTCGGCCTCTATCCGGCCGGCACCCTGGTGGAACTGAACTCCGGCGAGATCGCGGTCGTGATCTCGCAAAACCGCGTGCGTCGACTGCTGCCGCGCGTGCTCGTGCTGCTGGGGCCGGACAAGACCCCGAACCTCCATCCGCCCGTGCTGGACCTGCTGTATGCACCGGCGAGGCCCGACGGCGAGCCTTACCGCGTAGTGCGCGCGCTGCCCAGCGGAGCTTTCGACATCGACCCGACGGAGTTCTACCTATCGTGAACGAGCAGCCCCGGATGCCGCCCAAGAACGCCGCCGAAGTGCTCGCGGCCGTCGGTTTCGGTCCGTGCGACACGTCGGTCCTGCAGGCCTTCGCGAGCGCCGTTCCGGCAGCCTCCTTCGAGGCGGCATTCGCCGCCCGCCTCGACCGGCTGGCGCCTCGTGCGCCCTCGACGATCGAAGCGGTGTTCTTCGGCCTGCTGCTCGAGCGCTATCAATGGGGCAAGGCGGAATGGCTGGAGGCGCTGGCCGAATGTTGGCTGGACTGCCTGCACGCGGGCAGCGCCGATTCCCTTGCCGCAACCGCCGCGACAAGCCTGGTTGACGGCATCCGCGACGCGCTCTCGGGCGAGCACAGTCCCGGCCGCGCGGAATACGACATTCTGAGCTCGGGGTCACGTCTCGCCCAGGCGATCCAGGCGATGCTCGCGGGCAGCGCCTACGAGCAGCTCCATCATCGTCTGCGTGCCGGCGACGGGCTCGATCCCGCGACCGGCCTGCCCTCGCGCACCCGCTTCGTGCAGTTGCTGGAACGCTGGCTGAACCGCTCCGAGGCCCGCCAGCTCGGACTCCTGCTGCTGCACGCGGAATGGGAGCCGAGTGGGCAGCACCTGCTCAGTGCACAGCGCGATCGCGTCCGGCGCCTGCTGAGCGACGCGATGCGCAGCGTGCTGCGCCCGCAGGATGTGTTGTGCTCGACGGCCGACCAGGAGTGGGCGCTGATCATGCCCGATCTGCGCAGCGTCGCCCAAGTCCAGCTTGCGGCGCGGCGGTTGGTCGACATTTGCGAGCGCTCGCCGGAACACAACTTCCCGCATCTACGCGGCGCCATTCACGTCGGCGCCGCGCTGGCGCCCGAAGATGGCGACAGCGCGGGCGCGATCGAGCGCGCGGCGCGGGCTGCGCTTCATCGCGCGGTGCGGGCGGACCTGCCGGTCGTGTGCTTCGATCCGGAAATGATCGCGGCGATGGAGCACGAATTCGATCTGGAGCGTGAAATCGCGGGCAGCATGGGAAAGCCGCCGTTCAAAGTCTGGCTGCAGCCACAGGTGGACCTCGCGACCGGGCGCTGCGCCGGGGCCGAAGCGCTGCTGCGCTGGCGGCGCGACAACGGCGAATGGGTGTCGCCGCCGGACATCATCGATATCGCGGGCCGCCTGGGGCTGATGCCGGAACTGACACGCTGGGTGATGGCGCAGGTCGTGCGGATCATCGCCGACCTCGACGCCGCGGGCATCGACATTTCGGTTTCGTTGAACCTCGTCGCTCAGGATCTGCATGAGGAAGACCTCCCCGAGCGTGTCGCCCACGCGCTGGCCGCCTGGCAGGTGTCGCCGAAACGGCTGGTACTGGAGATCACGGAAGGCGCGCTGATCGGCGATCGGCAGCGTGCCGCGCATATCATGGAGCGCCTGCGCACGCTCGGATGCAGCATCTCGCTCGATGATTTCGGCACGGGGTTCTCGTCCTTCGCCTACATGCGCGACCTGCCCGTCAGCGAGCTCAAGATCGACCAGCTTTTCATCTGTGACATGCTCGAGTCGCCGCGTGACCACGCGATCGTCACGACCGTGCGAGCGCTGGCGAGCGGCCTCGGGATGAAGGTCGTGGCGGAAGGCGTCGAGGACCAGGCGACCGCCGACGAGCTGAAACGGATCGGCTGCAACCTCGGCCAGGGCTTCCTGTGGTCCCGTGCGATGCCGCTGGAGGAATTCATCCCTTGGGTCCGCGAACGGCAAGGGCTATAGCGGCTCGCAGCACGTATCAGAACGCGATCGCGACGCCGAAATGCAGCCGCACGCGGCGCTCCTGCTGCCCGTACGCGACATCGAGCGCGATCGGGCCGGCAGGACTCTTCCAGCGCGCGCCGATCCCGTAACCGACCTTCAAAGCAAAGCTCTTCCGGTCGTCGGCCGCATCGCCGGCGTCGATGAAGGTCGCGCCGCCCCACTGCGGCCCGAACCAGTGGACGTATTCGGCGCTCGCCACGCCAAGATAGCGCCCGCCGACGATTGCATCGCCCTCCTTGACGCCCAGGCTCTGGAACGCATAGCCGCGCACCGTTTGCGTACCACCGGTCCGGAAGAGGAAGTCCTGCGGCACGCCGTCGCGCTCCTCCGCGAGCGTGATCCCGCCTTCGGCCCTCAGGATCAAGACGTTGTTGGGCGACACGGTGCGGTAGAACACCTGGCGGCCATAGAAGCGCAGGAAGTCGCGATCCGACAGCAGTAGCCGCGTGCCGCCGCCGACCTGGAACTGCAGGACATTCCCCTGGCGCGGATCGAGCACGTCGTCGACGTGGCGGCGTGTCCATGTCCAGTTCAACGTCGTCGCGATGCGCCGCGACGCTTCGGCGGCTGCCGGCTGACGCATCTCCTGCTGCACCCGCAGGGCCAGGCGCGTCTCGATGTTGCCGTGGGTATTGGTGCGCGCGACGCCGACCGCCTGGGTTTCCACGGTCAGCCCCTCGATGTCGCTGCGCTCGAGGGCCCCACCGACGCTGAAGCGACGCCCGTCGGGATCGGGCGGCAGGAACACGTCGGCGTACAGCGATTGGCGCAACTGCTCGAGCCGCAGCCCGCTGGAAAGCTCCCACGCGCGGTGGAAGAGATTGACGTCGCGCCAGCTGACCTCGCCGCGCAGGCCGTGGTTCGTCGAATAGCCGGCACCGAAACTGAGCTGGCGGGACCGCGCCTCGGACACGTTGACCCGCACCGGCGCGGCCGCAGCAAACGCCGGATCGCGTTCGACATCGACGATCACCGAGGCGAACTGCGGCACGTTCTGCAGAGCGGTCTGCAGTGCGAGCAGCTTGTCCTGGTCGAAGGGCTGCCCCTGGTGCAGCGAGCTGTAACTCTCGACGAGTCCCGCAGGCAGATGCTTCAAGCCGGTGACTTCGAGCGGCCCGAGGAAGAAGCGCGGACCGGAATCGACGACGACCGACAGCCGCACCGAATTGTTTTGCGGGTCGACTTCGGCACGGCTATCCGCGAGATGCGCCGCTGCAAAATCGCGGGCGCCGACGCCTTCGAGCAGGCGGCGCTTGGCCTCGTCCCATGACTGCTGACGGAACACCTGCCCCACCGGCAAGGACCAGCCCCCGCGAAGCACCTTGCGGCGCTCGGCAAACTCGGGACCGTCGTCGTTGATCGCGCCTTCGAATGCGACCTCGACCGCGGTCACGCGGGAAGCCGGTCCGGTTTCCACCGACACGCGCCACAGCTTGTCGTCGTCGCGATCGACTTTCACCTGCGGCGAGAAATAGCCCTCTGTCGCGAGCAGATCGGCGGCTTCGCGACGGGTGCGGCTTGCCAGCGCGACCCGGTCGACCTCGACGGGCGGCAGCGTCGCGCCCTGCGGGCTGAGGACGTAGAGATGCTGCTGCAGCAGCGGCCGGACCGAGTCGGGCGCGGACAGCTCGACGCGTAGCGCCTCCTCGGCGCCCGCCATCGCCGGCCGAAAAAGCGCCACCGCGGCGATCAGCCACAGAAGCGCGACAACCGGTCTCAAGCACGCATGCATACGCCGCATTGTAGCGGGCGCGCACTCGACCGGCTGCCTTCCGGTTACGCTCCGTTACCCTCGTTCGGGCCCGGCAGTGCTCAGTTGCCCATCGCCATCAGGCTGGCATTGCCCCCGGCGGCCGCGGTGTTGATGCTCACCGTGCGCTCGGCGACCAGGCGTCCCATGTCGTAGTCGGGCTGCGGCCGCACCAGCGGCAGGATCGGACCCTCGCGGCGCGCGAGACGCACGCGCCACACGTCGGCCTGGTCGTCGTCGCCGTCGAAGAGCAGCGCGCCGAACTCACCATCGAACCATTTCGCATCGATGCGGACCAGCGATGCGAGCTCCGCCGGCAGCGCCGCAACGAGCTTGACCGTCACCGCACCGTCACCGAGGAGGACGCGGTTGCCGCTCGCGAACGCCGTCAACAACTGCTGGAAGTAACCGGCCATCGATCCCGCCACCGCGGCCACCGTCCCGCGCGGCTTGAAGCTGAGGCTGTTGTCCTCCCCGGTCGGACCGGGCAGCCCCAGACGGACGCCCGCCAGGCGATGCGTCCGGCAGGCTTCGGCACGCGCGCGCAGCGCCGCGACATCATCGCCTTCGACGAGCGCACGCCCCGGGCCGTCGATCCATGCAACGAAGCGCTCGAACGCGTCGGGGGCGCCGCCGGTGGCGAATTCTGCACCGGGGCTGCGACGCAGCAGGCGATGCAGGTACAGCGGGCCGCCCGCCTTCGGGCCCGTCCCGGAACGCCCTTCGCCGCCGAAAGGCTGCACCCCGACGACCGCGCCGATGATGTTGCGGTTCACGTAGATGTTGCCGACATGGGCACGCTCGACGATGGCATTGATCGTCTCGTCGATGCGCGAATGGATGCCGAGCGTCAGGCCATAACCGCTCGCATTGATCTGGTCGACAACCTTCATCAGATCCTTCGCACGGTAGCGCAGCACGTGCACCACCGGCCCGAAGACCTCCCGTTCGAGTTGCGCGAGCGAATCGATCTCGATCAGGGTCGGCGGGATGAAGGTCCCGCCCTTGCAATCCGCCGAAAGCGGCAACTGCACCACTCTCACGCCGCGCTGACGCATCGAGTCGATGTGGCGCGCGAGTCCGGCCTGCGCCTCGGCGTCGATTACCGGGCCAATGTCCTTGCGCACGTCGGCGGTGTTGCCAAGCGAGAGCTCGTTCGTCGCGCCCTTGATCATCTGGACCACGTGATCCGCGATGTCTTGCTGCAGGCACAGCACGCGCAGCGCGGAACAACGCTGGCCGGCCGAATCGAAGCCGGATGCGAGCACGTCGCCGACGACCTGCTCGGGCAGCGCCGTCGAATCGACGATCAGTGCGTTCTGGCCGCCGGTCTCCGCGATCAGCGGGATGTCGCCGCCGCGCTCGGCGAGCTTGCGGTTGATGATCATCGCGACTTCGGTCGAACCCGTGAACATCACGCCGCGCACGCGCGCGTCCGCGACCAGTGCCGCGCCGACGACCTCGCCGCGGCCCGGCAGCAATTGCACGACTGCGTCAGGCACGCCCGCCTCGCGGAAGAGCCGTACGGCCCAGGCTGCGATCAGCGGGGTTTGCTCGGCCGGCTTCGCGAGCACCGGGTTGCCGGCGACTACCGCCGCCGCAACTTGGCCCGTGAAGATCGCCAGAGGGAAGTTCCACGGGCTGATGCACAGCACCGGGCCCAGCGGGACGTGCTGCGCATTGTCGAGACCGCGCGCCTGTTCCGCGTAGTAACGGCAGAAATCGACTGCCTCGCGCAATTCGGCAATCGCGTTCGCCCACGACTTGCCCGCTTCGCGCACCGCCAGCGCGATCAGCGCCAGGCCGTCACGCTCCATCAGGTCGGCGACGCGGTCCAGACACTCGGCGCGTTGCACCGGCGAGCGCAGTGCCCACGCATGGGCCGCTGCATCGGCCGCGGCGACGGCGGTCTCCACCTCGGGCAGCCCGGCCTCGACGACTTCGCCGACGAGCTCGTCCAGATTCGCCGGATTGCGCACCGGCTGCGCCGCTCCTGCGGCGACCACCCCGCCAGCCAACATCGGCGCTGCCACGTGCCTCACCGCGGCGCTATCCTCCAAGGCCACGGTGATCGCCTCGCGCACGGTCTCGTTCGACAGGTCGTAACCCTTCGAATTGCGCCGTCCTGCACCGTACAGGTCCTTCGGCAGCGGGATGCGCGGATGCGGCGAACCGGCGAGCGAGTCAGCAAGCTCGACCGGATCCTGGATCAGCTCCTCGACCGGCACATTCTCGTCGACGATCAGATTCACGAAGCTCGTGTTCGCACCGTTCTCGAGCAGGCGTCGCACGAGGTAGGCGAGCAGCGTCTCGTGGCTGCCGACCGGTGCGTAGATACGGACCATGCGGCGCAGCGCGGGGTCACCGACGATCTGGTCGTACAGCGGCTCACCCATGCCGTGCAGGCACTGGAACTCGTAGTCGCCCGCATGATAGTTCCCTTCGGCCATGTGCATGATCGAAGCCATCGAATGGGCGTTGTGCGTCGCGAACTGCGGATAAATCACGTCGCGCGCCGCGAGCAGCTTCTTCGCGCAAGCGAGATAGGACACGTCCGTGTAGACCTTGCGCGAATACACGGGATAGCCCTCCAGCCCGTCGATCTGTGCGCGCTTGATCTCGGCATCCCAGTAGGCGCCCTTCACGAGGCGCACCATCAGGCGGCGCTTGTTCTTGCGCGCGAGATCCACGATCCAGTCGAGCACGAAAGGCGCGCGCTTCTGGTACGCCTGCACGACGAAGCCGATGCCGTCCCAACCGGCGAGATCCTCGTCCTCGACCAAGGCTTCGAGCAGATCAAGCGAGATGTCCAGCCGGTCGGCCTCCTCGGCGTCGATGTTCAGCCCGATGTCGTAGCCGCGCGCGAGTTGGCACAGCGCCTTCAGCTGCGGCAGCAGCTCGGCCATCACGCGCTCGCGCTGCGCCCAGTTGTAGCGCGGGTGCAGCGCGGAGAGTTTGACCGAAATCCCGTTGCCGTCGACCACGCCGCGCTTCGCCGAGCCGTTGCCGATCGCGTGGATCGCGTTCTCGTAGTCGTCGTAATAGCGCTGCGCGTCGGCTGCGGTCATCGCCGCTTCGCCCAGCATGTCGAAGGAGTAGCGATAGCCACGCCCCTCGCGCTCGCGACCGCGCTCCAGCGCCTCCTCGATCGTGCGCCCGGTCACGAACTGCTCGCCCAGCATGCGCATCGCGAGATCCATGCCCTTGCGGATCAGCGGCTCGCCGCCACGCGTCACGAGCTTCGTCAGCGCACTCGTCAGCCCCTCCTCGCTACGTGTCGCGACCAGCTTGCCGGTGATCAGCAGACCCCAGGTCGCCGCGTTCACGAAGAGCGACGGGCTTTGCCCGAGGTGCGAGCCCCAGTCCCCGCCCGCCAGCTTGTCACGGATCAACCGGTCGGCCGTCGCCTTGTCGGGCACGCGCAGCAGCGCCTCCGCCAGACACATCAGCGCGACACCTTCCTGGCTCGACAGCGAGAACTCCTTCATCAGCGCATCGACACCGCTCGAACGCGCCCGCTTGCCGCGCAGACCGACGACGAGCTGACGCGCGAGATCGTGCACGCGGCGCTGCTGGGGCGCGTCGGCACGAGCCGCTTCGATTAGCGGCGGAACACACTCGGGTTCGGGCGCGCGATAAGCGTCGGTGATGCGCTGGCGCAGCTCGGAACGCGGCGCTGCGGGAAGGGCTGCGAGGGCAGACGGATTCGAGTGGATTGTCATGAGCGAAAGACTCCGCAAGGTTCGCCGGCAGGGTCTCCACCTGCCAGATCGGGTACGGCGGAACCGCCCGCCGAAAGCCTGATTCTTCACCCAAAATCGTAGTTTATGGCTCCGAAATTCGCCTCCAATAAGACATAATTCCGGTCAAACGCCGCCTCTACAGTCATTTTTCCTGCCAGCCGACGATCATGGATCGCATCGATCTCAAAATTCTCGCCGAACTCCAGAACAACGCCCGGATCTCCTTCGTCGAGCTCGCGCGGCGGGTCGGCCTCAGCAAGACGCCCTGCGCCGAACGTGTGCGGCGTCTCGAAGACAGCGGCGTGATCCGCGGCTACTACGCGGACCTGGATCCGGTGGCCATGGACAGTGGACACGTGGTGATCGTGCAAGTGCTATTGAGCGGGACGACCGCGCAGGAGCTGCGCCTGTTCAACGAAGCCGTGCAGCGGATTCCCGAAATCCAGACCTGCCAGATGATCGCAGGCGATTTCGACTACCTGCTGACGGTACGCACCCGCGACATCCACACCTACCGCAGCGTGCTCGGCGAAAAGATCTCCGAGCTGCCGTGCGTCAAGCAGACGCACACCTACGTGGTGATGGAAGTGGTGAAAGACAAAAAGACGATCGACGTGCCCCCGAACGAAGCACGCCGGCCGGCCTGAGCGCTCGACCGGCGGTGCGCGGAGAATTGAAGCCGCAGTCCGTGCTTCCGTGAACCACTTCGCGGCCCGACACCTCTTGCCGGGCAGGCGGTCGCGGCCTTCGGCTTCCCGCTGCGAAACGGGCTGCGGGGGCGGCGACGCAAACTCGCCGGCTTCGCCGGCTCAAACATGCGTCGCCTTGATTCCCCCGCAGCCCATTTCGCATCGGCGCTCACGGACAGCCCGACAAGAGGTATCGGGCCGCTCCGCTCACTGACTGTCGGGATGCTGCCTCTTGGAAGGGATCAGCCCTCGAGGTGGTACTTCGTAACGCGTTCCACTTCCGCCGCCGACCCCAGGACCACCGGCACGCGCTGATGCAGCTTGCTCGGCTGAACATCCATGATCCGCTCGCGCCCGGTCGTCGCCGCACCGCCCGCCTGCTCGACGATCATCGCCATCGGATTCGCCTCGTACATCAGGCGCAGCTTGCCGCCCTTGTCGCGGCACTTCTCATCCAGCGGATACATGAAGATGCCGCCGCGAGTCAGGATGCGATGCACGTCGGCGACCATCGATGCCACCCAGCGCATATTGAAGTCCTTGCCGCGCGGCCCGGTCTTGCCCGCCTGCAGCTCGGTCACGTAACGCTGCACTGGCGGCTCCCAGAAGCGCGCATTCGACGCATTGATCGCGAACTCTTGCGTCTCCGGCGGCACCGTCATGAACGGATGCGTATAGACGAAGCTGCCCATCTCGCGATCCAGTGTGAAGCCATGCACCCCGTTGCCGACCGTCAGGATCAACAAGGTCGAGGGCCCGTACAGCGCGTAACCCGCTGCCACCTGATCGCGCCCCGGCTGCAGGAAATCCTGCTCCGTCGGATCGCCCCCATCCTTGCGCGCCGGATTGCGTAGCACCGAGAAGATCGTCCCGACCGAGATGTTCACATCGATGTTCGAAGATCCATCGAGCGGATCGAACAGCAGCAGATAGCCGCCCTTCGGATAATCGAAGGGAATCTGGTGCACCTCTTCGACCTCCTCCGACGCCATCGCCGCCAGGTGGCCGCCCCACTCGTTCGCCTGTAGCAGGATCTCGTTCGCGATCACGTCGAGCTTCTTCTGCGCTTCGCCCTGCACGTTGTCCGTGCCCGCTTCGCCCAATACGCCGGCCAGCGCTCCCTTCGACACATTGACGCTGATCGCCTTGACCGCTCGGGCCACCACCTCGATCAGCAGACGCAGTTCGGGCGTAGTGCGGCCCGCGCGCTGCTGTTCGATCAGAAACTGGGTTAGCGTGACGCGACGCATGAATAAACTCCTTGTTGGTCCGGCGGAGCGGACATCCGATTGTTCCACAGCTCAAGGGGCGGATTATCCCGCGGAAGACGGCCGAGCGCATCAACATCCGCAAACAGTTGCAGCCCCGCTCGCGGACCGGGGCGGTTATGATCAACACCTGCGGGCGAGGCGGCGACAGCCTCGCGGCACCCTCCACAACCCGATTGCACCTATGCATGTCATGGTTCTCGGCGCCGGCATCACCGGCGTCACCACGGCCTGGTTCCTCGCCAAGGCCGGATTCGAAGTCAGCGTCATCGAACGCCAACCCGAGGCGGCGCTCGAAACAAGCCACGCAAACGGCGGCCAGATCTCGATCAGCCATCCCGAACCCTGGGCCAACCCCTCGGCGCCGATGACCGCGCTGCGCTGGCTCGGCCGCGAAGACGCGCCGCTGCTGTTCCGGCTGCACGCGGATCGGGCCCAATGGGCCTGGGCGCTCGCCTTCCTTCACGAATGCCTGCCCAAACGAACGCAGCACAACACCGAAGCCATCGCCCGCCTTGCCGTCTTCAGCGCCGCGCAACTGCGCGCGCTGCGCGCCGAAACCGGCATCGCCTACGATCACCTCGAACGCGGCATCCTGCACCTCTTCTTCTCGCCCAAGGAATTCGCCCACAACACCGCAAAGGCTCCCCAGCTCGAAGCACTCGGCATCCGCGCGCAAGTCTGCTCGACCGACGAATGCCTCGCCATCGAGCCTGCGCTCGCCCACCTGCGTGACCAGCTTGCCGGCGGACTCTATGCGCCGGACGATGAATCGGGCGACGCCTGCCGCTTCACCCAGTCGCTCGCCGCGCGGGCGGCCGAGCTCGGCGTACGCTTCCACTACGAGACCACGATCACCCACATCGCACACCGCCACGACGCGATCGATGGCATCGACGTGCGCGACCGCGACGGACGCACGGGAATGCTCCAGGCGGATCAATACGTCGTCTGCCTCGGCAGCTACGGGCGAAAACTCGTCGCGCCCTTCGGCGAACACTTGCCTATCTACCCGGTGAAAGGCTACTCGATCACCGTCCCGGTGCTCGATCCGAGCCTCACCCCCTCGGTCAGCCTCACCGACGAGTCCCGCCGCATCGTCTGCTCGCGCCTCGGCGATCGCCTGCGCATCGCCGGAACGGCCGAACTCAACGGCTTCGACACGACGATCAACGCCGCGCGCTGCCAAGCCATCCTCGACTGGCTCGAATCGCGCTTTCCCGGTGCCACCGACATTGCCGCGGCCCAGCGCTGGACCGGCCTGCGCCCGGCGACGCCGTCGAATGTCCCGCTCATCGGCCGGGGCGGCCTGTCCAAGCTCTGGTACAACACCGGCCACGGCACGCTCGGGTGGACACTCGCCTGCGGCTCGGCCAGCGCGCTCACCGCGCTCATGTCGGGCGGGGCGTCGCCGGTGCCGGATTTCCCCTTCCTTCCCGCCCGCCGCTGATATCCGGTCGGCAGAAGAAAAACGGGCCGCATCGGAGAGCGTTACGACGCTCCGATGCGGCCCGCAGCATGCTGCCCGCAGAACGCTTACTTGATGACCTTCAGGTGGCCGCGACCGAAGCCAGGGCGGCTTCCCGGGGGCGATGAATCCGGACCTTCGTCGCTGGATTCCGCACCTTCCGACTCGCCGTCGGCCGTGACTTCGTCCGCCTCGAGCTCGGCCTGCTCCTCTGCCGCGGACTCGATCTCGAACGCCATGCCGTGGCCGTTTTCCCGCGCGTACACCGCCAGCACGTTCGCGATCGGCAGCGACAGCGCATGCGCGACGCCGCCGAAACGCGCCTGGAAAGTAATCAGCTCGTTGCCCATCACCAGGTGGTTGGTCGCGTCGGGCGACAGATTCAGGACGATCTGGCCGTCACGGGCATAGCCCGGCGGCACGACGGTGCGCTCGTCGACTTGCACCGCGACATAGGGCGTGAAGCCCTGGTCGAGGCACCAGTCAAAGATCGCGCGCACCAGATAGGGTTTTGTGGATACCTTGCTCATCGGGAACCATCGCTTGGCCGCGCCCGTCGCCGGGCGCAGCTCCGCATCAGCGGCGCATGACCTTTTCGGAGGGGGTCAGGGCGTCGATGAAGCCCTGACGGCTGAAAATACGTTCCGCGTACTTCATCAGGTTCGCGGCGGCCTTCGGCAGCTCGATGCCGTAATGCTCGAGGCGCCACAGCAGCGGTGCAATCGCCACGTCGAGCATCGAGAAGTCGTCGCCGAGCATGAACTTCTGCTTGGTGAAGATCGGCGCAAGTTGCACCAGTTGGTCACGGACGTGGGCACGGCTCTTGTCGACGACGCCCTTCTGGTTCTTCTCGAGCACTTCGATGTGCGAGAACAGCTCGTGCTCGAAGGTATGCAGCAACTGGCGGGCGCGCGCACGCATGATCGGGTCGGGCGGCATCAGCTGCGGGTGCGGGAAGCGCTCGTCGATGTACTCGTTGATGATGTTCGACTCGTACAGCACGAGGTCGCGATCGACCAGCACCGGCACGCGGTTGTACGGATTGATGACGGCGATGTCTTCGGGCTTGTTGTAGAGATCGACGTCGATCACCTCGAAGTCCATTCCCTTTTCGTAAAGCACGATCCGGCAGCGATGACTGAACGGATCGGTCGTGCCGGAATATAGATTCATCATGGTCTTGCAGCTCCCGATACAAAAGCAAAGCGCACCACGCGGTGCTCGCGTGGTGCGTCAGAGGTCAAAGCAGCGAATTAGTTCGCGCCGACGCTCAGTGGATGTCCTTCCAGTAGTTCTTCTTCAGCGCGAAGGTCAGACCGAAGAGACCCGCCAGGAAGATCAGCACGATCACGCCGACCGACTTGCGCTTCTCGGCAACCGGCTCGCCCATCCAGACGAGGAAGGAGACGAGGTCGGCGACGGTCTTGTCGTACTCCTGCACCGACAGCTTGCCCGGCTTGGCCAGTTCGAGCTCGATCGACTTCGCGCCTTCGTGCTCGGTGATCTTGGCGACCTGCTCACCCTGCAGTTCCCACAGGATGTGCGGCATGCCGACGTTCGGGAACACTTTGTTGTTCCAGCCGGTCGGGCGGGCCGGGTCGCGGTAGAACTCGCGCAGATAGGTGTAGAGCCAATCGGCGCCGCTGCCGAACTCGGAGGCGCGCTGACGGGCGATCAGGGTCAGGTCAGGCGGAGTGGCGCCGAACCAGGCCTTCTGATCCTTCGGGTTGGCCGAGATCTTCATCAGGTCGCCGACACGCTCGCCCGTGAACATCAGGTTGTCACGGATTTCCTGCTCGGACAGCCCGATCTGGGTCAGCGTGTTGTAGCGCATGAAGCTTGCGCTGTGGCAGTTCATGCAGTAGTTGATGAAGGTCTTGGCTCCGGCCTGCAGCGCGGCCGGATCCTTGCTCACCGGCGCCTTGTCGAGGTGCAGCTCGGTACCCGAAGCGAGCGCAAGGGCCGGCACAAACAACGCAGCTGCGGCCAGACGCTTGAGAGACTTGATCACGCTAATACTCATTTGAAGTTCACCCTTTCCGGTTCGGGTTTGCACTTGTCCATTTTGCTGTACCACGGCATCAGCAGGAAGAAGCCGAAGTAGATCACCGAGCAGATCTGCGCGACGAGCGTACGGCCGGGGGTCGGCGGCAGCACGCCGAGGTAGCCGAGCGTGAAGAAGGCGACCAGGAACACCGCGAGGATGCCCTTGAACAGACCGCCCTTGTAGCGGATCGACTTGACCGGGCTGCGGTCGAGCCACGGCAGGAACGCGATCACGACCACCGCGGCGCCCATGCCGACGACGCCCCAGAACTTGGCGTCGATGCCGAACAGCGGGTAGGTGATGGCGCGCAGCACCGAGTAGAACGGGGTGAAGTACCACACCGGAGCGATGTGCGGCGGGGTCTTCAGCGGGTCCGCCGGGATGAAGTTGTTGTACTCGAGGAAGTAGCCGCCGCCTTCCGGGGCGAAGAACACGATCGCCGAGAAGAAGATCAGGAAGCCGACCACGCCAACGATGTCCTTCACCGTGTAGTACGGGTGGAAGGGGATGCCGTCGAGCGGGATGCCGTTGGCGTCCTTCTTCTTCTTGATCTCGACACCGTCCGGGTTGTTCGAGCCGACTTCATGCAGCGCGACGATGTGCGCGAGCACCAGGCCGATCAGCACCAGCGGCACGGCGATGACGTGGAAGGAGAAGAAGCGGTTGAGCGTCGCGTCCGACACGACGAAGTCACCGCGAATCACCAGCGACAGGTCCGGACCGATGACCGGGATCGCCGAGAACAGGTTGACGATGACCTGCGCGCCCCAGAACGACATCTGACCCCACGGCAGCAGGTAGCCCATGAAGGCTTCGGCCATCAGCGCGAGGAAGATCAGGGTGCCGAAGATCCAGATCAGTTCGCGCGGCTTGCGGTAGGAACCGTAGAGCAGACCGCGGAACATGTGCAGATAGACGACGATGAAGAAGGCCGACGCGCCGGTCGAGTGCAGGTAGCGGATGAGCCAGCCGCCCGGGACTTCGCGCATGATGTACTCGACGCTGGCGAAGGCGACCGGGATCCCCGAGGCGTTGAGCGAAGCGTCCGGCTTGTAGTGCATGACCAGGAAGATGCCGGTCACGATCTGGAGCACCAGCACGAGCAGTGCCAGCGAGCCGAAGAAGTACCAGAAGTTGAAGTTCTTGGGCGCATAGTACTCGGACAGATGCGCCTTCCAGGTCGACGTCAGCGGGAACCGCTCATCGACCCAGTTCAGCAGTTGTTCAGATTTCGTAGTCATCGCTTAGGCCTTTGAGTCGTCACCGATGAGGATCGTGGTTGCCGTGAGGTACTTGTGCGGCGGCACCTGGAGGTTGTCCGGCGCCGGCATGCTCTTGTAGACGCGACCGGCGAGGTCGAAGCGGGAGCCGTGACAGGGGCACAGGAAACCGCCGTGCCAGTCTTCGCCCATGCCGCTTTCAGCGCCCATCTTGAACTTCTCGCTCGGCGAGCAGCCCAGGTGGGTGCAGATGCCGACGGCGATGAGATATTCGGGGTTGATCGAGCGGGCTTTGTTCTTCGCGTACTCGGGCTGCATGTCCTTGTTGGACTCCGGGTCGCTGACGGCGGCCTCGGTCTGGTCGAGCGTCGCAAGCATCTCGGGGGTGCGGCGGAGAATCCACACCGGCTTGCCTCGCCATTCAACCGTCATCATCTCGCCCGGTGCCAGCTTGCTGATATCCGCCTCGACCGGCGCTCCAGCAGCTTTTGCACGCTCGGACGGCGTCAGACTGGCAACAAACGGCACTGCCGTCGCTACCGCAGCCACGCCCCCGGCGGCCGACGTCGCGACAAGCAGTTGCCGGCGGCCACTGTCCATCTTCTGATCCACGCTCATGAGCCTCATCCCTGAAAAAGAAACCCGTTTCCGGATACAAAAAAACCGCGGAAGTCTAGCAAAAAACCCGCAACATAAAAAGGCCGGGATCATTAAACGCCCTTAATTCAGGGCTTTGGCGCGCAGGGGATATCAGCCGAAAGCGATATTCGGCGTCATTTTTTGCGCAGCGCAACAGCGTGATTGTTACAAGGCTCGACGCTCCACGAGCGCCTGGGCGATGGTCCCGGCGTCGGTGTGCTCGAGCTCGCCGCCGACGGGCACGCCGCGCGACAGGCGGCTGACCTTGATGCCCCGGGCGGCGAGCGCCTCGGCGATCACATGGGCGGTGGCTTCGCCCTCGTTGGTAAAGTTGGTCGCGAGGATCACTTCACGCACGGCGCTATCGGCGGCACGCGCGAGCAGCTTGTCGAGGCGCAATTCGCGCGGACCGATGCCATCGAGCGGCGACAGACGCCCCATCAGGACGTAGTAGAGGCCGTTGTAGGCGTGCGTCTGCTCGACCATCGCCAGGTCGGCAGGCATTTCGACGACGCACAGCAAGGACGGATCGCGTTGAGGGTTGGCGCAGCGCTGGCAGATGGGGTCTTCGGTGAAGGCATTGCAGCGCTCGCAGTGGCGCAGCACGTCGAGCGCGTGACGCAGCACCAGCGCGAGGCGTTGTGCCCCGCGCTGGTCGCGCTGCAATAGGTGGTAGGCCATCCGCTGGGCGGACTTGGGTCCGACTCCGGGCAGCACACGCAAGGCCTCGATCAGTTCGTCGAGGCTGGAAGGAGAAGACATCGGATCAGAACGGCAGCTTCATTCCGGGCGGCAGGTTGAGACCAGAGGTGAAGCCGGCCATCTTTTCCTGGGTCGTGGTCTCGACGCGGCGCACGGCGTCGTTCACGGCCGCCGCCACGAGGTCCTCGAGCATTTCCTTGTCGTCCATCACGGACGGGTCGATGCTGACGCGACGAACGTCGTATTTGCAAGTCATCAGCACCTTGACCATGCCGGCGCCCGATTGCCCTTCGACTTCGATGTCGGCAAGCTGGTCCTGCATCTTCTTCATGTTTTCCTGCATCTGCTGGGCCTGCTTCATCAGGCCAGCGATTCCGCCCTTCATCATGTTCGGATCTCCGAAAAAAGTATTGGCTTAGAGAGGTTTGACCGACGCTTCCACGAGGGTTGCATCGAATCGTTCAATCAGTTCGCGCACGAAGGGGTCGCGTTCGAGTGCGGCGACTGCCTCGGCATGACGCACGCGGCGCTCGGCTTCGTCGCGCTGAGCCGGGGTCTCCCCGGCGATCGCGCCGATCTGCACACGCAGCTTCAAGGGCTGCCCGCAATGGGCGACGAGCTGATCCTGCAAGCGGTCGACGAGGCCGGGATTCATGCTCAGCAGGTGACGGTGCGCCTCGGAAAGGCGCAGCTCGAGCACGCCGTCGACGAAGCCCAACCACTCGCAGTGCTGGGAGAACTCGCGCACCATGCCGCCCAGCCCCAATGCACGCAAGGTGTCGTGCCACTGTCCGGCTGCGAGGCTTGCGAAGGCGTCGGAAGTCGTCGCTCCAGCAGGAGCGATCCCTTCGCTCGCGGTCGGCTCCATCGGGGCTTCGGGAGCGTTCACGGGAGCATGCTGCGCGGCCGGCTCGATGATCCGTGCGACCGGGGCGAGGGCTTGGGCCGCCACAGACACCCGAGCAGCGGTCATCGGAGCATCCGCCGCCGGGGCGGCGGTCGGCGTGGCGGCCGCAGTGGGTCGTGACGACGCGGCCGCGGCGTGGCCGAACTGGGCCTCGGGCGGCAGGTCCTCCCAAGGCGGAATCGACGAGGCGGGGTCGCTACGCGTCTCGCCGCGTTCGAGCGGAGGCGCTGACGCGACAGGCGCAGGCGACACGACTTCCGCCCGAAGCGGCGCCGATGCCGGCTCGTTCCGAGTCTGGGCGGGCGCCGCCGGAGCAACGGGCGACGGCGCGGGACGTTGCGCAACGGGGGCCGGACGAACGGGCGCCGCAGCACGGACTGCGCCCCCGCCACTGCCAGCCGCGGTGGGACTGCCCAGCGCCGGCGGCTGCTCTGGCCGGAAGGCGTGCAGACGCAGTAGCGTCATCGTGAAGCCGGCGTATTCGTCCGGTGCCAGGGGCAGTTCGTCGCGGCCGTGGATCGCGATCTGGTACGCGAGCTGCAGGAACTCCGGGTCGAAGGCTTCGGTGTAGGGGGCGAGGCGCTGACGTTCGGCATCATCGCCGATCGCTGCGGGCGCGAACTGCGCGAGGGCGACGCGGTTGATGAGCGACGCAAGGGCCTGCAGCGCGGCGTCGAATGAGAGGCTGCGCGTTTCCATGCGGTCGGCGACCGCGAGCAAGGCGGTGACGTCGCCGGCGGTGAGCGCGTCGAGCACGGCATACAGGTGGTCGTCGCCGACCGTGCCGAGCATGTGCGTGACCTGTTCTTCCTCGACCTTGCCGGAACCGTGGGCGATGGCCTGATCGAGCAGGGAGAGCGCGTCGCGCATCGAGCCGCTCGCAGCCTTCGCGAGGTGGCGCAGCGCCGTCGGCTCGAACGGAATGTCTTCAGCCTGGAGGATGCGCGACAGGTGATCGACGATGTGGCCCGGCGGCATCTGCTTGAGGTTGAACTGCAGGCAGCGCGAGAGCACCGTGACCGGGATCTTCTGGGGATCGGTCGTCGCGAGAATGAACTTGACGTGCTCGGGCGGCTCTTCGAGGGTCTTCAGCATCGCGTTGAAGGCATGCCCGGTGAGCATATGCACTTCGTCGATCATGTAGACCTTGTAGCGTCCCTGCACCGGCGCGTAGACGGCCTTGTCGAGGAGTGCCGCCATGTCTTCGACGCCGCGGTTCGAGGCCGCGTCCATCTCGACGTAGTCGGGGAAGCGGTCGGCGTCGATGGCGGTGCAGGCGGCGCACCTGCCGCAGGGTTCGGCGGTAACGCCGGTCTCGCAGTTGAGCGCCTTGGCGAGGATGCGCGAGATGGTCGTCTTGCCGACGCCTCGGGTGCCGGTGAAGAGCCAGGCGTGATGCAGACGGCCCGTCGCGAGCGCGTGACTGAGCGCCCGTACGACGTGCTCTTGACCGACCAGCGTGGCAAAGCTGCGGGGCCGCCACTTGCGCGCGAGAACCTGATAACTCATGGCGCGAATTCTAACAGAGCGCCCTCCGCTGCCCGGATGAATTCGTCACCGTCGCTCACGGCGACCGGTCGCTATTGCGGTTGGCCGATCTGCAGGTAGTAGCGCATCTCGCCCAGTTCGGGAAGGTAGCTGGCGCCCAGATACAAGGGGCCGAGCACGGTGTCGGCGCCGAGGAAGAGCGACATCGCGCGGCGCCGCCCCGGG
Organism: Aromatoleum sp.; assembly: GCF_035254505.1. Lineage (GTDB taxonomy): Bacteria > Pseudomonadota > Gammaproteobacteria > Burkholderiales > Rhodocyclaceae > Aromatoleum. The sequence continues at coordinate 47,634 of NZ_DATFAO010000078.1, read as the reverse complement.
TCGGGCGTCAAGGCGGCGCCGTAGTTGCGCACGTCGGCCCACTCGGCGGTCGCGCCGGCGTAGACGCCGCGTCCGACGGAATCCGGCAGGCGGGTGATCAGGCGGTAGTAGGAAGCGGTGGCGAGGGCAACCTGGTCGCCGGCGACTTCGCCGTAGCGGTAGCCGGACAGCCGGAAAGGTCCGCCGAGCTGGGTGCGGCCGACTTCGGGCAGGTCGCGGTCGGGACTGCCGGTGAAGAGACCGCGCAGGCGCAGGACGTTGGCGCCGAGCGACATCGCCGCGTCGCCATCGAGCTCGGTGAAGAGATAGTGGTGGTCGTCGCCGAGCGATGGGTCATGCACTTCGCCGCGCAGGCGGGCGGCGTAGCCGTGACGCGGGAAGAAGGGGCTATCGAGGCGATCGATGACGGCGCCGAGCTGCATCGAACCGTCGGCGACGGTCCGCTCGGGGTAGAGCACCGGCCCGGAGACGACTTCGGACTTGCGCTCGCCGCGCCGCAAGCCCGCGCGCAGTTCGCCCCACATGCCCATCTCGTAGCCGAGGTCGAGCCCCAGCACGCCGCCCCGCTCCTTGTTCTCGGAGAGCTTGCGGCCATCGACGAAGATCGGCAGCACGCGATTGAAGAGCTCGACGGACGGCGCGACGAACCATCCGCTGTCGAGATCGAGCGGCTGGTAGAGCTCGGAACGGATGCGATTGGTCGTGCCGAGCTGCATGTCGACGTCCCACCGCGCCCCGCGTGTGTTGAGCCAGCGGCGCGAGAAGCCGGCATACACGCCAAGCGTCGAATCTCCCTCGAAGTCGGCCGTGACACCGCCGCCGAAGCGCAGCAGGTTCGGTCCGGACGCCTTTTCGTCGGCTTCGAGCTGCACAGTCGCGCGCGGGCCGTCCCGCAGCACGCTGTAGCGCAGACGGTCGAAATCGCCGCGGGAGTAGATCTGGCCGATGTCGGTTTCGAGCTTGGCCGTATCGAGCGGCTCGCCGGTCTTCTGCGACAGCGTCGCACCGAAGAGGCGCTCGGGTACGACCTTGAGCCCCTGGATCGCGATCGAGTCGACGACGGGTGCCGGCTGATTGCGCCGCTGCTGGCGCTGCGCCTGCCATTTAGCATAGGTTTCGGCGTCGACGGAAAAACGCGCGAGCGATGCGCTTTGTTTCAGCGCAGCGATCGTGCCGTAGGGGACAGTTTCGAGGGCGCGGTCGAAGTCGCGCGAGGTGATGTCGCCGAGCTCGACCTGGACCAGGGCGTCGTCCGGCCCGAGATGCTCGATCTGCTGCCGGACGTTTTGTTCGAGCGCGAGGTTGATGGCCTGCAGCACGATGTCGGTGGCGGTCAGCAGGCGGTCACGCAATTGCGGCGGCGTGCCGAGGTTCACGGCGATGACGCGCCCGCCGCAGAGCCGGCGGCCCTCGTCGACAGGCAGGTTCATCACGAGGCCGCCATCGACGAGCAGACGGTCGTTGTTCTCGATCGGCAGGAAGACGCCCGGCACGGCCATGCTCGCGCGCATCGCCCGCCATAGCGGCCCCTTGTCGAGGAGGACTTCGGCGCCGGATTCGAGGTCGGTTGCGACCGCGCGAAAGGGCAGAGACAGCGTGTCGAAGCTCGGCAGCACGTCCGCACCGCCGGCGAGACGCGTGAGAAAGCGGTCCATCGCCTGGCCGGAAATCGCGCTCTGCGGCAGCAGCAGCCGGCCGTCGCCGTACCCCATGACGATGGCGGAGCGGTTGCGGGCGGCGTCCTGCTTGTCGCGGAAAGGCTGGTCCTCGCGCGGCACGTTGTTCGAGAACATGCTGCCCCAATCGACCGCGTTGATTTCGCGCACCATGTCGGGCAGCGACATCCCCGAGGCGTAGGCGCCGCCGACGATGGCGCCCATTGAGGTGCCTACGATGCAATCGACCGGAATGCGCATGTCTTCGAGGACCTTGAGCACCCCGACGTGGGCGACGCCGCGTGCGCCGCCGCCAGAGAGCACGAGCGCGACGCCCTGCGGACGCTCGGGCGCCTGGGCGAAGGCCGCGGTAGCAAGCAGGGACAGCAGCAGGAAGCAGGCGCGCAGTTTCACGAGGATCGGCGACGGAGGCGACGGGATGGCGCCCAAGATACCGTATCGACCGTATGGCGTGCGTAACGCAAAGCTGCAAGGCGGCACAAAATGAAACGGGCGCCCCGTTTCCGAGGCGCCCGTTCGATGTTCGAGGGTGGCGAGCCTGACCCCCGGCACTTGCAGGACGCGGCTGTGGCTGCTGCCTTCCGGCCCTGACCAAGTTCACCACTCTGCAATGCGGGGAGACCCGCCACGGCCGGCATTGTATCAGCTTATCCGGCCGCTGCACGCTCCGCGTGATGCGGTGCGCAATTCCTTACGATCAGCCCTTCAGCTCGGGGAAGTCTTCCTCGAAGAACTCCAGCGCACCGCGCGCCGCGCCGTCCTTGCCCTCTTCGCTCTTCCTCAGCTCGACGCGGCGGATCTTGCCGGAGATGGTCTTCGGCAGGTCCGAGAATTCGAGGCGGCGGATGCGCTTGTACGGGGCGAGCTTGTCGCGCGTGAAGGCGAAGATGTCCTTCGCGAGTTCCTTCGACGGCTCGAAGCCGGCGGCGAGGATCACGTAGGCCTTCGGGACCGCGAGGCGCACGGGATCGGGGCTCGGCACGACGGCCGCTTCGGCGACGGCCGGGTGTTCGATCAGCACGGACTCAAGCTCGAAGGGGCTGATGCGGTAGTCGGAGGCCTTGAAGACGTCGTCGGCGCGGCCGACGTAGGTGACGTAGCCTTCCTCGTCGATGCTCGCGACGTCGCCGGTGCGATAGTGGCCGTCACGCATGGCTTCGGCGGTCTTGGCTTCGTCGCCGGCGTAGCCGAGCATCAGGCCGACCGGGCGCTTCGCGAGGACGAGGCTGATCTCGCCCTCTTCCACCGGCTTGCTGTCGGCATCGAGCAGCGCGATCGTGTAGCCAGGCAGCGGGCGGCCCATCGACCCGGGCTTGAGCTTCTGGCCCGGCGTGTTGCCGATCTGCGCGGTGGTCTCGGTCTGGCCGAAGCCGTCGCGGATCGTGATGCCCCAGGCCTTCTTCACCTGCTCGATGACTTCGGGGTTGAGCGGCTCGCCCGCGCCGATGAGTTCGCGCAGCTTGGTCTTCACGGACGCGAGGTCCTGCTGGATCAGCATGCGCCAGACGGTCGGGGGCGCGCACATGGTCGTGATCTCGTACTTGACGAGCACGTCGAGCAGCGCCTTGGCGTTGAAGCGGTTGTAGTTGTACAGGAAGACGCAGGCGCCGGCGTTCCACGGGGCGAAAAAGCAGCTCCAGGCGTGCTTGGCCCAGCCCGGGGAGCTGATGTTCATGTGGCGGTCGCCCGGCTGCAGGCCGATCCAGTACATCGTCGACAGGTGGCCGACGGGGTAGGACTGGTGGCTGTGCTGGACGAGCTTGGGCTTGGAGGTCGTGCCGGAGGTGAAGTAGAGCAGCAGCGGGTCGGTGACCTTGGTGACGCCCGACGGAGTGAATTCGGGCGAGGCCTGGTAGGCGTCCTCGAAGGAGAGCCAGCCGGCGGTCGCGCCGCCGACGCTGACGCGCGTGTAGGCACCGGCGAGGTCGGCGAACTTGTCGGTGTGGGCCTTGCCGATCACGACGTGTTTGACCTGGCCGCGCTCGAGCCGGTCGAGAAGGTCGTCCGGGGTCAGCAACGTGGTCGCGGGAATCACGACGGCGCCGAGCTTGATCGCGGCGAGCATCGTTTCCCACAGCGGGACTTCGTTGCCGAGCATGATCAGGATGCGGTCGCCGCGCGACACGCCCTGGTCGCGCAGCCAGTTCGCGACGCGGTTCGAGCGGGCGGACATTTCGGCGAACGAAAGCTTCGACTCGCGGCCGTCTTCCTCGACGATCCACAGCGCGGGCTTGTCGTTGCCGCGGGCCATGCTGTCGAAGTAGTCGAGCGCCCAGTTGAATTCGGTGAGCTGGGGCCATTGGAACCCGGCGTACGCGGTGGCGTAGTCGGTGCGGTTGGCCAGCAGGAAGTCGCGTGCTTTCAGAAACTCGGCAACTGCAGTCATTTCCTCTCCTTTCCCAGAAGGGGCGCGGCCGACGGCGTCCGCCGCGCCAGGTTTGCCCCCGCTCGCCGGCCATGCCCGGCGCTGCCGGGGAGGTCGTGCTGCGGGTGACTTTGATTTGAAGCAGGCTCCCTTGGAAGAGCGCCAGACCGTATTGTGACGTTGACGTAAACGTCACGCAACCATGCATCATGCTGGTGCATCGCCGGAAGACGGCAGGCGCGCTATGCTAAATTCCGCTAATGGCCATCCAACTCGACACGGCATTCCTGAAGAACGCGATCCGCACGGTTCCCGACTGGCCGCAGCCGGGCGTGATGTTTCGCGACATCACGCCGCTGCTGCAGGACCCGAAGGTGTTCCGTCAGCTCGTCGACGTCTTCGTGCTGCGCTACATCGGTCGCGAAATCGACCTCGTGGCTGGAGTCGACGCGCGCGGCTTCATCCTCGGCAGCGTCGTCGCACACCAACTCAACGTGGGCTTCGTGCCGGTGCGCAAGAAGGGGAAGCTCCCCTTCACGACGATCGCCGAGGAGTACGAACTCGAATACGGCAATGCGACGGTCGAGATGCACACCGACGCGGCGCGCAAGGGCGACCGCGTGTTGCTGATCGACGACCTGATCGCGACCGGCGGCACGATGATGGCCGCATCCCGACTGCTCGCGCGCCTGGGCGCCGAAGTGGTCGAGGCCGCCGCGATCGTGGACCTGCCCGAACTCGGCGGCTCGAAGCTCTTGCGTGACGCGGGCCTCAACATCTTCACCGTTTGCGACTTTTCCGGACACTGATCCCCATGAGCGTCAATCTCGACGAAATCAAACAGGCGATGGCGGAAGCCGATTGCCTCGCCTCCCCTGCTGAAGTCACCGCCGCGCTCGACCGCATGGCGGCCGCGATCACGGCGCGCCTCGCCGATTCAAACCCCGTGTGCTACTGCGTGATGAACGGCGGGCTCGTCATTGCCGGGCGCCTGCTGTCGCGGTTGAACTTCCCGCTCGAAGTCGCCTACGTGCACGCTACCCGCTACGGCCACGCGCTCAACGGGCAGGCGCTGCTCGACTGGCGCGTGCGCCCGACGCAGGACCTGCAGGGCCGCACGGTGCTGATCCTCGACGACATCCTCGACGAAGGCCACACGCTGGATGCGATCATCACGCACTGCCGCGAGGAAGGTGCAGCGGAAGTGCTGTCGGCGGTGCTCGTCGACAAGCAGCACAACCGGAAGGCGCACCCCGACATGAAGCCGGATTTCCACGGATTGAAGATCGCCGATCGCTTCCTCTTCGGCTGCGGCATGGACTACAAGGGCTACTGGCGCAATGCGCCGGGGATTTACGCGCTGAAGGGCGTGTAAGGTCCGCAGCGCGGAACGGCGGGGATCTGCGTTTGCGGAACGTCCGCCGCCCCCCGCTCAACCTTCCAGCGCTGCCGCGAGATCGCGCGCGAGATCGTCGACGGCCTGCTCAGTCGTCGCCCACGAGCACATGAAGCGCGCGCCGCCGCCGATGAAGGTATAGAAGACCCAGCCGGCCGCGCGCAGGCGTTCGATCGCGGGCTGCGGCAAGTTGATGAAGACGCCGTTGGCCTCAGTCGGCAGCAGCATCTCGGCGCCGGCAAGCCGCGCGATGTGGCCGCGCAGGCGCTGCGCCATCGCATTGGCGTGCGCAGCATGCCTGAGCCACACATCATTTTCCAGCATCGCAAGCCAGGGCGCCGACAGGAAGCGCATCTTGGAGGCAAGCTGACCCGCCTGCTTGCAGCGGTAGGCAAATTCCTCGCCCATCGCCTTGTCGAAGAAGATGATCGCCTCGCCGACCGGCAGGCCCATCTTGGTACCGCCGAAGCAAAGTACGTCGACGCCAGCACGCCACGTGACGTCGGCGGGTGCGACGTCAAGGGAAGCAACAGCGTTGGCGAAACGGGCCCCGTCCATATGCACTTTCAGGCCCTGCTCGTGCGCGAGGCGCGCGATGCCGGCGATCTCGCCCTGCTGGTAGAGCGTGCCGAGTTCGGTCGCCTGAGTCAGCGTGACGACTTTCGGGCGCGGGTAATGGATGTCGGTACGACGCGTGATGACTTCGAGCACACCGGCGGAGGTGAGCTTGCCGTGGCGGTGCGGCGCGAGCAGCAGCTTGGCGCCGTTGGAGAAGAATTCGGGCGCGCCGCATTCGTCGGTCGCGACGTGGGCCGTGTCGGCGCAGATCACGCTCTGGTAGGACTGGCACATCGCCGCCAGCGCCAGCGAGTTGGCGGCGGTCCCGTTGAAGGCGAAGAAGATCTCGGCGTCGCGCTCGAAGAGGGTGCGCAGCTTGTCGCAGACTTCCTGCGTGGCCGCGTCGTTGCCGTAGGAGGATGCGAAGCCGCGGTTGGCGTCGTTGAAGGCCGCGAGGGCCTCGGGGCAGACGCCGGCGGTATTGTCGCTGGCGAATTGCAGTTTGTAGCCGGGGATCTGGGAGCTTGTCTCGGTCATGTTCTTGTCACCTTGTGGGCGGGGAGAATCGATCGTTGCTCCGGATGCGGAGCACGACAGCTTACCCGATGATCGACACCCGGCTCGCGTCAGCTAGTTGAGCACGCCGTGCCCTTCCCTTCTTCAGGCCGCGCTGCGGCCGGCTGCGACGAGGCGCTTGATCTCGGGCACGCAGGAGCCGCAGCTCGTACCGCACTTGAGCTTTTCCTGCAACTGGTCGAAGCCCGCGCCGCCGCCGATCGCTGCTGCGATGTCGCTCTCGGACACGTTGAGGCAGTTGCAGACGATGCGCCCACGGCTCTTCGCGGCGGCCGGCGGGCTCGCGAGCGGCGCGAGGATCCAGCGGCGCAGCTCGGCGGTCGGCTGGCGCTCGACCAGCACGTCGCGCAGCCAGCCGGCGGCGGCGGTCTCGCCAGTGAGGCGCAGGCCGACGAGCAGGCCGTCCTCGATGCGGGCGCGCTTCGTGATGCCGCGGCGCGTGTCGTTGTAAGCGAGGCAATGGTCGTCGTCGAGACCGAGCAATGCGTCGAGCTCGTCGAGCCAGGCTTGCGGGATCGGCTGGTCGTGCGCGATGCGCAGCACCACCGCGGGGTGATCGCGCCCAGCGAGCGCGAGCGACGCATACGCGAAGCGTTCCAGCCACGGTGCGAGAAGCGCGGCGCGCTCGAGCGTGACGCCGGCAGGGTCCCTTTCCTCCCCCTCGCCCTCGCCCGCCGTTGTCGTTGTGCCCGGCTCGCCGCGCATGATCAATGCCTGATGCGGAAGATGGATTTTCTCAACCTGCACGGTCGCGTGTTTCAATTCCGGCTGCTTCGAGTACGGATCGAACTCGCGTAGCGTCAGCACGTTGATGCCGGCCGAATTGAGCGCATTCGAGCCCCAGTGCATCCCGACGAAGGCCTGGCCGGAGCGGATTTCCGACGACGCGGCGGCGCGCAGCACGATCTCGCCGCGGCGGCTTTTCACGCGCACCAGGTCGCCGTCCTTGATACTGCGCAGGTGCATGTCGTCGGCGTTGAGCTCGATGCGCGCCTCGTCGACGTGGTTGTAGAGGCGCGCGACCTTGCCCGTGCGGCTCATGCCGTGCCACTGGTCGCGGAGGCGCCCGGTGGTCAGGCGCAGCGGATAGCGGGCGTCGGCACGTTCGGCGGTGAGCCGCCCGGTCGGCACGACGAAGCGCGCCTTGCCGTCGGCGGTCGGGAAGCGGCCGTCGGCATAGAGCCGCGCGCGACCTTCGTTCGCGCCCTCCGGGAAGGGCCACTGCTGCGGGCCTTGGCTGTCGAGCAGCGTGTAGGACAGGCCGGTAATGTCGAGATCGCGCCCGCGTGTCGTCTCGGCGTGCTCGACGAAGATCGGCTCGGGGCCCGTGTAGCCGAACATGCGCTCGGCCTCGGGCTTGCCGATCAGCGGACCCAGCTTGCGTGCGAAGTCGCAGACGATGTCCCAGTCGGCGCGGGCCTCGCCCGGCGCGGGGATCGCGCGGCGAACGTGGCTGATGCGGCGCTCGGAGTTCGTCACCGTGCCTTCCTTCTCACCCCAGGTCGTGGCCGGCAGCATCAGGTCGGCAAAAGGCGCCGTCTCGGTGTTGCCGTACGCTTCCTGCAGCACGACGAACTTGCAGCGCGCGAGCGCCTCGCGCACCCGCTCTTGTTCAGGCAGAGACTGCGCGGGGTTGGTGCAGGCAATCCAGACGGCCTTGATATGGCCTTCGTGCATTGCGTCGAAGAGCTCGACGGCGGTCAGGCCCGGCTTGGCCGGAACGTCGGCGACACCCCACAGGCGCGCGACTTCGGCGCGGTGCTCGGGGTTCGCGAGGTCGCGGTGCGCGGAGAGGAGGTTCGCCAAGCCACCGACCTCGCGCCCGCCCATCGCGTTCGGCTGGCCGGTCATCGAGAACGGCCCGCAACCCGGCTTGCCGATCTTGCCGGTCGCAAGCGACAGCGCAATCAACGCCGCGCCGTTGTGCGTGCCGTGCGTCGATTGGTTGAGGCCCTGGCACCACAGCGACATCGAGCGCGCCGACTCCCCCCACCACCGCGCGGCCGTCAGGATGTCCTCAGCCTTCACGCCGCACACTTCCGCCGCGACCGCCGGCGTGATCTCGCGCACGTGCTCGCGCAGCGCATCGAAACCTTCCGTGTGCTCGCGCACGAAGGCGTTGTCGACGAGCCCCTCCCACAGCAGCACGTTGAGCATCGCGTTGAAGAGCCAGATGTCGGTGCCGGGCAGGATGGGGAGATGCAGGTCGGCGGTCGCCGCGGTGTCGGTCCGGCGCGGATCGACGACGATGATCTTCATCTCCGGCCGCGCGGCCTTCGCGTCCTCGATGCGGCGGAAGGCGATCGGATGCGCATACGCCGGGTTGCCGCCGGCGATCAGCAGGCAGTCGGTCTCGGCAAAATCCTCATAGGAACACGGCGGCGCATCGGCGCCGAGGGTCTGCTTGTAGGCCGCGACGGCGCTGGACATGCACAGGCGCGAGTTCGTGTCGACGTTGTTTGAGCCGATCAAGCCCTTCATCAGCTTGTTGAAGACGTAGTAGTCCTCGGTCAGCAGCTGTCCCGAGATGTAGAACGCGACGGCATCCGGGCCGTGTTCCTTGATCACGTCCGCGAAACGCTGCGCGGCGGTGCCCAGCGCCTCGTCCCAATCCACGCGGCGGCGCGCTTCGCCGCGAGTGTGGCGCAGCTCGGGACACAGCAGGCGCGTCTCGCGACGCGCCGTGAAGTGCAGCGTAGCGCCCTTGGTGCACAGGCGGCCGAAGTTCGCCGGATGCTCGGGGTCGCCACGCACGCCGGTGATGCGCGCGCCGTCGTGTTCGATGAGGACGCCGCAGCCGACGCCGCAATACGGGCAGGTGGCCTTCGTTTCCATGAAACTCTCCGGAGGTGTCGTCATTTTTCTAGTGGCGGCTCAACAGGAACAGCAGCAACAGGTTCAACAGCAGCGACGCACTCGCTAGCACCTTCAGTGCCAGCGTCGGATTGCGCGTCGCGAGCGGCGCACGCCTATGGGTCGCCAGCGGGCGGTGCGCACCACGTTCGAGCGTGAGGAGGAACTCCTCCGCCGTCTCGAAGCGGTCCTTCGGGTCGCGCGCACAGGCTTTCAGCAGGATCCGTTCCAGCCATTCGGGGGTATCCGGGCGGTAGCGCGTCGGCAGCACGACCTCGCCGAAGCGCGGCGTCTGGAAAGGTTCCACTTCCCCGTAGGGGTACTTGCGCGTCAGCAGCTCGTAGATCGTGACGCCGCAGGCGTAGAGGTCGCTCGATTCGTTCGCGGGCTTCCCGGCAAAGAGCTCCGGCGCCATGTAGGACGGCGTGCCGGGGTTGTTGATCTCGCGCAGGTCCTCGCCATCGGAGGCCGCCACGCCGAGGTCGAGCACGCGCAGCTCGCCCTGGCGGTCGATGTGGATGTTGTCCGGCTTGATGTCGCGATGCACGATGCCGAGGCGATGCAGCGATGCGACCGCGCGCAGCAGCGCCGAGCCGATGCGCACGAGCTCGTGCGCCGCGTAGCGATGACCGCGGACGAGGCTCGCTTTCAGTATTTCGCCCTCGTGCCAGGTCATCAGGTAGTACAGGTGGTCGCGCCCCGGATGATCGCAGACGCGGGGGAAGCCGCGGCCCGGTACGCGACGGGCGATCCATTCCTCGCGCACGAGAGCGGCCATCGCTTCCTCGTCGCCCTCCTCCTGGCGCAAGGTCTTCAGCACCAGCACGGCGCCGTCGGAGAGCCGCGTCACGCGGTAGAGCAGCGTCACGCGCGACTCGTGCAGCAGCTCCTCGACGCGCATCCCGTCCATCGTCTCGCCGACCTTCAGCCGCGGCGGCAGGGGCAGGCGGCGGCCGCTCGCGAGCCGATCGCGCAGGTTGTCGGCGGGAACCGAATCGACGTTCGCGACGAGCGCGGTGCAGTTGTCGGTCGCACCGCGACGCAGCGCTTCGAGCACCAAGGTATCGGCGACCACCTGCGGGTCGTCCTCGCCGGCCAGCAGCTCGCCCATGGACTCGTCGCCCAGCGCGTTCCACACGCCGTCGCTGACGAGCAGGAAGCGGTCGCCGACCGTGAGCTCGCCATCCGCGAAGTCGATCAGCAGTTGCGCATCGAGTCCGACCGCGCGCCGCAGCACGTTGTCGAGCTCAGGGTGTTCCCAGGTGTGATCCTCGGTCAGGCGCCGCAGTGCGCCCTCATGCCACAGATAGGCGCGCGAGTCGCCGACATGCGCGACGTAGTAGCGCCGCCCGCGCAGCACGACCGCCGTGAGCGTCGTCGCCATCCCCGCGTAGTCGCGCGACTTCGCCGACTGCGACAGCAGCCAGCGGTTGATCGCACCGACGACCGTATCGATCGATTTCTCGACGCTCCAGGTATCGGGCGTCGCGTAATAGTCGGCAAGCAGGCCGCGCACCGTGTACTCGGCCGCCTCGCGCCCGTTCGCATGACCGCCGACGCCGTCCGCGACCGCGAGCATCAGCCCCTTCGCCTCGCGTTCGGCGCCTTCCGGCATCGCCGCGCCAACGAAATCCTCGTTGCGCGGCCGCAGCCCCTGTTCGGTCCAATGACCCAGCCTGACGGAGAGCGGCTCGGCCTTGCCCTTGCGCCGCCCCGCCGCCGGCGCGGAGTTCGCCTCCAGCGCCGGAGTCGGCAGCTCGATGATCGCGGGCTTGTTCATGCCGGAGCTCTCCGCGCGCTTCAGGCCGGTCTCAGATCCGAGCCGAGGTGAGGTGCGCCGCACCCCAGGTCGTGCGCCAGCGCGTCTTCACCGCGGTCAGCCCGATCAACGCCGTCAGCGCGAGCCCGGCGAAGATCATGAAGCCCATCTGGTAGCTGCCGGTGGCCTGCTTGGCATAACCGAGCGAGGACGCGAGGTAGAAGCCGCCGACGCCCCCCGCCATGCCCACGAGCCCCGTCATCACGCCGATCTCCTTGCGAAAGCGCTGCGGCACGAGCTGGAACACGGCACCGTTGCCCATGCCGAGCGACAGCATCGCCAGCACGAACACGCCCAGCGCCATCCACGCCTCCGGCAGTCCGACGCCGACGATCGCGAGGAAGAGCGACGCCAGCACGTACATCACCGACAGGCTCTTGATACCGCCGACACGGTCCGCGACGCGGCCGCCGATCGGGCGCACCATCGAGCCGGCGAACACGCAGGCCGCCGTGAAATAGCCCGCCATCTTCGCATCGAGCCCGTACTGCGTATTGAAGTAGATCGTCAGCGAGGACGCCAGCCCGACGAAGCCGCCAAAGGTCACCGCGTAGAAGAACATGAACCACCACGCGTCCTTGTCCTTCAGCACCTTGAAGTACTCGGCCAGCGGCTTCGCGGGCGGGCATTCCGGCGCGTCCTTCGCCACCACGAGGTAGAAGCCGAACACCAGCACCAGCGGGATCAGCGCGAGGCCGAACACGTTGGTCCAGCCGTACGCCATCGCCAGCCCCGGCCCGAAGAGTGCCGCCAGCGCAGTCCCCGAGTTGCCGGCGCCGGCAATGCCCAGCGCCGTGCCCTGATGCTCGGCCGGATACCAGCGCGACGCGAGCGGCAGCGCCACCGCGAAAGCGGCGCCCGCAAAGCCGAGGAACACCCCCAGCAGCAGCGTCTGCTCGTAGCTGTGGATGCCGAACTTCCACGCGACGAAGAGCGCACAGATCACGATCACCTGCCCGATCGCCCCGGCCATCTTCGGCTTCAGGTGATCGACAAGCACCCCCATGAAGATGCGCAGGATCGCCCCCGCGAGCACCGGCACCGCGACCATGAAGCCCTTCTGGGCGTGGTCCAGGCCCAGGTCCTTGGCGATCTGCACGCCCAGCGGCCCGAGGATGACCCACACCATGAAGGCCAGGTCGAAGTACAGGAAGGAGGCCAGCAGCGTCGGAGGGTGTCCGGCCTTGAGGAAGGATTGCTTGTCCATGTCGTTATCGTCTCTCTGTAGGGTTCGGGCGGGCTCAGACCTTGAGCAGGACCTTGCCGCCCTCGACCTTCACTTCGAAGGATTTGGTGCAGCCGACGTCGGGCGCAACCGCGTTGCCCGAGTCGAGCTCGATCTTCCAGCTGTGCAGCGGGCAGGTCACCTGACGGCCATGCACGATGCCCTGCGACAGCGGGCCCTGCTTGTGCGGGCACTTGTCGTGCAGCGCGAAGACCTCGTTCTCGGCGTTGCGGAAGATCGCGATGTCGCCGCCGCGCGCCGCCTTCACGAGGCGCGAGCCGAGCACGGGGATGTCTTCGACGGCGCAGATTTCCTTCCAGCCGGCTTCGACGCTGATATCAATGGTGGTCATGGAGTGGCTCCGGGATTTCAGACTTCAAGGATTTCGAATTCGCGGCGCACGGCAGGCGCGGCATCGGCGGCGTAGCGCTCGGCCCATGGATCCTTCGCGTCCTGCAGCGCGAAGAGCAGACGTTCGTACAGCGCCTTGCGATTCTCCGGGTTCTCCAGCACGTGCTTCTTCACGTGTTCCAGGCCCACGCGTTCGACGTAATGCACCGTGCGCTCGAGGTAGAAGCCCTCTTCGCGATAGAGCTGCAGGAAGGCGCCCGAGTACTCCATGACTTCCTCGCGGGTGGCGACCTTGCACAGGAACTGCGCGACCTCGGTCTTGATGCCGCCGTTACCCGCGACGTAGAGCTCCCAGCCCGAATCGACGCCGATCACGCCGACGTCCTTGATGCCGGCCTCGGCGCAGTTGCGCGGGCAGCCGGACACCGCAAGCTTCACCTTGTGCGGGCTCCACATGCCGAAGAGCATCTTCTCCAGATCGATGCCCATCGACATTGAACGCTGCGTGCCAAAGCGGCAGTGCTCGGCGCCGACGCAGGTCTTCACGGTGCGGATGCTCTTGCCGTAGGCATGACCCGAAGGCATGCCCAGATCCTTCCACACAAGCGGCAGGTCTTCCTTCTTGATGCCCAACAGGTCGATGCGCTGGCCGCCGGTGACCTTCACCGTCGGCACGTTGTACTTCTCGGCGACCTCGGCGATGCGCTTCAACTCCGCCGGCGTCGTCACCCCACCCAGCATCTGCGGGATGACGGAGTAGGTGCCGTCCTTCTGGATGTTCGCGTGCGCGCGCTCGTTGATGAAGCGGCTCTGCGGATCGTCCTTCGCCTCATGCGGCCAGGTCGAGATCAGGTAGTAGTTGAGCGCCGGACGGCAGGTCGAGCAGCCGTTCGGCGTCTTCCACGACAGCATTTCCATCGTGTCGGGGATATTGAGCAGCTTGTGATCGCGGATCGCCTTGCGCACGTCGCCATGCGACAGCTCCGTGCAGCCGCACACCGCCTTGTCGTGCGCGGACACGGCCTGATAGGCGCCGCCGACGGTCGAGGCGAGGATCTGTTCGACGAGGCCCGTGCAGGACCCGCAGGAGGACGCCGCCTTGGTGTGCTTCTTCACCTCATCGACGGTGAAGAGCCCCTTCTCCTTGATCGCCTTCACGATCGTGCCCTTGCACACGCCGTTGCAGCCGCACACCTCGGCGGTGTCGGGCATCGAGGCGGCCTTGTTCTCGCCCTTGTGGCCCGCGTCGCCCAGGTGGTTCTGACCGAACATCAGGTGATCGCGGATCTCGTGGATGTCCTGCTGATCCTTCATCAGCTGGAAGTACCAAGTACCGTCCGCGGTGTCGCCGTAAAGCACCGAGCCGATGATGCGGTTGTTCTTGATCACGATGCGCTTGTAGACGCCGCCCTGCTTGTCGTGCAGCACGATCTCCTCGGTGTCCGGACCGCCCGAGAAGTCGCCCGCCGAGAACACGTCAATGCCGGTCACCTTCAGCTTGGTCGAGGTCACCGAACCTTCGTAGCGGCCGATGCCGAAGTTCGCGAGGTGGTTCGCCGCGACCTTGCCCTGCTCGAAGAGCGGCGCAACCAGGCCGTAGGCCACACCGCGGTGCGCGACGCACTCGCCGACCGCATACACGCGCGGATCGGTCACGGTCTGCAGCGTGTCGGACACGTGGATGCCGCGCACGCGCCCCGTGCCGCAGTGGATGCCGGCCGATTCCGCGAGGGCAAAATTCGGGCGGATGCCGGCGGCGACCACGACGAGATCGGCCGGAATCTCCATGCCGTCCTTGAAGCGCACCGCGCACACGCGGCCGCTCTCGCCCCGGACCAGCGCCTCGGTCTGCTTCGAGAGCAGGAAGTTCATGCCCTTCGCCTCAAGCGAAGCCTGCAGCATGTCGGCGGCCGGTTTGTCGAGCTGGCGCTCCATGATCCAGTCCGCCAGATGCACGACGGTGACGCTCATCCCGCGCAGCATCAGGCCGTTCGCCGCTTCCAGGCCCAGGAGTCCCGCGCCGATCACGACCGCGTGCTTGTACTGGGTCGACGCGTCGATCATCGCCTCGGTGTCGCCGATGTCGCGGTAGGCGAGCACGCCCGGCAGATCCGCACCCGGAATCGGCGGAATGAAGGGCGTCGAACCGGTCGCGATCAGCAGGCGGTCGTAGTCCGCTTCGGTGCCGTCGGAGGCGATGACCTTGCGCTTCGTGCGGTCGATCTTCGTCACCATCTTGCCGGCGTGCAGCGTGATGTTGTTGTCGCGGTACCAGTCGAGATCGTTGAGCATGATCTCGGGCAACGTCATCTCGCCGGCGAGCACCGGCGACAGCAGGATGCGGTTGTAGTTGCCGTGCGGCTCGGCGCCGAACACCGTGATGTCGTACAGGTCCGGGGCGAGCTTCAGCAGTTCTTCGAGCGTGCGGCAACCGGCCATGCCGTTACCGATCATCACGAGTTTCATTTTCTTCATGGCAGGCTCCTTCAGGCAGCGCGGGATACGAATTCGGGGGAGGATTCGGAACAGGACAGGGCGAGGCGGTTTTCGGCGTAGGCCGCGACCTCGCCGATGACGATCAGTGCGGGGGCGGGCAAGGCGGCTTCGCGGGCGCGTTCAGCGATGTCGGCGAGCGTGCCGACCACCTGCTGCTGCGTCGGCAGCGTGCCGTCAGCAATCACCGCGGCGGGGGTCGAACAGGGCAGGCCGCCGGCAGCGAGGCTGTCGGCGATGTGCGGCAGCACGCCGAGGCCCATGTAAATCACGAGGGTCGTGCCGCTTTTCGCCAGCGCGGACCAGTCAGGCTCGGAGCCGTCCTCGGTGTGCCCAGTCACCATCGTCACGCCGAAACAGTGCGCGCGATGCGTCACCGGGATCCCGGCGGCGCCGCTCACCGCGACGCCGGCGGTCAGGCCGTGGATCACCTCGACTTCGATGCCGAGCGCACGCAGGTAATCCATCTCCTCGCCGCCGCGCCCGAACACGAAGGGGTCACCCCCTTTTACGCGCGCCACCGTCAAACCGCGTCGCGCATACCGCGCCATCGCACGATGAATGAACTCCTGCGCCGCCGACTTCATTCCGCCGCGCTTGCCGACCCGCAGTACGCGGGCCGAAGGCTTCGCCAGCGCCAGCACTTCGTCCGTCACCAACGCATCGGCCAGCAGCACATCGGCCTCAGCGATGGCGCGGGCGGCGCGCAGCGTCAGCAGGTCTGCAGCTCCGGGGCCGGCACCAACGAGAAACACCTTGGCCATGATCGATCTCCACTCCGAAAGGCGAAAAAAAACGGCGTCACGTCATTCCCGGGAGAAATCTCCCCTGAAACGACGGACGCCGTTGTCCGCATGCTCTGGATCAAGCACTTCCTGCCGGAGCCTCGTTGCTCCGGCTTACGGAGCTCTAAAAGCAAAACGGGTGCCAGACCCCAAATATACGTACAAGACGCTGATTTTATTCACTTAGTACCCGAAAACCGCAAGTGCATCGGCTTTTCGGGGCGCGCCCCCATGGCACCACCCTGGTGCATCGAGCTCGATGCTGCACCACAACATTGCGTGCTTGGGACCGCCGAGGGAGGTCGAAGGACGGACGCGACGTGGCGACGACAGACTTCGCGGCCTGGAATCGAAGGCGGCGGAAAAATAAAAACCGGGCGACCGCCTCCGCAATGGAGGAACAGTGGCCCGGCCTCATGCAGCCCGAGCGGGCTGCGTGCAGCGGCAGAATGTCAGCGCATCAGATGATGGTGATGTCGCCGAAGTCGAAATCGGCGGTATTGCCCTTGATGATGGCGATCAGGACTGCCTGGTGCTCCGACCCGTTGCCGTCGGCGTCGTAATACAGTCTGCCCGACGAGGTATCGAAGATCAGAAAGTCGTCGACGCCAGTCTCGTTCGCGCTCGCGCCGGTGAGGCCCTTGCCCTTGATGAAGTTCGTCGCGCTGATGCCATTCTCGAAGGCGTCGAAGACCGTCGAATCGAAGGCCAGGTGATCGACAGCGACGCCGTTTCCGCCTGCGTCGAAATCGTTGATCCGGTGCGCCAAGACGACCGTGCTGGTGGTGCCGTCACGGTTTTGAACGGTCGTGCTGGTCGCCGACGGGATATCCGAGAAGACGAAGACGTCATTCCCCGTCCCGCCCCAAACCTTGTCATAGCCCGCGCCGAGCACGATGAAGTCGTTACCGGCCCCCGTCTTGATGACGTCGTTGCCTTCCGAGGCGACGCCATCTTCAGTGTAATAACCTTCGACGTCGATGATGTCGTTGCCCGCACCGGTCGTGATGATGTCGTTACCCGATCCGCCGATCACTGTATTGTTGCCATCGCCGGCAATGATCTTGTCGTCACCTGTGCCCGCGGCAAGGAAATCGTCTCCGGTGCCGGCCTTGAAGTAGTCCATGCCGTCGTCGGAATCGGTGTCGCCTGTTTCAGCAATCACCCAGTTGTTGCCGTTGCCCGCATCGACTTTGTCGTTGCCGTCGCCGGCATAGATGATGTCGGCGCCGTCGCCACCCTTGATGTTGTCGTTACCGGCATCTCCGTCGATGACGTCATCCCCGGCAGTGCCCGTCAGTTTGTCGTTGCCAGCGGTCCCGATCAGCCCGTCCCACTCGATCACGGACCAGAGGGTGTTGGACCCCGACAAATCATTCCACTGACCGGCAACCCCGATCCCGCCGCTAGGCGCTGGCCACTTGCCCACGCCCATCGCGAGAAAATCCTGGTTGCCGTTGAAGTTGTCCGGCTCGCTACCCCGCGTTCCCGAACCCCAGTTCTGAAAGCCGGCGGAGACGGCGGTGCCGTTGGTCCATTGCCAAACCCCTTCGGTCGCGCTGTCCGAAGCGCCCAGCCAAAGGTAGTCCGCCCCTCCGCCGTCGGCAGCGACGCTCGCTCCCTGCGGCACCGAGGCCTTGATGTTCTTCAGAATGGCAGCGTTTTCAGCAGCCGAATCGACGATTGCCACGTAGGACGTCATCGACACGCCTAGAAAGTCTTCCTGCCAGTGCAGGCTGCCCGCGTTGGCGACAGCCGCATCCCAGGTCAGGGGCGCCGTTTCGATCTCGTAAGTGTGGCCGTTGTAGTAAAAATGGGTCGCCATCGCGGTCCTCTCCAAAACGGGCTGGTGGGCGATATTACCTGCATATCATCCCCTCGTCACCCGGCGCCCGGGGAGGATCGAGGCGTCGAGCGGGTTCCGACGCCACTGCGCACCGCCCCTGCGCCGCCAGCCTATGCCAACCGCCGCTACACGCTTCAGGCGAACAACACTATTGGCATTTACCACAGGCATAATTAGGATGACGGTCAAATCAACCAGGAGCATCACATGTACTTTCTGCGGAAGTTGTTTGCCCTTATCGCCGCGAGCCTCGTATTCATGTCCGTCTCGCACGCATCTGTGACTCCGGACGAGGCCAAGGCACTGGTCGACAAGGCCGTCGCCCACGTCAAGCAGGTCGGCGCCGAGCAGGCCTTCAAGGCTTTCAACGATCCGGCCGGTCCCTGGGTCAAGGGCGAACTCTACATCCTCGTCTACGACTTCCAGGGCAACAACCTCGTCCTGGGTTCCAACCCCAAGATGAACGGCAAGAACCTCTGGGACATCAAGTCGCCCGACGGCAAGTTCGTCGTGCGCGAATTCGTCGACCTCGTGAAGGCCAAGGGTTCGGGCTGGATCGACTACCAGTGGTCCAACCCGGAATCCAAGAAGATCGAGAACAAGGCCACTTACGTGACCCGGGTCCCCGGCATGGAAGCGATCATCGGTTGCGGTATCTATAAGAACTGATGCGCTGTCCTTCATAGCCACCGAGGGCGCGACTCCCCAGCGGTCGCGCCCTTTTTTGTCGGGTAGAACCATGAAACGCCTCGTTCTTGACCTTCCGATCACCGTCAAAACCGCCCTTGCCCCCGTCGTGACGATCGCCTTCATGATCGTCGTTTTCGTGACGGGCTATACCGCACTGCGCGACCAGAAACTCGCGATGGCGAACCTCGTCACCGAACGCTTCGCGACCTACGAGGCCGTGGCGGCGCTGGGCAACGAGCTTGCGACGACTCACGGCGCGGTGTACCGAGTGATCGCCTGGGCAAACCACAAGGACGGCGCAAGCGCGTTGAAGCAGCAGGCGCAGGAGCTGGCCGGCCGCCTCGACGAGATCGTGGCGCGAGGAAAGGCGGTCGCCGCTTTCCCCAGTCTGACAAGCGAAGAAGGCAGCACGCTGGCGAGCGTCAACGCCCACCTCGCCGAATACGCCAAGTCGGCCAAGGACGCGCTGGACATGGCCGATACCGACGCGGCCTTTTCGGCAATCTACATGGACGGCGCGAGCAAGATCTTCGACCGGACCAATGCCGACCTCGGGAAGCTGGTCGAGCAGGAAAGGACGCTCGCCCGGCAGCAATATGAGGGCACCGCGGAAAGCTTCGCCCGAAGCCAAACGGTGTTCGTCGCGGCGCTCGCGCTGGCCGCGATCGTCGCAACTGCGTTGACGGCCCTGATGACGAGCCTGATGCGAAATGCCATCCGCGCAATCGAGTCTGCGGCAATCGATCTGGGCAACGGCGACCTCACGCGTCGTGTCGCGGTGCTCGGCAACGACGAGATCGGGCGCACAGCCCGCGCTTTCAACGACCTGATCAGCACACTGCAACAAACGCTGGGCAAGGTGCACGGCCATGCCAGCCAGGTGTCGGCCGCCGCGACGCAGCTGACCGCGACGGCAGGAAAGGTGGCGGAAAGCTCGGTGCAGCAAAGCGATGCGGCAATGCAGACGGCGGCCGCGATCGAACAACTGTCGGCAAGCGCCGAGCAGATCAACGCCAGCACCGAATCCCTGCGCGGCATTTCGAGCACGAGCCTCGACCACACCCGGCGCGGCACCTCTAGCGTCACGGATCTGCAGCGGGAAATGGGCACCGTCAGCCGCGTCGTGGACTCGATGAGCGGTGCCATCGACGAATTCGTCAAGAGCGCCCAGTCGATCAACCGCATGACTCAGGTCGTCAAGGAAATCGCCGACCAGACCAACCTGCTCGCCTTGAACGCTGCGATCGAGGCCGCTCGTGCCGGCGAACAGGGGCGTGGCTTCGCCGTGGTTGCCGACGAGGTGCGCAAGCTCGCCGAAAAATCGAGTGCTACGGCCGGAGAGATCGAATCGGTCACCCAGGCCTTGAGCCTGCAGTCCGGAGACGTCCAGCGATCCATGCTCGCCGGCGCCAGTGCCTTGCAGTCCAGCCAGCAGCATCTGAGCAACGTAACCGGCGTTCTCGACCTGGCTCACCAGTCCGTCAATCAAACCGACCAAGGCGTGGACCAGATCGCCGACACCCTGTCGCAGCAGCAGCAAAGCAGCCTCGCGATTGCCGGCTACATCGAGCGCATCGCGGAAATGGCCGAAGACAACAGGGGCTCGAGCGAGCAGGCCTCGACCGCCGCGCGCGAACTCGAAGGGCTGTCGGCCGACCTCCTCGGCGCCGTGCAGCGCTTTCGAGTGTGAACGCGCTTCGCGCCGGCCATCTCGACCGGCGCGAAGCGGAACTGCCGAGTGGCCTCAGGCCGCGTGCTTCAATTGCTTCTTGTACAGGAAGTCCATGATCGCCGAGCGGTAACGCGCGAATTCCGGTTGCTCGGCCAGCGCCAGCCGGTCGCGCGGTCGTTCGAGCTTCACCTCGAGGATCTCGCCGATCGTCGCCGCCGGGCCATTGGTCAGCATCACCACGCGGTCGGACAGCAGCACCGCCTCATCGACATCGTGGGTCACCATCACCATCGTCGCCTTCGTCGCCGCGAGGATCTTCACCAGCTCGTCCTGCAGCATCGCGCGGGTCAGCGCGTCGAGGGCGCCGAAGGGCTCGTCCATCAGCAGGATCCTCGGCTCCATCGACAGCGCCCGCGCAATGCCGACGCGCTGCTTCATGCCGCCCGAGATCTCGTGCGGGAACTTCGTCTCGGCGTGCGACAGGCCCACCAGCGCGAGCGCATCCTGCGCGCGCTGCTTCAACTTCGCCTTGCCCTCGGACGCGCCGAACACCCGATCCACGGCAAGATAGACGTTGTCGTAGCAGGTCAGCCAAGGCAGCAGGGAATGGTTCTGGAAGACCACCGCGCGCTCCGGACCGGGGCCCGCGATCTCGCGGCTGTCGCACAGCATCACGCCGGAGGTGGGCAGCGTCAGTCCGGCGATCAGGTTCAGCAGCGTCGACTTGCCGCAGCCCGAGTGGCCGATCAGGCTGATGCTCTCACCTTCGTGAATGTCGAGGGTGATGCCCCGTAGCGCGGTGAAGGGCCCGTTCTTCGTGTTGAAGGTCTGTCCGACGTTCTCGATCTGTACGATCTTCTTCATGATGGTCTCCTCCACCGCTCAGCGGCTTTCGTAGTTGAAGCGACGCGCCGCGAGCATCAGCGCCTGTTCCAGAATCAGACCGACCGTCCCGATCACGAAGATCGCGATGATGATGTGCTCGACCTTGAGGTTGTTCCACTCGTCCCACACCCAGAAGCCGATGCCGACCCCGCCGGTGAGCATTTCCGCCGCAACGATCACGAGCCACGCGGTGCCGATCGACAGCCGGATGCCGGTGAGCATGTAGGGCAACACCGCCGGGAAGAGGATCTTCGTGAAGATCTTCCACTCCGAGAGGTTCAGCACGCGGGCGACGTTCAGGTAGTCCTGCGGCACGCGCGTCACGCCCTGCGCGGTGTTGAGGATCATCGGCCAGATCGAGCAGATGAAGATCGTCCAAGTCGCGGCCGGGTCAGCGCGCTGGAACACCAGCAGGCCAATCGGCAGCCATGCGAGCGGCGACACGGGGCGCAGCAGGCTGATGATCGGATTCATCATCTTCGCGAGCACCGCGAAGCGCCCCAGCATGAAGCCCGCCGGGATGCCGACGAGCGCGGCGACGCCGAAGCCGACCGCGACCCGCTGCAGCGAGGACAGCACGTTCCAGCCGATGCCCTGGTCGTTGGGGCCCGCACGGTAGAAGGGATCGGAGAAGATCTTCACCGCCGCATCCCAGGTCTGCACCGGACCCGGAATGCCGCCCCCCTTCAGCGTCGCGAGGTACCAGACACCGACCATCAGCGCGAGGCCGGCGATCGGCGGCAGCACCACCCCGGCGATCGCGCGCAGCCACGCAACGCCATTGCCCTTGCGCCCCGCAACCGGCACGTCGGCTGCCTTTGCTTCCGCCACCGCCTCCACGCCCTCCCCCTTGCCTGCGACGGCCCGCGTCGCCTTCAGGTCCACCACCTTCGTTTCCGCCACTTCACAGCCGGCCATGACCGGTCCGTCGATCGTCGCTGTCGCACTCATCGCCCCGCCCTCCCGCTCACGCCCGGATCTTGAACGACCCGGCATACTTCGCCGGATCCTTGCCATCCCACACCGCGCCGTCGATCAGCTTGCTGCTGCGCATCTCGCTCTTCGGGAGCGACACGCCGGCTGCCGTCGCGGCCTGCTTGTAGATGTCGATGCGATTGATCTGCTTCGCGACCGCGAGGTAGTCGACGTCCTTGTCGAGCAGACCCCAGCGGCGATGCTGCGTGAGGAACCACATGCCGTCCGAGAGATACGGGAAGTTCACCGCGCCGTCGTTGAAGAATTTCATGTAGTTCGCGTCATCCCAGCTCTTGCCGAGACCATTCGAGTAGCGGCCGAGCATGCGCTCGAGGATCACGTCCATGTCGGTATTGACGTAGGACTTCTGCGCTACCGTCTCGGCCGTCACGCGACGGTTCGCAAGCGAGGCGTCGATCCAGCGGCCGGCTTCGAGAATTGCGGCGGTCAGCGCGCGCGCCGAGTTCGGGTTCTTCTGGACCCAGTCCGCAGTCGTGCCGAGCACCTTTTCCGGGTGATCGGTCCAGATGTCCTGGGTGGTCACGGCGGTGAAACCGATCTTGTCCATGATCGCGCGGTTGTTCCACGGCTCCCCGACGCAGAAGCCGTCCATGTTGCCGACCCGCATGTTCGCGACCATCTGCGGGGGCGGCACCGTGATGACCTTGACGTCCTTCAGCGGGTTGATGCCGTTCGCCGCGAGCCAGTAGTACAGCCACATCGCATGGGTGCCGGTCGGGAAGGTCTGCGCGAAGGTGTATTCGCCCGGCTTCGCGGTGATCAGCTTCTTCAGGCTCGCGCCGTCGGTGACGCCCTGGTCCTTCAACTTGTTCGCGAGCGTGATGGCCTGGCCGTTGTTGTTCAGCGTCATCAGCACCGCCATGTCCTTCTTCGGCCCGCCGATGCCGAGATGCACGCCATACACGAGCCCATACAGGACGTGAGCCGCATCCAGTTCACCGGACACGAGCTTGTCGCGCACCGACGCCCAACTCGCTTCCTTGCTCGGAATGATCTTGATGCCGTACTTCTCGTCGAACTTCTGCACCGCGGCCATCACGACCGAGGAGCAATCCGTCAGCGGGATGAATCCCACGCGGATTTCCTTCTTCTCCGGTGCGTCCGATCCCGCTGCCCACGCGCCGCCGCTCACGCCCAATCCCGCAGACCCCATCATTGCTGCTCCTGAAAGCACCATCGTCCGCCGCATGAACTCCCGCCGCGTGACACCGTTGTCATCGAACGCACTCATTTTCATCTCCCCGCAGGCCAGAAAAACAAAAACGGCGCACACCACCCGCAGAAGGATTCCTGCGAGGATGGACGCCGTTGTCCGTAGCTTGCACGGTCCCCGCATTGGAACCGGTCAATCCGCTGTCGAACCGCCGTTGATTCGACTCGAAGCTTTCTTAGCAGACGGCGTGCCAAGGGCTCATGATTGACCGAAAAGCGTTTTACGACGCGGGTTTGGACGAAGCTCGGAATATGCGGGAACCAATGCACAGCGCCCGCAAATCGCACTATTGCAGTGCACAATACCTGGATGGGCGCACCAGTTTGTGCGCGATCAGCGGGCGGAGGCGGAGCGTTGCAGCGCGCCAAGCAGCGCGGAATTCCGCGCCAGCACCGCGCGGTGGACCTGCACGAGTGCGGCCCCCGCGGCAAGCCGCGCATTGACCTCGGCGAGCGAGCCGATCCCGCCGACACTGATCACGCTCACGTCGGGACGGACGGACTGCGAAAGCACGTGGAGGATTGCACACGCATCGCGCTGCGCATCCGGCCCTTCGGTCGCTACGAGCAGACCATTCACGCCGGCGGCGACGAAAGCGTCCGCAACGCCGACGATGTCAGGGACATCGCCGTTCAGCCAATGCGCCGGCAACTTGGCGACCAGCGGAAGCGGCCTTAGGCGGTGGCGGGCGAGCCGGTCGCGCAGTTGCGCTGTCGCCGCTGCCACCTGTATGAAAACCGCGGGCGATGGACAGTCACGACCGGGGTTGAGCGTCAGATAATCGGCAATGGGGTGGAAGGTGCGCAGCCCCCGCAAGTAGGCCTCGTCCGCCGCGTCCCAAGGGACATGCCGCGGCTTGCCGATGCTCACGCCGCAGCGCGCGCCGCCCGCGATCGGGCGGGACAGGTGCGGCAAGCCGTCCGCGACTACAAACGTCCCCATTTCAACCGCACCGAGGCCGAGCCGGTGCGCGCCGTCGAGCAGACGTCCCCGCCGATCGAAGCCCGCGGCAAGGCCGACGGGCGAAGGGAAGCTGAGCCCAATTGCCGAGACCGGGCGTTGTCGCCCCAAGCCTTCCCCGCCGTCGTCGCCCCCTCCGGCAAGACGCTGCAATCGTGCCACGGCCCATCGGGCGCGCAGGGCCCGTGGCGTCATCGTCGGCGCCCCCGTCGGCCTCATACACCCTTTCCGCGGGAACGCCGCCGCGCAAAGGCGCGCAGGAAGCCGACGAGCGCATCGACCGCGATGTCCGCAATCCCGTTGTACAAGCTCACCCGCAACCCGCCGACCTCCGGGTGTCCGCGCAGGTCGCGTAGCCCCACCGCTTCGGCCGCGTGCAGGAACAGCGCGGTCTGCGCCTCATCGGCCAAGCGGAAGCAGGGATTGATCAGCGAGCGATGCGCTCGTTCGACCGGAGTCGTGAAGGTTTCCTCGCCTTCTTCAAGCGCGGCGTACAGCGCGTCGCTGCGCCTTTTCGCGGCGCAGGCCATCGCGGGCACACCGCCCCGCGCCTCGATCCAGTGCAGCATGCGATGGGCGACGAAAATCGGGAACACGGGCGGCGTGCACAGGCGCGATTCGGCCTCGGCCTGCTGCGTGTAGTCCATCACGCGCGGCGTTTTGGCGTGCGCGCGCTGCAGCAGGCCCTCGTCGACGATCACGATCGTCAGGCCGGGCGTGCCGATCGTCTTCTGCGTGCCCGCGTACACGAGCGACAAGCGTGTGAAGTCCAGCGGCCGCGTCAAGAAGTCCGACGTCATGTCCGCGACGAGCGGCACATCCAGAGCCGGGAAATCGTGGAACTGAAGCCCGTCCGCGGTTTCGTTGCTCGTGAGGTGGCAATAGGCGGCGTGCCGGTCGACCTGCCAGTCTGTGACATCCGAAATGTGTCCGGAGGCGCAAGCGACGATCGAAACGTCGGCGTAGCGCCTCGCCTCGGCGATCGCCCGGCGCGACCAGCAACCGCTTTCGACGTAGCTCGCGCGCTCCTTCGTGCCCAACAAATTCATCGGCACCCCTGCGAACTGCGCGCTGGCACCGCCGGCGAGGAACAGCACGCGAAAGCGGTCCGGGATCGCGAGCAGCCGGCGCAGGCAGGCCTCGGTCTCTTCCTGCAGCCGACGAAAGGCCGGCGTCGTGAAGGGCAGGCTCAGGATCGACGACGCGCCGGCACCGCAAGCTTCGGCGACATCCGCAATGACCTCCGGCGGCAAGGGGCCTGCGGCCGCGGAAAAGCTGAATCCTGGTTCGCTCCGCAGCGTTGCCGCTTCAGCCGAAGAGCGCGATGCCATGCGTGCCGGCCCCCATCAAGAACAATACCGGGATCGACAACATCGTATTCACCCGGGCCGACAGGAAAGTCACGCGCGAGGCGCGCAAGCGCTCATCGAGCGACGCCGGCACGAAACCCAGCACGCGCTTCTGATGCGGCCACAGCACGAACCACAGGTTGCACACCATCAGCGTCGCGATCCACATTCCCAACCCGAGCGGCGCGAGCGAACCATGCAGGCTCAGGGCGTCGACCAGCCAGCCCCGGTACCACAGAATCAGCGCGCCGCTGCCCCAGGTCAGCAGCGACGCATAGCGGAAGGTGCCGTGCTCGCGCTGCATCAGTGCACGCTGGCGCGGGCTTTCCGGATCCGACAGATCAGCCGCGGTCAGCGGCATGTAGCGCGGGCGCGTGACCGCCGTCGCGTAGTTGTGCCCGACCCACACCAGCGCGCCGACGAAATGCAGCCAGCGCGCGAGGACTTCGAACAGGATGCCTTCCATCGCGCGCTCCTTCAGCCAGCCAGTCGCAACAGGGCGGCAAGCACGATGGTCAGAGTGACGCCGAGTACTACCGTGACCGCCGAGGAATCAAGTAGCTTAAGCATGATGACCGCCTTCGTCGCATTGCGACCGTGAATTGCGCTCGGAGCGCATGACCAGCGGTCTCAGCGTACGGCCAGGCGCATGCGCCCGCGCGATCGCATCGCCGACGAGGTGATGGTGCGGCGAACGCGCACAGGCCGGATCCGTGTTCGCGGCATCACCCGTCAGCAGGAAGGCCTGGCAACGACAGCCGCCGAAGTCGGTTTCCTTCTCGCTGCACGAGCGACACGGTTCGCGCATCCAGTCGTCACCGCGGAACACGCGGAAGGTCGGCGATTCGTTCCACAGCCACGCGAGACTCTTCTCGCGCACGGTCGGAAATTCCAGCCCTTCGATCGCCCGCGCCTCCTGACAAGGCATCGCCGCGCCGTCGGGACCGATTGTCAGGTGGATCGCGCCCCAACCGTTCATGCACGCCTTCGGCCGCCCCTCGTAGTAATCGGGGATCACGAAGTAGATCGTCATGCGCTCGCCCAGGCGCTCACGCGCTTCCTGCACCGCCCGCTCCGCGGCCTCGATCTGTGCCCGCGTCGGCAGCAGCTCGTCGCGGTTGAGCAGCGCCCAGTTGTAGTACTGGATGTTCGCGAACTCGAGGTAATCGACACCGATGTCCGCCGCGAGATCGAGGATCTCGGCGACCTGTCCGATGTTGTGGCGGAACACCGGCACGTTGAGCACCATCGGAAATCCATGGGCCTTGATCATGCGTGCGACCTGCAGCTTCAGATCGAACACGCGCGCCCCGACCAGACGGTCCGTCAGCTCGCGATCGCTCGACTGCAGCGACAGCTGGATCTGCTTCAGGCCCGCTTCCTTCAGTTTCAGAAGGCGTGCTTCGCTAAGACCGACACCCGACGTGATCAGGTTCGTGTAGTAGCCGAGCGCATTCGCCTCCGCGACCAGTTCCTCGAGATCGTCGCGCAGCAGCGGTTCGCCGCCGGTGAAACCGAGCTGCAGGGCCCCGAGCTCGCGTCCTTCGCGCAACACCCGTTTCCACTCCTCGGTCGTCAGCTCCTCGCCCTTGCGGCGCGCGTAGTCGACCGGATTGCTGCACCACGGGCACTTCAGTGGGCACTCGTAAGTCAGTTCGAGCACCAGCCACAGCGGTTTGCCCTGCCCGTCAAGCCTGACGACGGATCCATCCTTTGGCACGGAACACCTCCAGAAACTTGTACACACCCGCGGCGACGCGCTCGTCGTCGCCGGGATAGCGCGCCTGCAGCGCCGCCACGATCCCGGCCACGTTGCGGCCGTCACAGTGCTCGATGATTTCGGCCGCCGTCTGGTTCAGCTTCACGATGCCTTCCGGGTAGAGCAGGACGTGGGCATCCTGCGTCGGCTCCCAGCGGAAGAGGTACATCGGATTGAGGCTGAAGCGGTCCTCGGCCATAGGCAGGCTGGTCTCGTTCATGCGCAACACTCCTTCGCGACAGGGGCGGCACGAGGCCGCCCCGGAAACGTCAGCGCACGTAGACGTAGGCCGTCACTTCGAAACCAAGACGGATGTCGCAATAAGCGGGATCGATCCACTGCATGGGGTGCCTCCTCGTTTGGCGGTGATTTGAGCGGACCGGCCGAACGACGACCGATCCGCAGTCATCATCGCCGCCCTGCCCTCGCCGCAGAAACCGGAGAATCAGGAGGCTTTCCTCGCGCCAATCATGGATCGGGCATCGGGAAAATCATGAATTTCGCGGCCCATCGCCATTTTTAACTTGGATCAAGGCGCAGCGAATTTGCACCGTGGCGGTGCCGGAAGATGAGGCGGTGCACCATCGCGGCGCACCCGCCTATCGTCAGAGGAGATACTTCGCCATGTCGAGAAGATCCTGCGCGACTGCCGCCATCGGCTTCGCCCGCTCCATCGCGAGCTTGCGCAAGGCCGCGTAGGCCTCCTCCTCGCACATGCCACGGGATTTCATCAGCAGGCCTTTCGCGCGCTCGATCAGCTTGCGCTCGGAGAGCTTCTTCGTCGCAGCGGCGAGTTCTGCACGCACCGACTGATGCTCCTCGAAGCTCGCGACCGCCACGTCGATCACGGGTTTGAGCCGCTGGGGATCGAGTCCGTCGACGACGTAGGTCGACACGCCCGCCTTGACCGCCGCGCGGATCGTGTCCTGATCGCCTTCCTGCGCGAAGATGATCACCGGCCGCGGCATCGCCGCGTTCATCACGGCGAGGTTCTCGAGTGTGTCGCGCGACGGCGAGTCGGTTTCGATCAGGATCACGTCGGGCCGGATGGCCTCGATCTGCGCCGTCAGATCGGCAGACGAGGCCAGCACCGCCGCGACCTGATGGCCGGCAAGCGCGAGACCGGCGCAGATTTCTGCCGCACGGCTACGGGATTCATCGATGACGAGTACGCGGAGCATGCTTCAAGCCTAGCAAAAACTGCGCCGCCCTGCGCACGAAGAACTCGCTCAGACGCCGCGTTGGCGCCGCGCTTCAAACAGACAGATGCCGCTCGCGACCGAAACGTTCAGGCTCTCGACAGTGCCGAGCATCGGAATACTCGCGAGCTCATCGCAGGTGTCGCGCGTCAGCCGCCGCAGCCCGTCACCTTCGGCGCCCAGCACCCACGCGACAGGCCCCTTCTGGTCGATCTCGTAGAGCGACTTCTCCGCTTCGCCCGCGGCGCCGACGACCCATATGCCGGCCTCCTGCATCTCGCGCAAGGCGCGCGCGAGATTCGTCACCGTGATGTAGGGCACCGAATCGGCCGCCCCACTCGCCACTTTAACCGCCGTCGCGTTGAGGCCGACCGCGCGATCCTTCGGCGCAACCACCGCATGCACGCCGGCCGCGTCGGCGACGCGCAGACAGGCCCCCAAATTGTGCGGATCCTGCACGCCGTCGAGCACGAGGATCAGCGCGTTCTCCTCCAGCGAATCGAGCACGTCCGCGAGCTTGATGTCGCGCGTGCGCGCATCGACCCGCGCAACGACGCCCTGGTGGCGACGCGTGCCGACCATGCCGTCAAGGCGATCGCCCTCGGCTTGGATCAGCCGCACGTTCTGCGATTCCGCGAGGCGCACGACGTCCTTCGCGCGCGCATCCGTGCGGCTTGCCGACAAGTAGAGTTCGAACACCCCTTCCGGGTCGCGGCGCAGCTTGCCCAACACGGCATGAAACCCGTAGATCAGCCGCGAATCGGCCCGACTTCCCGCTGCATCCTGGGTCTTGTCCGATTCCTGCGGGCGGGTCCGGTTCGAATGTTTTTCAGCCACGGCTCTTGCCTTTCTTCCTTGATGCTTCCGGTTTGTCCTTTTGCGCGCCCGCGGCCTTCCTCGGAGCCTTGCTCCCTTCGGCCGCCTTCGCGCGCTTGCCTGCCGACGCGGATTTCTTCGCACCGGACTTCTTCGCCGCCGCGTCGCCGCCCATGTCCACGGCACCGCTCATCGCTGCCTGCGCAACGGCCGCCACTTTCTTCAAGGGCGACTCCATGCTCGCCTCCGTCGGCGACACCTCCACCGCCTCCGCCTCCGCCTCCGCCTTACGGCTGCGGCTGCGGCTGCGGCCGCGATCGCGTTCCGTCTTGCCGACCCGCTCGGTCGGGCGCTCGGCGCCTTCGATCAGGCGAAAATCGATCTTCGACGTTTCCAGATCGACGCGCACGACCTGCACGCGCACGCGGTCGGACAGGCGATGGCGCACGCCCGTGCGCTCACCGGCCAGCTCGTGGCGCGTCTCGTCGTAGTGGAAATAGTCGCTGCCGAGGTCCGAAATGTGGACCAGACCCTCGATAAAGATATCGTCGAGGGCGACGAAGAGGCCGAAGGGTACCACTGCCGACACGCTGCCGGAAAATTCCTCGCCGACCTTGTCCTGCATGTAATAGCACTTCAGCCACGCGACCACGTCGCGCGTCGCATCGTCCGCCCGCCGCTCGGTCGCCGAGCAGTGCAGTCCGATCTCGTCCCAGTTACCCGCCTCGTAACGCTCGCCGGCCAGCACCGCCTTGATCGCGCGATGCACCAGCAGGTCCGGGTAGCGCCGGATCGGCGACGTGAAGTGCGTGTAAGCCTCGTAGGCCAGACCGAAGTGGCCGACGTTGTCGGGGCTGTATACCGCCTGACGCAGCGAACGCAGCATCACCGTCTGCAGCAGCTGCGCATCCGGCCGATCCTTGACCTTGTCGAGGAGCTTCGCGTAATCGCCCGCCTTCGGGTCGTCGCCACCGCCGACTCCCAGCCCGAACTCGGCCAGGAAACCGCGCAGCTTCTCCAGCTTCTCCGGCGTCGGCCCCTCATGCACGCGGTACAGCGCCGGATGCTCGCGCGACTGCAGGAAATCCGACGCGCAGACGTTCGCCGCGAGCATGCACTCCTCGATCAGGCGGTGCGCATCGTTGCGCACCTCGGGCACGATGCGCTCGATCTTGCCGCCCTCATCGAAGATCATGCGCGTTTCGGTCGTCTCGAAATCGATCGCGCCACGCTTCGCGCGCGCCTTCAGCAGCACGCGGAACAGCTTGTCGAGGTTATCGAGCTGCGGCAGCAAGGCGCCGATCGCCTCGATTGCGGTGGCATCCTTGTCGTATAGCGCCGCCGCGACCTGAGTGTAGGTCAGGCGCGCGTGCGAGAACATCACCGCCGGGTAGAAGCGGTAGGCCTTGATCGCGCCGGTCGTCGACATGCTCATGTCGCAGACCATGCACAGCCGCTCGACCTGCGGATTGAGCGAGCACAGGCCGTTGCTGAGCTTCTCGGGCAGCATCGGGATTACTCGGCGCGGGAAGTACACCGAGTTGCCGCGATCATAGGCGCCGCTGTCGAGCGCGCTGCTCGGCTGCACGTAGTGCGACACGTCCGCGATGGCGACGATCAAGCGGTAGCCGCGCCCCTGGCGCTCGCAATACACGGCATCGTCGAAATCCTTCGCCGTTTCGCCGTCGATCGTCACCAGCGGCAGCTGCGTGATGTCCTCGCGCCCGACCCAATCCTTCTTGCGGACCGTCAGCGGCAGCTTACGCGTCTCGGCCTTCGCCTCGGGCGAGAATTCGAAAGGCAGTTCGTGCTTGCGCAGCGCGATCTCGATCTCCATGCCCGGATCCGCATAGTTGCCGAGCACCTCGATGACACGACCGGCGGGCTGGGCGAATTTCGTCGGCTGACCCACCAGCTCGACGGTCACGATCTGGCCCGGCGCCACCTTCTTGCCGCCCGGCACCATCAGGATGTCGTGCGCGATACGGCGGTCTTCCGGCACGACCACCAGCACGCCATGCTGGTCCAATACGCGGCCAACGATGCGCGTATTTGCACGTTCCAGAATCTCGACGACCTTCCCTTCCGGCCGCCCGCGCCGGTCGACGCCGGTGATACGTGCGATTACCCGATCGCCGTGCAGCACCTCGCGCATCTCGCGCGGCCCGAGGAACACATCGGGTTGACCGTCGTCACGGATCAGAAAGCCGAAGCCGTCGGCATGGCCCTGCACCCGCCCGCGGATCAGGTCCGCCTTGTCCGGCAGCAGGTAGGCGTCACGCCGGTTGCGCAGCAACTGGCCGTCGCGCTGCATCGCGCGCAGGCGGCGTTCGAAGAGTCCCGCCTCGTGCCCCGCGACGTCCAGCGCCGCACACAACTCTTCGAAGCTCAGCGGGACGCCGTGTTCGGCGAGCGTCTGCTCGATGTATTCCCGGCTTGGCAGCGGATTCTCGTACTCGACCGCTTCGCGTTCATAGAACGGGTCCGCGCGGCGAATAGCGCTCGGCGCCGCCTCGGCGGGCCGCTTGGAACTCTTGGCGACCGTCGGTTTTGGTTTTTTTGTTTTTTCAGTCATTGACATTCTCTAATGAGTGCTTATAATGCGCGGCTCTTGCCCAGATGGCGGAATTGGTAGACGCACTAGTTTCAGGTACTAGCGCCGCGAGGCGTGGAGGTTCGAGTCCTCTTCTGGGCACCAGTTTCACGGAAAAGCCGACCATAGCGTCGGCTTTTTTGTTGTCCGTTCGCAGCCCGACACCCCTCGGTCGACACGCGACCACCCGCCGCAGCGTTGGAAAATTCCGCGACCACGTGCTGCAGGTTTCCAGATTCGACGACAAGACCCTTTGCGAAACGCTCAAGCATCGCTATAATGCGCGCTCTTGCCCAGATGGCGGAATTGGTAGACGCACTAGTTTCAGGTACTAGCGCCGCGAGGCGTGGAGGTTCGAGTCCTCTTCTGGGCACCAAGACAAAAGGAAAGCCGGTCAATCGACCGGCTTTTTCTTTTTGTGGCGTCCGCTGCGCCGAAAGGACCACCGGCAACAGCGCCTGCCCGTCCCGCCACCCGCAGCCCGGCACTTCGGCCGGAGGCTGCAGGGAAGCGGTCATGGGAAGGTCGTTCAAGCGCGCTCAGGCTCCGAACGGATGACGGCGCAGGATGGTTTCGTCGCGTTCCGGACCGGTCGAAATGACGTCGATCGGCACTTCGATGATTTCCTCGATCCGGTGCAGGTAGGCGCGCGCCTCCTGCGGCAGCGCATCCCAGGTCTGCGCGCCGAAGGTCGTGACGCTCCAGCCCGCCATCGTCTCGTAGATCGGTTCGCAGCGCGTGACTTCCTCGGAGCCCATCGGCAGCAGGTCGATGCGCTGGCCGTCGAGCATGTAGCCCGTGCAAAGCTTGAGTTCCGTCAGACCGTCGAGCACGTCGAGCTTCGTGATGCAGATGCCCGTAACGCCGTTGATGATGATCGAACGCTTGAGCGCTGCGAGGTCCAGCCAGCCGCAGCGGCGCTTGCGCCCGGTAACGGTGCCGAACTCGCGGCCCTTGGTCGACATCTGGTGGCCCGGCACGCCGGCCGTCTCGATGTCCAGCTCGGTCGGGAATGGACCACCGCCGACGCGCGTGCAGTAGGCCTTGGTGATGCCCAGCACGTAATGCAGACGCCCGGGGCCGACGCCCGATCCGGCCGCCGCTTGACCCGCGACGCAGTTGCTGGAGGTCACGAAGGGATAGGTGCCGTGATCGATGTCGAGCAGCGTGCCCTGCGCGCCTTCGAACAGCAGGCTGCCGCCGGCCTTGTTCACCGCGTACAACTCGGCCGACACGTCGGCGACCATCGGGCGGATCTCTTCGGCATCGGCCATCGCCTGGTCGAAGATCGGCTGGAACTCGACCGCCTCGGCGCCCAGATGGTGGGTCAGCACGAAATTGTGGTATTCGAGGTTCGCGCGGAGCTTGTCGGCGAAGCGCTCCTTGTCGAAAAGATCATAGACGCGCAGCGCCCGGCGCGCGACCTTGTCTTCGTACGTCGGGCCAATGCCCTTGCCGGTCGTGCCGATCTTGTCGCAGGCGGCCTTGGCGGCCTCGCGGGCACGATCGAGCGCCGAATGGTAGCCGAGGATCAGCGGGCAGCCCGGGCTGATGCGCAGGCGCTCGCGCACCTTGATGCCGCCGGCTTCCAGCGTGCGGATTTCCGACAGCAGATGATGCGCGTCGAGCACTACGCCATTGCCGATGTAGCAGGCCACGCCTTCGCGCACGATGCCTGACGGCACCAGGTTCAGCTTGTATTCGTTGGCGCCGATCACCAGCGTATGGCCGGCGTTGTGACCGCCTTGGAAACGCACCACACCCTTGGCGTGATCCGTCAGCCAGTCAACGATCTTGCCCTTGCCTTCGTCGCCCCACTGGGTACCGACAACCACTACGTTCTTTGCCATTTACTTCATTCTCCCTGAAGCGCCTCGACCGCCCAGCGGCCGTCGCGCTTGATGAGTTGCCGGTCGCAACCAGCCTCCTTCCAGCTTCCCTCGTGCCCGGGCAGGGCCGTCATCACCACTTCGCCCGATGCACGCAAGTTCGCCACCGCGCCCGCCAGTTCCACATCGCCGCCGGCCGGCGCGAGAATCGCCCCCGCCTGCAGCGCGGCGGGCAGGCCCAGCGCCAATTCACGCAGATCCAGACTGAAGCCCGTCGCCGGCCGATTGCGGCCGAAAGCCTGGCCGATGCCGTCGTAGCGCCCGCCGAGGGCGAGCGCTGCCGGTGAGCCGTTGCCGTAGGCCGCGAACACCACTCCGTTGTGATAGTGGTAGCCACGCAGGTCGGCAAGATCGAAACTGATCGGCAGATCGGCGAGCGCTTCGGAAAGCCGCGCCAGATCGTCGAGCGCGGCGCCGATTTCGGTGTCCTGCGGCAGCCGCGCACGCGCAGCCTCGATTACTTCCGCGCCGCCATACAGGGTCGGCAGCGCAAGCAGCGCGGAGCGCACCGGCTCTGCGACGTCGGCGAGCAGCTCGCCGAGGCTCGGCACGTCCTTCGCCTGCAGAAGCGCAAACAAAGCCTCCTCGCGCTCGGGCACCATGCCGGCCCGCGCCGCCAGCACGCGGAAGATCCCGACATGGCCGAGATCGATACGACTTGCCGGCACTTCGGCGAGTCGCATCACCTCGGACAGCAGGCGCACGATCTCGATGTCGGCGTCGATGCCCGAATGGCCGTAAAGCTCGGCACCGAGCTGCAGCGGCTCGCGAGTGGCGGTCAGCGATGACGGCAGTGCGTGCAGCACGCTCGCGCAGTAGCACAGGCGGGTCACCCCCGCCCGGTTGAGCAGATGCGCGTCGATGCGCGCGACCTGCGGCGTCATGTCGGCGCGCACCCCCATCGTGCGACCCGACAGCTGGTCGACGAGCTTGAAGGTGCGCAGCTTCAGATCCGGCCCCGCTCCGGTGGTCAGCGAATCCAGGTACTCGAGCAGCGGCGGCATCACGAGCTGATAGCCGTGGCTGCGGAACGCGTCCAGCAGCCGGCGACGCAGCCGCTCAAGCTGTTCCGCTTCAGCGGGAAGCGCGTCCTGGATGTAATCGGGAAGAACCCAGCGCATAAATACCTACATCACCAAGAACAACAACACGACTCCGCACAGCATCGAAACCAGCCCGATGAACCGGATCTGGCCGTTGGCCATTTGCGCGAGTCGCAAAAAAGTTTCGCGCCAGGCGGCTGGCGCGAGAAACGGTACGAGGCCTTCCATCACCAACATCAGTGCGAAGGCCGTGAGCAGCTTGGAACCCATCGGTCGCTTACTTCTTGCCTCCGCCGGAGTCCTTCATGAATTTGAAGAATTCGGAGCTCGGGTCGACCACCAGCACGTCGTTCTTGCTCGCGAAGCTCTCGCGGTAGGCCTCGAGGCTGCGATAGAAGGAATAGAACTCGGGGTTCTGGCCGTAGGCCTGGGCGTAGATGCCGGTCGCCTTGGCGTCGCCCGCCCCCTTGTTCTGCTGCGCCTCGCGGTAAGCCTCGGCAACGATCACCTCGCGCTGACGGTCGGCATCGGCGCGAATCTTCTCGGCGATCGCCCCGCCCTCGGAACGCAGCTCGTTGGCGACGCGCTTGCGCTCGGCCTCCATGCGGCGATAGACCGACTCGGACACTTCGAGCGGCAGATCGACACGCTTCAGGCGTACGTCGAGGATCTGCACGCCGATCTTGCGTGCATCCTGGTCGGCACGGCTGCGCATGTCTTCCATGATCTGGTCACGTGCGCCGGACACGACGTCATGCACCGTACGGCGGCCGAACTCCTCGCGCAGGCCGGCGTTGACCGCCTGCAGCAGACGCGTCCGCGCGCGCGACTCGTCGCCCAGCACCGAAACGTAGTACAGGGTCGGATCGACGATGCGCCACTTCACGAAGTGGTCGACCAGCACGTTCTTCTTCTCGGCCGTGATGAAGCGTTCCGGCTCCGGCGTATCCATGGTGAGGATGCGGCGGTCGAAGTAACGGACGTTCTGGATCAGCGGCCACTTGACGTTCAGGCCGGGCGAGCTGATGACTTCCTTGACTTGCCCGAGCTGGAAAACGACGGCGAACTGTCGCTGATCGACGGTGAACAGCGACATCGAGGCCAACGCGCCGGCAAACAGCAGCACGCCGGCGGCTACGGTCATACGATCTCTCATCAGCGTTCTCCCCGCTCGCGGTCACGTACCACGTCGCGGCTACGCGAATCACTGGAACTGTCGGTGCGTGCGCCGCCGGCAGCCGGAGCCGACGCAGCGGGAGCGGTCGCCGAGGGCTCGTGTCCGCCCTGCGCGCCGGTCGAATGCATCAGCTTGTCGAGCGGCAGATACAACAGATTGCCGCCCGCCTTGGTATCGACGACCACCTTGCTCGCCCGGGTCATCACCTGCTGCATCGTCTCGATGTAGAGGCGTTCGCGCGTGACTTCCGGTGCGCGACGGTATTCGCCGAGCACCTGCGAGAAGCGGGCGGCCTCGCCTTCCGCGTTGGCGACGACGCGCGCACGGTAAGCGTTCGCCTCTTCGAGCAGACGCGACGCGGTACCGCGGGCGCGCGGGATCACGTCGTTGGCGTAGGCCTCGCCTTCGTTGCGCAGACGTTCGCGGTCCTGTCCGGCCTTCACGGCGTCGTCGAATGCGGCCTGGACCTGTTCCGGCGGTTGCGCGTTCTGCATCGTGACTCGGCTGATCTGGATGCCCGTATCGTAGCGATCGAGTATCTTCTGGATCGATTCCTGCGCCGCGGCGGCAATCTGCTCGCGCCCTTCGTAGAGCACGAAGTCCATCTTGCTCTTGCCGACGATCTCGCGCATCGCCGTCTCGGCCGCCTGCGTCACCGCCTCGTCCGGATAGCGGTTGTTGAACAGGAACTTCTCCGGGCTCGTCAGGATGTACTGGACCGCGAACTGGATGTTGATGATGTTTTCGTCGTCGGTCAGCATCAGCGCTTCGCGCAGCACCTTGTTGCGCTCGGAGCCGCGGTAGCCGATCTCGACGGTGCGGACGCCGCCGACGTCGACCACATCGCTCGCCTCGATCGGGTAGGGCAGGCGCCAGCGCAGACCGGGCTCGGTCGTCTCGATGTATTTACCGAAACGCAGCACGACCCCGCGTTGGTTGGCATCGACGATGTAGAAACCGCTGGCAAGCCAGACGGCGCCGACCAGCGCTGCGAGCACGCCGATGCCGCCGCCGAACTGCCGGAAGGAAACCTTCGGCAACTGCGGGCCATTGCCATTGCCGTCGCCACCGGTGCGAGGACCGCGCTTGCCGCCCAGCATTCCGGACAGACGCCGGTTGAAATCTCGCCACAGGTCCTCGAGGTCAGGCGGCCCTTGATTCGCACCGCGATCGTCGTCGCCGCGCTTGCCGTCGCCATCGCCCTTGTTGCCCCAGCGTGGATCGTTGAGTGACATTAGAACGCCCGTCTTCACATTTGAATTGGATCGTACCCCGTAGGGTCCGCCGCACGCCCGTCGGATCCCTCCGGTGTCGCCGCCGCCGCTCGCGCCGCCTCAGCGAGCGCGTCACGCAGCAGACCGAGGCCTTCGCCGGTCCTGGCGCTCAAAAAAACGCGCACGATCTTACCATATTCATCCCGCTGGACTCCCGGCTCAGCCTGGGTCAGATCGATCTTGTTCATCACCATGATCTGCGGGACAGGACCTGCGCCGATCTCGGTCAGCACCGCATTGACCGCCTCGATCTGTGCCTCGCGATCCTCGCTGGCGGAATCGACGACGTGCAGCAGGAGATCCGCATTGGCGGTCTCTTCCAGTGTCGCATGGAAGGCGGCGACCAGCGCGTGCGGCAGATCGCGGATGAAGCCCACGGTGTCGGACAGCACGACATTGACACCCTCCCCGACGTAGAGGCGGCGCGAGGTGGTATCGAGGGTCGCGAACAACTGGTCGGCGGCGTAGGCACCCGCCTTGGTCAGTGCGTTGAAGAGCGTCGACTTGCCGGCGTTGGTGTAACCGACGAGCGAGACCGACAGGACGCCATGCCCTTCCCGCCCACGGCGACGTACGCGGCGCTGCTTTTCGATCTGCCCCAGTCGCTCCTTAAGCACCTTGACGCGCTTGCCGAGGAGGCGCCGGTCGGTTTCGAGCTGGGTTTCGCCCGGGCCGCGCAGGCCGATACCGCCCTTCTGGCGTTCCAAGTGAGTCCAGCCGCGCACGAGCCGCGTCGCGAGGTGTTCGAGCTGCGCGAGCTCGACCTGCAGCTTGCCTTCGTGACTGCGCGCGCGTTGCGCGAAAATGTCGAGGATCAGCGCCGTGCGGTCGACAACGCGGCACTTGAGCTCGCGCTCGAGGTTGCGCTGCTGCCCCGGCGAAAGCGCGTGGTTGAAGATGACGAAATCGGCCTCGTTGGCGCGCAAGGTCTCGGCGATTTCCTCGACCTTGCCGCGTCCGGCGAAGAGTGCCGGATCGGGACGTGCGCGACGACCGCCGACGACGGCTTCGACGCTGGCACCCGCACTGAGGGTCAGCAATTTGAGTTCGGAAAGGCGCTCGTCCAGCGCGCCCTGGTTCAGGTCGAGCTGGACGAGTACTGCGCGCTCACCGGAATCGGGGCGCTCAAACATGGGGAAGCCGGCTCATCGCCACGGGCGCGGGCCGGCCCGGGACGTCAGCTATTGCCTTCACCCGCATCCGACTGCTGGATGTTCACGGGACGCGCCGGCACGACGGTCGAGATCGCGTGTTTGTAGACCATCTGCGTGACCGTGTTCTTCAGCAGCACCACGTACTGGTCGAAGGATTCGATCTGCCCCTGCAGCTTGATGCCATTGACGAGATAGATCGCGACGGGGACATGCTCCCTGCGCAGGGTATTCAGAAACGGGTCTTGTAGAAGTTGCCCTTTGTTGCTCATTTTCGAACCTCGAAGAAGTCTTGTTCTAGTGTGAATGTAAAGGATTTCATGTTGCACCGCCACATCGACGGCCACACTTCATCCGGGTGCTGATGGAAGCTTATTCTTTTGTGATATAGGGGTTGTGTGAGGACTTGAATTGTATACGCAGAGGCGTGCCCTGCAATTTGAACGCATCCATGAAGGTGCGTTCAAGGTAGCGAACGTAAGAGTTCGGTACGTGCTCCAGCGCGGCACCGTGGATCACGACGATCGGCGGATTGCTACCGCCCTGGTGCGCGTAGCGCATCTTGGGGCGGAAGATACCGTGGCGGGGCGGCGCCTGCTTCGTCAGCGCGGCCTGCAGCGTCCGCGTCAGGCGAGGCGTGGAGAGATTCACCATCGCGGCGGCGAAAGCGCCGTCGACGGACTTCATCACAGCCGCTACCCCGGCGCCCTTCAAGGCCGAGATGTAGTGGAAGCGTGCAAAGGATAAGAAGCCGAGCTTGTGGGCGATGTCGCGCTTGATGAGCTCGCGGCGGTAATCGTCGACGCTGTCCCACTTGTTGACGGCGACGACCAGCGCACGGCCCGACTCGAGGATGAAGCCGGCGATATGCGCATCCTGGTCCGAGATGTCCTGCGAGGCGTCGAGCACCAGCACGGCGACGTGGGCCTGCTCGATCGCCTGCAGCGTCTTGATGACCGAGAATTTCTCGATCGCCTCGAAGACCTTGCCGCGCCGGCGCAGGCCTGCCGTGTCGATCAACGTATAGTCACGGCCGCCGCGCTCGAAGGGAATGGCGATGGCGTCGCGCGTCGTGCCGGGCATGTCGAAGGCGATGACGCGCTCTTCGCCGAGGAGGCTGTTCACGAGGGTGGACTTGCCGACGTTCGGACGACCGACGATGGCGATCTTCGGTCCGCTGCCGGCCTGCTCTTCCTCTTCCTCGTCCGTCGGGAATTCCGCCAGTACGTGGTCGAGGAGCAGCTTGACGCCGTCGCCATGGGCGGCGGAGATCGGCAGCGGGTCGCCGAGGCCCAGCGCATGGAATTCGGCCGCGACGATCGCGCGATCCATGCCTTCGGACTTGTTGACGATCAGGTGCACCGGCCGATCGGCACGACGCAGGCGGGCGGCGATCTGCTCGTCGTGAGGCGTGAGCCCCATGCGCCCGTCGACGAGGAACAGCAGCACGTCGGCTTCGGCAATCGCCTGTTCGGCCTGGCGCGCCATCTCGTGCATGATGCCGCTCTTGGCGACCGGGTCGAAGCCGGCGGTATCGACGACGAGATAGTCCCGTTCGCCGACGCGGCCGATGCCGTAATGGCGGTCGCGCGTCAGGCCGGGTTGGTCGGCCACGAGCGCATCACGCGTGCGCGTGAGGCGATTGAAAAGGGTCGACTTGCCGACGTTGGGACGGCCAACCAGAACGATTGTGGGTTTCACTAGCTACTCTACTTCCCGCTCAGCGGACTTCAAAAACGTGGACGTCGCCATCCCGCGACTGGACGACGATGCCGTCGCCACGGCCGAAGCGACGGGGATCGGCAACGATCGGGCTGCTGTCGGCACGCGCGCGAGCGACAAAGGCTCCGGTTTCGCGGTCGAGGATGTGGACATAGCCCTGCAGGTCGCCGACAGCGACGAAATTCCCGAACAGGATCGGACGGGACACGGCGCGGCGCTTGAGCGCCTCCTGCTTCCATACCGTCGCCCCGCTGGTGCCGTCTAGGCCTTGCACGACGTCGCTATCATCGGTCACGACGACGTACCGACCGTCGCGATCGAGGCCGACGCTGCTGGAGAAATCGCGCGACCACAGCGCGTTGCCGTTGCTCGCGTCAAAGCAGGCCGCACGGCCCTGGTAGGTCACGGCGCACAGATCCTTGCGGCTCAGCACGGGGGTGCCGGAGATGTCGGCGATGCGTTCGAGCTCGGTCGAGCCCTTCGGCGTCGCGACCGTCATTTCCCACAGCTGGGCACCGTTCGCGAGGTTGACGGCAACGAGCTTGCCGCCCGGATAGCCGGCGACCACAGCGGCGCCATCGAGCAGGACGCCTGCATAGCTACGCAGCGACAGGGGCGGCGTCGCGCGCTGGAAGACCCAGCGACGGGCGCCGTTGCTCGCGTCGAGGGCGATCAGACGGCTGTCGGAGGCGCGCACGACGACCATCGTGTCGCCGACCGCGGGCGGCGCGAGCACTTCGGCACCGACGGGCACACGCCAGCGTTCTGCACCGTTTGCCGCATCGAGCGCGACGACTTCGCCGCCGGTCGTCGCGACCACCACCAGTTTGCCGTTAGTGCCGACGCCGGCGGAGAGTTGCTTCGCCGCACTGACCTTCCAGACGGCACGCCCGTCTGCAAGGCGGGCGACCGATCCGTCGTAGGCGGCGGCATAGATATCTTCACCCACCACCGCCGGTTGGAAGACGTAGGGGCCCGAAGCGCCGATTTTCGCCTGCCAGACAGTCCGCAGTTCCGCCGTCGGCTTGATGTCCGCCAAGGGCGTGGGCTTGGGCTCGGACGAGGAGAAGGGATTGAGCGACGAGCAGCCGGCGAGCGCGGTCAGCGCAGCGGCGAGGAGGAACGGTAGAAC
This sequence comes from Aromatoleum sp., assembly GCF_035254505.1. Taxonomy (GTDB): domain Bacteria; phylum Pseudomonadota; class Gammaproteobacteria; order Burkholderiales; family Rhodocyclaceae; genus Aromatoleum. The sequence goes on along the minus strand of NZ_DATFAO010000078.1, from coordinate 6,171 downwards.
GGAACGCTTCATCGATCAGCCCTCCAGTGACTGCTGCTTGACACGGACGATCTCGCGCAGCGAGTCGCCACCCTCGGCCTGATCTGCGGAGAGTGCATCGATCGCGGCCTGGTAGGCGCTGCGCGCTTCGGGGAACTTGCCGGCGGCGGCCAGCACGTCTCCGCGCAGGTCTTCGAAGCGTGCCTTCAAGGCCGCGCCCGGCGCGGTCTCGAGACGCTTGAGCGCCTCGTCGTAGGCACCCTCGTCGAGCAGCAGCGACGCGAGACGCAGGCGGGCGAGGTCCTTCAACGCCGGATCGCTACCCTTGTCGAGCTCCCATTCGAGTTGCAGCTTGGCATTCTTGGTATCGCCGGCAGCCATCTGCGCGCCGGCGGAGGTCAGGGCCGCCATTTCGGCATAGACGGTGCCCGAGTACTTCTCGATCATCTGGCCAGCCGCTTCGCGCGCCTTCTGCGCGTCACCACGCTGCGCCGCCTGTTGCACGGCGAAGTACAGCGCGCCGGCTTCTGCGCCCTGCTTGTTGCGGTAGTACTGATAGCCCTGCCAGCCGACGGAGGCGAGCGCGGCTGCGACCGCGAGGGTCGTGACCAGCTTGCCGTACTGCGTCCACCAGGCTTTCAGTTCGGAAATCTGTTCCTGTTCGTCCAGGTCAAATGCCGCCATCTTCTTCCTCTTCGTCAATGAACAGGCATGCCGCCACCGCATCGGCGACGCCTTCAAGGGGGACCCGCTGCTGACCACCAGGCCCGCGCAAGGGCTTGAGTCCGACTTCGCCGCTGGCGGCCTCGTCTTCGCCGATCACCACGGCGAGTTGCGCCTTGCTGGCATCGGCCTTCTTCATCTGCGACTTGAAGCTTCCGCCGCCGCAGTGCGTCAGCACTGCAAATCCGTGTTCGCGCAGCGCTTCGGCGGCGCGGAAGGCGAGCCGCTGAGCCTGCTCGCCCTGATGCACGACGTAGACGTCGGGCACCGCGGCATCGACCTGCGCCCCGCTCTCGCGCCACAGCGCGAGCAGGCGCTCGACGCCCATCGCGAAACCCGCTGCCGGAGCGGGGCGCCCGCCGAGCTGCTCGACGAGGCCGTCGTAGCGGCCGCCGGCGCAGACCGTGCCCTGCGCCCCGAGGCGCGTCGTGACCCACTCGAACACCGTGCGGTTGTAGTAGTCGAGACCGCGCACGAGGCGATGATTGATTCGGTAATGGACGCCGGCATCCTTGAGGAGCGTCTGCACACCGTCGAAGTGCTTGATCGACTCTTCGCCGAGGTAGTCCATCAGCTTCGGCGCCGCTTCGACGATGTCCTGCAGTTCGGGATTCTTCGTGTCGAGGATGCGCAGCGGGTTCGTATAGAGGCGGCGCTTGCCGTCTTCGTCGAGGCGATCCTGATGGCCTTCGAGGTAGGTGATCAGGGCGGCGCGGTGGGTGGCGCGCTCCTCGGCCGAACCGAGCGAGTTGAGTTCGAGACGCACGTCGTCGAGCCCGAGGTCTTCCCACAGGCGCGCGCACATCAGGATGTGCTCGGCGTCGATGTCGGGGCCGTCGAAGCCGAGCGCCTCGATGCCGATCTGGTGGAACTGGCGATAGCGGCCCTTCTGGGGGCGCTCGTGACGGAACATCGGTCCGTGGTAATACAGGCGCTGCGGTGCGACGTGCAGCAGGTTGTGCTGGATGATCGCACGAACGCACGAGGCCGTGCCTTCTGGGCGCAGCGTCAGGTGTTCGCCGTTGAGCGCGTCCTCGAAGGAATACATTTCCTTCTCGACGATATCGGTGACTTCGCCGATCGCGCGCTTGAAGAGCGGCGTCGGTTCGACGATCGGCATGCGGATCGGGCGGTAGCCGTAGCTGCGCAGCCAGTCGCGCACGAGGTCTTCAAAGTGTTCCCAGGCTTCGGCCTCGTCGGGCAGGATGTCGTTCATCCCGCGCACGGCCTGCAGCGTCTGCTGCTTCGCTTTCTTCTCGGTTTTTTCGGTCATAGGGGGACGGTTCAAACCGCCTTTCTGGTGTATTTGGTGGAGACGTAGTTATCGACGATGGCCTTGAATTCGGCCGCAATATTGTCGCCGCGCAGCGTGACGGTCTTGACGCCATCGACGAAGACCGGGGCCGCCGGAGTTTCGCCGGTGCCGGGCAGCGAGATGCCGATGTTGGCGTGCTTGCTCTCGCCGGGGCCGTTGACGATGCAGCCCATCACGGCGAGCGTCATGTTCTCGACGCCGTCGTATTGCTCGCGCCAGACGGGCATCTGCTCGCGCACGTAGCCCTGGATGCCCGCGGCAAGTTCCTGGAAGAAGGTGCTGGTCGTGCGGCCGCAGCCCGGGCAGGCGGTGACCATCGGCGTGAAGGCGCGCAGCCCCATGGTCTGCAGGATCTCCTGCGCGACGACGACTTCCTGCGTGCGGCTGCCGTTGGGTTCGGGAGTCAGCGAGATGCGGATCGTGTCGCCGATGCCTTCCTGCAGCAGCACCGAAAGGGCGGCCGTGGACGCGACGATGCCCTTCGATCCCATGCCGGCCTCGGTCAGACCGAGGTGCAGCGGATAGTCGCAGCGGCGCGCCATGTCGCGATAGACGGCGATCAGGTCCTGCACGCTGGAGACTTTCGCCGACAGGATGATGCGATCGCCCGGCAGGCCGTACTCTTCGGCCTTCGCGGCGGATTCGAGCGCGGAGACGACGAGGGCCTCGCGCATCACGGCGCCTGCGTCGCGCGGGGTCGCGAGCTTCCCGTTCTCGTCCATCACACGTGCGAGCACGGACTGGTCGAGGCTACCCCAGTTCACGCCGATGCGCACCGGCTTGTCGTACTTGCAGGCGATTTCGACGATGGAAGCGAACTGCGGGTCGCGCTTCGTGCCGGCACCGACGTTGCCCGGATTGATGCGCAGCTTCGCGAGCGCTTCGGCGCAGGCCGGGTGGTCGGAGAGCAGGCGGTGGCCGTTGTAGTGGAAGTCGCCGACGAGCGGCACATCCATGTTGAGCGCGAGTAGGCGGTCGCGGATGTGCGGCACCGCGCGGGCGGCCTCTTCGTTATTGACCGTGATACGGACGAGTTCGGAGCCCGCGCGCGCGAGTTCGGCGACCTGCATCGCCGTGCCGAGGACGTCGGCGGTGTCGGTATTGGTCATCGACTGCACGACGACCGGTGCGTCGGAACCGACGAGGACGCGGCCGACGCGGACCGAGCGGGAGTTACGGCGTGGCAGCGGGCCGGCGAGGCCTTCGGAGATAAGGGGCGTAGCCAATTCAGATCACTCCAGGGTCAGGCGCGCGACGCTGACGCGTATGTGCGGCAGCAGGTCGTAGGGCTTGCCGCGATATTCGAGCACGACCTGGCGCGCATTGCCGACGACCAGCGCGAACGGCGGGCGCCCCTGCACGGTGCGACTGGAGCCGGCCTGGTTGGTGCCGGAAAAGACGATCGAGCCGCTCGCGTCGCGCACTTCGACCCACGCGTCGCCCTGGAAACGGAAGACCAGCTGTTGCAGGCCGTCGGCGTGCGCTACGGGCGTCGCGGCGGCCGGCGCGACCGGAGCCGAGGGCGCTGCTGGCGCGGCGGGTGCGACGACGGCCGGTGCCGGCGGGACGACCGGGGGGACGGGCCCGGGCGGCACGGCAGTGATCGCCCCCGGCGGCAGGGGTACTGCCGGCGTCGCCGCGGGCGCTGCGGGCGGCACGTCGGCAGGCGCGGCCGGGCTTGCGCCGTCAGGGGTGGAAGGGGTAATGATCTGCGGCGTCGGGGCCGTCGATTCAACGATCGCTTCCGATTCCGTCGGCATCCGGAACCAGTCGAAATACCACCCGCCGATCAGCATCAGCAGGGCGATGCCGCTCAGCACCGCGGGAATGCGCACAGCCCGCGCACCGCCACCGGTGGGCATGATGCCTTCGGCGTTCGACATCGGGGCGAGCTCGACGGGACGCGGGGCTTTTTCGGGATCGAGTCCCGCGAGCAGGGCGATCGGGTCGAAGCCCAGATAGCGCGCGTAGTTGCGCAGGAAGCCACGCGCAAAGGCGGCGCCGGGCAGCAGCTCGAGCCGGCCCGCCTCCATCGCCTCGACCTGGCGCCCGGTCAGCTTGAGGGCGAGTGCGACGTCGCCGGGAGTTTCACCGCGCGCCTCACGCGCGCGCCGCAATTCCAGGCCGATCGCTTCGGCGCCACCGGGGGGCTCGGCGCCGGCCTGCGGATCCAGATGCACTTCGGTCACTCGTACTTTCCCTGAGTCATCGCTTGAAATTCGGGGCTGTCGGCGAAGCGACCGCGCAGTTGGGCGGCGTAGCTCGCCTCGGCATCACGGTTGCCGAGATGGCGCGCGGTGCGCAGGCCCAGCCAGATCGAGGCGGCGGTCGGCTCGCCTTCCTGGTGCAATTGCACGAGGTAGCTGTTGGCGACTTCGTATGCGCCGCGGCGGTAAGCGATCCCGGCCAACTGATAGATTGCGGAGCGGTTCGACGGGTCAAGCTGGATGGCGCGACGCAATTCGGTTTCCGCCGCGGCCTCATCCCCCTTCGCGAGGTAGCAGAGCCCGGCGTTCGTATACGGCCGCGTCGGCGTGCGGTAATAGGGGTTGCGTGAGGCGAGGGCGAGCCGTTCCAGGCCGTCGCTGAAGTTCCCGTTCACGCACTGGAACCAGCCGTAGCTGTTGTTGTATTCGGGATCGTTAGGCGCCATCGACAGCGCACGCTGGAAGTTCTCGCGTGCGCTCGGCATGTCGTCGATGTACATGTAGACCAGCGCCATCAGATGGTAGGTGGGCGAATAGTTCGGATCGATCGCCAGCGCGCTGCGGGCCTCGTCGAGCGCCACCGCGTAGCGCGCGATCTGGAAGTAGGCCATGCCGAGATCCACATGCACCTTCGCGCTCGCGGCCGCCCCGCTGACAGGCAATTCCGACGCGGGTGGCGTCGCGTTGCCGCTGGTCACGCCCGGACGCGTGCTGACGCACCCGCCGAGCATCACGGCCAGCAAGGGAATCGAAAGCTTCGCAAGCAGTCGCCTCATGCACGATCCTCGGTCGATTTCATCAGTCGCACGACACGTCGCGTGCGATCCTGCACCTGCCCCGCGAGCTGCCCGCAAGCGGCGTTGACGTCGTCCCCGCGCGTCTTGCGCGTGGTCGTGACGATGCCGGCGTCGATCAGGATGCTGGCGAAGCGCCGGATCCGGTCGGCATGCGAGCGCTCGAACCCTGAGTTCGGGAAGGGATTGAAGGGAATCAGGTTGAACTTGCACGGCACATCGCGCACCAACGCGACGAGCGCACGGGCATGCGCGTCGGTGTCGTTGACGCCGTCGAGCATGACATATTCGAAAGTCACGAAATCGCGCGGCGCGCGTTCGAGATAGCGCTGGCAGGCGGCCATCAGCTCGCGCAGCGGGTACTTCTGGTTGATCGGCACGAGGCGGTCGCGCAGCGCGTCGTCGGGCGCATGCAGCGACACGGCGAGTGCGACCGGGCATTCGTCGCGCAGGCGATCCATCGCGGGCACGATGCCGGAGGTCGACACCGTCACGCGACGGCGCGACAGGCCGTAGGCGTGATCGTCGAGCATCAGGCGCAGCGCGGTGACGACGTTGTCGAAGTTCGTCAGCGGCTCGCCCATGCCCATCATGACGACGTTGCTGATGATGCGCCCGTTATCGGGCTCGCCTTCGGCATCCTTCGCACCGGCCGGGGCCGCCGTGCCGCCCAGCAGTTTGTTGGCCAGCCACAGCTGGCCAATGATCTCGGCGGCCGTGAGGTTGCGATTGAAGCCCTGCTTGCCGGTCGAGCAGAAGGCGCAATCGAGGGCGCAGCCGGCCTGCGAGGAGATGCATAGCGTGCCGCGGTTCGTCTCGGGGATGAACACCGCCTCGACCGCGTTGGCACTGCCGACGTCGAGCAACCACTTCCGCGTGCCGTCATGCGAAACGCTGTCGCGGATCGCTTGCGGCGGGCGGATGCACGCCTCCTGCGCGAGCTTGGCGCGCAGGCTTTTCGCGACATCGGTCATTGCGTCGAAATCGGTTTCGCCGAAGCGGTGCATCCAGCGCATCACCTGGCGCGCACGGAAGGGCTTTTCGCCGCGCTCCGCGAACCAGGCGACGAGGCCGTCGACGTCGAAATCGAGCAGATTGACCGGTGTTTCCATGTGTTTCCTGTGTTGCCCTCAAAATGCAATCGGCCCGCGAC
>NZ_DATFAO010000077.1:0-5600 GCF_035254505.1 Aromatoleum sp. | reverse complement strand
CCTTCACCCAATTCACGTTCTGCGCGAACTGCCAGACGTTCTCGAGCTTGCCGTCGTCCTTGTCCATCACGAACACGAAGCCGCTCTTGTTCAGATGCACGATCACGTCCTTGCCGTCCGCGCCCTTCACCATCAGCGCCTCGTAGGCCGAGTCGAAGTCCCACGAATCGTGGGGGATCTCCTGGCGCGCCCACTTCAGCTTGCCGCTCTTCGGGTCGAGCGCGAGGAGGCTCGCCGTGTACTTGTTGTCGCCCTTGCGGTCGGCACTGAAGTAGTCGGGTGCTGCGTTCGACGTGCCGATGTAGATCGTGTCGGTACGGGGGTCGTAAGTGCCCGGCATCCACGCGCTGCCGCCGCCGCGCTTGCGGCTGTCGCCCGGCCAGCTCTCCGGGTCGTCGCGCAGGATGTCGAAGGTCCACGCGGGCTTGCCGGTGTCGGCGTTGACCGCGTAGATCTTGCCGCTGATCGGCTGATCGCCGCCCGTCGTGCCGCCGAAGAGCACGTCGCCGGCGAGCTGCGGCGGCGCCGAGAAGAGGGCACCGTATTGCGTCTTCTGATCCGTCAGCTGCGTCGACCAGAGCTCCTTGCCGGTCTTCTGATCGAGCGCGACGAAGCGCCCGTCGAGCGTGCCCAGAAACACCTTGCCGCGCCCGACCGTCACGCCGCGGCTTGCCGACGCGTAGAAGGCCTGTTTCGAGAGCGGATCGAGCTTCGGCTCGTAATGCCACAGCGTCCGTCCCGTCGCCGCATCGACCGCCCACACGTTGTTGTTCGCCGACACGTAGTACAGGATGCCGTCGATCACGATCGGCGTCGCCTGGATGCCGTGCGTGATGTTGCCCGGCTGGTGGATCCACGCGACCTTCAGCCGTCCGACGTTGTCGCGGTTGATCGCCTTCAGCGGGCTGAAGCGCCACGCGTTGAAGCTGCGGTGATACTGCGGCCAGTTGTCCGGGTCATCGAAACCCGGCCCGTCCGCTGCCCACACACTCCCCGACAACGCCCCTGCACAGGCCAGCGCGGCGATCACTTTCTTCGCGATCGGTTTCTTCGTATTCATGCTGTTCTCCTCCGGATTGCGGAATCGCGCTTACCAGGCGTAGACGTACTTGAGGTTGATGCTGTCGGTCGCGCCGTGGCTCTCGCCGTCGATGCCGCGCGAATAGCGCACGGTGAGCGACTGGTTGCCGTAGTACTTGAACATCACGCCGGCACCTGCCGTCGTCTCGTGGCTGTCGGCCACCTTCACGCCGGCTGCGCGGTTCTTCCAGCCGTCCTGCCGTTCGTAATCAAGAGCGACGAAGGGCTCGATCACGTTGTTCAGCTGGTAACCGAGGCGGTGATTGGTATGGAAGACCGTCGCCGGCCGGGCGTCGGCTGCCGTCGATTCGCCGAAGAACACGAAGCCCGCATCAGCGGTGTAGGTGAGCTTGCCGAACTGCACATCCCAGAACAGGCTCGACAGGTTCTTCCACACATCGCCGCCGCCGATGTCCTTGTCGCCGACCGGAAGCTGCATGAAGGATTGGAAACCCAACGTCGAGTTGGCGGTCGGCTTGTACCAGAGCGCAAGCCCCGTGATCGGATCGCCGATCCCGCTCGCGGAGGTGCGCGCATCCGAATTGCGCACGCCGACTTCCGGCACGATGACCTCGTACGCGAGGCCCATCTTCGGATTCGATTCCGGCGTCCAGAAATGGACGTACTTCGACAGCCCGATGATCGTGTGCGTCGCTGATGTGCGCCGGCGATCCCCGTCGGCATCCCACAAACGGCGACCATCCTCGAAGGTCGCGTACTGCACGAACACATTGAAGGGCTTGAAATCGACCGGCAGGTCGTACTCGTGCGGGCCGATCACGTCCAGCGTGACCTGCGCCTGCGCCGGCGTCGCGGCGCCCAGGCCGCCGGCCAGCGCCGCAAACGCCAGCAGCGCGGCGGCGCGGCAGGGCTTCTCCTCTTGCATGAATGTCTCCTTTGGTTTTTTGGCGTGGTGTCGCGAGCCGGTCGGGCGCTTTCACGAGCGCTCCGCCGACTCCTCCCCGGATTCGCGAAACCCGTGCCAGGAGACAGTCATATTTAAAATCAACAAGTTAATAATTAGAACGGCAGTGAGACACGAGACAGGCGTCTCCCCCAAGCTGAGACGGCCGCGACACCTGTCTCAGCGGCGCGGCCCTCCGCTGCGACAAATCGCGCGCTCCGCTTCGCGCCGACGACGCGCAGTGCGACAATCGCCAGATCGCCCGCACTCGCCGCCACCATGACCTCTGAACCGCGCCTGCCGATTGCCGCCATCGTCTATCGCCCTGCCGACCACATCGAACCGGTGCTGGAGGAAGCCGCCCAACGGCTTGCCGAACGGGGCGTGCGCCTCGGCGGCATCCTGCAGCATGACCTGCCGACCTGCGTCGAAGACCCGTGCGGCATGGAACTCGAAGACCTCGCAAGCGGCGAACGCTTCCCACTGTCGCAGGAGCTCGGCAGCGGCTCCGAAGCCTGCCGGCTCGACCCCGACGCCCTCGCGCACGCCGCAGTCGCCGTGCGTCATGCGCTCGAAAGCGGCGTCGAACTCGTCTTCGTGAACAAGTTCGGCGCGCAGGAGGCCAGCGGCTCGGGCCTGCGCAACGAAATGGCGCAGGCCGTCACCTCCGGCACGCCGGTCGTCACCGCCGTCGGCGAGCGCTTCCTCGACGCCTGGCGCGAATTCACCGGCGATGCCGGTACCTTGCTCGAACCGCGCGCCGAAGACATCGTCGCGTGGTGGGACGAGCTTTCGCGCCCCGCCTGACGATGGAGTGTCGCCCCGCCTGCGCCGCGTGCTGCATCGCGCCGTCGATCTCCAGCCCGATCCCGGGCATGGAAGGCGGCAAACCTGCGGGTATGCGCTGCGTTCAGCTCGACGACGCCGACCGCTGCCGACTTTTTGGCGACCCGCGCCGCCCTGCGGTCTGCGGCAGCCTCAGCCCCAGCCCGCAGATGTGTGGCGGGCACCGCGAAGCGGCCATCCGCTGGCTCGCCGAACTTGAGGCGCTCACAGCCCCCTGAACGCCTGTCTGCCGCCATGCATGGCAATGCGCAACTGAATGCAATTTAATTTTCGGGCCGCGGCCGGCAGGTATCATCCCGGGTTCCGCCCGATTACCTGCATCCCCGATCCATGGACCTTCCCCAATACTTCGTCGCACTGATCCTCGGCATCATCGAAGGTCTAACCGAGTTCCTGCCAGTTTCCTCGACCGGCCACCTGATCATCTTTGGCGACCTGCTCAACTTCAACGACGAAGTCAGCAAGGTCTTCGAGATCGTCATCCAGCTCGGCGCGATCCTCGCCGTGTGCTGGGACTATCGCCAGCGTCTCACCGATGTCGCCCTTGGCATTACCCGCTATGCCAGCGCCCGCCGCTTTGTCACGCTGCTTATCGTCGGCTTCCTGCCCGCGGCCGTGCTCGGCGTGCTCTTCCATTCCAAGATCAAGGGTGCGCTCTTCAACCCGCTGACGGTCGCGACCGCCCTGGTGCTCGGCGGCTTCGTGATCCTCTACCTCGAAAAGCGCAACCATCGTCCCCGCATCCACGCAATCGACGACATGCGCTGGACCGACGCCCTCAAGGTCGGCTTCGCGCAGGCACTCGCAATGATTCCCGGCACCTCGCGCTCGGGCGCGACGATCATGGGCGGGCTGATCTTCGGGCTGTCGCGCAAGACGGCGACCGAGTTTTCGTTCTTCCTCGCGATCCCGACGATGTTCGCCGCGACCGTCTATGACGTCTATAAGAACCGCGAATTCCTTCACCTGCACGACTTCCCGCTCTTCGCAATCGGCTTCGTCGCCGCCTTCATCTCGGCGATGTGGGCCGTGCGCGGCTTCATCCGCTTCGTGTCGAACCACACTTTCATCGCCTTCGCGTGGTACCGCATCGTCTTCGGCCTCTTCGTGCTGGCGACCTGGTACTTCGGCTGGGTGCAGTGGACGGAAGCCTGATGATCCGGCGCCGGGCCGCGGTTACACTTATGGCTTCGTCCCGACTTTCCACTTGATGCGATGATCATCTACCTGCACGGATTCCGTTCTGCGCCGGCCTCCATCAAGGCCCAGGCCTTGCTGCGCCACATGAGCGCGCGCGGGCTCGCGCACGAATTCTGGTGTGAAGAACTGCCCGTCGCACCGAAGGACGCGATCGCGCTGATCGAAGCCCAGATCGCCCGCTGCCGCGCCAACCGCCCCGAACTGCCCCCGACCCTCATCGGCAGCTCGCTCGGCGGCTACTACGCGACGCATCTGGCCGAAAAGCACGACCTCAAGGCCGTGCTCGTGAACCCTGCGGTCGTCGCACCGCTGTCGCTCGAAGCCTACGTCGGCGAACAGACCAACCTCTACACCGGCGAGACCTTCCAGTTCACGCACGACTACATCGCGCAGTTGCGTGCGATGGACGTCGCGACGATCACGCGCCCCGAAAAGTACTGGCTGCTCGTCGAAACCGGCGACGAAGTCCTCGACTACCGCGACGCAGTGACGAAATACGCCGGCGCGCACCAGACCGTCCTCGAAGGCGGCGACCACGGCTTTTCGCGCTGGACCGATTACCTCGACGAGGTCCTCGCCTTCGCCGGGATCACTGCCCGATGAGCGCCCCGGCCGGCTTCGACGCCCAGCGCTTCAAGGCCCAGGAACGCGCGGGCTTCAACCGCATCGCCGCCCGCTACGCCGAAGGCGCCCACCTGCGCGCGGACCTCGCCGCGGCCTTGCTGAACGCGGCCGAACTCGCCCCCGGCCAGCGCGTGCTCGACCTCGCGAGCGGCCCGGGCCTGCTTGCCCGCGACGCCGCCACCCGCATCGCGCCCGACGGCTGGGTGCTCGCGAGCGACATCGCCGAAGACATGCTCGCCGAAGGCGCCCGCCGCGCGACCGCCGAAGGCCGCTGCTCGCTCACCTTCGCCGCCGCCGACGCCGAACACCTGTGCCTGCCCGATGCGAGCGTCGACCGCGTCCTCGCCGGCCTCGCGCTCTTCATGTTCCCGCATCCCGAGCAAGCGCTCGCCGAAATGCGTCGCGTGCTGCGCCCGGGCGGCCGCGTCGCGCTCTCCGTATGGGGCCCGCGCGAAGCCGTGCCGCTGATCTCGCGCGCCCAGGACTGCATCGCCCGCCTGCTGCCGGCGCCGAAAGTCGCGCGCCCGTCGGTGTTCCGCTTCGGCGACGCGGCGACGATCACCGCCGCGCTCGACGCCGCCGGCTTCTCCGACGTGCGTGTCACGCCCTGCCCCTTCACCTGCCGCTTCGCGACCGCCGATGCCTACTGGCAGGCCTTCCTCGACCTCGCCGGCGGCGCCGCCGAGGCCCTGTCGCGACTGCCCGAAGACACCCAACGCGCCCTGCGAGAAGCGGTCGCAACCGAACTCGATGCCCACCGCGCCGCCGACGGCAGCGGCTACGTCGTCGACGCCCTCGCGCTGGTCGCCAGCGCCCGCAAATGACCGCTGCCGTTCCAGACGCAAACGCCCGCCGCCAGGGCGTCATCGCCACCCTCATTGCCTTCACGACCTGGGGCCTCGCACCGCTCTACTTCAAGGCCGTCGGCAGCGTGCCGCCGACCGAG
>NZ_DATFAO010000076.1:0-9186 GCF_035254505.1 Aromatoleum sp. | reverse complement strand
ATCGTCGGCGGGCGCATCGAATACCTCGGCGTCAAGGAAGGCGACCGCGTGCAGGCGGGGCAGCTGCTGATGCGGCTGTGGAGCGACGACCTCGATGCGCGCCTGAAAGTGAATCGCGCGCAGCTCGAAACTGCCAAGCGGCGAATCGAGGAAGCCTGCACCCAGGCGGACAATGCCGAACGCGAAGCCGTGCGCCAGGACGAACTCTTCCGCCGCAATTTCGTCTCCTCCTCGCGCGTCGACCAGGCGCGTACCGAGGCGCGGGCCCGACGCGCGGCCTGCGAAACCGCCCGCACCGATATCCGCACGGCCGAAGCGCAGATCGCCGCCACCTCCACCGACCGCCAGCGCACGGTGCTGATCGCGCCCTTCGCCGGCACCGTCGCCAAGATCACCGGCGAACTCGGCGAATACTCGACGCCCTCGCCCCCCGGCGTGCCGACGCCGCCGGCGATCGACCTCATCGACGATAGTTGCCTGTACGTGAAGGCGCCGATGGACGAGATCGACGCGCCGAAGATCCGCCCGGGCCAACCGGCGCGTCTGACGCTGGACGCTCTGCCCGGCAAGGTGTTCGAAGCGCGCGTGAAGCGCGTCGCGCCCTACATCACTGCCGTCGAAAAGCAGGCCCGCACGGTCGACGTCGAAATCGACTTCGCCCACCCGGACGAAGCGCGCGGCATGCTCGTCGGCTACAGCGCGGATGCCGAGATCGTGCTCGAAGTGCGCGACAACGCATTGCGCATTCCCACCGCAACACTGCGCGATGGCACGAAGGTGCTACGCTATCGTGCCGAGGACGGCCGGCTGGAGGAGCGTACGGTGAAGCCCGGCATCTCGAACTGGGAATACACCGAGATCCTCGACGGCCTCGCCGAGGGAGACCGCATCGTCAGCTCGCTCGAACGCGAGGGTGTCAAGGCCGGCGCCCATGTCAGGCCGGAAGACGATGCCACCGCATCGCGCTGAGGGGCGGCGATGGCACAGATCGAATTGAGGGGCATCGAGCGCGTCTTCACCCTCGGCGACAGCAAGGTGCATGCGCTGCACGAACTCTCGGTGTCCATCGAGGCCGGCGAATACGTCGCAATCATGGGCCCCTCGGGCTCCGGCAAATCGACATTGCTCAATCTGCTGGGCCTGCTGGACCGCCCGAATGCGGGCACCTACCACCTCGAAGGCCGCGACGTCACGACGCTGAGCCCCGACGAGCAGGCCGAGGTCCGCAGCCGCCGCATCGGCTTCGTCTTCCAGAGCTTTCACCTCGTGCCGCGCCTCACCGCCGCCGAGAACATCGCGCTGCCGCTGATGCTGGCCGGCATTTCCCCCGCTGAACGGCGCTCGCGCGTCGCGAAGGCGCTGAAGGACTTCGGCCTCGAGCAGCGCGCCGGACACCGCCCCGACGAGCTTTCCGGCGGACAGCGGCAGCGCGTCGCGATCGCCCGCGCGACGATCATGCGGCCGGCGATGATCCTCGCCGACGAGCCCACCGGCAACCTCGACCGCGCGACCGGGCAGGACGTCACGGCCCTCCTCGAAGGGCTCAATGCCGGCGGAGTCACGTTGATCGTCGTCACCCACGACCCCGTGATGGGCAGCCGCGCGCGGCGCCGCCTGATGATGGAAGACGGCATGCTGATGCACGATGACGGCAGCCCGGCCGTGTCTTCGCTGCAGTACGACTGACGCGGGCCTTGTCGTGACGCCGGCCGACACCCTTCGTTTCGCCACCCGTGCCGCCGCCGGCTACCCGCTGCGCACCGCACTGATGGTGCTCGCAATGTCGATCGGCGTCGCCGCGGTCGTCGTCCTCACCGCGCTCGGCGACGGCGCGCGGCGCTATGTGGTGAACGAGTTTTCGGCGCTCGGCAGCAATCTCGTGATCATGCTCCCCGGGCGCACTTCCACCGGCGGACTGTCGCTCGGCAATCTCGTCACGACCACGCCGCGCGACCTCACGGTGCGCGACGCCGAGGCGTTGCTGCGCGCCCCCGACGTGAAGCGCATCGCCCCCTTGTCGGTCGGCACCGCCGAGGTCTCGTACGGCGGACGTCTGCGCGAGACCATGGCGGTCGGAACGGGCGCCGACTACCTGGACATCCGCCGCTTCCGCATGGCCCAAGGGCAGTTCCTGCCGCGCGAGGACCTCAGCCGCGCGGGCTCCTCGGCGGTCCTCGGTGCGACGCTGCGCGACGAACTCTTCGGTGCCGAGCCCGCCGTCGGCCGCATGATCCGCATCGGCGACCGCCGCCTGCGCGTGATCGGCGTGCTCGAAAGGTCGGGCCAGGGCCTCGGCATGAACACCGACGAGTTGATCTTCGTGCCGGTGGCCACCGCCCAGGCGATGTTCAACAGCAACACGCTCTTCCGCGTCATCGTCGAGGCCCGCGACCGCGATGCGCTGCTGCCGGCAAAACGCCAGATCGAAGAGATCATGCGCCTGCGCCGCGACGGCGAGCTCGACGTGACGCTGATCACCCAGGACGCCGTCCTCGGCACCTTCGATCGCATCCTCGGGGCGCTCACGCTCGCGGTTGCCGGCATCGCTGCGATCAGCCTCGCCGTCGCGGGCATCCTCGTAATGAACGTAATGCTTGTCGCGGTCACCCAGCGCACGGGCGAGATCGGTCTGCTCAAGGCGCTCGGCGCCAGCGGGCGCAGCATCCGTCTGGTCTTCCTCACCGAGGCCGCGCTGCTGTCGCTCGCCGGCGCCCTTGCCGGCCTCGGGCTCGGCCACGCGGGCGCCTGGGGGCTCAGGCTCGCGTTCCCGGTGTTGCCGGCATGGCCGCCCGACTGGGCGGTGTTTGCCGGTGTCGGCACCGCGCTCGTCACCGGCATCCTGTTCGGCGTGATGCCCGCCCGCCGCGCGGCGCGGCTCGATCCGGTGCAGGCACTCGCGAAGCGATGAGCGCGACCGATTTCATCCGCCTCGCCCTGCGCGCGCTCGTCGCCCACCGCCTGCGCAGTTTCCTCACGCTGCTCGGCATCGGTGTCGGCATCGCGGCAGTGATCCTGCTGACGTCGATCGGCGAGGGACTGCATCGCTTCGTGCTCCGCGAATTCACCCAGTTCGGCACCAACATCATCGAACTGACGCCCGGTCGCCAGGGCGCCAAGGGCGGCCCGCCGGGGCTCCCAAGCACGGCCCGTGAACTCACGCTCGACGACGCACTCGCGATCGCACGCGTGCCCCACGTCACCGGCGTGACGCCCGTCGTGTGGGGAAACTCCGACGTTCAGGCCGGCGGACGCGTGCGTCGCACGACGATCAACGGCGTCGGCCCCGAGATGCACCGCATCTTCTCGATGCAGGTGCGCATCGGCAGTTTCCTGCCGCCCGACGACCCCGAAAATGCCCGCGCCTTCGTCGTACTCGGATCCAAGCTCAAGAACGAACTCTTCGGCGGCGCCAATGCGCTGGGCGAACGCCTGCGCATTGGCGGCGAGCGCTACCGCGTGGTCGGCGTGATGCAGGAGAAAGGGCAGTTCCTCGGCGTCGACCTCGACGACACTGCCTATATTCCGACCGATCGCGCGCTCTCGCTCTTCAATCGTTCGGGCCTGATGAAGGTCGATGTTGCGTACGAGGAAGCGGTGCCGGCCGCGCGCATCGCCGCCGACATCCGCAAGCTGATGGTCGCCCGCCACGGCCAGGACGACGCGACAATCACGACCCAGGCCGACATGCTGGCGCGCCTGTCCAACATCCTTGACATCCTCACGGCGGCGGTCGGCGCGCTCGGCGGCATTTCGCTCCTTGTCGGTGGCGTCGGCATCGTCACGATCATGACGATCGCCGTCACCGAGCGCACCAACGAGATCGGCCTGCTGGTGGCGCTCGGTGCACGCCGCAGGACGATCCTGGGCCTTTTTCTCGGCGAGGCCGTCGCGCTGGCCGCCCTCGGGGGCATCCTCGGACTCGCAGTCGGCGCGGGCATTGCGCAGCTGGTCGGCCTGATCGTGCCGGCCCTGCCGGTGCACACGCCCTGGCATTTCGTCGTCATTGCCGAAGCGCTCGCCGTCACCATCGGCCTGCTCGCCGGTGTGCTCCCGGCCCGCAAGGCCGCGCGGCTCGACCCGGTCGAAGCGCTACGCGCCGAGTAAGCCTGCGCGGTGCGCGCCACGGTCCGATTGTTTGAGCCAGGTCAACCCCTGGCTACTCGCGACGGCGGAACTGCGTCACGCCAACTAGATTGAATTATCAGAGATCCATTTTTTTCGCCTAACCATTTCAAGGAGATCGTCATGAGCTTCTTCGATTCGCCTGTCGGCCGTTGCGAAGTCGTGCGGGAAATGGTGCTGCTGGATGAGACGCAAGCGGAGTGCGCGTGCGAACACGATTGCGCGCCGGGCTGCGACTGCCCGTTGAAGGCTTATTTCGCGGAGCAATCGGGCGTCAGCGATCCGGCAAGCCTTCCCTGCGTCAAGGCGAAAAGAGCCCGGGGCGCATCGCCGAAGGCTCGCATGGTTGCGGCGCGCAAACCGACGCCGTTAAAACCTTTCATCTTCGCGCAGAAAACGCCACTGCCCCAGCGGAAGGTCGCCTAGACGGACACGTCCGATGCGAATGCGCTTGAGGCCGACCACCTTCAGGCCGACCAGTTCGCACATGCGCCGGATCTGACGCTTGCGGCCTTCGCGCAGCACGAAGCGCAGCTGGTCACGATTGAGCCACTCGACCTTGGCGGGACGCAGTTTGCGCCCGTCGAGTTCGAGGCCGTGATTCAGCAACTCCAACCCTCGTTCGTCGAGCTTTCCCTCGACGCGGACGAGGTATTCCTTGTCGATCTTCGAGTCGTCGCCGATGAGTTGGCGTGCGATGCGGCCGTCCTGCGTGAGCACCAGCAGGCCCGTCGAGTCGATGTCGAGGCGGCCCGCCGGCGCAAGGCCGACCAAGTGGGAGAAATCGAAGGGCTGCGCCGCCTCGCGGTCGAACTGATTCCCGGCACCGATCAAGGATACCGCCGGCTCGTAGCCCGGTTCCGGCTGGCCCGACACATAACCGACCGGCTTGTGCAGCAGGATCGTCATGCGAGATGACTGGCGTTTGCGCGCCTGCGCCGCGAGCGTGATCTCGGCGTTCGGATCGATGCGCGAGCCCAGTTCCGAAATGCACTGCCCATCGACGAACACCCAGCCGCGCTCGATCATCTCGTCCGCCTCGCGGCGCGAGCATAGGCCGCGGTCGGCCATGACCTTCGAAAGCCGCACGCCCTCTTGCGTCGAGGTCGTCCCGGGCTTGGCCTGGGCGATGCTGCTCGCGGGAGCCCCGGGCCGTGCCACCGGCGCAGGACGCGCAGGCGCCGCGGAACGAGTAGGCGCCGCGGCACGCCCTGCGGCGGCCTTCGGCTTCGGGGCGGCGCTGGCCGGAGTCGAAGCCGCCGGGCAGCTCGGCCGGGCAGTGCGCTCAATCGCGCGGGTCTTGGCGGTCCCCGGCGCAAACCGCGCGCGGACGCCTTCCCGACGCGGAGTCGCAGCGGTGTCCGCCTTCGGCTTACCGACCGTCAGCGTCTTGCGCGCTTCGGGCCCCTGCGTCGCGTCATCTGAACTTGTCTCGGGCGCCGAGGCCTTGGCGTCGTCACCGCTCTTGGATCTGGATTTCATAAGGACCTGCATTTAGAACTGGAATAACGGACCCGCTGCCCCTGTCAGAGCAGGCGAAACGCGAGGATCGCGATGATCGTCGGCGGCATCGCGGTGACGAAAAGCCCGAGGGAGTTGATCGACTCGTCCTCGAAATGGCCGCGCAGAATCGCAAAGCCGGCCGGGTTGGGCGCGTTGGCGATGACCGTCAGGCCTCCCCCCGTCACCGCTCCGGATACCAACGAGTATTTGAATGCATCGTCCGTACCCTCGACGAGCGAACCGAGATAAGTGAGGGCCGCATTGTCGGTGATTGCCGTCAGGGCCGTCGCGCCGAAATACAGCGCCGTCGAATCCATGCCGGTCAGCACGTCCTGCAACCACCATTGCTGCAATCCTCCCAGCGTCACGAGACCCGCCAGGAAGAATCCCACCATCAGGCCTTCGCGCAGCATCAGGCGGTCATGGTAATGCTTGTAGCCTTCCGCGACGCCCAGAAACAGCAGGAACAGGCCGACGAAAGCCGTCGCATGGTGGGCGAAATAGACGATGCCGGCGAGGAAGATCACGTGCAGCAGGATCAGCATGCGCGGCACGGTACGCTCGCTGCTGCGTGCTTCGATGGCGATCTCCTTCAGTTCGCGCGCGAACAACAGCGTCGCAATCCCCGCCGTCACGAACACCGCCAGCGCCGACTTCCAGCCGAAGTGGCCGAGCATAAACCACATGTCCCAGTTCCACTTGCTCGCGACCATCAGGACCGGCGGCGCCGCAAAATGGGTCAGCGTGCCGCCGATCGACACGTTTACGAAAAGCGCGCCGAGCGTCGCGTACTTGAGCCGGTGCGAAATGTCCTTCGAGTAGTAGTTGTCGCGCAGCATCAGCGCCGCAAGCGTCATGGCGGCCGGTTCCGTGACAAAGGAACCGAGCAGCGGCACCACGGACAGGCACACGAAGTAGAACGCGAGGCTCTCGCTCAATGGAATGAAATGTGCCAGCGCGCGCGCACCGATCTTGCACAACTCCAGGATCGGCCGGCTCGCGGCAACGACCATGATCACGAAGACGAAGGCCGGCTCCGTGTAGTTGAGCCCCTCCAGGTACTTCGTCGGCTCGCCCGCACCGCCGTGCACGGCCATGAAGGCCAGCAGGATGAAGGCCCAGAATCCGAACACCACCTCGACCTCGCCGAGCAGGTGCCAGATCCCGGCGTGGTTCGGCTGCAGGTGCGCCAGACGTTCGAAATACTTCGTGAGGAAGGTATGGGCGACAGCCACCGCAAACAGGCCGGTACCGACGAGTTCAAGCGGCGACGGGCTCATTCAGCCTCCTCAAAAAGTAGTGACCTGCATGGAACCGGCAATTATAGGCGGGGAATTCCCGGCATCCGGAAGAAAATCAAGACGCACCCCGACCGGCGCTCCGACCGTGACGGAATTTCATTAGGCGAAATCCCGCTGCGCCGGTTAAACTTTGCACATCATGAAAACCAGCAGCAATAGCGTGAGTACCCTAGCCGCCCCCGCCTCCGCCCCCGCCGAAGCGAAGAACCCGATCCAGGTCGTCGAGCGCATGATGAAGCTCCTCGACGTTCTGGCGCTCCATCCCGATCCTGCACCGCTCAAACAGATCGCACTGGAAACAGGCCTGCATCCGTCCACCGCCCACCGCATCCTCGGCGCGATGGCGCAGAGCGGCTTCGTCGAACGGGGCGACGGTGGTACCTACCGCCTGGGCATCCGTCTGCTCGAACTCGGTAGTCTCGTGAAGTCGCGCATCTCGCTGCGCGAGACGGCCATGCCGGCGATGTTGAAACTGCATGCCGCCACCGGCGAGAGCGTGAACCTGGGCATCCGCGACGGCGACGAGATCGTCTATGTCGAGCGGACCTCGAGCGGGCGGTCGGCGGTGCGCGTCGTCCACATCGTCGGCGCGCGTGCGCCGCTGCATACCACCGCGACGGGCAAGCTCTTCCTCGCCGAACTGGGACAGGACCGGATACGCGACTACGCCCGCCGGACCGGCCTGCCGGCATCGACGCCGGCATCGATCACCGAAATCGCGTCGCTCGAAAAGGAACTCGACAAGGTCCGCCGCCACAGCGTCGCATTCGACCTGGACGAAGTCGAAAACGGCGTGCGCTGCATTGCCGCGGCAGTGCGTGACGATAGCGGGGAATTGATCGCGGGCTTGTCGGTATCGACGCCGTCCGAGCGCTTCAACCCGGACCGGGCTCCGCTCGTGCGCGAAGCCGCAGACGAAATCTCGCGCTCGCTCGGTTACGTCAAGCGCAGCGCGCGCTGAGCGCGGCACCCGGACGGGTGTCGCGCCATTTGAAAATGCCGGTCAGTCGCCCCGGCGCGAATTGAGGGCCGCCACGACCTGCGGCCCAGTCGCCTCGATCCACTTCTTGATCCGCACGGCATCGGCCGTACGCGAGTAGCGCCCGTCGGAGTCCATCAGCACGATCAGCAGCGGCTGCTTCAGCACCCACGCCTGCATCACCAGGCAACGGCCAGCCTCGCGGATGTAGCCGGTCTTGGACACGCCGATTTCCCAATCGGGGCTGCGCACCAACGAATTGGTGTTACCGAAACGTTGCATGCGCGAACCGATCTGCACATAGCGCTCCGCAGTCGTCGTCGCTTCGCGGATCAGCGGATAGGACGCAGCGGCAGCGACCATGCGCGCCAAGTCGCGCGGGCTCGAAACGTTCGCAGGGTTGAGCCCCGTCGGGTCGCTGAAATGGGTATCGGTCAGCCCGATCATGCGGGCCTTCGCATTCATCGCCTCGACGAAGGCCGGCTCACCGCCCGGATAGTGGCGTGCGAGCGAGGACGCGGCCCGGTTCTCGGAGGACATCAGCGCCAGACGCAGCATTTCGTCGCGCGTCAGCCGGACGCCGGGGGCCAGTCGCGAACTGGAGCCCTTCAGCGTATCCACGTCCGCTTCCGATACGGACAGTTCGTCGACCAGCGGCTGACCGCCGTCGAGCACGACCATCGCGGTCATCAGCTTGGTGATCGACGCGATCGGGATCACCGTTTCGCTCTTGTGCTCGAGGATCACGTGGCCGGTCGACTGATTGGTCACGAAGAACGCGGTCGAACGCAGTTGCGGGCGTCCCGCGGCGTCGACGTGCATCGACACCGAGCCGGGATCCGGCAGGGCCACAGGGGCGCGTGCGAACGAAACCTTGCGCGGGGCGGCGGCGGCCGCCTTCCTGGGCGCGCGCTGTCGCACGGTTTTTTTTGCCGGGGTTTTCGCCGGGGTCTTGGCGTGCTTGCCGCTCTTCGCCACCGGCTTCGAGGCCTTGGTGGTGGTCGTGGCGGTTGCACTGGCGGCTGCATCGGCAGACGAGACCAGCCCTGCTTGCGCCAGTGCAAGGCTTAGCAGGGCAAGGGCGAACTTACGAAATTTCATGGGCGAACCTGAACGGATGGGGACTGAAGGAGACACGGCGGATGCGTAATTATATTCTTAATCAAATTAGGCAGATATCAAGCCTTTTTGAAGTGAATTCAAAATAAATCCTTTCACAGTTTCCCACCAACGCACAAAGCTGTGCTTGAGATGACGCAACGAGACAAAAAATAACGCTCA
>NZ_DATFAO010000075.1:0-11796 GCF_035254505.1 Aromatoleum sp. | reverse complement strand
TTCGAGCCAGGCCCAAAGGCCTGTGCTTGCGCTCGACTCCGCCTTGAGGCTGCGCGCAGCGGCCTTGGCACTGACCCCGGTGTAGGACAAGAGCACCGGCAGCAGCACGAGGTTGGTGAAGATCAGCACCGCGACGCCGATGCTCGCGGTCAGCGCAAGGGCCTGGATCACCGGGATGTCGATCACCATCAGCACGGCGAAGCCCACCGCGTCCGCCACGAGGGCCGTCATGCCGGCGAGGAAGAGGCGCCGGAAGGTGAAGCGGGCGGCCACGAGCCGATGCGTGCCGCGGCCGATGTCCTGCACGATGCCGTTCATCTTCTGCGCGCCGTGCGACACGCCGATCGCGAAGATCAGGAAGGGGACGAGGATCGAGAAGGGGTCGAGCTCGAAGCCGAAGGCGGCGATGAGCCCCATCTGCCACACGACCGCAATCACCGAGCAGGCGACCACCAGCGAGGTGCTGCGCAGGCATCGGGTGTAGGCGTAGATCACGACGATCGCGATGAGGGCCGCCACCGCGAAGTAAGTCATCACCTGGCTCACGCCATCGATCAAGTCGCCCACGAGCTTGGCGAAGCCGATGACGTGGATGCGCACCGGCGCCCCGCTCTGCTCAAACTTGGCGCGGATGTTGGCTTCGAGCGTCGCCGACAAGGCGCGGTAGTCGATCGCCGCGCCGGTGGCGGGATCCTTGTCCAGCAGCGGCACGAAGATCATCGAGGACTTGAAGTCGTTGCCGACGAAGCGCCCCACACTGCCCGAGCGGGCGATGTTGAGCTTCAGTTGCTCGGTCGCTTTCGGCGAGCCATCGTAGGATTCGGGCATCACCGGTCCGCCCTGGAAGCCTTCCTCGGTCACTTCGGTCCAGCGCACCGAGGGCGCCCACAAGGATTTCACCCAGGCGCGGTCGACGCCGGGGGTGAGGATCAGCTCGTCGTTGATCTTCTTGAGCGCGTCCTGGTAAGCGGGGTCGAAGATGTCCCCTTTCGGGTTCTCGACGACGACGCGCAGCACGTTACCGAGGCCACGCAGTTCCTTGCGGTTCTCGAGGTAGTGTTTGATGTAGGGCTGGCTCTGCGGCAGCATGCTCTCGAAGCTCGCGTTGAGCTGCAGCTTCCACGCTGCGACGAGCGCGAGCACCACGGTCACGACCGCACAGAGCGCGACGACGGCAAGCCGGTGGTTGAAGATCAGGCGTTCGAGGGGATTGCCCGAGTGGCGGTCGAACTCGGAGAGCGAGCGCACGACCGGGGTCGGGTTCTGGGAATCAAGGGCGACGGCCATCGCGAAGGTCTCCGTTCTCTTACTGCAAGGGCTGCACGCGCACGCCGCGCGCACCGGCGAGGACGACTGCATCCAGGCCCAGGGCCTGCACGGCCGCGGCCGGCAGCGCCCGTTCCTGTTTCACCGGCGAGAAATGCTCGCCACCGTCGTGGCTCATGAGCAGCCGCCCGGCCTGACTCGCGAGGAACACCTCGCGCTCGCCCACGGCGGCGCCGGCGGTGAGGCCTTCCTGCACGCCGGTCTCGACCTTGTGCCAGGAGGCGCCGCCGTCGGTGCTGCGCCAGGCGTTGCCGCGCAGGCCAAACACGATCACCGCCGATTTGGTACCGGTGACGCCGAAGTAGCTGCCCTTGTACGGGGTTTCGATCGCACGGAAGCGCCCCGCGGCGGCATCGAGCCGCATCACGAGGCCCTGCTCGCCGGTGACGAAAACATCGCCCGCAGCGGCGCGCACGCCATACAGATGCAGCGCCTGCGGGTTCTCCGTGCGGTCGAGCCACGGCTGCCAGCTCTTGCCGCCGTCGGCGGTGCGCAGGATGAGGTTGAAGGCGCCGACGATGAAGCCCGTCTTGTCATCCGCAAACCACACGTCGAGGAAGGGGTTCTCGGCGCCCTGCGCGGCGAAGCGTTCGGCCTCCGCCACCCACTTCGCGGCATCCGCCCCGGCCTGCGCCTTGTAGTACTCGACCATCAGGCTGCCCACCGCGCGGCCATCTAGCTGCTTCACCCAGGTCGCACCGGCATCCGCCGAGTGCAGCACGACGCCGTCGTGGCCCACCGCCCAGCCCTGCTGCGGCGTCGGGAAGCTCACCGCCACCAGGTCGGAGCTCACCGCGACCCGCGCCTGGCGCCAGCTCTTGCCCTGGTCGTCCGAATACACGATGTGGCCACGCTGGCCGACACCGACGATCCGGGCGCCCGCCAGCGCCAGCCCGTTGAGCAGGCCCTTGGCCGCCAGCGGGCTCGTCGCGGCCGGCGTGTCGAGCACGTCCTGGAAGCCCGCGGCCAATGCCGCGACGGGCATCGCCAAGGCGAGCGCCGCCAGTACTCCGCCGAATCGGTGCACCTTCATTACTGTTCCCCGGTTAAGGCCGGGCGACCCGATGCACGACTGCCGTTGCATCGGGGCCCGGGGGACGAGACCGTGTGGTTTGGTTAGCGAATGCCGGAGCCGGCGAGCGAATCGGCCGTCCACTCGCGGTCGGGCAGCGGCTTCATCGGACGCATGCCGCCCGTTTCCGCGATGAAGCCGGTCAGCGAGTAGATGCCGGCGACGAGGTCGTAATGCCCGAACATGTCGGTGTAAGGCGCGGGCAAGTCGTAGCTCGGGGCCATGTAAGCGAAGCCGGCACGGTAGAGCTGGCCGCGCGCGTCATACTGGTCCGACGCGAGCGCCGCCCACGAGTCCTCGTCGAGATAGAACACGCGCTTGCTGTAAACATGGCGCTTGCCTTCGCGCAGCGTCGCCTCGACGACCCACACGCGGTGCAGCTCCCAGCGCACGAGGTCGGGATTCAGGTGATTGGGCTTCAGCAATTCGTCCTGCTTCGCCTGATACACGGCCGCGTAGTCGTTGTACGGCACGAACATCTCCTTCTTGCCGATCAGCTTGAAGTCGAAGCGCTCCATCGAACCGGTGAAGAGGAAGATGTCGTCGAAGGTGTTGCCGCCGGCCGTGCCGGGGTTCGGCGTGTCGTGCGACAGGTCCGGCGCGACTTTCACGCGACGCTGTCCGGGTAGGTAAGTCCAGGCGCGGCGATCCTTCGTGCCGATGTCCAGCGGATCGATGATCAGCAGGCCTTCGCCCGCACGGCGCGCCGGGCCGCTGTAGATGTTCTTGATCCGCCAGTAGGTTTCGGCCGAAGTCTTGCTCGCATCCCAGAACGGAAACTCCTGCACGTTGCTGCCTTCGGTCGCAAGCGTCGTACGCCCGCTCGCGTCGACGTTGAGGTTGCGATACTTCGCCTCATAGGCTTGGCCGTTGTAGCGCACGAGGTGGTTCCACATCGCCTCGTAACCCGTCTTCGGGATCGGGAACGGGAAGCCGGCATGACAGCCTTCCATCGAACGACCTTCGTTGGAGGTCTTGGCCGCCTGGGCGCACTTCGCCGTGTTGTCGACGACGAACTTCGGGAAAGCGACGCTGCGGTGCGTCGGATAGACGTCGACGCGGAAGCTCGGATACTTCTGCAGCAGCGCCTTGGTCCCTTCGGTCAGCTTGTCGGCGTACTGCGCCATGTTCTTGCCGTCGACCGTCAGGCGCGGCTTCTCGCCGGCGAAAGGATTCGGACGAATACCGTCCCCCGCCTTGAAGCCGGCCGGCACGGTCGTCTGGCCGCCGGTATATTCCGGAATCGTGCTTTCCTTGTTGGCGCCCTTCTCGGCACCCACTGCCGTCAGGGTCGTACCCAGTTTCTTCGCCTCGTCGGCCGTAATCGCCGCCACTGCCGGCGTAGCCACTGCCGCCGCCAGTGCGGCCGCGATCATTGTGTTGATAATGCGCATCGTGATCTCCTCAGAACGTCGTCTTCAGTGTCAGGCTTACGAAGCCGCGATCCTTGAGCAGCGTGGTGAAGCCGTTTTGCGTTGTTACGGCAGTGCCGTTGTCGCGGTACCGGCCGAAGTAGTCGATGTACTTCAGGTCGATCCGGTATTTCTGGAACACGTCGGCGGACAGGCCGACGCTGTAGTTGCCGTTGCCCTCGTTGCCGCCGAACACGGTCGGCGCGTTGCCCGAAAGACCGACGGAGGCTGACACGGGCGCCGACAGGTCGACGCCGGGCAGCACTTGGTACCAGGTGGGCGTGAAGGACAGCGACAGGCCCCAGAAATCACGCGTCGTACAACCGTCCCATTTGTCGCGGCCACGGCAGGGCACGAAGCCTTCTGCATAGAAGAGATTCTTGCCGCTGCGCACCTTGTCCCAACGAGCCCAGGTCACTTCGGCCGCCCAGTTGGCGGCGTCGAACACCGGCGTCTTCGAGATCACACCGAGGAAATTGACGAGACCGTGGTAGGTATCGCCGCGCGGACCGGTCGTCTCGCCGCGGTCGGGCAGCCCCGTGGGCGAAATCCCCAGCACCTGCGCATTGAGCGGCGTGTTGCGGCGATACGAGAACTCTGCCCCGACGCTGATGCCCGCGATGTTCTTGGCGAGACTCACGCCGTACAGATCGATGTCGCCCGCATAGATCAGGTTGTAGCGGCTGACGCCTGCCCCGACCCGTGTGAGGAGAATCTGCGGCAGCTTGTCCGCGTAGCGGCGATAGTAGAAGCCGAGCGTGCCGTCGAGCACCTCGGGCGACCAGCGCAGCGCGAGGCCGTATTCGCCGTCATGTTTCGGCTCCACCGGCTTGCCGTTGGCGGCAAATCCGAGGCGGGGGATGAACTGGCGGTCCGGCCCGTTGAACGCGAAGTCCACCGGCCCGAGGTAGGTGCCGCCTTCCGGGTAGCGATAGGCTTCCCAATCGAGGAAGTACTGCGCCGCCACCGACAGCGTATCGGTAACCTGCGCCTGGCCCGAGACCTGGTTCAGCGGGCGGAACAGCTCCTTCGCCTCGACGCCCGGCGTCGCGAAGCCCTTCTGCAGGTCGAGCGGCATCTGAGAGTACGAGACGCTGTTCAGCGCGCCGTTGAGGAACAAGGACTCGCCCCAGAACACCGTGTGGCGGCCGGCCTTGAGCCGCACCGGCACGTCGCCCGCGTCGAAGTTGCCGAACACGAAGGCGTCCAGCAGTTCGCCCGACGGGCCGTGGTAGAGGCGCTTCGTGTAGTGGCTGTATTCGTGATTGCGATAGCTCGGGATGCTGTTGAAGGGCGCGTTCGGATTCGACTGGCTCTCGTCGCCGTAGGCGTCGTCGTACCAGCCGGCGCCGCTCACGCGAAAGCCCGTCATCCCCTTGTAGATCACGTCCAGTTCGGACAGCAGATCGAGCCGGTTGGCGACCAGATCCCCCCTGTCGAAGCTGTAGGTGCCCTCGTCGCTGACCGCCGAATTACCGATCTTGTCGTCGCGCTTTTCGACGCGCGTGGCGACGTTGTATCGCACCGTGTTGTCCCAACGGACCTGCAGGTCGGCATTGCCGGTGTCGAACTCGAACGCCTGAGCGTTACCGCCCATGGCCAATATGGCTGCGGCCACGGCGAGCGCCGACTTCCTTCGGGCAAGCTGCAGCCCTTTTTTCCTCGTCTCCATCCTCGTCAGCCCCTATTTTTGGTTGGCTTGATTTTTTGCGTGTCCGGCAACTTGAACGCCGGATGCAATTCATTGTGCGCATTGCTGGCCACTCTTTCCCCCCCTGCGAAGAGTGGTGGAAGCCGAATACGTCACGTGCCGGGGATTTGCGCGATTCGGTCGACTCAGTCGAGCTCGAAAACCGCGCAATTATTTTTGGAGATCTGGTGTAACACCTATTATTTATAGTCACAGATACGCAGCGCTGTCGCAACCTCGCGCTGCGCTGACAGCCCCCCCGTCCTGGAGGGGGCGCCACCGATCCCATCGTGATTAGAATCCGCCGTATCAGAGCTCCCGTCCGGGGAGCGCCGGATACCGGGTGAGGCAGAGCCCATCGAATCCAGGAGCCGCCATGTATCGCCATCTACTCGTGCCGATCGACGGCACGGATCTCTCGACCGAGACCAGCAGCAATGCGATCGACTTCGCCCGCACGCTCGGGGCGCACATCACCTTCTTCCACGCGCAACCCGACTATGCGGCGGCGCTCGACGGCGAAGCGGAAATCGTGCGCCTGACGTCGCCGGCCAAGTTCGCCTACACCTACGAATGGCGCGTGCGCGAACTGCTCGCGAAAGCCGAGGCGGCGGCGCGGGCCTTCGGCGTGCCCTGCGGCTCGATGACTGCGGTCAGCGATTCGCCGGCACGGGCGATCATCGCGGCCGCGCGCGACGCCGCCTGCGACCTGATCTACATGGCGTCGCACGGCCGGCGCAGCAGCATCGGCATGATGCTGGGATCGCAGACGCTGAAGGTCCTCGTCAATGCCGGCATGCCGGTGCTGGTGTCCGCGACGTCGAATCCGCCTGTGCCGTCGCAGGTGCTGGACGTGATCCGCGACGAACACCGCTCGCTCGCGGCCGTCCTGCACGCCTGGCTGAACCTGCTCGACGCGGAGCGGGACGCCGGCGGGGCAGCCGACGCGGAGTTGATGCGCACAATGATCCACTACCTGAAGACCTTCTCGGCCACGGTACACCGGCCCAAGGAGAGCGAATACCTCTTCAGCCGGCTGCGCCGCCGCAGCTCGCGCTACGACGTCGACCTCGCAGAACTGGACGAGCAAAATGCCGACCACCAGCGCCTGATCGCCGAACTCGAAGCGGCTGTCGAACGCCATCTCGCCGGTGCGGCGCCCCTCGCAGACGTGCGGGAGGCGGTCGCGAGTTGCGAGCGATCGACCTGGGAGCATATGGAGCAGGTCGAAGGCCGCATCCTTCCCGGCGCGCTGAACCATCTGACACCGGAGGACTGGGACGGAATTGCCACGGCCTTCGGCGAAGGCGGCGATCCGCGCTTCCGTCGCGATATGGGCAACGAATTCCGCCAAATCTTCTCCCGCATCGTGAACCTCGCTCCGGCGGACGGCGCCGCCTAGTAATCGTCGGCAAACCCAAGCCAAGCCAAGGAGGTCGTCCATGCTCAAGGGACTCATGCAGGATCGCCCCCTGCTCGTTTCTTCGCTGATCGAACATGCGGCGCGCTGTCATCCGCGCGCCGAGATCGTGTCGCGGACCGCCGAAGGAACGATGAGCCGCTGTACCTACGGCGACCTCAGCCGGCGCTCGAGACAAGTCGCCGCGGCCTTGCTCGCGCTGGGCGTCGGGCCGGGCGATCGCATCGGCACCCTGGCCTGGAACGGCTATCGGCACCTGGAGATGTACTACGGCGTGTCCGGCATCGGCGCCGTCCTGCATACGATCCATCCGCGCCAGTTTCCCGAGCAGCTCGAATATGTGATCAATCATGCCGAGGACCGGTACCTGTTCTTCGACATCACCTTCGCACCGCTCGTCGAACGGCTGGCGCCCGCGTTGAAGGGCGTGAAGCGCTTCGTCGCGATGACAGACCGCAAGAACCTTCCGCTGAGCGACATCCCGAACCTGCTCTGCTACGAAGACCTGATCGCCGAGGCAAACCCCGACTTCGAGTGGCCGACTTTCGACGAGACGACGGCCTCGTCGCTGTGCTACACCGCTGGAACGACCGGCACGCCAAAGGGGGTGCTCTACTCCCACCGCTCGACGGTCCTGCACGCCATGACCTTGTGCGCAACCGACAGTCTTGCGTTGTCTGCAAACGAGTCCGCGCTGCTCGCGTCGCCGATGTACCACGTCAATGCCTGGGGAGTGCCCTATGCCGCCGCGATGTGCGGCATGAAGCTCGTGCTGCCCGGGCCGGTCCATGACGGCCGGAGCATCTACGAGTTGCTGCGCGAGGAACGGGTGACACTGGCACTCGGCGTGCCGCAGTTCTGGAGTCCGCTCTTCCAGTATCTGGAAGGCATGCGCCGGAATCCGCGCAAGGAGCTGTGCCTCGAGCGGGTCGTCGTCGGCGGCACCGCCTCATCGAGGGAATTCGTCGACAAGCTGGCTTCGACTTTCGGCGCCCGCGTCACGCAAGTGTGGGGAATGACCGAAACCTCGCCGATCGGTGCGACCTGCCCGCCGACGGCCATGCACGCCGATGCTTCCAACGTCCCGAGCGAGCAGCGCGGGCTGAAACAGGGACGCCCGCCCTTCGGCATCGAAATGCGGCTCGTCGATGATGCAGGACGCGAGATCGCCCATGACGGATGCACGCCCGGCCGGCTGCTGGCGCGCGGGCCCTGGGTGGCCTCCGGATACTTCAAGTCGCCCGAAGGCTCGCGTCTCGATGCCGACGGCTTCTTCGACACCGGCGACATCGCGACGATCGACGCGGACGGCTACCTGCAGATCACCGACCGCGCCGCCGACGCGATCAAATCGGGCGACGACTGGATGTCGTCGATCGAGCTCGAAAACGCGGCCGTCGGCCACCCTGCCGTCGCCGAAGCAGCCGTCATCGCGCTTGACGAAGACGGGCGCCGGACGCACCGCCTGCTCGTGATCCTGCCGCGGACCGACTTCGACGTAAGCCGCGACGAGTTGCTGGAATACCTCGCCGTGAAGCTCGACCGGCGCTGGCTCCCCGACGACGTCGCCTTCGTCGAACAGTTTCCACACACGGCCACCGGCAAGGTACGCAAGGGACGGCTACGGGAAATGTTTGCCGACCATCGGTGGCCGACGGATCTCCAAAGCCAGCCCGCCTGAGGCGATCGGCTAGTACCCCTCGCCGAGAATCCCCAGCATGCGCGCCCGGTCCACGACGTGACGGCGCGAGCCGGCGTTGAATTTCACGAAGAGGTGCTTGACGTGCCACTTGACCGTTTCGTCGCTGATCCCGAGCGCCGAGGCGATCTGCTTGTTCGACAGGTTGCGGCCGAGCAGCAGGAGGATTTCTTCCTCTTTGGCCGTCAGTAGGCCGCCGGTCCGGACGACCTCGGCGGGTGCCGCGGCGCGGGCCGGCGCAAGGGCGGGCTCGTCTCGCGGCGCCTCCTTCGCGCCGGCGTGCCCTGCCCGCCAGTCGCCCGCGAGCGTCTGCAGCTCCTGCAGGCCGCGCTGCATGCCGTACATCTCCGCGAGGCCGAGCGCCTCGTCGCGATGGGACTTCCATTCGAGGCCGCAGTGCATGCGCGCAACGGCCAGCAAGAACCTCATCTCGACCCCTTCCCTGCCCCGGCGAAGCTTGTCGGCCTCTTCGAGCGCCGGTTCCAGGATCGCCAGCACGCCTTCCCAGTCGGCCCTGGCGATGGCCGCATAGCCGCGCGCCTGTGCGATGCGTAGCAACAGCAGTCGTCCGAGCAAGGAGGCCGGATCGAGCTCAGCCGCCATCGCCGCGAGCCGATCGCAGGCTTCGATACAGGAACGCATCCGTCCCTGGACCAGGTGCATGCGCGCCTGTTCGAAGAGACTCGCGACGCAGTAGCGCGGCATTCCGCGCACTTCGCCGAGCGCGAAGAGATTGTCGAGCAGATCGAGGGCGCGTCGTTGCTGCCCCTTCAGGCGCGCGAGCCGCGCGGCGACCTGATAGCCCATGACGATCGCTTCGGGGGCCGACACGCGCTCCAGCACGTCGAGACGATCGAGCAGCACGTCCTCGGCCGCATCCACGTCGCCCAGTTCCCACAAGGCCATCGCGTATGCCGACGCCAGCATCGCGCTCACGCCGTTGCGGCGGCCGATGGCTTCGTCCGCGCGCCGCGACGGCTCGGCGAGCCATTCCTGCGCGAGCTGGACCTGCCCCTCCCACAGGTAGCCGAAACCGATCCCCCACTCGCCCCAACCCCTGACCGCCTGCAGCGTCGGCGATACGGCGGCGTAGGCGGCGCGGATCATGCGCCGCGCCTGCTCAGGGTTGCCACGGTAGATCTGCGCGACGGCGGCGCAATTGGCATAGATCGCGCGCAGTGTTGAAGACGAGGTGACCTCCTGGTCCTTCCATGGCGCGAAGGTGTCGACCATGTCGTCGATGTGATCCGCGAAGTAGGCTGCCGCCCCGTGGATGAGCGCACTCTCGAAGCGCTCCTCGACGGGCGCCGCCGGGTCCGCGTGGATCTTCTCGATCAACCGCGCCGCCTGCCGGTGCCGCTCGCTTAGCGCCAGCACCCACGCCGCGCCGAGCAGCGTTCGCGGGTGGCGCTCGAGCTCCTCGGGCGGGATGCGTTCCAGCCAATAGAGCAGCCGCACGTTATCGGCTTCGAGCGCCGCACCGTACATGCACTCGCTGATCAGGCCATGCGCGAGCTCGTCCTGACCCGCGGCAAGCGCCTGGCCAGCCGCCACTTCGCGCAAGCCATGGTCCGCCAGCCAGCGCGCGGCGCGCCCATGCAGCGCCTGGAGCTCCACCTCGGGACGCTTGCGCAGCTGTCCAAGCAGGAATTCCCGCACCATCGGATGCAGCCGCACCCACTCCGCGCTCGGACCATCCATGAAGATCGGCAGCGTTTCGCGCAAGCGTTTCAGCAGCTCGGGCGCGTCCTCGTAGCCGGTGACGAAGCCGCACAGTTCCACCTGCAGCGCGTCGAGGATGGCGAGCCGGACGAGGAATTCGACGACGCGCGGTTCCAGGTCGTTGAGCAAGCCTTCCAGGAAATAGCGTTCGAGGTCGCCGGTAGCCGCATCCATCGTCGCGATCGCCGTGTTGGGATCGCTCTGGCGTTCGATGACCACCATCGCCAGCTGCAGCCCCAGTGGCCAGCCCGCGGCCTTGTCATGCAGCCGCATGCAGGATTCTGCAGTGATGCGGTCCTTGAATCGGGCCTTCAGGATCGCGGCCGTTTCCTGGCGGGTGAAACGGAGCCGCTCCACATCGAGCGATGTATACAGGCCCCTCGCGAGGAAGTTCGACAGCGGAAGCTGCAGCGCCTTGCGCGACGCGAGCACGATGCGAAGGTTCGGCGGCGCATTCAGGATCAGATAGAGCAGCGAGTCAAGCACCGACGCGGATACGGTTTGGACTTCGTCGAGGATCAGCACCGTCTCAGCGCCGAGGTTCGCCACTTCGGCGAGCCACGCGGTCAGGCCTTCCTGCTCGTTGCCGCCCTGCCGCATCGTCTGCGCGACCGCGCGCTCGAAGGTCGGCCGGCCGCTCGCGATCCGCATCGAATAGGCGAGCGCGCCGGAAAACCGCGCGACGTCGTCGCGTTCGTCGAAGCTCAGCCACGCGACGAGGGCGCCGAGGTTCAGGGCTTCCCGCCGCCACTGACCGAGCAGCGAAGTCTTGCCGAAGCCGGCGGGCGCGACGACTTCGATGATCGTCTTGTTGCGGAGATCCTCCCCGTCCCAACCGAGGCGGCCGCGCAAGAGCTGATCCTTCGAGACACGCGGCGGCGTGCTTTTCAGAACGAATTCGGCATCTGCGGCTTCAGGGGTCATCGGTGGACACTACCGCAGTTGGAAATCAAACGGAATCGCATCAGCAGACCTCGAACAGCCTCGCCGCACCCATGCCGCGCCGGCGCGGTGGAGCTGTTCACGAACGATCGGGATTGAGCGGCTTCGCCGCCCAACCCCGACCCGTGCCTCAACGCCGGCCCTTCGGGC
Source organism: Aromatoleum sp. (assembly GCF_035254505.1). Taxonomy (GTDB): domain Bacteria; phylum Pseudomonadota; class Gammaproteobacteria; order Burkholderiales; family Rhodocyclaceae; genus Aromatoleum. The sequence continues at coordinate 363 of NZ_DATFAO010000075.1, read as the reverse complement.
CTGGTTCCGTCAGGACAACATTTCGATGAAGGCGCGCACGCGGGTGATCAGCTGACCCGACGGCGCCCCGACCTGCCAGCTGCCTTCCAGACCCGAGCTCGGCACGCCCTTCTTGTGGAAATGGTCGCGGAAGAGCTCGACGTGCATGCCGCCGTAGGGGCAGCCGATGTAGGTGTAGAAGAGCATCCCCTTAGAGCCCGACTCCTCGATCATGTTCTCGATGTACTTGATCTGGTTCACCGGCGAGCCGGTGACGAAGTAGTCGAGGATGAAGCGGGCCATCGACTCCAGCGGCGGAATCTCTTCGTTCCACACGCGGTCGTAGGGGTTCGGCGTGAACCACGACAGCAGCGCGCCGCCCAG
>NZ_DATFAO010000074.1:0-21397 GCF_035254505.1 Aromatoleum sp. | reverse complement strand
ACGATGGGGACCGGACTAAACTTCTTTCTCGTCTGGTGGAGGTAAGCGGGATCGAACCGCTGACCTCTTGCATGCCATGCAAGCGCTCTCCCAGCTGAGCTATACCCCCGACGTCGAAAGAGCGCGCATTATAGGGCGCCCCACGGACCCTGTAAACCCCTTTCTTTCATCGGGAGCAATTTTTCGCGATTACAGGACTTTTCCCGGGTTCATCAAACCGTGTGGATCGAGAACCGACTTCACGGCCCGCATCAGATCCAGCTCCACCTCCGACTTGTAGCGGACGTTTTCGACACGCTTCAACTGCCCCAGACCGTGCTCCGCCGAAATCGATCCGCCCAGTTCGGCGACGAGGTCATGCACGACTCGATTCACTTCCCCTGTCCGAGCGATGAACGCCTTGTTATCCAGGGCGTCCGGTTTCGAAAGGTTGTAGTGCAAGTTCCCGTCCCCAATGTGGCCGAATGTGACGATCCTGATATCCGGCCACCGCGCCGCCAAGGCTGCACGCGCCTGTGAGAGGAATTCGGGAATGGCACTTACGGGCACGGACACGTCGTGCTTGATGCTGACGCCTTCCACCTTCTGAGCCTCGGAGATGTTCTCGCGCAACGCCCACAGGGCGTTCTCCTGGGCTTCCGAGGCCGCCAGGACGGCATCGTCGATAAGACCCGCCTCGGTTGCCGCGCTCAGGGCCTGTTCCATCAGTTGGCGCACTTCAGTCGCGCCGACGAAGTCCGCCAGCTCCATCAGGACGGACCACTCCCCTGCCCCGCTCAAGGGCGCGCGGGCGCCCGGAATGTGCTCCAGCACGAGCTCCAGCGCCGGGCGACCGACGATCTCGAAGGCGTTGATTCGATCGCCGCAATGGTCGCGCAGAAATCCGAGCAGAGAAATTGCGCGTTCGGCGTCTGCAACGGCCGCCCAGGCGACGGCGCGCGCCCGGGGACGGGGAAATAGCTTCAGGCAGGCTGCGGTGACGATACCGAGTGTTCCTTCGGCCCCGACAAAGAGCTGCTTGAGGTCGTAGCCCGTATTGTCCTTGCGCAGGCCGCGCAAGCCTTGCCAAATGCGCCCGTCGGGCAGCACGACCTCGAGCCCCAGCACGAGGTCGCGCATGTTGCCGTATCTCAGCACATGAACGCCGCCGGCATTGGTCGAGATATTGCCGCCGACCTGGCAGCTCCCCTCGGACGCGAGCGACAGGGGGAAGAGGCGATTCACGTCGGCAGCGGCTTGCTGCACGGTGGCCAAGGTGCAGCCGGCTTCGGCGACAAGCGCATTGTTGGCCGCATCGACGCCTCGAATCCGATTCATGCGCGACAGGCTGAGCACGACGGACTGGCCATCCTCGAGCGGGGTCGCGCCGCCGCAGAGGCCTGTGTTGCCGCCCTGCGGGACGATCGCGACGCCGGACGCCACGCTGGTGCGCACGACTGCGGCAACTTCGTCCACGTCGGCGGGACGCACCACGGCGACGGCGTTGCCCCGGTAGCGGCCCCGCCAGTCGTTCAGATAGGGGCTCATCGCGTCGGCCCCGGTCAAGACCTGCGGCTCTCCCACAGCGTCGATCAGCGCCTGAATGTATTCAGTCATGTCTCGCGAACCGTTTCAGTACTGCTTCAGGGCGTAGCGCAAGGCGGGAAGCATATGCGTCGCAGCGGCTTCGCCTTCGGCGATGGCTTCACGCGCGCGGTGGAAGTCGAGAGGGCCGAGATGGCCGAGGCGCGGCGCGATCAGCACTTCGGCAGGCTCTCCCGCCAGACGACTGCGCGCAATACGCACTTGCATGATGCTGATGCTCGAGGCGAGAACGGTGATCAACGACGGTGCATCGGCTACATCCGGCGCAGGGCGCGTGGGCTTCGGCTCACCACCGTTGCCGCCGGTGACGGTGCGCCCGAAACGCGCGAGGACGCGGTCGGTCCACCCAGCCTCGCTTTCCGGCTCGGCAGCCGGCCGGACGGCCTTCCCGACGAGATCGGACCCGAGATCGACTGCAATTACGAGATCGGCGCCCATCGCCCGACAGAGCGACACGGGCACCGGGTTGACGAGTCCGCCGTCGACCAGGACGCGGCCGTGCCGGATGACGGGTGTCAGCAAGCCAGGCATTGCGATCGAGGCGCGCACCGCCGCGGCCACGCTCCCTTCGCGCAGCCAGAGCTCGCGCCCCGTTTCCAGCTCAGTCGCAACACAGGCGAACCGACGGTGGAGTTCTGAGAATTCGCGGGCGACGAAGTTGCGCTCGAAGAAGCGGATGAGCTTCTGGCCCTTGATCAGCCCACCGCGCAGGCTGACGTCGAGAAGGGAGACGACATCCTTCCATTTCAGGGATTCGGCCCAGTCGGTGAGCTTGGCCAGATCGCCGGAAGCGAGCGCGGCGCCGACGAAGGCGCCCACCGAGGCGCCGCAGATCACGTGCGGCTCGATTCCTTCCTGAGCAAGCACGCGCAGGACGCCCAGATGAGCCCAGCCCCGCGCTGCGCCGCTCCCCAAGGCGAGGCCGATCGTCGGGCCTGTCGTGGCGGGCGGGTGCGGGACTGACTCGAACATGTCAGACGATGAGGCGGCTCATGAAGTGATCGGCTCGGCGTAGAGGTCGTGGACGTCGCAATCCGTGATCCGGACGCGGGCGAACTCTCCGGGTTCGAGGTGCTCGCCGTTGGGGATGATGACCAGGCCGTCGATTTCCGGGGCATCGCCAGGCGAACGGGCGATAGCGCCTTCTTCGTCGATTTCGTCGACGAGCACCGTCACCTCGCGATCGATCCAGCGCTCGAGTCGCTGCGTCGAGATGTCTTCCTGGAACTCCATCAGACGCAAGCGGCGCTCTTCGCGGACCTCATCCGGAACGGGATCGGCGAGCTGATTGGCTTCCGCCCCCTCAACCGGCGAGTACGCGAAAGCGCCGACGCGATCGAGTTGGGCCTCTTCGAGGAAGTTGAGCAGCATCTCGAAATCTTCATCCGTCTCGCCGGGGAAACCGGTGATGAAGGTCGAGCGGATCGTGAGGTCCGGGCAGATGCTGCGCCATTTGCGGACGCGTTCGAGCACGTTTTCAGCATTGGCGGGCCGCTTCATCGCCTTGAGGATGCGGGGACTGGCGTGCTGGAAGGGGACGTCGAGGTAAGGCAAGATCTTGCCTTCGGCCATCAGCGGGATCAGCTCGTCGACGCTCGGGTAGGGATACACGTAGTGCATCCGCACCCAGACGCCGAGCTCGCCCAGCGCCTTGGCCAGATCGTACAGGCACGTCTTGAGCGGGCGGCCGTTCCAGAAGCCAGTCCGGTACTTGGTATCGACGCCGTAGGCGCTGGTGTCCTGCGAGACGATCAGTAGTTCCTTCACGCCGGAGTCGACCAGCGCCTCGGCCTCGCGCATCACTTCGTGGATCGGACGCGAGACGAGGTCGCCGCGCATCGACGGAATGATGCAGAAGGTGCAGCGGTGATTGCAGCCCTCGGAAATCTTGAGATACGCGTAGTGGCCCGGCGTCAGCCGGATGCCCTGCGGCGGCACAAGGTCGGTGAACGGGTCGTGCGGCTTGGGCAGGTGCTGATGCACGGCCTTCATGACGGCATCGGTCGCGTGCGGACCGGTGACCGCGAGCACCTGAGGATGCGCGGCGAGGACGACGTCATCCTTCGCACCGAGGCAACCGGTGACGATCACCTTGCCGTTCTCGGTGAGCGCTTCTCCGATTGCGTCAAGCGACTCTTCGACCGCGGCATCGATGAAGCCGCAAGTATTGACGACCACGAGGTCGGCGTCGTCGTAGCTGCCGGAAATCTCGTAGCCCTCGGCGCGCAGGCGCGTCAGGATGTGTTCGGAATCGACCGTCGCCTTCGGACAGCCAAGGGATACGAAGCCGACACGCGGCACGTCGAGTTTTTTCGTCGGGGTCATGCTCTCTATTGCGATACGCGCGGCGCCCGGTCAGGCCCGCGCGCCGTCTTATTTCTGGTTGGAACGACCAGCCTTGGTCGTCGAAGCTGTATCGCCCTTCTCCGTGGCCTGACCCGAAGAGGACGACGTGCCGCCACCCTGAGGTTCGCGGGCGCCGGGGCTGTAGTTGGGGAACTGGAAGCCGGTGAACATGTTACGCGTCTGGTTCTCGATCTGCTCCTGCATCTGCGAGAACATTTTCTTGCTCTGGTCGACGTAGGTGCCCATCACGCTCTGCAGCGCGGGCCCCTGAAAATTCAGGAACTGGGCCCAGAGGTCGTGGCTGATCGTGCTGTTTTCGCCGTAAATGGCCTTCGACTGCTCCTGCAGCTTGGCCTGCATCTCGGTGAATGCCTTGATGTTGTTTTCAAGGTACTTGCCCATCATGCCCTGCGTGGCATTGCCATAGAAACGGATCATGTGGGCCAGCAGATCGCTGGTGAACATCGGGGCGCCGCCGGCTTCCTCCTCGAGGATGATCTGAAGCAGGATGCTGCGGGTCAGGTCCTCACCGGTCTTCGCGTCAACGACCTGGAATTCCTCGCGGCTCAACACCAACTCCTTGACATCGGCGAGCGTGATGTAGGAACTCGTGCGGGTGTCGTAAAGACGACGGTTGGGATACTTCTTGATAAGACGTGCCTGATCAGCCATCACTACCTCTCCTCGGCGGCGGTGGATTCCGCTCTGCATGTATGAAAATTATACCGCGCTGCGGAAATAAAAACCCCGCCGTCGGGCGGGGTCCAGCAACCACGGGCCGCGCGCGTTTTGCGCATCAGCACATGTGGAGGCCACCGTTGATGTTGATGGTGGCGCCGGTGACGTAGCCGGCCAGTTCGGAGGAGAGATAGGAGCAGAGGGCGCCGATTTCTTCGGGCTTGCCCAGACGCTTCATCGGCACGGTGTCGATGATGCCTTGGCGGATGTCGTCGCGGATCGCCATGACCATTTCGGTACCGATGTAGCCCGGGGCGATGGCGTTCACGGTCACGCCCTTGGTCGCGAGTTCGGCAGCCAGCGCCTTGGTGAAGCCCAGTACCCCCGCCTTGGCGGTCGAGTAGTTGGTCTGACCGGCCTGACCCTTGACGCCATTAACCGACGAAATGTTGATGATGCGCCCCCAGCCGCGTTCGGCCATCTTCGGCGACACGTGATGGGTGACGTTGAACAGGCTGTTGAGGTTGGTGTTGATCACCGCATCCCATTGGCTCTTCTCCATCTTCGGGAAGAACTTGTCACGCGTGATGCCGGCGTTGTTCACCAGGATCTCGATCGGGCCGACTTCGGCTTCGATCTTGGCAACCATGGCCTTGCAGGACTCGTAATCGGACACATCACCTTCAGCGGCGATGAAGTCGAATCCGAGTTCCTTCTGTTTGGCGAGCCACTCGTCCTTCTGAGGAAAACCGGGCAGACAGTTGGCGACGACCTTCAGGCCATCCTGGGCCAGCGATTGACAGATCGCGGTGCCCAAACCACCCATTGCGCCGGTAACGAGTGCGACTTTCTGACTCATAGTGCAATCCTCTTGCAGATTCGGGATGAGGAAGCACGATCAGTCTCACCCTCGTGATTTCGCCGCGTGCCTCCCCCTGGCAACCATGCGGCAACGCATTACCGCAAAGTTCAGGGATTATAGGCACTTTTCAGCGCACGTGCTGCACTGCAAAAGACGGGCCTGAAAGAAAAACGGCGCGCCCCAGATCGGGAACGCGCCGCTCGCAGATGCAGGCGAACCTGGATCAGAACATGTGCTGGCCGCCGTTGATCGAGATGTTGGCGCCCGTCACGAAGGCCGCTTCTTCCGATGCGAGGTAGGCCACCAGTCCGGCGATCTCTTCCGGCTTGCCGAGGCGCGAGACCGGGATCTGCGGCAGGATCTTGGATTCGAGGATTTCCTGCGGAATCGCCATGACCATTTTAGTGCCGATGTAACCCGGGGAAATGGTGTTCACCGTGACGCCCGAGCGTGCAACTTCCAGCGCGAGGGCTTTGGTAAAGCCGTGCATGCCGGCCTTGGCCGCGGAGTAGTTGGTCTGGCCGAAGGCGCCCTTCTGGCCGTTCACCGACGAGACGTTGATGACGCGTCCCCACTTGCGCTCGACCATGCCGTCCATGACCTGCTTGGTCATGTTGAAGACGCTGTCGAGGTTGGTGCTGATGACGGCGTCCCAGTCCGCCTTGGTCATCTTCTTGAAGGTCATGTCGCGCGTGATACCGGCGTTATTGACCAGGACGTCGATCGGCCCGACTTCATTCGTCACGGTCTCGACACATGCCCTGGCCGCATCGAAATCCGACACGTCACAAGGATAGGCCTTGAACCCATACCCCATGTTGTTCATGGTCTGCAGCCATTCGGCTGCCTTGTTGTTGCCCGGCGAATGGGTGGTAACGACGCGGTATCCCAGCGCCGACAGCTTGATGCAGATTGCTTCGCCCAGACCACCCATACCTCCCGTCACAAGCGCAACTCGTGCCATGCTATTTCCTCTCCCGTGATTTCGTCTCTCGAAGGGTTTCCAGCAATACCGGCAGCGCCCCCCGTGTCCGCTGCCGCTGGTAGATTCTTGTTGCTTATTGTTCCCTATTCTCTCCGTCGGGCGAGAGCGAGGTTGTTTCAGGCTTTCTCTTTCACGTAGCGCCCCGGGGCCGGTTCGATCGGCGCGAACTTGGCATTGCCGAGCCGGCCGCGCGCCGCGACCTGCTTGCCGCCGAACTGCGTCAGCCACTCGCTCCAGTGCAGCCACCAGCTGCCCTTGTTCTCCACGGCGCTATCGAGCCATTCATCGGGGTCCGCAGCCTTCGCGTCGCTCACCCAGTAGCTGCGCCGGTTCTTGGATGCGGGATTGATCGCACCTGCGATGTGACCGCTCGCACCGAGAACGAAAGTCGTGTCGCCGCCGAGCAGGCCGCGCGACAGGTAGGCCCCCTTCCACGGCACGATGTGGTCTTCGCGCGTCGCCAGCAAATACGCGGGCGCATTGACCTTGCCGAGATCCACCTTCACGCCGAGCATCTTGAGTTTGCCCGGCACGCGCAGATTGTTCTCGAGATACATGTTGCGCAAATACCACGTCAGGAAGGGCCCTGCGAGGTTGGTGCTATCCGAATTCCAGTACAGCAGGTCGAAGGCCTGCGGCTTGTTGCCCTTGAGGTAGTTGCCGACGACGTACTGCCACACGAGGTCGTTGGCGCGTAGGGCGGAGAAAACGTTTGCGAGCTCCTGTCCGGGCATCAGACCGCCCTTGCCGATCGCCGCTTCGCGTGCCGCGACGCTCGCCTCGTCGACGAGGCAGGCGAGTTCGCCGGCATCGGCGAAGTCGAGCAAGGTGGTCATCAGCGTCACGCTCGACACCGGGTCCTCGCCGCGCGCCCTCGCCACGGCGAGGGCGGAGGTGAGGATGGTGCCGCCGACGCAGAAACCCAGCACGTTCGGCTTCTTGACGCGCGTGACGGCGCGGACGACTTCGAGCGCGGTCAGCGCGCCCTTGTCGATGTAGTCATCCCACGTGAAGGTAGCCTCGTCGGCCTTCGGGTTCTTCCAGGAGACGAGAAAGACCGTGTAGCCCTTCTCGACGACAAAGCGCACCAGGGAGTTCTCCGGCTGGAGATCCATGATGTAGAACTTGTTGATGCAGGGCGGCACGATCAGCAGCGGGGTCTGCGCGACCTTGTCGGTCAGCGGCGCGTACTGGATGAGCTGCATCAGCTCGTTTTCGTAGATCACCGAACCCGGCGTCAGCGCGAGATTGCGGCCGACTTCGAAGGCCGCGTCGTCGGTCATCGAGATGCGACCCTTTTCGAGGTCGGCAAGTAGGTTTTCGAGGCCGCGGGAGATGCTCTCGCCCTTGGACTCGAGCGCGGCCTTGATGAACTCGGGATTGGTCGCGGCGAAGTTCGAGGGGGCGAGCGCGTCGATGTATTGCCGCGTCAGGAACTGCACGCGGGATTTGGCGCGGCCGTCGGCCATGGGCAGCTCTTCGGCGACGCGCTTGAGGAAGTCGGCGTTGACCAGGTAGGCCTGACGTACGTAGTCGAAGACCGGACTCGTACCCCATTCGACGGAACTAAAGCGACGGTCGCCGACCTCGGCCTTGATCACCGGGTCGCTGGTTTCACCGGGTTTTCGCTGCAGCAGCGTGTTCCAGAGCGTCATGTGCCGCTCGGCAAATGAATTTTGCAGGCGTGCGAAGGCTTCGGTTTCGGGTAGGGGCACGCTGGCGGCGGCCGCGCCGCTGGTGTCCTGAATCGCTGCGTGCTGGCGAGCGACCCCTTCGAAGAAGTTCTGGGCCATCGTCTGGCCGAATTGAAGCATTGCCTGAAACGCAGCTGTCGGCTGCTTGTTGTCTGATTCGGACATCAACTACTCCTGGGGCGAGACTTCGGAGCAAGCCGTGCTCCGCGCATTGGTTCTTTCGACCGTTATCTTGCCATCGGCAGACTGCTGTGCCGAGCCAAATTTGCGCGGTTAAAATCGCACCCCATGTACATTGTCGCAATTGCCTGGTTATACGTTGCCGTGATGGTGGCCGCATCCGATACCACCATCATCGGCGGAATTCTCACGTTCGTATTCTGGGGAATCGCGCCGCTCGCCCTGTTCCTGTGGCTGACCGGCACGCCCGCCCGTCATCGGAGTGCTCGCCGACGAGCATCCGAAGAGGATACAGGGGCAAAAGATAGAACCGATTCCAATGACAAGCAATAGTGAATAACGGGTAGATATTCCCGAATCAGGTAATTCAGTCGGCAAGCCAGACGAGAGAAGCCATGCGACCGGTGACGCCGTCGCGGCGGTAGGAGAAGTAGCGCAGCGGGTCGGACCACGTGCATTCGCCGCCACCGAAGATGCGGGTCACGCCAAGCGTGGCGAGACGGAGGCGGGCGAGGAGGAAGAGGTCGGCCATCCACTTGCCGCGTTGCGCGGCGGGGCGGAACGCGTCGGCTGCAGCCGGGTTGCCGGCGCAGAAGGCCTCGCGCACTTCGTCGCCGACTTCGAAAGCGTCGGGGCCGATCGCAGGCCCCATCCAAGCCAGGATCCGAGCTGGCGTGACCGCCATGCGTGCGACGGCCGCGTCGAGGACACCTGCGGCAAGCCCCCGCCAGCCGGCGTGCGCGGCAGCGACGACGGTACCCATGTCGTCACAGAAGAGCACCGGAAGACAGTCGGCCGTCATGATCGCGCAGACGGCGGAAGGCCGGGTCGCGATCGAGGCGTCAGCCTTCGGGGCGCCGTCCGCCGCTGCGTCGGCGTCCGCGACCCCGATGCCGTGAACCTGATCGAGCCACAGCGGCTCGGCAGGGAGGCAGCTGCGCAGCAGCCACCGGTTCTGCGCCACCGCCGCCGGCGAGTCGCCGACGTGGGTGCCGAGGTTCATGCTGGCGTAGGGGCCGGAACTCACGCCGCCGTGGCGCGTCGTGACGAAGGCGCGCACGTTCGACGGGGCCGGCCAGTCGGGTTGGATCCAGTCGGGGCTCATCGCGATACCTCTTGTCTGAGCATTGCGATCAGATCAGCGAAATCGGTCGGAAGATCCGCCTGCCAGGACATCTCGTCGCCGGTGGAGGGATGGATCAGGCCGAGACGATAGGCGTGCAGCGCCTGGCGCGGGAAGCCGTCGAGGATGGGGTTGCCGCAACGGCGCAGACCGTAGGTCGCATCGCCGACGAGTGGATGGCCGATGTGGGCCATGTGCACGCGGATCTGGTGCGTGCGCCCGGTCTCGAGCTGGCATTCGACGAGCGTCGAGCGCGCGAACTGCTCGCGGATGAAGTAGCGCGTGACGGCCGGGCGGCCGGATTGCACGACGGCCATGCGGGTACGGTGGGTCGGGTGGCGCCCGATGGGTTCGTCGACGATACCCGGGCCGGTGATGAGCCGATGCACGAGCGCGAGGTAGTGGCGCTTGACGCTGCGGGCCTGCAACTGGCGGACGAGGTCGGTCTGGGCTTCGAGGGTCTTGGCGACGACGAGCAGTCCGCTGGTGTCCTTGTCGAGACGATGCACGATGCCGGCACGCGGGACTGACGAGACGGCCGGCGCGTGGTGCAGCAGTGCGTTGAGCAGCGTCCCGCTCCAGTTGCCGCTGCCCGGATGGACGACGAGGCCAACGGGCTTGTTGATCACGAGCAGCGTGTCGTCCTCGAAGACGACGTCGAGCGGGATGTCTTCAGGCGCTTCGGCGACCTCTTCGGGGGTGGGCAGCGCGCTGACTTCGAGCGTCTCGCCGCCCCAGACCTTGAGCTTCGCGTCGTGCTGGCCGCCGTTGAGCAGTACCCGGCCGGCCTTAAGCCAGCCTTGCAGACGGCTTCGCGAGTGCGCGGGGAAGAGCTGGGCGAGCGCCTGGTCGAGACGCAGTCCGGCGCATTCGGCCGGAATCGTCAGCTGGTGGTACAAAGCGGGCTCGTCCTGTGGGCTATAATCGTCCGGTTCATTCACGCGAGTGTTTTCGATGGCTAGGTTCACCCTTCGAAGTTTAGCGGTTATCGGCGCGTTGCTGCTTGGCGGCTGCGGCCTGCTGCCCGAACAGGTCGATGAGACGGCGGGTTGGAGCGCGCAGCGGCTTTACACCGAAGCCAAGCAATTCATGACCGACGGGTATTACGACCAGGCGATCAAGCTCTACGAGAAGCTTGAGGCGCGCTATCCGTACGGGCGTTTCGCACAGCAGGCGCAGATCGAGACGGCCTACGCGCAGTACAAGTCGAGCGAGCCGGCGCTGGCGATTGCGGCCGCGGATCGCTTCATCAAGCTGCATCCGAACCATCCGAACGTCGACTACGTGTATTACCTGAAGGGGCTGGCCACCTTCAATGAGGATCTGGGCCTGCTCGCCGGGTTGTCGAACCAGGATCTGTCCGAGCGCGACCCGAAGGCGGCGCAGGAGTCGTTCGACACGTTCAGCCAGTTGGTGACGCGCTTCCCGGACAGCAAGTACGCCGACGACGCCCGCATGCGCATGCAATACCTCGTCAACGCGCTGGCGCAGCACGAGGTGCACGTTGCGCGTTACTACTACCGCCGCGGCGCCTACGTGGCGGCGATCAACCGCTCCCAGGCGGCGCTGAAGACCTACCCGCAGGCGCCGGCGATCGAAGAGGCGCTGGTGGTGCTGGTGAAGAGCTACGACGCGCTCGGCATGACCGATCTGCGCAAGGACGCGGAACGGGTGCTGCAGAAGAATTTCCCGAACAGCGTGTACATGGCGGACGGCCCGAAGGTCGACCGCCCGTGGTGGCAGCTCTGGTAATCCCCTCCCCGGCCGCCCTTCAGTGGCGGCCGTAGGTATCCTCGAAGCGGACGATGTCGTCTTCGCCGAGGTAGCTCCCTGATTGCACCTCGATGATTTCGAGGGTGAGCTTGCCGGGATTTTCGAGGCGGTGCGTGACGCCGAGCGGAATGTAGGTCGACTGGTTCTCGCTGAGCAGGAAGGTTTCGTCACCGCGCGTGACCTTCGCCGTGCCGCGCACGACGATCCAGTGCTCGGCTCGATGATGGTGCATCTGGAGACTGAGCGACGCGCCAGGCTTCACCTCGATGCGCTTGACCTGGAAGCGTCCCCCGCTGTCGATGGAATCGTAGCAGCCCCAGGGGCGGTGGATCTTGCGGTGGGCGAGTGCCTGCGGACGCTGCTCCGCCTTGAGGCGAGCGACGATCTTTTTCACGTCCTGCGTGTTGGCCTTGCGCGCAACCATCACGGCGTCGGCCGTTTCGACGACGACCAGGTCCTCGACACCGAGGCAGGCGACCATGCGACTCGTGGCGTGCACCAGCGTGTCGCGAGTGGCTTCGAGCAGGACATCGCCGCGCGCGCAGTTGCCCGCTTCGTCGCGGTCGGCGAGCGCCCATAGCGCATCCCAGGCTCCGACGTCGGACCAGCCGACGGACATCTGCACGACGCGCGGCGGAATGCCGAGCTCCGGCGTTTGTGCGAGGCGCTCCATCACGGCGTAGTCGATCGAATCCGATGGACAAGCTTCGAAGGCTTCGCGGCCCACGCGGACGAAGTCGGCGTCGCGTGTTTCGGCGTCGATGCCGGCGGAGCAGGCCGCGAGCATCGCGGGATTGAAGTAGCCGATGGCCTTCAGCCAGACGTCAGAACGGACCATGAACAGGCCGCTGTTCCAGAGATAGCGCCCGCTCGCGAGATAGCCCGCGGCAGTGTCGGCATCGGGTTTTTCGACGAAGGCCGAGACCTCGTGCATACCGGGGGCTGTTTCGTCGCCGACGCGGATGTAGCCGTAGCCGGTTTCGGGGCGCTCGGGGATGATGCCGAAAGTCACCATCGCGCCGGATAGGGCGGCGTCGAGCCCGAGCGCGACGGCGCGCTGGAAGGCCGGGAGGTCGCGGATGACGTGGTCGGCGGGCATCACGAGCAGTACGCCGTCGCCATGCTCGCGCTTGACGGTCAAGGCGGCGAGCGTCAGGGCTGGCGCGGTGTTGCGGCCGACAGGCTCCAGGATGATGTGATGCGAGGGACAACCGGCGGCGCGCATCTGCTCGGCGGTGATGAAGCGGTATTCCTCGTTGCAGACGACGATGGATTCGGCTGCGGTCGGCAAGACGCCGCTGAAGCCGGCGAGGCGCGTGGCCGTCTGCTGCAGCATCGTTTCGTCGCCGGTCAGGGCGAGCAACTGCTTGGGATACTGCTCGCGGGACAGCGGCCATAGCCGCGTTCCGGAACCGCCGGATAGGATCACGGGGTGGAGCTGCATGCTTTGCTTCCTCGGCATTCGGGATGGGTGGCAATCATATTGGGTATCCGCGCAACGGACACCCTTTTTCGAACGATAGCCTACGGGAGCAGCGCGAGGGCAGCCGTATCCAACTGTGTGCGAAGTTTGTCGCGACCTGCCGACAGCGTAGCGGCGACAGTGGCGGGGCCCAGGCCAGTCAGTCTCGCAACTTCTTCGCAGCTCATGCGTTCGAGGACGACGAGCAGCAGGATCACACGCTGTGGACCGGGCAAGGCCTGGAGCGCGAAGTCGAGGGTGTTCGCAGGGACGACGGACGGCGCCGCACGATCGCCACCTTGCAGGTAGCGCCGGTGCAGGATGCCGAGAAGACAGGGACGGACGTCCCGCCGACAGTGGGTCTGAGTGGCGGTGCAACAGGCGTGTTCGAGCGTGTCGCGCACCAGCCGGTCTGCCAGCGATCGCTCGCCGACGAGGGCGCGCGCGTAGCGTCGCAGGCTGGGGATCACGGCCAGGAGTCGGTCTCGCTGGTCTTGGAGGGCTGGCATCCGGCTGTTGCGGCTTTTAGGTCGAATCGGATGGCGACAGCGGACCCGCGTCGCGTGGCTGCGACACGGGCCCGCAAGGACCCTTACACCTTGCCTTTCCAGGGCACCATCAGGCGCTCGACGTAGCGCATCAGCACGTCGAAGGCGAAAGCGAAGAGTCCGATGACGAGGATGCCCATGATCACGATGTCGCTCGCGAGGAACTCGGCGGCGTTGAGGACCATGAAGCCGAGGCCCTTGGTCGAGGCGACCATTTCGCCCGCGACCAGCGTCGACCAGCCGACGCCGATGCCGATGCGCATGCCGGTGAAGACCTCGGGGATCGCGGCCTTCAGGATCACGTGGAAGATCACCTGCGTGCGGGAGGCACCCATCGAGTAGGCGGCGTGGATCTGCTCCAGTGACACCGAGCGCACACCGGAGCGGGCGGCGATGGCCATCGGCGCGAAGATCGCGAGGAAGATCAGGTAGACCTTCGAGAATTCGCCGATGCCGAACCAGATGATGACCATCGGCAAGTAGGCGAGCGGCGGCAGCGGGCGGTAGAGCTCGATCGGGGGATCGAAGACGCCGCGGGCGACACGGTTGACGCCCATCAGCACGCCGATCGGGATCGCAGTCACGCACGCGAGCAGGAAGGCGCCCATCACGCGGGCGAGGCTCGTCAGCGCATGTTCGAGCAGCGTCGCGCCGGCGAAGCCTTCGGTCGAGACGGCGACGAACTTGTCGATGACGGCCCCGGGCGACGGCAGGAAGAGCGGCTTGACCCACCCGGCCTGGGTTACGAGGAACCACACGCCGAGCAGCGCGGCGATCGTGACGGTGCTGATCATCGAGCTGCTGCCCTGCCCCGGTGCGCCGAAGGCTTGGCCGGGCTTGACCGAGCGGGTCGCGAAGAGCCGGGAAAGCAAGCCGGCGGGGGTGGCAGAATCGGCGGCCTCGTTCGGGATGTGCATGGCGATCGCGCCCCCCTGCCCGGCCGACGGTGCGAGCCGGGTCGCGTTCTTCGAATTACGCAGCATGGGCCACCTCCTCTTCCGCGGCGTTGCCGCGTTCGTCGCCGTAGATGATGCCGAGCACCTTCTCGCGCATCTTGATGAAGTCGGGACTCGATTTCACCGCGCGCGCGTCGCGGGATTCGAGGAAGCGGCGATTGAAGTCGAGCTCATAGGTGTGGGTGATGCGTCCCGGGCGCGGCGACATCACGATCAGGCGGCTGGCGAGGAAGAGCGCTTCTTCGACGCTGTGCGTGATGAAGAAGAACATCTTGTTGGTCTTCTGCCACACGTCGAGCAGCAGCTCCTGGATGGTTTCGCGGGTCAGCGCGTCGAGCGCCGCCATCGGCTCGTCCATCAGCAGCATCGAGGGATTGCAGGTGAGCGCGCGGGCGATGCCGACGCGTTGCTGCATGCCGCCGGAGAGCTGGTAGATCATGTGCTGGTGGAAGTCCTGCAGGCCGACGAGCTTGAGGTTGCGCGCAGCGCGTTCGCGGCGTTCCTGCTTGGGCACGCCTTGCAGCTTGAGGCCGAACTCGGTGTTCTCCATGACGTTGAGCCAGGGCAGCAGCGCGTGCTTCTGGAACACGACGCCGCGGTCGGAGCCGGGGCCTTGTACGCGACGGCCGCCGAGCTGGATCTGACCGGAGGACGGCGAGATGAAACCGGCCATCAGGCTCAGCAGCGTGGTCTTGCCGCAGCCGGAGGCGCCGAGGGCGACGACGAAATCGCCGCTGTTGATCGAGAGGTTGATGTCGTCGAGCGCATGTACCTGTTCCCCGGGGCGATGCCCCGGGTAGACCACGCTGACGCCCTGGATGTGGAGGGTATCCATGGGATTGCTCCTGTGTGCTCTGTGGGGCGGGGGCGGCTGGATCAGTTCAGCTTGAGGGCGGCTTCGACGTACTTCGGCGTCACGTACTTGCCGTAGTCGGGCGAGAGCGTGTCGATGCGCTTCTGGTCCTTGAGGAATTCGGCGGTCGCCTTGAGCGCCTTGCCGACGCCGCCCTGCTGGCCGCCGCCGAGCCAGGCGCTGGAGGCCTGCTCTTCGAGCGAGGGGTAACGGTAGAGCTTGAGGGCCGCAGCCGCTTCGTTGGCGTCGCCGCCGATGGCCTTGACGATGGCCTTGACCTGCGGGGAGTCGGCGCCCCAGGCTTGCGGGTTGTTGCGGTAGGAGGCGTCGGCGTTGGCGATGGCTTTCACGAACTTCGCCATGAACTCGGGGTTGGCCTCGGCCCAGGCGCGGTTGGCGGCCATGCCGTCGAAAGTGGCCTTGCCTTTCTTGCTCAGTTCGCCGGAGGTGATCAAGACCTTGCCGGACTGCTTGATGCGCGCCAGCGCGGGATCCCAGACGTAGGCGGCGTCGATGTCGCCGCGTTCCCAGGCGGCAGCGATCTGGTTGGGCTGCATGTTGAGCACCTGCACCTCGGAGGGCTTGAGGCCCCACTGTTCGAGGGCGTACATCGTGTGGAAGTGGGTGGTGGAGACGAAGGGGGTGCCGATCTTCTTGCCCTTGAGGTCCTGCGGCTTGTCGATGCCCGAACCATTGCGTACGACGAGGGCTTCGGCTTCGTTGATGTCGTCGAGGATCCAGAAGAGCTGGATGTCGACGTCGCGGCTGACGGCGGCTGTCATCGGGCTGGAGCCGATCACGCCGAGCTGTACGTCGCCGGAGGTCATCGCGGTAGCGACTTTCGCGCCGGATTCGAACTGCCGCCACTTGACCTTGTAGCCGGTCGCCTTCTCGACACTGCCGTCGGCCATCGCAACGAGCAGCGGACCAACGATCTGCTGGTAGGCGATGGTGACTTCCTTCTGTTCGGCCAAGGCGCTACCGCTCAGCAACGCGCCTACGGCTACCGTTCCTACGATGCGTCCTACGAAGTGCTTGATGCTTTTCATGGCTGTCTCCTCTGTTTTGATCTGAGGCCGTCGCGAACGCTCTGTGGTGGCGTCGTCAATCGCAACGACCTTGCTGCATGCGAACTTCGGTATGCGCTAGGCACCTCCCTGGAACTGCAAGACGTGGTTGGACCGGGCCCTGGCGACGCGGGAATCCGCGCCACCACGGGCTTGATGTAGGAAACCGGGGTCGGAAGTCCGGCGGGCTTAGAGGACTTCGTCCTTGAAGGCGTACCAGCGGTACAACCACCACTGGCCGAAGCGCCGGAACGGGGCGAAGGCCTCCGATTCGACCATCTCGCGCACGTTCGGGAAGGGGAGCTTCGAGCGGAAGATGGGCAGTTCCGGCGTGCGGATGCCGGCGATGTTTTCGGCGAGGCGCCGGCCGGCCTGGGCGGAGTACATGACGCCGTTGCCGCCGTAGCCGAGCGCGTAGTAGATGGTCTGCTTCGGGTCAGGCTGGTAGATGCGCGGCATCATGTCGTGGCTGACGTCGACCCAGCCCCACCATGAGTAGTCGATCTGGATGCCTTCGAGCGCCGGGAATTTGCGGTGCAGGTCGCGGATCAGGAACTGCTTGTACTTGTCCTGCGGCGCGTCCTGGCCGGTGATGGCGCTGCGGCTGCCGATCTGCACGCGGCCGTCCGGCATCAGGCGGTAGTAGTGGCGCAGGATGCGGGTGTCGGTGATGACTTGGGTCGTGCGGAAGTTGCAGGCGTCGATCTCGGCTTGCCTCAGCGGGCGCGTGACGATGGAGTTGGAGAGGATCGGCAGCAGGCGGTTCTTCACCTCGCGGTGCAGGCCGTTCGAGGTGTAGCCGCCGGTCGCGATGCCCACCGCGCGGGCGCGTACGATGCCGCCGGGGGTCTTGAGGTAATGCACGCCGTTCTTCGTCTCCCAGCCCATCACCGGGCTCGCCGGATGGACCTTGACGCCCAGCGCGCGCGCCTTCTTCAGGTAGCCGAAGGCGAGCTTGCCGGCGTGGATGCCGATGCCTTCGGGTTCGTGCATCGCGCCCGCGGCTTCCTTGTCGTCGACGTAGTCGCGCTTGACGGTGTCGGCGTCGAGGATGCGCGCGTCGTACTTGAAGACTTCGCGCAGGATCTTCGCTTCCTTTTCCAGCACGGGCATCACGCGCGGCTTGTGGGCGATGTAGAGATGGCCGCCGGGCTGCGGGTCGCAGTCGATGTCCTTGATCATCTCCTTGAAGTTCTGCATCGCGTCGCAGATTTCCTCGTGCAGGCGCAGCGCCGTGTCGAGGCCGTAGCGCTCGATCCACTGCGAGCGCTTGAGCCGCCCCGAAGCGCACTGCGCCTGGCCGCCGTTGCGCGTGCTGCAGCCCCAGGCGCTGCGATTGGCTTCGAGGACGGTCGCCTTGATGCCGTGCTTCTCGGCAAGCGAGATCGCCGCAGTGAGGCCGGTGAAGCCGGAGCCGATGATGGCGACGTCGACGTCGATGTCGTGCGTGACCGGGCCGTCATCGGCGGGCGGCTCGCCGGCGGTGCCGATCCAGTAGGTCGGCGCGTAGTCGCGGCCCTGCCCCGGCGTGGCCGATACGAGCGGGTCGTAGGCAGGATCGTAGGCGCGCGCGGCGGGGGTCGCGCGCTCATTCGTTACGATCCGCTTTTCTGCAATGGCTTCCATGTCCCGACTCCTGATGTGTCCGGGGATGCTTACTGAGCTGCGCCGACGACCGGGGGACGGTCCTTGCGGTAGGCGTTCTTGACGGCGATCTTGCCGTCGCGGAAGGTGAAGACGTCGACCATGCGCGCTTCGATGCGGGTGCCGTCGGCCTTGGTGCCGGTGAAGGTCGATTCCGACACGCCGCGGTCGCCGCAGACGAAGTGCTCGCCATCGAGCCAGGCGGCATCCGGGAAAGTCTGCCACGCGAGCTCGAAACCGGCGCGGACCGCGTCGCGTCCTACGAAGCTTTTGCCGAAGAGCTCGGGGCCTGCGACGGCGTGGAAGACGCAGTCGTCGGCCATGAAGCTCATTAGCGCTTCGATATCGTGGCGGTTCCAGGCGTCCGCGAAGGCCTTCAGGGTGTCGGCGGTGACTTCGTTGCGGATCGGGGTGGCGGCGAGGTTGCTCATGGGAATCTGTCTCCTGCGATCTGAATTTTAGTTAATACGAAACCAAATGTACCGAAATTTGAGACTTGATTTACATTAGGATTGAGTCCTACGACTGTCAAGAATAAATTTCAAATATCGATACGTTTTTTGTTCTTTTTCGGAATTTACTCCGAAATCTGCTGAGACTCAGGCGATACGGCCGGCCATCGGCGAGGACGGCGAGGCAGCGAAGCGACGCGGGATGCGTCCGGCGAGGAAGGCCTCCCGGCCGGCCTCGACCGCGAGGCGCATCGCGCGTGCCATGCGGATCGGCTCGCGCGCGCCGGCAATCGCGGTGTTCATCAGCACACCGTCGCAGCCGAGCTCCATCGCGATCGCGGCATCCGAGGCCGTGCCGACGCCCGCGTCGACGATGACCGGCACCCTCGCCTGCTCGATGATCAGCGACAGGTTCCACGGGTTGAGGATGCCCATGCCGGAGCCGATCAGGCTCGCGAGCGGCATCACTGCGACGCAGCCGATGTCTTCGAGGATGCGGGCCTGGATCGGGTCGTCGCTGCAATAGACCATCACCTGGAAACCGTCCTTCACCAGCGTCTCGGCCGCCTTCAGCGTCTCCGGCATGTTCGGGAACAGCGTCTTCTCGTCGCCGAGCACTTCGAGCTTGCACAGCGGGTGACCGTCTAGCAGTTCGCGGGCGAGCTGCAGCGTGTAGACGGCGTCCTTCGCGTTGTAGCAGCCGCCGGTGTTGGGGAGGATCGTGAAGCGGTCCGGCGGCACCGCGTCGAGCAGGCTCGGTTCGTTCGCGTGCTGGCCGATGTTTACGCGCCGAATCGTAACGGTGACGATTTCGGTGCCGCTCGCATCGACCGCGGCGCGCGTCTCTTCGAAGTCGCGGTATTTGCCGGTGCCGACCAGGAGGCGCGACGCGTAGGTCTTGCCGGCGATCGTCAGGCCTGGATCGGCGACTGGCTGCGCCGCCGGAGTGTCGTGCAGATTCATATCATCTCCTCTTGTCTTCAGCCGCCGCCGATCGCGACGACGACCTCGACGCGGTCCGACGGAAACAGGATGTGCTTGGGCCATCGCGGTGACGGGACGACTTCGCGATTGACCGCGACCGCGACGCGCTTGCCGAGCAGGTCGAGGCTGTCGATCAGGTCGTGCAGGGTTTCGCCCTGGCGCATCGAATGCGCCGCGCCGTTGAGTTCGATCGTCAGCGAAGTCATCGTCCGCCTCCCCTCAATGCGCGCCGAGCAATCGGCTGGCGTACACCACGAGCAGCATGTAGCCGGCGACGAAGAGCGCTTCGCCGGACATCAGCGCGATGGGCTTCCAGCCGAGCGCGGCGAGCTTTTCGAGCGAGGTCTTGACGCCGAGCGCTGCGATCGAGATCACGAGACACCAGCGCGACAGCGTGGAGCTCGCCTCGACGACGTCGTGCGACAGGAAGCCCAGGCTGTTGAGCGCTGCGAGCCCGGCGAAGGCGACGAGGAAGAGCGGCAAGATCGGAGTCTTCTTGCCCTCGCCGCCATTCTGGCGCTTGCGCTCGCTGTGGAACACGAGGGCGAGAACGACGACGACCGGCATCAGCATCGCGACGCGGAACATCTTCGCAAGCGTCGCGGCGTCGCCCACCTCGGGCGAGATGATCAGGCCGGCACCGACGACCTGGGCGACGTCGTGGATGGAGCCGCCGAGGAAGAGGCCCGCTTCGCTCGTCGAAAGCCCGAAAGCCTTGACGACCAAGGGATAGAGCACCATCGCAACGGTCGAGAAGATCGCGATGCCGATCGCGGTGAGCAGCGTGTAGCGCTCCGTTTCGCGGTTCTGCGGCAGGGTCGAGGAGATTGCGAGCGTCGCCGAGATGCCGCAGATGCCGGTGCCGCCGCCGGAGAGCAATCCCAGCATCGGCGGCAGGCCGAGCACCCGGGCGAACAGCACGCCGAAGCTGATCGTCAGCACGACCGCGCCGATGAGCGCGCCGACGCCGACGAGGCCGAGGTCACTGACGTCGCTCGCGACAATGCGCGCACCGAGGAGCGCGACGCCGAAGCGTACGAGCTTCTTCGCCGAGGCTTCGATGCCCGGCATGCACTTGTCGCTGTCGGCGAGAAAATGGAAGGCGATGCCCATCAGCAACGCGTACAGGAACTGTGGCCCGCCGTAGTGTTCGGAGATGAAGGTCGCCGCGGTGGCGATCACCGCGCACAGCATGAAGCCCGGCATCAGCACGCGCACCTCGCTGAACATCGCGGGCGGCGCATATGTTGTTTGAGTGGTCATTGGGATCGGGGTCCGGTGGGGATGTCGGGCGGCGGCGAGGCGAGCTTGTGGCCCGCCCCGCCTTTCCGGGCTACGGGATCACACGTAGTCCTTGTACTTGTCTAGGAACCGCACCGGCTTCGACAGCGCATCGCGGCGGAACGGGTCGCCCAGTTCGCGCGTGCACATGATCTCGAGGATGCAGGTCTTGCCGTGGTTCATCTGCAGGTCGATGGCGCGCTTCAATGCCGGGCCCACGTCCTCCAGCCGATCCACGGTGATGCCCTCGGCGCCCATCGCGCGCGCGATCTCGGCGAAGCTCTGGTTGTCGAGCTCGCCGGCGACGAAACGGCGGTTGTAGAAGTCCACTTGGTTCTTCTTCTCGGCGCCCCACTGACGGTTGTGGAACACCACCGCAGTCACCGGGATGTTGTGGCGCACGCAGGTCATCGTCTCCATCAGGCTCATGCCCCAGGCGCCGTCGCCGGCGTAGGACACCGCGGGACGATGCGGGGCCGCGACCTTGGCACCGATGATCGTCGGGAAGGCGTAGCCGCAGTTGCCGAAGCTCATCGCGGCGAAGAAGCTGCGGGGCTTTTCGAAGCGCAGGTAGCTGTTGGCGACCGAGTTGATGTTGCCGATGTCGGTCGACACCATCACGTCGGGCGGCATCGCCTTCTCGAGCTCGCGCAGGACCTGACGGGGATGCAGGTAATGGCCGCCGTTGAAGGTCTTTTCCTTGGCGTTCTCTTCGATCATGTCGAGGCTGAAGGGGTCGCGCTCGTGGGTCCATTCGTCGAGTTCGCGCTCCCAGGCGGCCTTCTCGGCAGCAACCTTCTCGGCGCGCTGCGCCTTGGTGGCGTCGCATTCGAGGGCACGGTTCGCGAGACGCTGCGTCAGTGCGATGGCCGCGGCCTTGGCGTCGCCGCAGATGCCCACCGAGATCTTCTTCACGAGGCCGAGC
>NZ_DATFAO010000073.1:0-65909 GCF_035254505.1 Aromatoleum sp. | reverse complement strand
GGATCGTGCCCGGCTGGAAGCGCAGCTCGTCGTGCGAGCCGAGCAGGCGCAGCACGTACTGATCGCCGGTCCAGTTGCCATATTGATCGTAGCCGCCCGGCTCCCGTACCAGCATCACCTGGTCCGGGGCGATCGTCGGGCCGGTGACGATGCGGTTCTGATCGATCCACGAGCCGGAGTCAACGATCGTGTCCGAGCCGCCGCCGGCGGCCAAGACGTAGGTGTCGGCCCCCGCGCCGCCGTCGAGGTGGTCGTTGCCGGCCCCGCCATCGAGCACGTCCGCGCCGCCGTTGCCCATCAGCCAGTCGTTGCCCGCGCCGCCCAACTGCACGTCCGCGCCTTCGGTGCCCCACAGCTGATCGCTGCCATCGGTGCCTTGCTGCAGCTGAGTCTGCATCACGGCCTGGTCGATCGCGAGCGCGTCCCACACCGTCCCGTCGCCGAACTGGATCTCCTGGATCGTGCCGGGCATGAAGCGCAGTTCATCGTGCGAACCGAGCAGGCGCAACACATATTGGTCGCCGGTCCAGTTGCCGTATTGATCGTAGCTGCCCGGCTCACGCACCAGCATCACCTGATCCGTCGCGATGGTCGGGCCGGTGACGATGCGGTTCTGCTCCGTCCAGTAAGCGGGGCTGTCGACAATCGTGTCCGAGCCGCCGCCGGCGGCCAAGACGTAGGTGTCGGCCCCCGCGCCGCCGTCGAGGTGGTCGTTGCCGGCGCCGCCGTCGAGTACATCGGCGCCGCCGTTGCCGACGATCCAGTCGTTACCGGCCCCGCCCATCAGCACGTCCTTCCCGTCCGCACCCCACATGCATTCGTTGCCGTCGGTGCCTTGCTGGAGCTGCGTCTGCATCACGGCCTGGTCGATCGCGAGCGCGTCCCACACCGTGCCGTCACGGAACTGGATCTCCTGGATCGTTCCAAGGAAGAACCGCATTTCGACGTCGGAACCCAACAAGCGCGCAACACACTCGTTTGACTCAGGATCACGGTACAACACCAGCTGTTTCGGACTTATCGACGACGCAGTGACGATCCGGTTGTTGGCGCTGTCGATGACGAGCAGGCTATCAAGCATGTTGGATACTCGAAAATGGAGGGGTGATTCGGCGGAAAAGCCAGGGGGCGTGGCGGCATGTCGATTCATCTGTGAAGGTCCGAATCGTGCCTGCACAAATAACTACGGCATAATAATTTATGCCCGGTGCGCTGCGTGTACTTTTTACATCGCCGGTGCACTACTGCACATCGCACATCCAATTCGCGTGACACGAGCGCGCATCGCAGAACCGCAGCCAGCAAAGCTCGGCAGGCTCCGCTAACCCGAATCCGGTAAATGGGACACCGCCTTTCTAGGATTGTATGGAACGCACTTTGTACTCAGCATGTGCGCGTCAGGCGGAGCGAATAGCCTCAAACCGACCAGAACGTTTTCGCAAAATTATCGGTCTTCGGCCCTGGCACCGTAATCATTTCGTCATATCACGATGAGGAGCCATTGCGATGTCTATCGTTTCGAGGATCATGGGCATGTTTCGAAGCCCGGTAGCAGTATGGAATGACGGCGTCTATTTCCAGGTAGAACGCAATCTGAGGACGGGAAAATCGCTGATGTCGATATCCGTGACGGCGCCGAGCGAGCATGTCGAGAAACTGGAAGCCTTGCTGAAATCCCATTGCTACACATTGCTGGCCGATTACGCAGCGTCCCGCGTGGGGGAGCAGCCGAGCGGAGTCGTCGTGAACCTCCCCAAGAGACATTCCTGAATCCCGGACGGCGCCGGACGATCGGGGTCGCCAAGGTCCCTTCGTATGGGACCGCGCGGGATATGCTTTAATGGTGCCCACGATATCCCGGACGGCCGTCGCAAGCTTGAGGCCGCTTGAACACTTTCCGCGACCCCACGATGCGCATCACGTTAGTCCATCCCGCCGGCTTCAATTTCGTTCCCGGTCAACCGGATTTTTCCGTTCTCGCCAATCGCATGGCCCCGATCGGCATCATGCAGCTTGCAAGCTGGCTGGAGAAGTTCGGCCACAGCGTACAATTGCACGACTGCCTCGGCCCCTACGCGCCGGCAGGCATCGTGGCGAACGCCGAGATCGTGCTGGCAACAGAACCGGAACTCGTCGGTTTTTCGGCGACCACCTCGGGCTTCATGGATGCGGTCGACATGGCGCTCTACATTCGCGAGAGGCGTCCGGAGGTCAAGATCGTCTTCGGCAATGTCCATGTCTCGTCGCTGGGAGCGCCCATCCTCGAGCATTTCGCCGAGATCGACTATCTGGTGATCGGCGAGGGCGAAGGGGCCCTGCTCGACCTGGCAGACGGCAAGCCTCCGGCTGATATCGGCAACCTGGTCTGGCGCGACGAGAGCGGGAAGATCGTCGTCAATCCGCGCCGCGACCGCATCGTGGATCTCGACGAACTGCCCTTCCCCGCCTACGAGAAGCTCACCGGCTTTCCCCACGCCTACCATCTGCCCCTGTTTGCGTACGAAAAGCGCTACGGGGCGACGATGATCACTTCTCGCGGCTGCCCTTACACCTGCTCGTTCTGCGACCGTACCGTCTTCGAGCGCCTCTACAAGACCAATTCCGCGCAATACACTTACGAGCACATGAAGTACCTGCGGGACAGGTTCGGCGTCCATCACATCAATATGTACGACGACTTGTTCACCGCGAAGAAGCAGCGCGTGATGGACTTGTGCGAGATGCTGATCGAAAAGCCGCTCGGGGTGCAGTTCAACTGCGCGATCCGCACCGGCCACACCTCCGACGAGATGCTGCAGAAGCTCAAGCAGGCGGGCGCGCTAATGGTCTCGATGGGGATCGAGTCGGCTGACCCCGCGATGATGGAACGCCACAAGGCGGGGGTCACGCTCGACGCGGTGCGCGACACCGTGCGCCAGATCCATGCTGCGGGGTTACGCGCGAAGGGTTTATTCATCTTCGGCATGCCCGGCGAGACGCCCGAGACCGTGAAGACCACCAGCGATTTCATCCTCTCGCTCGATCTCGATGAAATGAACATGACTAAGTTCAGCCCGCTGCACGGCGCGCCGATCTGGGACGAATGCATGAGCGGTGTCGGCGGGGAGACGATCGAGGATTGGCGGCTGATGAATTGCTTGAATTTCGTCTACCTGCCGGAAGGCTTCTTCTCGCGCGAGGAAATGGACGCGCTCTACAACTGGCACGTCAAGCGCTTCTATGACAGCAAGGGCTACCGTCGCCGTTTTGCCAAACGCCTATGGCAGCACCGCTGGAGCCTATGGCACGTGTTGAAGCATCTGCCGGAGACCGTCGCCGCGGCCCGGTATTTCAGCTCGAACAAGGAACAGATCGAGCAGGCGAAGCGCGAATTTAAGCTTCACCCTCGGCAGCCGCAGGGGCTGAAACCCCAGTTGTCCAGTGACCTTCAGATCGATAACGTCGTTGCGATGTCACCGGTCAAGTTGACGCGCCGGCAGGCGATGCAGGCCGTGGCGCCGGACTGATCAGAACAATCAGAACAGCCAGGGGATGAAGCGGCGGGTGCTGCGCATGTAGTCGATATAGGCCTGGCCGAAGTAGGCGATGCATTCCTTCTCATCGGCCAACGCGGTCAACAGCAGGGACCCGGTGGCAAACAGCGCAAGGCCGAAACCCAGCCAGCTGGCGGCGCGGAAGAACATGCCCCAGTCGAGGCCGAGCAGCGCACTATACATCGGGTGGCGGATCAGGCCGAAAACGCCGCCGGTAATGAGCTCAGTCGTCTTTTCCCAACCATAGAGCGATGTGTCCTCGCTGCGGGCGACGTCGCTCTTGCCCTTGCGGCGCAGCTCGATGAAGCCGAACAGTAGCGGCAGCACGCTCAGCTGCAACAGGCTTTCGGAAAACATCTGATCGCCCGCTGCATTGCGATTGAGGATGGTTAGCGCAAGGATCGATTCCCAGGCAAAGAAGCGGTAGAAGCCATGGCTGCCCGGATTACGCAGCGGCTTGCGCGACAACCACAGCAAGCCGGCCGTCCCTGAGACGAAAAGGGGCAGATCGGAAATCGGCAGACTCATATGCTCTTCCGCTAAACAATGACGGAGAGTTTACTGTGCTTTACGGCCGGACGGAGCGAAAGACGAGGACTGCGTTGCTTCCGCCGAAGGCAAACGAATTGGACAGTGCAGCACAAGGCGCGCTGCCGCGCCGCGCGACGGTGAGGTGATCGACTCCGACGCAGGCCGGATCGAGATTGTCCGCCAGGTTGCGGGTCGGCGGAAGGACATCTTCGCGCAACGCGAGCACGGTGGCGATTGCCTCGATGGCACCGGCAGCCCCGAGCAGGTGGCCGTGCATGGACTTGGTCGCGCTGACCGGTAAGGTCGCGGCGCGCTCGCCGAAGACTGCTTTCAGCGCGGCGATCTCAATCGGATCGCCTTCGGCCGTGGCCGTGCCGTGGGCATTGACGTAACCGATATCGTCGGGCGTCAGGCCGCCATCGGCGAGGCCTGCATGCAGCGCGCGGACTTGTCCCGCGGCCTCGGGGCGCACCAGGTGAGTATGGTCGCAGCTTGCGCCGTAGCCGACGATCTCGCCGTGGATCGTCGCGCCTCGGGCGACTGCGTGCTCCCAGTCCTCGAGCACCAAGGCGGCGGCGCCTTCGCCGAGCACCAGCCCGCGGCGGTCGGCGGCGAAGGGGCGGCAGGCCGCAGGCGAGGTTTCGGCGTCGCCGGGCGCCATCACGCGCAGGGCTTCCCATGCACGGGCGACGCCGTAGGCCTGGGACACGTCTGAGCCGCCGGTCAGCATGACCGTGGCCTCGCCCGAGCGGACGCGACGGAAGGCCTCGCCGATCGCGACAGCCGACGAAGCGCAGGCGACGGTGTGACTGGCACTGACGCCGCCCAGGCCCAACTGGATCGAGATGTGGGCGTTGGCGGCGTTGTTCATGCCAAGCAGCACGGAAAGCGGAGACAGGCGTTCGCGGCCGCGCTGCCACAGCTCCCGGTAGCCCTTCTCATACGCCAGGGTGCCTCCGAGGGCAGTGCCCCAGGAGACGCCCCAGTCATCGCGCGATTCGTCGCCGACGGCGCGCGGCAGGCCCGCGTCATCCCATGCATCAAATGCGGCTGCCATGCCGAGCTGAGCGAAACGGTCCATCATCGACGCCAGCGGTCTGCCCAGCGCGACGTCCGGGTCGAACGTCGGGCACGAAACGAAAGGGATCGACAAGGGGCGCGGCTGGTCGTCCGTGAGCAGGTGGCGGATTGCCGATTCGCCCGCGCACAGACGCGAGAAGAAATCGGCGAGGTCGCCGCCGTAGGGGCTGACCAGGCCAAGGCCGGTGATCGCAACCCGACGCCCGACCACGTGTCAAGCCGCCTGGCGAGTGCTGATCAGACCGTCCATCGTCGCCGCCATTTCGCCGACGCTGCGCGGGTTCTTGAGATCGGACGGCAGCTTGATGCCGAAGCGGTCCTCGAACTCGAACATCAGCTCAAGCATCATCAGCGAGTCTACGCCGAGGCCGTCGAGCGGCGCTTCCGAAACGACCTTTTCCGGCGCGACGCCGAGGCGCTCGCCGAGAAATTCACGAATGAGTTCAATGGAATCCATAGCGCGCGGATTTTAACTGAAAGCAGATGTTTCACATAGATTCGGCGGCGTTCCTGGCGGCCCGCCGATCTTTGATACTATCCTCGCCTGCTATGTCGACACTCTCCGTATTGCCGCTGGATGCGGCCTCGCGCCCTGCCTGGTTCCGCCAACTGGCGTCCCGCTTCGTCGTGCACTGGCCATTGAAAGCCGTCGCCACGATGGCCTTCATGACGATGTTCTTCTGGGCCTACTTCGCAATTCTCCGCCAGCCGATGTTGACGCCGACGACGATGCCCCGCCTCGCGGTCGATGCGTGGATCCCCTTCTCGACCGCAGCCTTTCCGGTTTACGCGAGCCTGTGGGTCTATGTATCGCTGCCGCCCGCCTTCATCGACAACCTGCGCCCGCTATGGTGGTTCGCAGTGTGGATGTCGGGGCTGTGCCTGTTCTGCCTCGGCATTTTTTGGTTCCTGCCGACGGCGGTTCCGGCCGCTGGCATCGATTGGTCGCTCTACCCGGAATTGGCGCTGATCAAACAGGTGGACGCCGCCGGCAACGCGTGTCCGTCGCTGCATGTGGCGTCGTCGGTGTTCGCCGCGCTGTGGCTCGAGCGCATCGCCCGTTCGGTGGGGGCGCCGGTGGCGCTGCGCTGGGGAAACGCGTTGTTCTGCGTGGCGATCCTGTGGTCGACGATGGCGACCCGCCAGCATGTCGCGCTCGACGTCGTGGCGGGCATCGTGGTCGGCTTGGCCTTCGCGCTGCCGTCGGTACGGCATGTCTCGCGGATCGCACCGCATGTGATCTGACGGTCCAGCAAGACGAACGGCGGATTACTCGGCCTCAGGCACCGGGACCGGCCGACCGTTCTTGAACGAGTACACCTTGCTCGGGGAATCCTTGAGGTCCCGCTTTTCGTCGAACTGGTAGCTTCCGGCGAGACCTTGGTAACTGATCGTCGCCAGCGCTGAGCGGAACTGTCTGGGTTCGATGGAGTTCGCCTTCTTCATGGCCTCGACAATGAGAAAGAGCGCGTCGTACATCGGACCCGCATAGGTCAGCGGATCGACGCCGAAGCGCTTCGTGTACTCGGCCCTGAACTGCCTGCCTTCATTGCTCTGGTCAAGGATCGCGCCCCACTGCGGGCAATACACCTTCCCGTCGACCGCCTCGCCCCCCACCTTTGCCATCTCTTCATTGCAGATCGCGTCGCCACCGAGCAGGTAGCCGTCCATCCCCAGCACCTTCATCTGGCGACGCAAGGGGCCTGCCTGCGCGTGGTAACCGGCGTAGAAAATGCCATCGGGATTGGCGGCCTTGATTCGGGTGAGAATCACTGCGAAATCGGTCGCCCTGTCCGTTGTGAATTCCCGGGCGACGATCTGAATGCCGTTCGCTTTCGCCGACTTGATGAATTCGTCGGCAATCCCCTGACCATATGCGGTTCTGTCGTCGATGACGGCGAGCTGGCGCGCTTTCAGATGCTTTGCGGCGAAAGCTGCCATTCTCGCGCCGGTGGCCAAATCGTTCGGGCCGATCCTGAAGACGAAGGGATATCCGAGCTGAGTGACCTTGGGGTTGGAGGCAACGGTCGCCATCACGATCCCGGCGTCATTCAGCACCTTCGCGATCGGAATCGCGACGCCCGAGTTGTAGGGGCCGAGAACTGCCTTGACTTCGGCATCGACGAGCCGCTGCGCGACTGCCATCCCGGTGCGCGGGTCTGCGGCGTCGTCTTCCGACATCAGCTCGAAGTGCAGCTTCTTGCCCGCCACGACTGTCCCCTGGGCGTTGAGGCGGTCTATCGCCATCCGCATGGCGTTCTCGTCATCCTTGCCCATGGCTGCTTGAGGCCCGGTCAGCGGGCCGGTCAGCCCGATCCTGACGACCGTTTCCTCGACGCCCCACGTTGTGAGTG
Source organism: Aromatoleum sp. (assembly GCF_035254505.1). Taxonomy (GTDB): domain Bacteria; phylum Pseudomonadota; class Gammaproteobacteria; order Burkholderiales; family Rhodocyclaceae; genus Aromatoleum. The sequence goes on along the minus strand of NZ_DATFAO010000073.1, from coordinate 58,411 downwards.
ACGCCAGACCGAGTGCGGCCGAAACCAGAAGCCTTGTGAAGAAATGACCTGCGCTGTTCATCCAGTCTCCGTGCAATCCCATCGCCTCCCGCGATTCTTGCAATGATGAACGATCCCCAGCCCGAAGTTGGGGGAATTTGCATTGGTGGGGTGGATGGCTCAGCTACGCGGGAATGTCGAAGGCACTCGTCGGGCGCAAAAAAACGGCCCGGGACACGAGGCCCCGGGCCGGTAGCCCTCTGGAGAGGAGGGGAGAACGCTGTGTGCGGGTCGGGCCTACTGCAGCTCGACCAGCAGATCCTTCGCCGCGACCTTGTCGCCGGGCTTCACGAACACGGCCTTGACGACGCCGTCGCGGTCGGCGGTGAGGGCCGTTTCCATCTTCATTGCCTCGATCGACACGAGCGGCGTGCCCTTGGCGATCTTTTGGCCGGCGTGCACGGCGACCGTCACGACGGCCCCTGGCATCGGGGCGCCGATGTGGTTGGGATTGGCCTCGTCGATCTTCGGATGGCGACGTCCGATGGGCGCGGCGCCGGCCTTTGGGATGCGTTGCAGGCGCGGCTGACCGTTGAGCTCGAAGAAGACCTTCACGCGGCCCTCCTCGTCCGGCGTGTCGCTGCTGCCGGTCTGGCGCACGATCAGGCTCTTGCCCTTTTCGATGTCGACGCTGATCTCTTCGCGGTCCTTTAGGCCGTAGAAGAACACGGGCGTGGGCAGCAGCGAGACGTCGCCGAAGCGTGCGTGGTGCGCAGCGTAGTCCTTGAAGACCTTGGGGTACATCAGCCAGGAGGCGAGATCGGTGTCGGAGATCTGGCGGCCCGTGGCGGTGGCGGCTTCGGCGCGGGCGGCGTCGAGGTCCACCTCGGGCAGGAAGTCCCCTGCCCTACCCTGCAGCGGTTCGGCGCCTTTCAGGACCTTGCGTTCGAGGTCCTTCGGGAAGCCGTCCGGCGGGAAGCCGAGTTCGCCCTTGAAGAGCGAGATGACCGACTCGGGGAAGGCGATTTCCTTGGCGGGGTCGCGCACTTCCTCGGGCGTAAGGTCGTTGGCGACCATGAAGAGCGCCATGTCGCCGACGACTTTCGAGGTCGGCGTGACCTTCACGATGTCGCCGAAGAGCTGGTTCACGTCCGCGTAGGACTGCGAGACTTCCGGCCAGCGGTGCTCGATGCCCATCGCACGGGCCTGCTCGCGCAGGTTGGTGTATTGGCCGCCGGGCATCTCGTGCTTGTACACGTCGGAGGTGCCGCAGCGGATGTCGGCCTCGAAAGGCGCGTAGGCGCGGCGGACGCCTTCCCAGTAGTGCGACAGCGACTGCATCGCGTCGAGGTCGAGCCCGGTGTCGCGATCGGAGCCGGCCAAGGCCGCGGCGATCGAGCCAAGGTTCGGTTGCGAGGTGAGCCCGCTCATCGCGTCCATCGCGCCATCGACCGCATCGACACCGGCTTCGATCGCGGCCAGCACGCTCGCGGCGGCGATGCCGGAGGTGTCGTGGGTGTGGAAGTGGATCGGCAGGCCGACTTCTTCCTTCAGCGCCTTCACTAGCGCACGGGCCGCGCGCGGCTTGCACACGCCGGCCATATCCTTGATGCCGAGGATGTGGGCGCCGGCCTTTTCGAGCTGCTTGGCGAGATTGACGTAGTACTGGAGGTTGTACTTCGGGCGGCTCGTGTCGAAGAGGTCGCCGGTGTAGCAGATCGTGCCTTCGCACAGCGCGCCGGCTTCATTCACGGCGTCCATCGCGACGCGCATGTTGTCGATCCAGTTGAGTGAATCGAACACGCGGAAGACGTCGATGCCCTCCTTCGCAGCCTGCTGCACGAAGTAGCGCACGACGTTGTCGGAGTAGTTGGTGTAGCCGACCGCGTTCGAGGCGCGCAGCAGCATCTGGAACAGCACGTTGGGCACGGCTTGGCGCAGACGCGCGAGGCGCTCCCACGGGTCTTCCTTGAGGAAGCGCAGCGCGACGTCGAAGGTGGCCCCGCCCCAACATTCGAGCGAGAAGAGCTCGGGCACGAGGCGCGCATAATGCGGCGCGATCTCGAGCATGTCGCGGGTGCGCATGCGGGTCGCGAAGAGCGACTGGTGGGCGTCGCGCATCGTCGTGTCGGTGAGGAGCACGCGCTTTTCGTTCTTCATCCACTCGGCGAAGCGCTGCGGGCCGAGATCCTTCAGGCGGTCGCGCGTGCCGGCGGGCGCGGGTGCGGAGAGGTCGACCACGGGCTTGATCGGCTTCGCGAGCGGAAGCTTCGGCGCTTGGCGGCCGGCCATCTCGGGGTTGCCGTTGACGCTGACTTCGCCGAGGAATTTCAGCAGCTTCGTCGCGCGGTCCTGGCGCTTCTGGAAGCGGAAAAGCTCGGGCGTGGTGTCGATGAAGCGCGTCGTGCATTCGCCGGACTTGAAGAGCGGATGCGCGATGACGTTCTCGAGGAACTGCAGGTTCGAGGAGACGCCGCGGATGCGGAATTCGCGCAGGCCGCGATCCATGCGGGAGATGGCTTCGTCCGGGCTGTGGCCCCAGGCGGTGACCTTCACGAGCAGGGAATCGTAGAAGGGGGTGATCACGGCGCCGGAGTAGGCGGTGCCGCCATCCAGACGCAGGCCGAAACCGGCGGCGCTGCGGTAGGCGGTGATGCGGCCGTAGTCGGGGGTGAAGCTGTTCTCCGGGTCTTCGGTGGTGACGCGGCACTGCAGCGCGTGGCCGTTGAGGCGGATGTTCGATTGCGCGGGGAGATAGGCATCCTCCGCGCCGATCCGTGCGCCTTCGGTGACGCGAATCTGCGCCTTGACGATGTCGACACCAGTGACCTGTTCGGTGACGGTGTGCTCGACCTGGATGCGCGGGTTCACTTCGATGAAGTAGAAGGCGCCGGTGTCGGCGTCCATCAGGAATTCGACGGTGCCGGCGTGGGTGTAGCGCGCGGCACGGCAGAGCTTCAGCGCGGCATCGCACAGTTCGGTGCGGCGGGACTCCTCGAGGTAAGGCGCGGGAGCGCGCTCGACGACCTTCTGGTTGCGCCGCTGCACGGAGCAGTCGCGCTCGAAGAGATGCACGAGGTTGCCGTGTGTGTCGCCCAGGATCTGCACTTCGACGTGGCGCGCGCGGCGCACCAGTTTCTCGAGGTACACCTCGTCGTTGCCGAAGGCGGCGAGCGCTTCGCGGCGGGCCACGTCGAGCAGGCCGGGGAGCTCTTCTTCCGTTTCGATCGCGCGCATGCCGCGGCCGCCGCCGCCCCAGCTCGCTTTCAGCATCAGCGGGTAGCCGACTTCGCGGGCGAGGCGCTTGATCTCGTCGAGGTCGCGCGGCAAGGCGCCCGTCGCAGGCACGACAGGGACCCCCGCGGCCATCGCCAGGTTGCGCGCGGCGACCTTGTTACCGAGGTCGCGCATGACTTGCGGCTGCGGGCCGATGAAGGCGATGCCGGCGGCGGCGCAGGCTTCGGCGAACTCGGGGTTCTCGGACAGGAAACCGTAGCCGGGGTGGATCGCATCGACGTGGGCGTCTTTCGCGACGCGGATGATGTCGGCAATGTCGAGGTAAGCGGCGATCGGCTTCTGGCCGTTGCCCACGAGGTAGGACTCGTCGGCCTTGAAGCGGTGCAGCGCGAAGCGGTCTTCGTTGGCGAAGATCGCCACGGTGCGGATACCCAGCTCGCTCGCGGCGCGGAACACGCGGATCGCGATTTCGCCGCGGTTGGCGACGAGGATGCTCTTGATCGGTTTCATGTAGTGCCCTGCGCTCCTCACATGCGTGGCTGGGGGTTGTTATTGGCGGATACGTCGGATGCCGGGCCGAGCATCGTCATCGAAACAGGCCGTCGTGAATTTAAGGCTCCGGGCGCTACAACAATGTCCGGTAATGGACATGTTCTTGCTGTTTTACGCCCATCACGGAAAGACAAGCCGCCGACGCGCTCCCGCCCGGTTTATGCGGCGCTCAGAATGCGGGCCTTCGCACGCATCTCCTCGTATTCGTCGTTCGCGTCCGAGTCGGCGGTGATGCCGCCGCCCACGCCATACTCCGCCCGGCCCGTCATGCCGTCTAGGGCCAGCGTGCGGATGGCGACATTGAAGACCGCGTCGCCGCCCGGTTTCAACAACCCGATGGCTCCGCAGTAGATGCCGCGTGGCTCGGCTTCGAGCCCGGCGATGATTTCCATCGCCTTGATCTTCGGCGCGCCGGTGATCGAGCCGCAGGGGAAAAGCGCCGCGAAGATGTCGGCGAGGTCCACGTTGGACCGCAGCTCGGCCGAGACGGTCGAAGTCATCTGGTGCACGGTGGGATAGGTTTCGATAGCGAAGAGATCGGGCACGCTGACGCTGTGGGGACGGGCGACTCGCGACATGTCATTGCGGATGAGATCCACGATCATCAGGTTCTCGGCGCGGTTCTTCGCGGACTCGCGCAAGGCATCCGCGCGCAGGCGGTCCTCTGTCGGGTCGCTCGCGCGCGGACTCGTGCCCTTCATCGGCTTCGAGATCAGGCGTTCGCCGTCGCGCCGGAAGAAGAGCTCCGGCGACAGCGACAGGATGCGGTGGCGCCCGAGGTCGAGCATCGCGCAGTAGCCGGTGGGCTGACGTGCACGCAGGTGTTGGTACAGCGCGTAAGGGTCGCCGTCGAAGCGGCCGCGCAGGCGGATGGTGTGGTTGATCTGGTACGCATCGCCCGCGCGGATGTGGTCGAGGATGCGGCCGATGTCGGCGTCGTAGCGGTCTCGCTCGACGCTGGGCTGCCAGTCGTCGCAGCGCACCGCAGCAGGCGGAACCGGGTCATCAGCGGCGGTCGGCGCATCGAACACACCGAACCACGCGAGCGGCAGGGAGGAGCGCGGACGGACGCGGAAGGCCGGGTCGAAGGCCGCGCCGGCTTCATAGGTCACGAAGCCGGCGACCCATTCCCCTGCCCGCGCGAGCGTGTCGGCTCGGGCGAGCACGGCAGGCACCGCTTCCGGGCGGTGGGCCACCAGCCGCAGGCGCGGGCGGGTGAAGTGGAGTGGCGCGGCGCCGACTGCGTCGGCGGGGAAGTCGAAGCGCAGATGTTGCATGATGCTCAGCGCAGCACCACGATGCGCAGTGCGTAGCGCGCGCACTCATTCGATACGGGCGACATCTTCCTTGACCTCCTGGTTGCGGGCGGCGGCATGTTGTCGGGCGCGGGTGTGTTCGCCGCGGTTGGTGGTGCGTTCGATGCCGACCGCCGTCGCGAAGCGGCTGACGCGCTGCTTGTAGAGGCCAACCGACACTTCCTGCACGCGCGGATCGAGGTCGAAGGCGAAGTCGAAGACTTCGTTGACGCGCGTCTCCAGCAGCGGCGTATGGCGCGTGCGCGGCCATTCGGTGACGAGCCAACGGCACAACGGCTCATAGTCGAGGCAGCCGTCGAGGTCGTCCGGCACCGCCGGCGCCAAGCCCGTCAGGGTCACGGACACCCAAACCGGCTGCGCCTCACGCTCGTCCTCGTATAGACCGACCGCAAGGAGCGTTTCCAGCCGGTCGATCTTGACGTTCCAGATCGCATTCATGGCGCTCAGCCCCCGATGACGCCGCGCGCTTGCAGGTCGGCGTGGTAGGACGAACGCACCATCGGGCCGGACGCGACGTGGCGGAAACCCATCTTCTCGCCGACGACGCGCAGTTCGTCGAATTCGGCCGGCGTCACGTACCGGCGCACCGGCAGGTGGTGCAGGCTCGGCTGCAGGTACTGGCCGATCGTCACCATGTCGACCTTGTGCGCTCGCAGGTCGGCGAGCGTTGCCTCGATCTCCTCGCGCGTCTCCCCCACACCCAGCATCAGGCCGGACTTGGTGGCGACCTCGGGGTGGCGCGCCTTGAAGGCTTCGAGCAGGTCGAGGGAATGTTCATAGTCGGCGCCGGGACGGACCTCGCGGTAGAGGCGCGGCACGGTCTCGATGTTGTGGTTGAAGACGTCGGGCGGGACGGCGGTGAGCACGTCGAGCGCGAGTTCGACGCGGCCACGGAAGTCCGGCGTCAGGACTTCGACGGTGATGCCGGGGTTCGCTTCGCGCACCTCGCGGATGCAGTCGGCGAAATGCTGGGCGCCGCCGTCGCGCAGGTCGTCGCGGTCGACGGACGTGATCACGACGTATTTCAGGCGCATGCCGGTGACGGTCTGCGCGAGGTTCTTCGGTTCTTCAGGGTCGAGCGGCAGCGGACGGCCGTGGCCCACATCGCAGAACGGGCAGCGCCGGGTGCAGATCGCACCCATGATCATGAAGGTCGCCGTGCCGTGGTTGAAGCATTCACCCAGGTTCGGGCAGTTGGCTTCCTCGCACACGGTGTGCAGGCGGTTCTCGCGCAGCGTGCCGGTGAGTTGACGCACGCTCTTCGTGCCGCGGAAGGCGGCGCGGATCCATTCGGGCTTGCGCAGCTGCTCGGCGGGCGTGATCGGGACGATCTTGATCGGAATGCGCGCGGTCTTGTCGGCGCCGCGCTGCTTGATTCCGGTCTGCGGGGTGGGGGTGCTTGCGTTCTGCATCAGAGTGACTCCGGCGGGCGACCTGCTCTCGAGGTCGCGATCCAAGGGTGTATTGATCGGCGATTGAGAGCCGGGTCGCCCGTTACATCAGCCGCGGTAGTAGCGTTGCGGCACGAAGGGCGTGCTGGCGACTTCCATCGGGACCGGCTTGCCGCGGACGATCGCGGAGAGCTGGGTGCCGACCTTGGCCAACGCGGTTTCGACGTAGCCCATCGCGACCGGCGCTTCCAGCGTCGGGCCGAAGCCGCCGCTGGTCACGACGCCGACCTTGCGACCGCTGGCATCGACAATCTCGGAGCCTTCGCGCACCGGGACGCGAGCCAGGGGACGCAGGCCGATACGCTTGCGCGACACGCCGTTGGCGATGTGGCCGAGGATGACATCCGCGCCCGGGTAGCCGCCGGGACGGGCGCCACCGGCGCGGCGAGGTTTGGACAGCGCCCACAGCAGGCTGCTCTCGACCGGCGACGTGTTGACGTCGAGATCATGGCCGTACAGGCAGAGGCCCGCTTCGAGGCGCAGCGAATCGCGCGCGCCGAGTCCGATGGGGGCGACTTCCGGCTGGGCGAGCAGTTCGCGCGCCAGGGCCTCGGCCTCGTCGGCGGGCACCGAGATCTCGAAGCCGTCTTCGCCGGTGTAGCCGGAGCGGCTGACGAAGCACTTGGCGCCCGCGAGCGTGACGGTTGCGGTCGTCATGAACACCATCTCGGCGGTTTCGGGCGCGAGGCGGGCCAGCACTGCACCCGCGGCGGGACCCTGGAGCGCGAGCAGCGCGCGGTCTTCCAGCACCTCGACCTTGCAGCGGCCGGACAGGTGCTTCTGCATGTGGGCGATGTCCTGCGCCTTGCATGCGGCGTTCACCACCACGAACAGGCGGTCACCGAAGTTCGCGACCATCAGGTCGTCCATCACGCCGCCCTGCTCGTTCGTGAAGAGCGCGTAGCGCTGCATGCCTTCGGGCAGGTCGATGATGTCGACCGGCACCAGGGTTTCCAGCGCCGCGGCGGCTTCCGGGCCGACGAGGAAGACCTGCCCCATGTGCGACACGTCGAACAGGCCGGCCTGCGTGCGGGTGTGGGTGTGTTCCTTGATGATCCCTGTCGGGTACTGGACGGGCATCTCGTAGCCGGCGAAGGGCACCATCTTGGCGCCGAGGGAGACGTGAAGGTCGTACAGCGGGGTGCGCAGCAGCGGTGCGTCGGAGTGGTTGTCGCTCATCATGATTCCTTTAGTGTCGGGATGTCAGGGGTGGATCAGCATTCGATGACGTTCACGGCTAGGCCGCCGCGCGCCGTTTCCTTGTATTTGAGCTTCATGTCGGCGCCGGTGTCGCGCATGGTCTTGATGACCTTGTCGAGCGACACGAAGTGCTTGCCGTCGCCGCGCAGCGCCATCCGGGCAGCGTTGATCGCCTTGATCGAGCCCATTGCGTTGCGCTCGATGCAGGGAACTTGCACGAGCCCGCCGACGGGATCGCAGGTGAGGCCGAGGTTGTGCTCCATGCCGATCTCCGCCGCGTTCTCGACCTGCTCGGGGGTGCCACCGAGCACTTCAGCGAGCGCGCCGGCGGCCATCGAGCAGGCAACGCCCACTTCGCCCTGGCAGCCGACTTCGGCGCCGGAGATCGAAGCATTCTCCTTGTAGAGGATGCCGATCGCCGCCGCAGTGAGCAGGAAGCGGATCACGCCCTCCTCGTTCGCGCCGGGCACGAAGCGGCTGTAGTAATGCAGCACCGCCGGAACGATGCCGGCCGCGCCGTTCGTGGGCGCGGTGACGACGCGTCCGCCGGTCGCGTTTTCCTCGTTGACCGCGAGCGCGTAGAGATTGACCCAGTCCATCACGGTCAGCGGATCGCGCAGCGAGGCTTCCGGCGCGCTCGCAAGCTTGCGATACCACTCGGCCGCACGGCGCTTCACCTGCAGGCCGCCGGGCATGATGCCTTCCTTCTCGCAGCCACGCCGCACGCACAGCTGCATGACGTCCCAGATGCGCAGCAGGCCCGACCGTGTCTCGGCATCGGTGCGCCAGGCGCGCTCGTTCTCCAGCATCAGCTGGCTGATCGACAGCTCCTTTTCGCGGCATTGCGCGAGCAGTTCGTCGCCGCTGCGGTAAGGATGCGCGAGCGGCGTGGTATCGGCGACGATGCGGTCCGCGCCGGCCGCGCTCTCATCGACGACGAAGCCGCCCCCGACCGAGTAATACACCTTCTGCCGCAGCACTTCGCCTGCCGCGTCAACGGCGGCGATGCGCATGCCGTTGGGATGGAAGGGCAGCGACTGCCGACGGTGCATGATGAGATGATCACGCTCGACGAAGGGGATCGGACGTTCGCCGGCGAGCATCAGGCACTGTTCGCCGCGGATGCGGGCGAGCTTGCCCTCGACCTGCTCCGGATCGACGAGGTCAGGTGCCTCGCCTTCCAGGCCTAGCAGCACGGCCTTGTCGCTGCCGTGGCCCTTGCCGGTGGCCCCGAGCGAGCCGAAGAGCTCGGCCTTCACACTCGCGACACGATCGAGCAGGCCGGCCTCGCGCAGCCCGAGCACGAAGACCTGCGCCGCCCGCATCGGCCCGACCGTGTGCGAGGACGACGGGCCGATGCCGATTTTGAACAGATCGAAGACACTGATTGCCATTTTTGTCTGCCTGGAATGCTTAACGGGTTTGCGGGGCCGGGGCGAGTTCGCTGCCCTTGTTCGAGTTCGCCGACATGCGGTAGCCGATTGTCAGCAGCAGGAACCAGTTTTGCCGAAAAGCTGCGGTCTCTCCCTGCCGCGGAAGGGGACGCCCTGGGCGCCCCTTATTCTTCTTTTTTAACGGCCGTACACCGGGAAGCGCGCGCACAGCGCGGACACCTTCGCCCGCACCGCGTCGATCACTGCCGGGTTCTCGACGTCGTCGAGCACGTCGCAGATCCAGCCGGCGAGTTCCTTCACCTCGGCGACGCCGAAACCGCGCGTGGTCGCGGCCGGCGTCCCGATGCGGATGCCGCTCGTGACGAAGGGCGACTGCGGATCGTTCGGCACGGTGTTCTTGTTCACCGTGATGTGGGCGGCGCCCAGTGCGGCGTCGGCGGCCTTGCCGGTGATGCCCTTGGCGATCAGGTCGACCAGGAAGAGGTGGTCGTCCGTGCCGCCGGAGACGATCTTGTAGCCGCGTTCGACGAACACGCTCGCCATCGCGCGGGCGTTGGCGATCACCTGCTGCTGGTACGCCTTGAACGAGGGGTCGAGCGCTTCCTTGAAAGCCACCGCCTTCGCCGCGATGACGTGCATCAGCGGACCGCCCTGGGTGCCAGGGAAGACCATCGAGGCGATCTTCTTCTCGATGTCGGCGTTGGCGCGGCCGAGGATGATGCCGCCGCGCGGACCGCGCAGCGTCTTGTGCGTGGTGCTGGTGACGATGTCGGCAAAGGGCACCGGGCTGGGGTACAGGCCCGCGGCGACGAGGCCGGCGACGTGGGCCATGTCGACGAAGAGCAGCGCGCCGACCTTGTCCGCGATCGCGCGGAAGCGCGGGAAGTCGAGGTGGCGGGCGTAGGCCGAGAAGCCGGCGACAATCATCTTCGGCTTGCACTCGACGGCCAGCGCCTCAAGCGCGTCGTAGTCGATGACGCCGTCGTCGGTGACGCCGTACTGCACCGCATTGAAGATCTTGCCGGAGAAGTTCACCTTCGCGCCGTGGGTCAGGTGACCGCCGTGCGCGAGGCTCATGCCGAGGATCGTCTCACCCGGCTGCAGCAGCGCGAAATACACCGCCGCGTTGGCCTGCGAGCCCGAATGCGGCTGCACGTTGACCCAGTCCGCGCCGAAGAGCTGCTTCGCGCGGTCGATCGCGAGCTGCTCGACGACGTCGACATGCTCGCAGCCGCCGTAGTAGCGCCTGCCCGGATAGCCCTCGGCGTACTTGTTGGTCAGCACCGTGCCCTGCGCCTGCATCACGCGCGGGCTCGCGTAGTTCTCGGACGCGATCAGCTCGATGTGGTCTTCCTGGCGGTGACGCTCGGATTCGATGGCGCCCCACAATTCGGGGTCGAATCCGTCGATCTGCATGGATTTTTCGAACATTTCATTATCTCCTTCGGCTTATTGTTCGTAGTCGGACATCGGCGGGCAGGCGCACACGAGGTTGCGGTCGCCATACACGTTGTCTACCCGGCCGACCGGCGACCAGTACTTGTTCGCGCGCAGGCTCGCGAGCGGATACACGGCCTCTTCGCGGCTGTACGGGTGGGGCCACTCGCCGGCGATGGCTTCCGCGGTGTGCGGGGCGTTGACCAGCGGGTTGTCCTTGGGGTCGTACTCGCCGCTGCCGACCTTGGCGATCTCCTGGCGGATCGCGATCATCGCGTCGCAGAAGCGGTCGAGTTCTTCCTTGGACTCGCTCTCGGTCGGCTCGATCATCAGCGTGCCGGGCACCGGGAAGGACATCGTCGGCGCGTGGAAGCCGAAGTCGATCAGGCGCTTGGCGACGTCATCGACAGTGACGCCGGTCGAGTCCTTGAGCGGACGCAGGTCGATGATGCACTCGTGCGCCACCATGCCGTTCTCGCCGCGATACAGCACCGGGTAGTGCGGATCGAGGCGCTCGGCCATGTAGTTCGCGTTCAGGATTGCCATCACGGTCGCGTCGCGCACGCCGTCGCGGCCCATCAGCGTGATGTACGTCCAGGTGATCGGCAGGATGCTGGCGCTGCCGTACGGAGCGGCCGCGACCGCGCCGATGCCCTTGAGGCCGCCCGTGGTGTTGCCCGGGAGGAAGGGCGCGAGGTGCGACTTGACGCCGATCGGGCCGACGCCCGGTCCGCCGCCGCCGTGCGGGATGCAGAAGGTCTTGTGCAGGTTCAGGTGCGACACGTCGCCGCCGAACTTGCCCGGCCCGCACAGGCCGACCATCGCGTTCATGTTGGCGCCGTCGATGTACACCTGGCCGCCGTAGGAATGCACGATCTCGGTGATCTCGCGGATCGCCGTTTCGAACACGCCATGCGTCGAGGGGTAGGTGATCATGATCGCCGCGAGCTTCTCCGCGTGCTGCTCGGCCTTGGCCTTCAGGTCGGCGACATCGACGTTGCCATTGTCGTCGCAGGCGACGACGACCACGCGCATACCAGCCATGTTGGCGGTCGCGGGGTTGGTGCCGTGGGCGGAGCTCGGGATCAGGCACACGTCACGATGCGCCTCGCCCCGGCTCGCGTGGTAGGCGCGGATCGCCAGCAGACCGGCGTATTCACCCTGCGAGCCGGCGTTCGGCTGCAGCGACACGGCGTCGTAGCCGGTGCAGGCGCACAGCATCTGCTCCAGTTCGGCGGTGAGCTGGGCGTAGCCCTGGGTCTGGTAGGCCGGCGCGAAGGGATGGATGCCGCCGAACTCGCGCCAGGTCACGGGAATCATCTCGGTGGTCGCGTTGAGCTTCATCGTGCACGAACCCAGCGGGATCATCGTGCGGTCGAGCGCGAGGTCCTTGTCCGCCATCGCGCGCAGGTAGCGCAGCATCTTGGTTTCGGACTGGTAGGCGCTGAACACCGGGTGCGTCAGGAACGCCGAGTTGCGCAGCTGGCCGGCCGGCAGGGCTTCGGGCGCGAGGTTCTCGACTTCTGCGAAGTCTGGCAACTGCGCCGGAGTGGCGGCGCCATTCGCGAACACCGCCCACAGCGCCTCGACGTCTTCGCGGGTCGTGGTTTCGTCGAGCGAGATGCCGACGGTCGTGGCGTCGATCTCGCGCAGGTTCATCTGCTTGGCCCGGGCAGCGGCATGGACGGCTGAGGCATCGGCGACGCGCACGGCGATCGTGTCGAAGAAGGACTTCGTGACGACTTCGGCCCCGACGCGGCGCAGGCCGGCGGCGAGGGTTGCGGTCAGGCGATGCACGCGGCGGGCGATCGCCGTCAGGCCCTTCGGACCGTGGTAGCAGGCGTACAGGCTCGCCATCACGGCCAGCAGCACTTGCGCGGTGCAGATGTTGGAGGTGGCCTTCTCGCGGCGGATGTGCTGTTCGCGCGTCTGCATCGCGAGGCGGTAGGCCTTCTTGCCGTGGCTGTCGATCGACACGCCGACGACACGGCCCGGCATCACGCGCTTGTGCGCGTCGAGGGTCGCGAAGTACGCGGCGTGCGGGCCGCCGAAGCCCAGCGGGATGCCGAAGCGCTGGGTGGTGCCGATCGCGACGTCCGCGCCGAGCTCACCCGGCGACTTCAGCAGCGTCAGCGCGAGGAGATCCGCCGCGACGACGACCAGCGCCTTCTTGGCGTGGGCGGCGGCGACGATGGCCGCGTAGTCGATAACTTCGCCGGTGCTGGCCGGGTACTGCAGCAGCACGCCGAAGAATTCATGCTTGTCGAGCTCGGTCGCGGGGTTACCAACGATGACCTCGAAACCCAGAGGTTCGGCGCGGGTACGCACGACTTCGATGGTCTGCGGGTGGCAGTCGCTCGAAACGAAAAAGGCCTTGGCCGGATTCTTCGAGAGACGCTGACAGAAGGTCATCGCCTCGGCCGCCGCGGTCGCTTCGTCGAGCAGCGAGGCGTTGGCGATTTCCATGCCCGTCAGGTCGGTGATCATCGTCTGGAAGTTGAGCAGCGCTTCCAGACGGCCCTGCGAGATTTCCGGCTGGTACGGCGTATAGGCGGTGTACCAGGCCGGGTTCTCGAGGACGTTGCGCAGCACGACGCCAGGGGTGTAGGTGTCGTAGTAGCCGGTGCCGATGAACGAACGGAATACCCGGTTCTTCCCCGCGATCTCGCGCAGCTGGGCGAGCGCAGCGGCCTCGCTCAGGCCTTCGGGGAGAGGGAGGGGCGAAGGCGACAGGATCGAGGCCGGGATCACCTTGTCGATGAGCTGGTCGAGCGAATCGAGGCCGAGGGCGGCGAGCATCGCCTGCGTCTCGGCCGCGTCCGGGCCGACGTGGCGGCCGACGAAATCGTCGCGCTGCTCGAGCTGCGCGAGCGTCGCGGGGAAGCGGGTATCGTTCATGTTCATGGCGGGGCTATGTCCGTTGGGAGTCGGAGGTGTCGATCAGTCGGTCAGCTTTTCGTAGGCGGCCTGGTCCAGCAGGCCGTCGAGCGCGGACGGATCGTCGAGGCGGATGCGGATGAACCAGCCGGCGCCCAGCGGATCTTCGTTCACGGTGCCGGGGGCTTCGGCCAGCGCGCTGTTTACCTCGACGACCGTGCCGGCGAGCGGCATCTTCAGCTCGCCCGCGGCCTTCACCGACTCGATGACGGCGGCCTCGTCGCCCGTGCCGAAGTGCGCGTCGACGTCAGGCAGTTGCACGAAGACGATGTCGCCCAGGGCGTTCTGCGCGTACTCGGTGATACCAACGGTGGCGACGTCGCCCTCGACGCGCAGCCATTCGTGGTCTTCGGTGAATTTGATGCTCATGCTGTCTCCTTGATGCGTGTTGGTTACGGCACATGCCGCGGAATTGCGTTACGGGTTGAATCGTAGCCACGCATTGACATTTGCGGTTTTGATAGTTGAAATGAAATCATTTCCAACGCAAATGGGGCTGTCACAATGCTCAACATCCCTACCGAGCTGTTGCGAACCTTCGTCAAGGCGGTCGATCTGGGCAGCTTCACGCGGGCGGGGGATGCCGTCGGGCGAACGCAGTCGGCGGTCAGCCTGCAGGTGCGCAGGCTGGAAGAAATGCTGAACGCGGCGCTTTTCGTACGCGGCACGCACCGCGTGAAGCTCACCGACGAGGGCGCGATCCTGATCGATTACGCGCGGCGAATGCTGGCGCTCAACGACGAGGCCGTCAGCAGCCTCAACCGCCCCAAGGTCGCGGGCAGCGTGCGGCTCGGCGCGCCGCATGAATACACCGCCTCACTGCTGCCCGTCATCCTCGGAAAGTTCGCCCAGGCCCACCCTGCTGTGATGCTGGAAGTCGCCTGCGACCTGAGCAAGAACCTGCTGGCACGCCAGGAAAAAGGCGAATTCGACCTGGTGATCGCCTTGCATGACGGACCCGAGCTCAGCGGCGGCACGAAGGTGCACACGGAACCGCTCGTGTGGATCACCAGCCCGGATCATGCGCGCCACCAGCAACGTCCCCTGTCGCTGGTGCTCGCGCCGCCGCCGTGCATCTACCGCAACCGGGTTCTCCACGCGCTGAGCCGTGCCGAGCGGGCGTGGCGTATGGCCTACACGAGTTCCAGCTACAGCGGCATCATCGCCGCCGTGCGCGCCGGTCTCGGCGTGACCCTACTCGCGGCGAGCACCGTGCCCGAAGGCGTGCGAGCGCTGGAAGAGCGCGACGGCTTCCCGGTGATGGGCGAACTGGACGTGCGCCTTCACATGCCGACCGAGACCGTGACCGAAGCGACGCGCTGCCTTGCCGACTACATCGCGGCGAGCTTTGCATAGTTACTTGCGTAAGTGACGCGCGAATAGCGCCGCCAACGGCTTGGCCGCGACAGTCAGCGGCACCCCGCGCAGCGTCAGGATGCCGAGCGCCATCGGGGGCGGCAGCGGCTCGACCGCGAAGCGCTGCAGTCCGCCTCCGAACAGCGGGTCCTCGATCAGTTCGACCGGCCCGAAGCCGACGTGGTCGGTGCGGCGCATCAGTTCGAGCATCAGCGTCGGCGACGCGCAGCGCACGGTGTCGGCGGGCAGGTCGATCCCATTCGCAGCGAGCCAACGCACCAGATGATTGCCCTGGCTGGCCTCGGCGAGGTTCAGCACCCAACTCGTGCCGCGCAACGCCTCCCACGTGCGGGCTTGCGCGAGCGGATGGCCGACGCGCCCGGCCGGTGCGGCCGGAACCTCAGCCAGCGCCTCGAAACTCACCTCGTAGGGCAAGTCCTGCGGATTCGCGAGCGCGACCGCGAAATCGAGCCGGCCTTCGATGAGCCCCGGCACCACGTTGGTCAGAAGGCCCTCTTCGAGCGCCAGCGCCGCGTCCGGCTGCACGCGACGGAACTCTGTCAGCACGCGCGGCAGCACCGTCGCCGCGACCAAGGGCGTCAGTGCGATGGCGATGCGCGCCCCGGCCCCACCGCGCAACAGGCGCACCTCCTCGCGCGCCTTTTCCAGCGTCGCGATCGCCAGGCGTGCGCGGACCAGCAGCGCCTGTCCGGCGAGCGTGAAGGCGATGCCCTTGTAACTGCGCGTCAGCAACTCGGCACCGACATCTTCCTCCAGCTCTCGCAACGCCTTCGTCAGCGCGCTCTGGCTGAGATGCATTGCCCTCGCCGCCGCGCGGATCGAGCCCGAGTCGGCGACCTGCACGAGCGCCTTGAGCTGGTGGTCCTTCATCGCAGTACGTGATCACCAAAAGTTGTCATCTCGGAAAAACTACCGCCTTCCGCGCGACACTGCAAATCCTATTATTGGTTCATGAACACACCCGCCTCCGTCCTCCCCGACGAAGCCGCCATGAAGACCTGGCGGCACACGATCCACCAGAATCCCGAACTCGGCTTCGACGAGGTCGCGACCAGCAAGCTCGTCGCCGACTCGCTCGCGGCATGGGGTTTCGAGGTCCATACCGGCATCGCCGCGACGGGCGTCGTCGGGGTGCTGCGCTGGGGCAAAGGCGGGCCGCGACTGGGCATCCGCGCCGACATGGACGCGCTGCCGATACAGGAAGAGACCGGGCTGCCGTGGGCGAGCCGGGCGGCGGGCCGCATGCACGCCTGCGGCCACGACGGGCATACCGCCATCCTGCTCGGTGCGGCGGAAGTGTTCGGGCGCCTGCACCGCGCGGGTCAGCTTCCCGGCGCAGGCACGCTGAACCTGATCTTCCAGCCCGCCGAAGAACTGGGCGGCGGCGGCGGTGCGAAACGCATGATCGACGAAGGTCTCTTCGAACGCTTCCCCTGCGACGCCATCTTCGGACTGCACAACTACCCGGGCGTGCCGACCGGCCACTTCCGCCTTCGCCCCGGTCCGTTCATGGCCTCGTCCGACAAGGTGCTGATCCGCTTCAAGGGCAAGGGCGGGCACGGCGCCCTGCCCCACATGGCCGCGGACCCCACACTACCCGCCGCCGCGACGGTGCTCGCGCTGCAGTCCATCGTCGGTCGCAACGTCGATCCCGTCGACATGGCGGTCATCAGCGTCGGGCGCCTCGCGGCGGGCAAGACCTACAACGTCATCCCCGAGACCGCGGAAATGGAACTGAGCGTGCGAGCGCTGCGTCCCGAGGTGCGCGACCGCCTCGAAACGCGCATCCGCGAACTGGTTCAGGCGCAGGCCGCGGCTTTCGGCGTCGCATGCGAAATCGAGTACGAGCGCGGCTACCCGGTGCTCATGAACAGCAGTACCGAAACGCAGCTTGCCGTCGAGGTGGCACGCGAACTCCACGGCGACGACCGGGTTATCGCGAACGCCGCTCCGCTCAGCGGCAGCGAGGACTTCGCCTTCATGCTGCAGCGCGTGCCCGGCTGCTACCTGCTGATCGGCAACGGCGACAACGGCTTCGGCGGCGGCGAGCACCTCGGCCCGTGCAGCGTGCACAACCCCCGCTACGACTTCAACGACGCCTGCCTCGCGCCCGGCGCCGCCTTCTGGGTGGCGCTCGCGAGGCGCTTCTTCAGCGGCTGACCGCAAGGGCGCCGCAAAAAACAACAGCTCATACATACCTATACAAGAGGAGACACCCAGAATGAGCAGTCAGGACACCGCAACGCGGGCCGCGCCGCCCACCAGGCAGATCATCGCGGCCGTCATCGGCAACGCGCTCGAATGGTACGACTTCATCGTCTTCGGCTTCCTCGCCGTCGTGATCTCGCGCCTGTTCTTCCCCGCCGACAGCGAATACAGCTCGCTGCTGATGGCGACCGCAACCTTCGGCGTCGGCTTCTTCATGCGCCCCGTCGGCGGCATCCTGCTCGGCGTGTATGCCGACCGCAAGGGCCGCAAGGCGGCGCTGCAGCTCATCATCGCCATGATGACGGTCGCGATCGCATTGATCGCCTTCGCCCCGCCGTACGCCGCGATTGGCATGGCCGGACCGCTGCTGATCGTGCTCGCGCGCCTGCTGCAGGGCTTCGCGACCGGAGGCGAATTCGCCAGCGCGACCTCCTTCCTGATCGAAAGCGCCCCACCCAACCGCCGCGGGCTCTACGGTTCGTGGCAGATGTTCGGACAGGGCATCGCCGTGTTCTGCGGCGCAGGCGTGACTGCGCTGATCTCGCGCAACCTGTCGCCCGAGGCGCTCGACGCCTGGGGCTGGCGCGTCCCCTTCATGATCGGCCTGCTGATCGGGCCGGTCGGCCTGTGGATCCGCCGCCACCTGTCGGAAACGGAAGCCTTCCTCGAAGCCCATCAGGCCCCCAGCGAAAAGCAGTCGCTCGGCCGCATGCTGCGCAACCACCTGCGCGAAGTCTTCGCCGTGACGGGCGTGACGGTGTGCGGCACGGTCGGCTTCTACGTGATCCTCGTCTACATGCCGACCTTTGCGACCAAGCAACTGGGCCTGCCGCTCGGCGATGCCTTCACCGCCCAGGTGATCGCCGTCGCGCTGCTGACGATCCTGATGCCGGTGTTCGGCGCCCTGTCCGATCGCGTTGGCCGCAAGGTGCTGGTCGTCATCGCCACGGCCGGCCTGCTCGTCGCCTCCTACCCGCTGCTCGCCTGGGTGCACGCCGCACCCTCCTTCGAGCGCCTCGTCACGATGCAGATCGTGTTGTGCGTCCTGCTCGCGGTCTACTTCGGGCCGATCTCCGCCGTGATGGCCGAACAGTTCCCGGCCGGCGTGCGCTCGACGGGTCTTGCGCTCGCGTACAACGTCGCGGTGATGGTGTTCGGCGGCTTCGCGCAATTCATCGTGACCTGGCTGATCCATACGACCGGCATCGCGATTGCGCCGGTGTTCTACGTGATGTTCGCGTCTGCGCTCGGCTTCGTCGCCGCGCTCTTCCTGACCGACCGTACGCACGTCGCGCACCTTGCCGCGGTCGACGAGGAGAGCGGCGTCACGCAGACCGCTCGCCAGCCCGCGATCACGATGACGAGCCGGACGGCTCATCAGTCCGCCTGAGGCGACAAACAAAATCGGCGCCGGATCCCCTAGCCCTTGTCGCGGGGATCCGCGCCGCGGCCGTCGCAGAAGGCCCGTCGATAGGCCGAAGGATTCGTGCCCATCTGCGCGGCAAAGTGCTGGCGTAGCGACAAGGCGGTGCCGAAACCGACCTCCGCGGCGATGCGCTCGATCGGCAAATCGCTCGTTTCCAGCAGTTGCTGCGCCCGCGCAACGCGCTCCGCCGCGAGCCACGTCGTGACCGTCGTCCCGGTCGCGTCGCGGAAACGCCGGGTGAAGGTGCGACGGCTCATATGCGCGGCATCCGCCAGCACGTCGAGCGAAAGCGGCTCCCCGAGCCGTTCGCGCGCCCACTCAAGCACGCCGGGCAAGCGACTCTCGCTGGGCAGCTCCGGCACCGGCTGCTCGACGAACTGCGCCTGACCGCCCTGCCGATGCGGCGGCGTCACCAGCAGGCGCGCGACCCGGTTGGCCACGTCCGCGCCGTGGCGCTCGCGCACGAGATTGAGGCAGCAATCGATCGCCGCCACCGTGCCGGCCGACGTGACGATTTCGCCGTCGTCCACGTACAACACGTCGGGCCGGAAGTCTGCTTTGGGAAAGCGCCGCGCGAAGAGCTCGCGCCATCCCCAATGCGTCGTCGCCCGCCGCCCATCCAGCAAGCCCGCGTCACCGAGCACAAAGGCGCCGAGACACAGCCCGACGATTTGCGCGCCGCGCCCGTGGGCGCTGCGAAGTGCCTCGGTGAGCCCGGCAGGCGCCGGGACCTCGGGCTCGTTCCAGGAGGGCACGATGACGAGATCGGCGTCCGACATCGCATCGAGCCCGCCCGGCACGTCGATCTCCACGCCCTGCGAACAGCGCACGCGGCCCGGCGCCGGAGCGCAATAGCGCAAGTCGTAAGGCGGGAGCCCGCAAGACGACCGATCGCCTCCGAGGACGAGGCCGGGCACCGACAAATGGAAGAGGCTGATGTCGTCGAACGCAAGGACGGCGACGCGAACGGGCTGCATGAACGGCCTCGGCGGGGCAGACTTCAAGAATGGCCCGATTCTAACGCATGATGGCATTCGGGCCACTTTTTCATGATACGGGCCGGGCACACAATCAACCCGCCCACACCCATTACCGGAGACTCAAATGACCGCCCCTCGCCGCGCCCTGCTCGTGATCGACGTACAGAATGAATATTTCACCGGCCAGCTGAAGATCGAATTCCCGCCGGTCGAAACCTCGCTGCCCAACATTACGCTGGCGATGGACACCGCGCGCGCCGCAGGCATCCCGGTAATCGTCGTCCAGCACGACGCCCCCGAAACTTCGCCTGTGTTCGCGAAGGGCTCGGAGACCTGGCAGCTGCATCCCACCGTAGGCGAACGCCCCGCAGACCACCGGATCAGCAAGACCCTGGCAAGCGCTTTCGCCGGAACGGATCTGGCTGAGTGGCTGGCGGCCAACCGGATCGATACGCTGACCGTCGTCGGCTACATGACCCACAACTGCGACGCTTCGACGATCTTCCATGCCTATCACCACGGACTGACCGTCGAATTCCTGGCCGACGCGACCGGCTCACTCCCCTACGAGAACGCCGCCGGCAAGGCGAGCGCGGAAGAAATCCACCGCGTGTTCAGCACCGTGTTCCATTCGAACTTCGCGGCAGTGACCAGCACCGCGAACTGGGCGGTCGCCGTGCGGGACGGTGCAGCAATCCCGCGCGACAACGTCTACCTCTCCAACCGCCGCGCGAAGGGACTCGCGTAAGCCGCTGCTCGCCCGCTCAGATCAGCCGTGCTGCCTCGTCTTCCGTGGGCAGCCGGCCTTCGGGTGTGAGTTTGTCCACCGCCGTCGGCAATTCGCGCGACAGCCGGGACAGCAACTCTTCCCGCGAAAGCCCGGTTTTCTCGGAGAGGCTCTCCAGCACGTCCGGGCCGATCGCTTGTTCGAGCTGGTTCGGCGCGAGGGTCTGGTTTGGGCCCGGCTTGACCCAGGACTCCGCCGCGTCCCCTTGGCCGTTCTGCCTGAAGCGTTCGATCAGGTCGCGCAGTCCGCCGCTCAGGACACTTCCGATGCCCGCACCACCGGCGAACCCGCCCAGATTCCCAAGCACGCCCCCCTGTCCTGCCGGCGCATTGGTCGCGCCCGGCCCTGCGCCGGCCCCCTGCTTCAGCCCGCCCAGCACTTCGGCGATCTTGTCACGATTCTGAAAGCCCGCGGCCGCAAGAAGTCCCAAAAGGGCAACCATCGACGGCATTCCTCGGCTCATTTCGTTCTCCTTCAGGCATCAAGTTGGACCAGCCGCTCGCCCGATAAAACCGGGAGCTGCCGTGCCAATTCAAGAAATCGACTGTCCAACGGGTCCCTATGTCACAACTCGGCCGTCGCCGAACGCCTCGAAGGAGAAAGCCATGGGTATCATCTGGACAATCATTGTTGGGTTTGTCGCCGGTGTCATCGCCAAGTTCCTCATGCCCGGGAACAACGAGCCATCGGGATTTGTCTTGACGACGATTCTTGGCGTCGTCGGTGCAATGGTCGCGAGCTATCTCGGGCAGGCGCTCGGCTGGTACTCCCCGGGCGAAGGAGCCGGGCTCGTGGGCGCCATAGTCGGCGCCCTGGTCGTTCTGTTTGCCTGGGGAATGATCGCAAGACGGCACTGACGGTCAGGGGCGCGGATCCCGCGCCCCGCCATGCGAGAGAATCCTCACCCCCGTCGCGCGGCTTCGATCGTGGCGATGTCGATCTTTCCCATCTGCATCATCGCGTCGAAGGCGCGCTTGGCGGCCGCCCGGTCCGGATCCGCGATCGCGTCCGTCAGCGCCCGCGGCGTGATCTGCCACGACAAGCCCCATTTGTCCTTGCACCAGCCGCACTCACTTTCCTCGCCGCCGTTGCTGACGATCGCATTCCACAGGCGATCGGTTTCGGCCTGGTCGTCGGTCGCGATCTGGAACGAGAAGGCTTCGCTGTGTGTGAAGGCCGGGCCGCCGTTCAGCCCAAGGCAGGGGATGCCCATCACGGTGAATTCGACCGTCAGGACATCGCCCTCCTTGCCCGAGGGATAATCACCGGGCGCGCGAAGAATCGCGCCCACCCCGCTGTTCGGGAACGTCTTCGCATAGAACTCGGCGGCTTCCAGGGCCGTGCCGTCGTACCAGAGGCAAATCGTGTTCTTGCTCAGCATGTTCGTTCTCCATTTCGTCATGGGTATAGGTATCGAGTGACGAAAGCTGCTCGGAGTTCTCCGGCAAGCCGGGAAAGGACGATTTCCAGGGACTACGCAGGCAGGCGCCGGGGCCGACGCAACACGTGGGTCGCAAGGTAACCAAACACGAGCCCCCAGAATGCGCTTCCGATACCGAAAAGCGTCAGGCCCGACGCCGTCACGAGGAAGGTGACGACGGCGGCTTCGCGCTCTTCCTCGTGGGCGAGCGCGGTCGTCAGGCTGCCACCGATCGTGGCCATCAACGCGAGCCCCGCGATGGCCACGACCAGGGCGTTCGGAATTGCGGCGAGAAGGCTCGCCACCGTGGCCCCGCCGACGCCCGTGAGAAGGTAGATGCCGCCGGCCCAGATCGACGCGAGATAGCGCTTCGCCGGGTCGGGATCCGCGTCGCGGCTCATGCAGATCGCCGCCGTGATCGCGGCCAGGTTGAACGAGAAGCCGCCGAACGGCGCCAGCACGAGGCCGGTGACACCGGTCCAGCCCAGCAAGGGCGAAGCGGGCGTCGTATAACCATTCGCACGCAGCACCGCCAACCCGGGCACGTTCTGCGAGGCGAGCGTGACCATGAAGAGCGGCAGACCGACGCCGATCAAGGTCTGGAGCGAAAAGCCCGGCATCACGAATTCCGGCGCCGACAACTCCCAGCGGATTTCGCCGACTGCAATGCTGCCGCTGGCCGCGGCGACCCCCAGCCCGGCAAGGAAAGCCAGCGGAACCGCATAGCGCGGCCAGAGCCGGCGTCCGGCGAAGAAGACGACGATCATCGTCCCGACGAGCGAGAGATTGGCCCCGAGCGAGGAAAACGCACCGAGGCCGAAGCGCAGCAGCACGCCGGCGAGCATCGCCGCGGCGATCGACGGCGGCACGTGGCGCATGATGCGTTCGAAGCCGCCACTGAAACCGAGCACCGCCATCAGTCCGGAAGCGAAAAGGAAGGCGCCGATCGCCTCGCTCATCGGTACCCCGACGAGCCCCGTCGCGAGCAGTGCGGCGCCCGGCGTCGACCACGCGGTGAGGATGGGCGTGCGGTAGCGCAACGACAGTCCGATGCAGGTTACGCCCATTCCCAGCCCGAGCGCCCAAAGCCAGGACGCAAGCTGCGACGGCGTGGCCCCGACCGCGTGGGCAGCCTGGAAGACGATCGCGGCCGAACTTGTGTAGCCGACCAGCACCGCGATGAAGCCGGCCGCGAGGTGCGGAAAATGACCTGTGATGCCCGACGCGGTGTCTTGCTTGCTCATGTTTCGCCCTTTCCGGCGTAATTGAAAAAATCCAGCGCTATAACGCACAAACGCCAGCATAGCAACGCGCGCTATCGGTATGGATGTATCCGGGATCCTTGCGGCACGCCGTTTGCAGACCACGGATGCCGGGGCCGCACGCTGCCTGCGCTCAACATCGCCGATATAAATGCTGCATTGACGCATGTAACTCCTGCCCGGCCCGAGAGCACGTTTGAGCTTCGACGAGGAGAGAGGGAAATGCTTTATCAATCCGAACATGCTTCCGCTGACAGCGCAGACCGGGTTCGCCGGTCCACTGCTGCGCGAGTGAATTTGAAAATCGATCGTTTGACCGATGCCAATATCCGGCGCTATGCAGCTGCCGACCGGGACGAGATCCAGAGGCGGATCGATGAGCTCGACAGTGAGTGGGACATCGAGCGGGCACTGGAGGTCAATGCGCCTATCATCGCAATGACCGGGCTCGCTTTGGGAGTTACGATGAATAAGCGCTGGCTCGCGCTCCCTGCCGTCGTCCTGGCATTTCTCTTCCAGCACGGCGTCCAGGGCTGGTGCCCGCCGCTGCCGATATTGCGCCGCCTCGGCTTCCGTACGCGAGGAGAGATCGACAGGGAAAAGTACGAGCTGAAAGCGGTCCTCGAAGGATTGGTGCCGCAAATCGAGCAGGGGCTCCACGCCCGCTGATCACGTGCAGGCCAGCGCCCCACCCCGCCCTACCCCACTCCCAGCAGCGCTCCGACGCCGGTTGTCACGGCCATCGCCAGTACCCCCCAAAAGGTCACGCGACAGGCTCCCTTCACGACCGGCGCCCCGCCCGCCTGGGCGGCAATGCCGCCGAGCACGGCGAGAAACACCAGTGAGAACAACGCGACCAGGGGCTGGAGCGCGTCCGGCGGGCCGAACGCCGCCACCAGCAGCGGCAGCGCCGCCCCGCTCGCGAAACTGGCTGCCGACGCCAACGCGGCCTGAAGCGGACGCGCCCGCAACTGGCTCGAGATGCCCAGCTCATCCCGAATGTGGGCGCCGAGGGCGTCGCGCGCCATCAGCTGCTCCGCCACCACATCGGCCAGGGCCGGCTCGACACCCCGACGAACATAGATCGCCGCCAGCTCACGCCGCTCGCCGACCGCATCCCGCCTGAGCTCGCGCCGCTCGATGTCGATGTCGGCCTGTTCGGTATCCGCCTGCGACTGCACCGACACATACTCCCCCGCCGCCATCGACAACGTCCCGGCCACCAACCCGGCAACGCCCGCGATCAGCACGCTCCCCCGCGCCGCCTCGGCGGCCGCCACGCCCAGGATAAGACTGCCTGTGGACACGATGCCGTCGTTCGCTCCCAGCACCGCGGCACGCAGCCAGCCGATGCGCTTGGTGCGATGGCCTTCGGGGTGTTTCGGCCGAGCGGAAGCCTGTGGTCGATTGTCCATGCCTTGAGTCTCCTGTCTCGCCGGGACAAATCATTATGCAGGCATAGGTGACGCGGATACAGGCAGCAAGGCCGGAAGCACAAAAGTACAACTAGCCGGCGACATTCCCCATCGACGCCTTGTCGTGCAACCACGTATCGCCAAAGAACGTCACTTCGCCGCTGGCCAGGTCGTGTTTTGCGCCGATGATGCCCACCTTGCCGGCGGCGATCATGTGTTCGAGGATATAGCTGCGGTTGATGATCGAGCGCACCGAGCGGCGCACGTTCAGGTCGGCAACATTCTCGACGAACGCTATGTTCTTCGAATTGCGCATCGCCGGGTCCGGGGTCTGGCTTTCTTCGTACACGGCTGGCTGGATCTTCGACAGCAGCTCGGTCAGGTTGCCCAGCTCCACATGGTCACATGCGCCCTTGATAGCACCGCAGGACGTGTGCGCAAGCACCACGATGAGCTTCGACCCGGCCACATGGCACGCAAACTCGAGGCTGCCGATGATGTCGGTGTTGATCACGTTGCCGGCGATACGCACGGAAAAGATGTCACCGAGGCCTTGGTCGAAGATGAGCTCGGCCGACGTGCGGCTGTCGATACAACTCACGATGGTCGCAAACGGCCACTGGCCGTCGCGCGTTTCATTGGCCTGCTGCAACAGGTCGCGGCTGACGCGCAGGTTGTTGACGAAGCGGGCGTTGCCTTCCTTGAGAAACTGTAGGGCGAGGGCCGGGGTGACGGTGGCCTGGGTTTGGGACGTATGAGTTTTCATGTGGGTCGCAGCTTGCTTCGGAACAGTCGATATCGCCGCGAATATTACCGACGCGCTAAAATAATTAATAATCGATATTAGTTATGATTTGCATCGACAAATGCCTATGAGCGCCACCTTTCGCCAGCTGCGTCTCTTTCTGGCCCTGGTCGAGCGCGGCAGCATCACTGCGGCCGCGGAAGCCTGCCACGTCACGCAGCCCACGGTGTCGATGCAATTGCGCGAGCTCGCCGACGCCGTCGGTCTCCCCCTCTACGAGCAGATTGGCAAGCGCCTTCACCTGACCGCCGCGGGCGAGGCGCTTGCCGAGACGGCGCGAACGATGCTCGACGAGTGGCTCGCGTTTGAGCAGACCATTGATGCGATGAAGGGGCTGGAGCGGGGGCGGCTACGCGTCGCCTTGGTGAGCACCGCGAAGTATTTCGTGCCGCGGCTACTGGGCACCTTTTGCAGGGAGCATCCGAACATCGAGATCTCGCTCGAGGTTCTGAATCGTGACGGTGTGGTTACTCGCGTGCGCGAAAATCGGGACGATCTCTACATCATGTCGATGCCGCCGCAGAACCTCGACCTCGAACAGCACGCTGGGCAGCAATGAGGCCATCAAGCAGGCCGTCGCGGGCGGCCTCGGTCTCGCGGTGATCTCGCGCCACGCGCTGCCCGCGAGGCCTGCGGACGATCAGATCACGATTCTCGACGTGGCAGGTTTCCCGCTTCAGTCGCACTGGTTCACCCTGTATCCGCGCGGCAAACGACTCTCTCCCGTTGCGGCCGTCTTTCTCGAACATCTCGAACGGACCGCGCTGGAATGGAGTGAGCGGCGCGAGTTGGGGGTGTAGCAGGCAAGGTCCGGTCAGAGTTGCAAAGCGGTCGCCGCCTATCTATGAATTAAAGCTGGCCCACCGTCTTCCAAACACCCACGTTCTCGCAGCACGACGACTTCAAGCCGAGGAGGGACACGCATATGCCCCATGGTGTTAACGAGGCAGTAAAGACCCACTACGGCCGCCAGGACTTGGCTGAAGTTATTCTTGCCGCCTTGGAAGAAGCGGGCGCAGATATAGACCGGCTCTCTCTCGAGCAGTTGGCTCCAATCGACGAGTTTCATATCCGCGGCCGAGCAGCGACGCTAGAACTTGCTCAGGCGGCAGGATTGCGTTCGACAAATCGCGTACTGGATATCGGCAGCGGCATTGGCGGAACCTCCCGCTGCCTCGCGAAGGAATTTGGCTGCCGCGTCACGGGGATCGATTTAACGGACGAATATTGTCAGGTTGCGTCGATGCTGACCGAAAAGGTTGGGCTCGACGGGCTGGTCGACTATCGCCAGGGTGATGCGACCGATCTTCCGTTCGAGGACAATGAATTCGACGTCGTCTGGACTGAGCACGTGGCGATGAACATTGCGGACAAGCGCCGGCTTTACGATGAAATGTATCGCGTTCTAAAACCAGGGGGCACGCTGGCAATCTACGATGTCCTTGCGGGCCCGTCCGGCCCCGTCCTGTTCCCGGTCCCGTGGGCACGTACGCCTGACACGAGTTTTCTTGTATCGCCGGAGGAATTGCGTGATCTGCTTCGTGCTTCTGGATTTACGGTCTCGGACTGGAAAGACACGACCGCGGAAGCGCGCGAATGGTTTGTAAAGGTGGTGGAGAGAATCCGCCGAGAAGGCTTTCCCGCGCTTGGATTCCACTTGCTGATGGGCGAGGATTTCCGTGAAATGGCGCAAAACCAAGGCCGCAACCTTCAAGACGGGCGAATCTCCCTCGGGCAAATTGTTTCAGCGAAATAAAGAGATCTCCCAGCAGAGGCGTCGCGCTCAGGGCGTGCGAAGCCGTGCGGCCGGGAACTCGGCCTGCCACAGGCGCGTCCCGGCGGCGTTCCACGCGGCGACGCGCATCAGCCGCGCCCCCGCCGGACCGGAGAATTCCAGGGTGCAGAAGTTGCGCTGCGTCACCAGGGTCCCGGGCACCTCGCGGACCGGGAAAGGGCGCGGATGCACGCGCGAGGTCAGCGGCGAGCAGGTCAGCTCCGTCAGGGGGTAGGTGCCGGGGCGTTCGCGCTCGGTGAGGTGGGTGTAGTGGATGTCGCCGGAGAGGAAGAACACGCCGTCGATGCGCTGCGCGATGAGCCAGTCGAGGAATGCCTGGCGCTCACGCGGAAAGTTGTGCCACCCTTCACCGCCGAGCGTCTCGGGGGAGGGACGGTCACTGAGCATGCGGCTGCCGTTGGCGACCAACTTGAACGTCGCGCGCGAGGCGCGCAGCGCACTCTTGAGCCACTCGAGCTGCTGCGCGCCGAGCATCGTCCGCCCCGGGTCCTCCGAGGCATCGTCGTCGCGGTAGTAACGGTCGTCGAGCAGGAAGAGTTCGACGTCGCCGAGTGGCACGCGGCTGAAGATGCCGGGCAAGCCGGGCAGCCCGTAGCTGGGGTTCGTCCAGTTGTTCCGGAACAGCTCCAGAGCCGTCGCCTTGAGCGGGAATTCGCGGTCGGAATTGTTCGGGCCGTAGTCGTGGTCGTCCCAGATCGCGACATGCTGGCCGGTGCGCAGCAGCCGTTGCAAGGGCTCGAAGCTCCGCGTGGCCGCCCAGCGCGCCTGCATCCGCACGGTGGCCTCGTCCGTGCTCGCCAAGTCCTCGTCGCGGTAGTAGATGCTGTCGCCGAGCCACAGCATCACGTCGGGTCGCAGGGCCGCGATGCTGTCGAAGATGTCGAAGCCGGCGCCGAAGGAGTTCTGCGTGAGGTCGTAAGGAGAGTCAGGGATGTAGCTGCACGAGCCGGTGGCGATGACGAGCTCGCGAGGCGCGGCCGGATCTGCCGGGGGGGTCGTGAACGCGGGCTGCTCGCCGAACTCGACCGGAGCCCCGTCGAGCAGCACGCGATAGGTGTAGCGGGTGTCGGCCAACAGACCATCGAGGTCGACGCGCGCGATGTGGCCACCCCTTGCGCTGGTGGCGACAGGTGCACTGCGCCGCGCACTGTCGGGCTGCCCCTGCGGCCAATACTCGACCTGCACCT
Organism: Aromatoleum sp.; assembly: GCF_035254505.1. GTDB lineage: Bacteria > Pseudomonadota > Gammaproteobacteria > Burkholderiales > Rhodocyclaceae > Aromatoleum. The sequence continues at coordinate 30,246 of NZ_DATFAO010000073.1, read as the reverse complement.
GTGCGGGGGCATTGGTCATCAGCCACACGCCGACGTGCTCCGACGTCGCGGGCCCGGCCATCGGGCCGCCCGCCAGGGTGGCAGCACTGGCGCCGGCCGCGTGCAATGCCAGTAGCCAGGGCAGCGCGAGGCGCGACAGCACGCCCCATGCGAGCCCGCGACACAATAGGAGAGCGGACCGGGCGACGCGCACCGCGCGGCACAGCGAACGGAGTCCCGATCGGCCCCTGGCGCTGAACAACGGGGTGCCACCGGGATGCGAGGTGCGTCGATAGTTGCGCATGGCATGATGTTGCGCGGGCCGCCCCGGCGGCGCAAGGGCCCTTCGGTTATCGCGCACCCCGTTACGGGTTGCCGCCACATCCGCCCGCCGAAGGTCTCACGGCATTAGACTATCGATTCACGCACCCGCAGTTCGCACCGATGAAGATCGACCTCCTCCCCCTCGGCGCCCGCTTCCAATGGAAGGGCGTTACCTACACGAAAATTGGCCCGATGACGGCTTCTGCGGAAGCCGGCGGCAGTGCCTTCATTCCCAAGCACGCCGCGCTTCGGCCGGTGCCGGGCGAGGCGCCGCCGCAGACAGCGGCGCAGCCCAAGGCCAAGACGCTGAATACCGCGCGGGTTATCGCGGCCTTCGAGGTCTATCACCGGATGGCTCTGACACATGCCGACGAGGCAGGCCGAAAAGCGCTTGAAGCGGCACGGGAGCGTTTTCTTTCCGAGCTCGGCTGAGCTTACACCCCGCCGCCCGCATTCACGCTGGCTGCGGCCAGTCTTCCGGATCTTGCCGGGATCTCAGCCCCGATGGCCGCGGGCCGGCGCCGTGTAGCGGCGCGAGATCGCGGCGAGGATGCGCTTGCGGCTTTCGTCGGCGTCAAGGCGCACGTCGGCCTCGATCTCGGCGCCCTCGCGCGCCAACTCATCGTCCTTGATCACGTCACGGAACCACGCCGAATACTCCCGGGCGCGGCGATGGTGCTCCCAAGTCTCCGCGTCGACGCCTTCGGCAATCTGAGCGAACAGCATCAGGTTCTGTGCACGGAGATTGAGCTTGTTCGCCGGCCCGCGGAAATAGAAGCTGATGTCTTCGCCGAGTTCGCCCTCCGCGTATTTGCGTGCGTGCCGGTCGCGCAGTTGCTTGGGTTTGATCGCCTTCACCGCGCGCGCGGGCCCGTCCGAATCGAGCTCGAAGAACAGCACCTCGTCTTCTTCCGGCGGGGGCGCATCGGGTGCGGCGATGCCCGCGGAGCGGCAAAAGTTCAGGAGGGTCTGGGCCGCGCCTTCACCCATCGTCAGCACGTAGCGAGCCGCGTTGAGCGCCTCGATGGCGAGCGCCTCGGGGTGAACGGTGATCATGATGGTCGCGAGCATCTTCTCCGGCAGGACCTGCGCGATGTTGTCTCGTGCCGCGCCGAGCACGTGATGCGCTTCATCGACGAGGACCCAGTGCGGCCGCCCGGTGCTCGCACGCAAGGCCGATAGCTGCGGCAGCAACTTCGCGAAGACCTCGGGCCGCTCGGCCGGACTTAGCGCTTGCGTACTGATCACCACGTTTGCCGAATGCGTGCGCAGCAACGCCAGGGCCTCGTCCTCGCTGGCCGCGGTCTTCGCGTCTCCGACGCAAACCGCATTCTCGAGCTGGTGGTAATCGCCTTCGGGATCGAAGACGCAGAATTCGAGTGACTTCTCGATCATTCGCTCCGTGAGCGCCGTAGCGAGCGTGGATTTGCCCACGCCCGAGGTGCCGGCGATCAGGACGCTGCCCCGATGCGGCTGGAGATACACTTCGCGGCCCGCACGGTCCGTGCCGACGAGCAGGCCGTGTCGCCGCGGGGCCACGATGTCGCCGTCCTCGCGTACGATCATCTCCATCAGTTCCGCAACGCCGGCACCATGGTCGCGTGTGAGGCGGACATCGGCTTCGTCGCTGAGCGCCGGTAGTGCGTTCGCGACCGCGGCGGCGCACCCGCAGGCTTGCAGAAAGGCGTGGTCGTTCTCCGCGTCCCCGACGCCGACGACGTTCGGTGCAGACAGGTCGAGCTCCTGCAGCGCCGCGGCCAGGCCGAACGCCTTGTTCACGCCGGCGGGCAGCACCATGACTGCCCCCTTGTTGAAGATGATCTGCAGTTCTAGGCCGAGCTCGCGGATCACCTCGAGCACCGTGGCCTCGTTGGGCTCCCAGGTCGCGACGATCGAGCGACCGACCGCAAGTGGCGACACGTTTCGGTCCCTCAGCGCCTGGACGAACTCGGGCGGTGGCGGCGGCGCGATGCAGCGCTCCTGCTCGGTGGCAGGCTCGTAGATCAGCGCGCCATTCTCGGCCACGATGCGATCGAATATCCGCACTTGCGGAAAGACCCGCAGCAGGTCGGGGAGATCTCTGCCCGTGACGAGAATCAGGCGCCGTCCGCTGGCCTTGAAAGCTTCCATCGCTTCCACGGTGGCAGCATCCACGAGGCCGTGATGAGCGAGGGTTCCGTCGTAGTCGGTTGCGAGGGCGAGGAAGTACACGAGGACTCCTTTGCTGCAGGTATGCCCGGGATTTGAGCCGGCGGGACCCGGCAAGTTCATGGAAGTGGGAGTGGAAGACGATCCAGCGACCTTGCGCCGCCGGAATCGTCTTGACTACAGTGCAGTTGGAAACAGCCCCGAAGAACTCCAACAAGGACGACAAATGGACAAACTCAAGCTGACCTATTTCGACTTCGACGGCGGGCGTGGCGAGCCTGCGCGCTTGGCCCTGCATATCGGCGGCATTCCTTTCGAGGACTATCGCTTTGCGGCAGCCGATTTCGCCGAGGTCCGCAAGACCACACCGCTCAACCAGGTTCCGACGCTGCAGGTCAACGACCGGGTGGTCACGCAAGGGGATGCGATCACGCGTTACGCGGGCAAACTGGCCGGGCTGTATCCGGAAGATCCGGTACAGGCCCTGCTCTGCGACGAAATCATGAGCGCCCTCGAAGACGTCAACTGTCACATCACCGCCACCTTCGGCATGAAGGGCGATGAGCTCAAAAAGGCTCGCGAGGCGCTGGCGGCCGAAACACTGCCTCGGTATTTGCGCTGGCTCCAGCATCAGCTTGAAAGCAGCGGCGGCGCCCACTTTGCCGACAACCGTCTGACGATCGCCGACCTCAAGGCGCTTGTCATGCTGCGCTGGCTGACCTCCGGCATGCTCGATCACATCCCGACCGACTTAGTCGCACGGGTCGCGCCTGCGCTCACCGGCTACATGGACCGGGTCCGCAGCACCCCGGCGATCGCGAAGTACTACGAGAGGCGCGCCGGCGGCTGAGTGCAGCTGGACGTTCCATTAGCGCTACGGGATGTCGCCGAGCGTGGGCGGCGGGACGGAGGCCTGCAGGGCGGACGCGAGATTGACGCTGCCATCTGACGCAGGCACCCATTCGAGCGCCGCCCACCTCAGACGCTTACCGCAAGGAGCCGCTGCCGGAGCCGCGCGACTGCCCAGTCGACGAAAGCGCGAATCCGCGGCGACAGCAGGCGGGAGTGAAGATAGATCAGGTTGACCGGTCTCGCGTCCGGCTCGTAATCCTGGAGCACGCGCACGAGCCGCCCTTCTGCCATCAGGTCGTGAACCTGATAGGCGAGAAAGCGTCCGCAGCCCAGCCCTTTCGTGCAGGCATCGAGGGCCGCATCGACCTGATTCGTCGCAAGGATGTCGGAAATGCCGAAGCGTTCGGGCCTGCCGGCGCAGCTGAATTCCCATTCGGTGCCCGGCGTCACGCCCGTGAAACGGACGCAACGGTGGTCCTTCAGATCGCCGGGGTGCAGAGGACTGCCGTGGCGGCCGAGATAGTCGGGGCTCGCGCAGACGACGTAGCGGGTCGTTCCGAGGGGAATGGCCACGAGGGACGATTCCGGCAGCGAGCCGATGCGGATTGCCACGTCGATGCCTTCTTCCAGCATATCGACGGCGCGGTCGAGGAGCAGCAGTTCAACCCGGACTTGCGGGTAGGCCGTCAGAAAATCCGTTACTAAAGGCGCCACGTGCAGGCGCCCGAACATGACCGGCGCGGTGATCGCGAGCCGACCCGTCGGGCGCTGCTGACGCGCGGAAAGGGCTTGTTCGGCATCCTCGACGTCGGCCAGGAGCCGCCGACAGCGCTCGAAGTATTCCCGCCCTTCGTCGGTGAGCGTAATGCGGCGAGTCGTGCGATTCAGGAGCCGCACGCTCAGGACCTGCTCGAGCGCGGCGAGCGTCCGCACCACCGACGTCAGCGAAGTCTGCAGGCGCTCTGCAGCGCCGGTCAGGCTCCCGGCCTCGACGATCTGCACGAAGATGGCCATGGCGCGGAGTTTGTCCATGCGGTGATATTAAACCGGAAATCGCAGCAATATAGTGCAATCGAGTCTATTTATTGCTCGCCTGGATTGCACCACGATAGCGCCATCTCGAGGCACGGCCTCAGGGGCCAGGAGAAACGGGATGTCGCGCCACTTCGCTGCAATCACCTACACCGAGAGCGTCAAGGCCGCCCAGCGCCAGTACAACGGCCGCGAACTGCAATTGGCGGCCGCGCCGGACGCCAAGGTGGAATTGAGTGCCCGGGAGACCGAATACATCGCCGCCCGCGACAGCTTCTACCTTGCCACGGTGAGCGAGACAGGCTGGCCGCACGTCCAGCACCGGGGCGGTCCTCGGGGCTTTCTCAAGGTGCTGGGGCCCGATACCCTCGGCTTTGCCGATTGCAATGGCAACCGGCAATACCTCAGCATCGGCAATCTGCGCCACGACAACCGGGTGGCGATGATCCTGATGGATTATCCGAACCGGCGACGCCTCAAGCTGCTCGGCCACGTCCGCGTCATCGACGTGGCGGAGGCTTCCCCCGAGTTGGTGGCCAAGGTAATGCAGCCATCGAAGGAGCTTCCCGCCGAGCGGATCCTGCTGATCACGGTCGTCGCATTCGACTGGAATTGCAGCCAATACATCACCCCCCGTTACACCGAGAGTGAATTGCAGTCCCGGGGAATCTCCCCAAACCCGACCAACGTACCTTGAGGAACGAGCGATGAAACTGTATGACCTGGAACTGTCCGGCAACTGCTACAAGGTTCGCCTCTTCGCCGCGCTCGCAGGGATTCCGCTGGAGCTCATCCCTGTCGATTTCCTCGATGGCGAGCATAAGCGGCCGCCGCTGATCGATCTCAACCCGTGGGGACAACTCCCCATCCTCGAGGACGAGGGAGTGGTGCTGCGGGATTCGCAAGCCATTCTGGTCTATCTGGCATCCAAGTACGGCGGCGAAACCTGGCTGCCCAAGGATCCGGCAGGCCTGGCCGAGGTCGTGCAGTGGCTGTCCACGTCTGCGAACGAGATCCAGAACGGCCCCGGGGCGGCGAGGCTGGTGGACAAATTCGGCTACGCCATCGACAAGGAAGACACGATCGGGCGGTCTGCGCGCATCCTGCCGCTGATCGATGACCATCTGGCCCGCCACCGCTGGCTGGCACTCGACCGCCCCACCATCGCGGATTGCGCGGTGATGCCCTACGTGGCTCTGGCTCCGGAAGGGGCTGTGTCGCTGCAAACCTATCCTCACATTCGCCAGTGGATCGGGCGGATGAAGGAACTGCCGGGATTCGTGCCGATGCCGGGCGTCTGACGCGGCTCTCCGGAGAGGTCTTCAGGTGGAACTCGGGTCCGCCGTCGCCGTCTGAGTGAATGCCCTCGCCCGCACGACCGTCGAAGGAGGTTCACCATGTCCGAGCCGATGGCACAGGCCCGCAGCCTCGGGTGGCTGGAATCGCTGGATAAGGCGCGCCGCTACGCGGGACAGATGCTCGATCGCCTCGAACTGGGGCGGCAGGAGAGCGTCTTTGAGGTCGTGCTGACGGGGGCGTGCGCGCGGTTGCGGGCCTATTCGCCACCGGAGCACGGGGCGCCCGTCCTTCTGCTCGTGCCGGCGCCAATCAAGCGCCCCTACATCTGGGATCTCTCGCCCGAAAGAAGCGTGGTGCGCCGGGCGATGCAGTGCGGCTTCGAGGTCTATCTGATCGATTGGAGCGAGGCGCACGGCGACGAAAACCGCCTCGGGCTCGCTGCCTATGCGCTGGCCACCCTCGACGATTGCGTGGAGGCGATCCGGGCGCGATCGCAGGCGGACCGGATCTGCCTTGCCGGTCATTCTTTGGGTGGGACCTTCGCCGCGCTGTACGCGGCCTATCGTCCCATGACCCCTGCGGGTCTCGTGCTGGTCGAGGCGCCGGTGCATTTCGGCGAGGCGACGGGCGCGTTCAGGCGGATGTTGGACAGCGGCGTTCCCGCGCGCACGCTGTTCCCCTCCTCGCCGCGGATCCCGGGATCGCTGATCAACCTGCTGAGCGTCTGCGCGTCGCCGGTCACTTTCGAGTTCGAGCGCTATGCGGATTTCGTCGCGAGCCTCGCTTCGCGTGCTGCGTTCGAAACGCATTGCCGCGTGGAGCGCTGGGCGCTCGACGAACTTGCCCTACCGCGCCGCTTGTTCGAGGAAGTCGTGGAGCTTCTCTATCGCGAAGACCGCTTCATGCGGGGCGAGCTCGTGCTCGGCGACCGCCTTCTCCTCCCGGGCGACGTCCGGGCGCCGCTGCTCGCGGTCTACGATCCCGCCAGCCGCATCGTGCCGCCCGCCTCGGTGCTCGACTTCTGCGCGCTGGCCGGTAGCGCGGAAAAGGAGGCGATCCTTTATCACGGCGACACCGGCGTCGCGTTGAAACATGTCGGCGCGCTGGTCGGCGAGGATGCCCATCGCCGGGTCTGGCCGGCGGCGCTCGACTGGCTCCTCAGAGAAAGCGAAACGCGAGCACGGCCATGATCGTCGGGGGCAAGGCGGCAATGAGCAGCCCCAGCGGATAGACGGTGTGGTCCGGAAACTTGTCGCGCAGGATCGCGACGCCGGCCGGATTGGGCGCATTGGCGATGACGGTCAGGCCGCCTCCGGTGACCGCCCCGGCGACCAGGGCAATCTTGAACCCTTCGCTCAAGCCTTCGACGAGTGAGCCGAGGTAGGTCAGCGCGGCGTTGTCGGTCAGGGCCGTGAGTGCCGTCGCGCCGAAGAAGACCGCGTTCTCCTCCATGCCCATCAGCAGCGGCTGCAGCCACCACTGCTGCAATCCGCCGAGCACGACGAGGCCGGCGAGGAAGAAAGCCACCAGAAAGGCCTCGCGCAGGATCAAGGGGTTCTGGTGCCGCGGATAGGCCGCCGAAAAGCCGAGGAAGAACATGAAGATGCCCATGAAGACCTTGGCATGGTGTGCGAACAGCACGACGAGCACGAGGAAGACGAGGTGCGCGAGCACCATGGCCGCGGGGACCGGCGCCTCCGGCTCTGCGGCGGGGGCAGTGAGCTGACCGAGTTCGCGGCGGAACAGCAGCATGGCCGCGGCTGCGTTGATCACGACGGCGCTGGCCGCCTTCCAGCCGAGGTTGGACATCATGAACCAGATGTCCCAGTTCCACTTGGCCGCGACCATCAGCACCGGCGGCGCCGCAAAGGGCGTGAGCGTGCCGCCGATGGAGATGTTCACGAACAGCACGCCGACCGTCGCGTACTTGAGCGAGGACGACACGGGCGCGCAAAGAAGCCTGTCGCGGAGCATCAAGGCCGCGAGGGTCATCGCGGCCGGTTCGGTGATGAAAGATCCCAGCAGCGGGACGAAGGCGAGCACGACGAAGTACTCGGGCATCGCACCGGCCAAGGGCAGGTGGCGCGCCACGGAACGCACCAAGGTCCCGGCGAATTCCAGAATCGGCCGCGAAGCGGCGATGACCATGATCGCGAACACGAACATGGGCTCGGTGAAGTTGCGCGAGTCGAGATAGGCCGTCGCCTCGTCCCTGCCGCCGATCGCGAAGATGCTGACCATCAGCACCATCGCCCAGAAACCGAACACGACTTCGACCTCGCCGAGCAGATGCCAGATGCCGGCGTGACGCGGGTGTGAGTCCGCGAGACGTTCGAAGAACCGGGTGGAGAAGGTGTGGATCAGCGCTACTGCAAAGAGTGCAGTGGCGATCAGCTCGACGGCGTGAGAAGGCATGGGGGGCATGGTCGCGCAAACTCCGCGAGGCGGCCCGACCGTCGCATGAACCTGTCCCCGCCGCGATTGACGATGACACCCAAGCCGCCAGTATAGTGCACGAGCCCGGTTGCATGGTGCTTGGCGAGATGTGATGCCGCGCCCAAGATCTGTTCTGCTTGCGCGATTGGCGTCGATGGAAAGTGAGAGCGGTTCCGGCGCCAACCGCAATCCGTTGGGAATACGTTGGGCCTGTTTTCCCGCGGCAAGCCAATTTCGAGTCCCTGAACGACTCCTCTCGGCGACATCGATTCGTCATCCTTCGGAACATCTTGCCGTCAGCGCTTGTCTTGCAGAGACAAGTAAAAACCAACCGCCGGATCAGCGACCGGCCAAAGTGACCCCATGGACCACAATGTCTCGTTGATCACGACGCTCGCCGTCGCGTTCGGGCTGGCGCTGATACTCGGTTTCGTCGCGGAACGGATCAAACTGCCCGCCCTCGTCGGCTATCTGCTTACCGGCATCATCATCGGCCCGGCAACGCCTGGATTCGTCGCGGATGTGAATACCGCCGCCCAGCTGTCTGAAATCGGCGTGATGCTGCTGATGTTCGGCGTCGGCCTGCATTTTTCGATCGACGATCTCCTCGCCGTCAAGCGCATCGCCCTGCCGGGGGCGGTGGTCCAGATGGGACTGGCGACCGCGTTGGGCGCCGGCATGGCGTTGTGGTGGGGATGGAGTTTCGGGGCCGCACTCATCCTGGGGCTGTCACTGTCCTGCGCAAGTACCGTGGTTCTGCTGAAGGCGCTTGAGGCGCGGGGCCTGCTGGACACGATGAACGGCCGGATTGCCGTGGGATGGCTGGTCGTCGAGGATCTGGCGACCGTCCTGGTGCTGGTGCTGCTGCCGCCGCTTGCCGGCGTGCTCGGCGGGGACGCGGGCGCGGCCGCCGGCGCGCCCTTGTGGCGCACGATCAGCCAGACGCTGCTGCAGATCTCGGCCTTCATCGCGCTGATGCTGATCGCAGGACGTCGCGCCCTGCCGTGGTTCCTGTGGCAGGTCGCCCGCACCGGGTCGCGGGAGCTCTTCACGCTTGCGGTGATTGCCGCCGCCATCAGCATTGCCTACGGCGCCGCGGAGCTCTTCAGCGTCTCGTTCGCACTGGGCGCCTTTTTCGCCGGAATGGTGATGCAGGAATCGCAGTTCAGCCACCGCGCAGCCGAGGAGTCGCTGCCCTTGCGCGACGCCTTTGCGGTGCTCTTCTTCGTCGCCGTCGGCATGCTGTTCGACCCGGCCGTGTTGATCGAGCACCCCTGGCAGGTCCTCGGCGTGGTGGCGATCATCATCGTTGGCAAGTCGCTCGCGGCAATGCTGCTGGTGATCGCCTTCCGCTATCCGCTCAACACGGCGCTGACGGTCGCGGCGAGCCTCGCGCAGATCGGCGAGTTTTCGTTCATCCTGGCGGCGCTGGGGATGTCACTCGGTCTGCTGCCCGCCGAAGGGCAAAGCCTGGTGCTCGCGGGCGCGCTGATTTCGATCGCGCTCAATCCGCTGGTGTTCGCCTCGGTGGCGCCATTCCGAGCCTGGGTTCTCGAACGCTCGCCCGTTGCGCGCCGCCTCGAACAGCGCCAGGACCCCTTAGCCGAATTGCCGATGACGACGGAACGCGGATACCTCGACGGGCAGGTCGTGCTCGTGGGCTACGGCCGCGTCGGCCGCCGGATCGCGGAAGCGCTCGATCAGCGCGGGGTGCCCTATGTGGTGGCGGAGCAGAACCGCGACCTCGTCGAAGGCCTGCGCCACCAGGGAATTGCCGCGGTATCGGGCGACGCTGCCGACCCCGCCGTCCTGATCCAGGCCCATGTCGCGGAGGCTGCGATGCTTGTCATCGCAACGCCCGACCCGGTGAACGTGCGCAGCATGGCGAACACGGCGCGCACGCTGAACCCGGATATCGAAATCGTCCTGCGGACGCATAGCGAAGACGAGTCGAAGCTGCTCGCCAAGGAAGGAATCGGCACCGTTTTCTTCGGCGAGGAGGAGCTTGCGAAGGGCATGATGAATCATGTGCTGCAGCGTTTCGCGGCCGACACGTCCATCAGCGCGCACGATCACGTCCCGCGCGCCCAGCATGCATGATCCGCCTCAGTCGTCGAACCGCTGGCGATACACTGAAGACGCCTACGATACCTGCTCACAATTCGATCACGGCTCGCGCGCTCTAACCTCCGGAGACAAGCTGAAGGGTCCGCTTGTAGGCCGGAAGACGCGGTCCGCCGATAAGCACGGCCCGCTCGGCGGCTTGCCGCGCAGCGGCACCCTGCCCTCGCTCGTGCAGGATCTGCGCAAGGTTGTTCCACGCATCCGCCGAATCGGGGTGATCGGCGGTCGCCTGCCGGAAGGCGGTTTCCGCGGCTTTCTTGTCACCGCGCCGGTACGCGGCATTGCCGAGCCCGATGCGGGCGACGAGATTGTGCGGCCAGGCGCTCGCGGCCGTGCGATAGGCACGCTCCGCGGCAAGGGGGGTCGTCCGCTCCAAGGCGACCGCGGCGGCGACAAAGTCTTCCTCGTTGGCCGTGGCAGGGAGTTGGTCAGGCGGCAGCGCAACGAATGCCCAGCGGCCGGACTTGGCCCAGCTGCGATCGAAGTCGTCGATGTCCATCACGAGACGCTTCTCACGCCCGGAGCGCAGGACGATCTGCCGCGCCGACAGGTCGTATCCGACGGCGACGGCGTAGTGCCACTCGGGCGCCCAGTCGAAGCGCAGGTTCTGCAGGACGACGACGGGATGGCCCACCGCCAGTTCCTTCAGCAGCGTCCGCGGTTCGGGTGCGAGGCGATAGGCCACGGCGCCCGAACGGCGGGCGGCGGCCATCATCTCCGGCTGCAGACTGCCTTGCCGGGCCGGGATGTAGACCTCGTCCCGAAGTTCGTCCGGAGTGCGCCGGATGCCCGCGCTCCCCAGGGCAGTCGCCAAGGCCGCCGGGCCGCACTGGTAATCCTCCTGTGGGAAGAAAGGTGCGTCCTTTCTCTCGGCCCATTCGGGGAACGGGTCGGCAGGAGGATTACCCCAGTCTCCCAGCGGGAGGCTCTGGCAGGCGGCCAGGCTCAGGGCCGTAGCGGCACTCAGGCAGAGTGAACGGAACTTCACATCAGAGGGCGATCGCAACCAGGATGGCGACCAGCACGATCAGGATCCACTCGGTTGTCGTGAGATTACCGCCGGCCGGCATCGAATCGATGCGCTGGGCGAGCGCGTGGATTTCTTCCTGGTCGAGCGCCGCGACACGATCGGTGGCGGCAACGCCATCCACCCCCATGGCCTGCAGGCGTTCCTTGACGCTTGCCTGTTCCATGAACTGCAGCACCTTGGCGCGCTCGGCATCCGGCGATTGCTGGCTGGCGACATCCGGGGTGGCGACCATTTCGGCGCGCAGGGCAGGCGCTTGGAAGCCAAGAGCGAGTGCAAGCAGCGCAGTCGGGACGACGCGGGCGGAAGTCTTCTTCATGGTGTTCTCCTTCTCTGTCGGTGAACATGCATTCGTTCGACTTGTGATCATCGCAAAAAATTCAATTGGCAGATTGCGTTCAACGTAAATGAGCTCGTATCCGGCATTTTTCGGCGACGATTGAAACATATTGAAACCATTCTGCTACGAACCCGACGGCATCACGACGTAATCCCTTCCTCCGTCCATCCCCGTCGGCATTGCTCGATCGCGAGTGCGGCGGTGATGAGGCCGGAGTGGCTGAAGGCCTGGGGGAAGTTGCCGAGGGCTTGGCCGCTGACCGGGTCGTATTGCTCGGAATAGAGACCCAGATCGTTGGCGAAGCCGAGCAGGCGCTCGAAGAGTTGCGTGGCTTCGGCGAGTTTTCCGGCTCGGGCGAGGAAGTCGACGACCCAGAAGCTGCAGACCACAAAGACGTTCTCCCGCCCGGCGACGCCATCGAAGCCCGCGTCGGGCGGGTAGCGGTAGAGGAGGCCATTGAGGGAGAGCCGGTCGGTGATGTACCGGTAGGTGCCGTCCATGCGGCGATCTGTTGCGCGCGCAAAGCCGTAGCGGGCCATGAGCAGCAGGCTGGCGTCGGGTTCGCTGCCGCCGAAATAGGCGACGTAGCTCCCGAGCTCTTGATTGAATCCGTGCTCTTCGATCGCGTGGCGGATGCGTTCGCGTTCCACCCCGACACGCGCTTCGTCGATACCCAGGTCGATCAGGCGATGCAACGCGATCAGCCGGTCCAGCGCGACCCAGCACATGAGCTTGGAGTAGGTGTAGTGCTTGGGTCCGTTGCGTGTCTCCCAGATGCTTTGGTCGGGCTCACCCCACTGACGGCAGACGGTATCGCCGAGGCCTTCGAAGAGGCGCCTTTCCCTCGCCGTCAGCCGCCCGCCGCGACAGACGAAGCGATACGCCGTCTGGATCACTTCGCCGTAGATATCCAGTTGCAGCTGGCCATGGGCCGAATTTCCGACGCGTACCGGACCGCTGCCCCGATACCCTTCCAGATGCGGGAGGATGATTTCGTCCGACACGGGCTCGCCATTGACGTCGTACAGGGGCAGCAGCAGCGGCTTTCTCGCGACGTGCAGCAGCCAGCCGAGAAAGGCCTGGCTTTCGCTCGTGAAGCCGAGATCGACAAAGGACTGCAGCAATAGCGAGGTGTCGCGCAGCCAGCAGTAGCGATAGTCCCAGTTGCGGCCACTGCCGAGGGATTCGGGCAGGGAGGTCGTCGGCGCCGCGACAACCGCGCCGGAATCGCGGTGGGCCAGGAGGCGCAGCGTGAGGCAACTGCGCACCACAGCGTCGCGATACGGCCCTTGGTAGGAACATTGTTCGTACCATTTTTCCCACGAACGGATCGTCTCGCGCATGCGGGCGTGACTGCGCCGCAGCGCATGGTCGGCGTCCACGGGGGCGCTCGCATGGATCAGCGCAAACCGGCGTGCTTCGCCGGCCGACAGGCGGCAGGCGCCGACGAGGCTGGCGGCGTCGGGCGAGGGCGCAAGCTCTGTGTCAGTGGCAAGTTGCACGGTCGCGTCCACCGTCTGCAGGGACCAGATGAGGCCGTCCAGGGATTCGATTCGCGGAATGTGGCGGGCGTAGTCGGGCCGCGGTTGATAGAAGACGTCGACGACGACCTCCCCCGCGCGGCATTCGGCGAGCCGTATCAGCTCATGGCGCGAGTCGTCGGTCGTCGTCATCGGCATGAAGTCGGTGAGGCTGAGGATGCCGGTCGTGCAATGGAAGAGGGTTTCCAGCACGGCGCTGTAGCTGACGTAGCGCCTTTCGACCCGCACGACGTCACGCGGGCAAATCCTGAACCGGCCGCCTCTTGCGTGATCGAGCAAGGCTGCCAGGAGCGAAGGTGAGGAAAAATGTGGCCAGCACAGCCAATCGACCGAACCGGTCAGCGAAATCAATGCGGCGCTTTCGCTGTCGCCGATCAAGGCGTAATCGGCGATCGGTTCGTAATCGGCTGCAGCGCCCTGCCCATCGGGAATCGTATCGACCTTGTTCACGAGCTTCGTGGAGCAAGAAGCGAACCGACCGACCCACGCAGCCACCGCTAGTTGCCGCAGCGAAGAAAGGCCGTCCAGGCACGTTCAGACCAGAAATTCTTACAACAGGCGGATCTTTCGGCGGTAGCTTTTACCGTTCTGCGCCTACCGGCCGTACGGCACGTGCATTGCAGCCTTCGGGCAGTGCGCGTGCTTTGCGGAGAAGAATCATGGCTGCGACGGTTGGCGATTTCCTGCTCAAACGGCTGTCGGAATGGGGCGTCCGGCGCGTCTTCGGTTATCCGGGGGACGGTATCAACGGCATCATGGGCGCATTCGGCCGTTTCGGCGAAGGCATGCAGTTCGTGCAGGCGCGCCACGAGGAGCTCGCGGCCTTCATGGCCTGCGCGCATGCCAAATTCACGGGCGAAGTCGGCGTGTGCCTCGCCACCTCCGGGCCGGGGGCGATCCATCTGCTCAATGGCCTGTACGACGCGAAGCTCGATCACCAACCGGTGCTGGCCATCGTCGGGCAGCAGAAGCGCGCGGCGCTCGGGGGCGATTATCAGCAGGAGGTGGACCTGCTCTCGCTCTTCAAGGACGTGGCGCACGAGTACGTGCAGATGGTGGTCGTGCCGGAACAGGTGCGCCCGGTGGTCGATCGGGCGATGCGCATCGCGCGCGACCGACGCGCTGTGACCTGCCTGATCTTTCCGAACGACATACAGGATCTGCCCTACGAGGAACCGCCGCGCGAGCATGGAACGGTTCATACCGGTATCGGCTATACCGGGATGCGCTTCCTTCCCGGCGAGGACGACCTGAGGCGTGCGGCGGACGTGCTGAACAAGGGGCAGAAGGTCGCGATGCTGGTCGGGGCCGGTGCCCTGCATGCGACCGACGAGATCTTCCAGGTCGCGGAGCTCCTCGGTGCGGGGGTCGCGAAGGCGCTGCTCGGCAAGGCGGCGGTCCCGGACGATCTGTCCTTCGTGACCGGCTCGATCGGGCTCTTGGGGACCAAGCCGAGCTGGGATCTGATGAACGGCTGTGACACGCTGCTGATGGTGGGATCGGGCTTTCCGTATTCGGAGTTCCTGCCGGCGGAGGGCAAGGCGCGAGGCGTGCAGATCGACATCGATCCGCGCATGCTCAACCTGCGTTACCCGATGGAGGTGTGTCTCGTCGGCGACAGCAAGGAGACGCTGCAGGCGCTGATTCCGCATCTCGTCGCGAAGAAGGACCGGAGCTGGCGCACGGAGGTCGAAAAGGGCGTGGAGCGCTGGTGGCGGGTGCTGGAGGCGCGCGCGATGAACGCGGCCAAGCCGATCAATCCACAGCGCGTGTTCTGGGAGCTGTCGCCGCGGCTGCCGGACGACTGCATCCTGACCTGTGACTCGGGATCGGCGGCGAACTGGTATGCGCGGGACCTGAAGATGCGGCGCGGGATGATGGCGTCGCTGTCGGGCGGCCTCGCGACGATGGGGCCCGCGGTGCCCTACGCCATCGCTGCGAAATACGCCCACCCGGGCCGCCACGTGATCGCCTTGCTGGGCGATGGGGCGATGCAGATGAACGGCATCAACGGGCTCATCACGATCGCGAAGGTGTGGAAGCAATGGGGCGATCCCGCGATGACGATCGCCGTGCTCAACAACGGGGACCTCAATCAGGTCACGTGGGAGCAGCGGGCGATGGAAGGCGATCCGAAGTTCGTGCCGTCGCAGTTCGTGCCCGATTTCGCCTACGCGGAATATGCGGAACTGCTCGGCCTGAGGGGCATTCGCGTCGACGACCCGGAGGCGATCGGGCCGGCCTGGGACGACGCGCTGTCGTCGAATCGTCCAACCGTGCTGGAGTTCGTCACGGATCCGGACGTGCCGCCCCTGCCCCCGCACATCACGCTCAAGCAAACGCGCGAATACCTTTCCGCGCTGCTGCATCGCGACCCCGACGCGATGGGCATCATCACGGCGAGCTTCAAGGAGAGCTGGGATTCGCTATTCCCGCCGGGCAAGGGCAAGACGGGTTGAGCGGCGGCGATGGGGACGCGGGACAGCACGGCCACGATCGACTCGGTGTCGGTGGAGAGCTATACGATCGCCACCGACAAGCCCGAATCGGACGGCACGCTGGAATGGCGCGCGACGACGCTGGTTGTGGCGCGCGTCGCGGCCGCAGGCCAGGAAGGATTGGGATTCGGCTATGCCGATACGGCCACCGCTCAGCTGATCCATGACCGCTTCGTTCCCCTGCTCGTCGGCGCAGAGGCCTTTGCGATCAACGCGCGCTGGCAGGACATGGCGGTCGCGATCCGTAACCTCGGGCGGCCCGGGATCTGCTCGATGGCGATTTCGGTCGTGGACACGGCGCTTTGGGATCTGAAGGCGAAATGCCTGGGACTCTCCGTCGCCGAACTGCTGGGGCCGGCCCGTTCGTCGATTCCCGTATACGGCAGCAGCGGCTTCACGAGCTACTCCATCGATGAGCTTCAGGAGCAGTTCGGGGGATGGGCGCAGCAGGGGTTCGGAAAGGTCAAAATGAAGGTCGGCCGCCAGCCCGAAGCCGATATCGAGCGGGTGCGGGCCGCGGCCCAGAGTGTCGGACGCAACGTCGAGCTCTTCGTCGATGCCAACGGCGCCTACACACGCAAGCAGGCGCTGCGCTTTGCCGAATGCTTTGCCGACGAGGGCGTCGTCTGGTTCGAGGAGCCGGTCTCGTCGGACGATCTCGCGGGGCTTCGTCTGCTGCGCGATCAAGGCCCGGCGGGGCTCGCGATCAGCGCGGGCGAGTACGGCTACGACCTGCCCTACTTCCGGCGCATGCTCGAAGCGCAAGCGGTGGACATCCTGCAAGCCGATGCGACCCGCTGCGGCGGCATCACGGGCTTCATGGGTGTGGCCGCGTTGTGCGAGGCCTTCAACGTGCCGCTGTCCAGTCATTGCGCCCCATCGCTGCACATTCCACTGTGCTGTGCCGCCCGTCCGGCGGTGCATCTCGAGTATTTCCACGACCACGCGCGCATCGAGCACATGCTCTTCGACGGCGCACTCGACCCTGTCGCCGGCTCCCTTTCCCCGGCACTGGGGCGCCCCGGGCTCGGCCTGGTCTTCAAGGAGCAGGACGCGCAATGCTTCAGAAACTAGTGGAGGACGAGCCCGCGGCAGAGGGGCCGGCAGTGGATGCGAAGGCGCTCGCGAGCGCGCTGCGCGGCGCGATCGACGGCGAAGTACGCTTCGATGACGGTAGCCGCGCGCTTTACGCGACCGACGCATCGAACTACCGACAGGTACCGATCGGCGTCGTCATCCCGCGGACGATGAATGACGTGCTGCGGACCGTCGAGATCTGCCGGCAGCATCGCGCGCCCATCCTGTCGCGCGGCGGCGGCACGAGCCTGTGCGGGCAATGCTGCAACGTCGCCGTCGTGATCGATTTTTCGAAGCACCTCAACCGCATCCTCGAAATCGATCCCGTGGGCAGGACGGCGCTGGTCGAGCCCGGCGTCGTCCTCGATGATCTTCGTGACGCCGCGAACCGCCACGGTCTGACCTTCGCTCCCGATCCGGCCACACATACGCACAACACGCTGGGCGGGATGATCGGCAACAACTCCTGCGGCCCGCATTCCGTGATGGGCGGCGAGACGACGCACAACGTGGTCGAGCTCGACGTGCTCACCTACGAGGGCGAGCGCCTGCGTCTGGGCGCGACGAGCGAGGAAAGCTACCAGCGCATCCTCGCCGAGGGCGGGCGTCGTGCGGACATCTACCGGCAGCTGCACGCCCTGGCCGCACGCCATGCGGATGAAATCCGGCGACGCTTTCCGCCAATCCCGCGCCGCGTCTCCGGCTACAACCTGCCGGCACTGCTGCCGGAGAACGGCTTCAACCTTGCGCAGGCGGTCGTGGGCTCGGAAGGCACCTGCGTCGTGGTCCTCGAAGCCAGGCTGCGGCTCGTCGACTGGCCGCCGGCCCGCTCGCTGCTCGTGCTCGGCTACCCCAGCGTCTATGAAGCGGCGGACCATGTGCCGGAAGTCATGCAGTCGGGCCCCATCGCGGTCGAAGGCATCGACGATCGCCTCGTCGAGGACATGAAGACCAGCCACATTCATCCGCAGTATGCGAACCTGCTCCCCGAGGGCGGGGGCTGGCTGCTGGTGGAGTTCGGCGGCAAGGACAAGACGGAATCCCACGCGCAGGCGAAACAGCTGATGGAGCATCTCCGCCAGGCAGAAGCGCCGCCGACGATGAAGCTCTACGACGACGCCCGCGAGGAGGAGCAGGTCTGGAAGATCCGCGAGTCGGGTCTGGGCGCGACCGCCCACGTGCCGGACAAGACCATCACCTGGGAGGGCTGGGAAGACTCCTCGGTGCCACCCGAGAACCTCGGCAAGTATCTGCGCCAACTGCGCAGCCTCTTCGAACAGTACGGCTACGAGTGCGATCTCTACGGCCATTTCGGCCAGGGCTGCGTCCACACCCGCATCGATTTCGACCTCGAGACCGCCGCGGGCATCGCCAAGTACCGCGAGTTCATCCACGCGGCGGCGCGCCTCGTCACTGGCCTGGGGGGCTCGGTGTCGGGCGAGCATGGCGACGGCCAATCGAAGGCCGAGCTGCTGCCGATCATGTTCGGCCAGGAAATCATGCAGGCCTTCCGCGATTTCAAGGCCATCTGGGACCCGGAGAACTGCATGAATCCGGGCAAGATCATCGACGCGCCGCGCGCCGACCAGCACCTGCGCCTGGGGACGTCCTACGATCCGCCCCAGGTCGAAACCGCCTTCGCCTACATCGCGGACCAGCACGACTTTGCGCGGACCGTCCTGCGCTGCGTCGGCGTCGGGGAATGCCGCAAGAAGAAGGGCGTGATGTGTCCGAGCTACATGGCGACGGGCGAGGAGATGCACTCCACGCGCGGGCGCGCGCGGCTCCTCTTCGAGATGCTGCGTGGGGAGACGGTCCGCGAGGGCTGGCGCGAACCGGCGGTCAAGGAAGCGCTGGATCTGTGCCTCTCGTGCAAGGGCTGCAAGGGCGAGTGCCCGGTGCACGTCGACATGGCCGCCTACAAGGCCGAGTTCCTCTTCCACTACTACGAAGGCCGGCTGCGTCCGCCCGCTGCCTACGCTTTCGGCCTGATCGATCGCTGGGCGCGCCTCGCGTCGCACGCGCCCGGCTTCGTCAATTTCCTGTCGCAGCACCAGCCGTTTGCCGGCCTCGCCAAGCGCGTGGTCGGCATCGCGTCCGAACGGCGGATTCCCCTCTTCGCCGAGCAGAGTTTCGCGAGCCGCTTCCGCATCCGTTCGCAGCGCGCATCCGGCAAGCGCATCCTGCTGTGGCCGGACACTTTCAACAACTACTTCCAGCCCGACGTCGCCCAGGCTGCGGCCGCAGCGCTGCTGGGCGCCGGCTTCGACGTCCAGGTGCCGCCGGGGCACGTATGCTGCGGGCGCCCGCTGTACGAGTTCGGCATGCTGGACCGCGCGCGCAGCTACCTGCTGGATATCCTGGAACGACTGGATGGCGACATCCGCGCGGGCACGCCGATCGTCATGCTCGAACCGGCCTGCCTGACCGTCTTCCGCGAAGAGCTGCCCGAGATTCTTCCCGGCAACGAGCAGGCGAAGCGCCTCGCCCAGCAGTCCTTTCTCCTCAGCGAATTCCTCGCGCAGGAGGCGCTGGACCACGCCTTCGGAGAGCTCAGGCGCAAGGCGGTCGTCCACGCGCATTGCCACCATAAGGCGGTCATCAAGTTCGACGCCGAGGAAGCGATGCTGAAGAAGCTCGGTCTGGACTTCGAGGTCCTCGACTCCGGGTGCTGCGGGATGGCGGGTTCCTTCGGCTTCGAAAAGCAGAAGTACGACGTCTCGATGCGATGCGGGGAGCGCGTGCTGCTACCCGCGGTCCGCGCGGCTGCGGCCGACACGCTGATCGTCGCGGACGGCTACAGCTGCCGGGAACAAATTTTGCAGACTACCGGACGCCGTCCCCTGCATCTTGCCCAGTTGCTGCAGCTGGCGATGCAGGGCCCGGAGCAAACGAGCTGAAGGAGGTCCCCATGAAAACAGAACTGGACCTGCCGACCGTCGGTTTGATCGCCGGTACACGCGGCATGCTGGGCGCCGGAATCGGGCTCTTGCTCGCTGATCGTCTCAGCGCAGAACAACGCCGGACTGCCGGCTGGACGCTGCTTGCCGTCGGTGCGCTCACCACCGTGCCCCTGATTCTTCAGGTCCTGGACCGGCGTGTCGACGAGCACGAAACATGAGGGCGCGCACATGGTAACGATAGGCCGGCGCCGTTGGGCGATCGCCGAGGGCTACCTCCCGCCGGGCGGGGAGGATGACAGCTACGAGCTCAGGAGCCACGAAGCCGCCTGCATCCTCAACGCGGGCGACGTCGACGCGCGGGTGGAGATCACCTTGTTCTTCACCGACCGGGAGCCCGTCGGCCCCTATGTCGTCGTGGTGCCGGCGCGGCGCACGCTGCACCTGCGCTTCAACGAACTGCGCGAGCCGGAGCCGGTGCCGGTGAATACGCCCTACTCCAGCGTGTTCGAATCCGACGAGCCCGTCGTCGTGCAGCATACTCGGCTCGACTCGCGGCAGGCGGCGCTGGCGCTGCTGACGACGATTGCCTACGGCGACGACTGATTCACCACGCCGTCGCGGCTGACACCGCGAGCAGCACGAGGAGCCCGAGCGTCACCGCGAGCGCATTCCAGCGATGCGTGCTCCACCACAGCTCCCGGCTGGATGAGGACGCCCGGTCGTCGAAACGGCCGTGGGCGCCCCGGTCGCCTGGCATGGGCGCGTAGAGATTGTCGGCGCGCGGCCCGTCGCGCTCGTCGGTGAGCTGACCATCGTAGGCTTTGAGCGCTAGGCGGCGATCCAGGAAGCCGGGCAGGATGCGCGTGCCGAGGATCGCTTCGACCGCGGGGAGGCCGACCCACAGTTCGCGCCGGCGATGCGTGGCCGCCCAGTAGATGCCGCGCGCGGCGATCTCCGGCTGGAAGATCTTCCCCAGCGGCTGAGGCCGCTTGCCCATGCAGTTGCGCGCCCAGTCGAATTGCGGGGTGTTGAAGGCCGAGAGCTGGACCATCGTCAGATGCACACGGCTTTTGTCGTGAATGAGCTCGGAGCGCAGCGAGTCGATATAGCCCCGGATCGCGCTCTTCGCGCCGCAGTACACGGACTGGAGCGGAATCGAGCGGTAGGCGAGCGCCGACCCGACCTGGACGATGGTGCCGGCGTTGCGGGGTTTCATGCGCCTCAGCGCCGCGAGGATGCCCCACACCGAGCCGAAATAGGTGACGGAGGTCGCACGCACGAAGTCCTCGGAGCTGACGCGAAGCGCATCGCAGAACACGGTCGCCATCGCGTTGTTGACCCAGACGTCGATCGGCCCCCATTCCCGCTCCACGCGCTCGGCGGCCGCTTCCACCTGGGCCTGCTCGGCGACGTCGGTGGGAATCACCAGCGCCTCGCCGCCCGCCGCCTCGACGTCTCGACGTGCCCCCTCCAGCCCTTCCGGACTGCGCGCGAGGAGCGCCACCCGCCAGCCCTGGCGGCCAAATTCGATCGCCGTCGCGCGCCCGATTCCGGCGGACGCACCCGCAATCACCACAATTTTCCTCACCATGAACTCTGCCCCCACTGCGCGCCGGACAGTTGCCGCGGCATCTGCCATGGCGCGGGGTCGTCCGCCCGGTTCCGATAGTCGGTCGCCGACAGTCCGAAGAGGACCGCCAGCATGAACAGCGCGACGGCGGCAGTCATGCGCACCAGGGCACTGGCGTCGCGCAGATGCATGAAGAAGACCGCGACCAGCAGCGCCTTGACGGCGGCGATCGTCAGGTTCGCCGCACTGTTCCACACGCCCAGCCGCAGATAGGCGCTGCCCACCGAAGCGGCCAGCAGAAGGAGCAGTACCGCGAGGATCACGGCATTGCGCCGGACAGGCGGCTTCCTGTGCTTCATCAGCCGCTGCGCTCCACGAGGTAGAGGATGGGGTAAAGGAAGATCCACACCGCATCGACGAAGTGCCAGTACAGACCCGCCACCCTCAGCCGGGCGGAGAGCGAGACCGGATCGGCGACGCGACCGAGGGCGACTGCGAAGGCGAGAAGGATGGCAATACCGATGATGAGGTGCGCCGCGTGCAAGCCGGTCATCGCAAAATAGAGCAGGAAGAAGTATTGCTCGCCCTTCGGCAATGCGGAGCCGGCACCGGGGAACAGGCCCTCCTGCCAGTCGTTCGAGTATTCGATCCCCTTGATCGCGAGGAAGGCGATCCCGAGCGCAATCGCGGCATGGAGCATGATGGCCGCAAACCGGTGCGCGCCGCGTTCGAGCGCGTCGACGGCGTTGGCGACGAAGAAACTGCTGGTGAGAAGAATTCCGGTGTTGACCGTTCCCAGCACGACGTCGGTCTCGCGGCTGCCCGCGGCGAAGGCATCGGAAAGATGCAGTCGCCCGTACCCGTAGCCGAGGAAAAGCGGGCCGAAGAACATCAGCTCCGTCGCGAGGAACACCCACATGCCCAGGGTCGCGGCGCGGTGCTGCTGGATTTCGGTGCTGAACTGGGGGGCGACGGGTAATGTGATCATGGCGGCGCAATCTCCCCTTCAGGACGATAGTCGTAAGGCTCGCGAGTCACTTCCGGCGGGTGCTCGAAGTTTTCGGTGGGCGGCGGAGATGCCGTCTGCCATTCGAGACCGGTCGCGCGCCACGGATTGGAGGTCGCACGCTCGCCACGGAAGATCGACCATGCGAGATAGGCGAGCGGCAGCAAATAGCCGACGGCGAGGATGGATGCGCCTGCCGAGGACAGCACGTTCAGCACCGTGAATTCGTCCGGGTAGGCGTGGTAGCGCCGCGGCATGCCCTGCACGCCCAGCAGGTATTGTGGAAAGAAGGTGAGGTTGAAGCCGACAAAGACGATGACGGCCGCGACCTTGCCCCAGATCTCCGGGTACATGCGCCCGCTGATCTTCGGCCACCAGAAATGCACGCCGCCGAAGTAGGCCATCACCGAGCCGCCGACCATGATGTAGTGGAAGTGGGCGACGACGAAGTAGGTGTCGGTGAGATGCACGTCCAGCGCGAGCGACGCGAGGTAGAGCCCGGTCAGGCCGCCGATCGTGAAGAGGCCCACGAAGCCCAGCGCGTAGAGCATCGGCGCGGAGAAGCGGATCGAGCCCTTGTAGAGCGTCGCCGTCCAGTTGAACACCTTGATCGCGGAGGGAATCGCGACCAGGAAGCTCAATAGCGAGAACACGAGGCTGGCATACACCGACTGGCCGCTGACGAACATGTGGTGGCCCCACACCAGGAAGCCGATGATCGCGATGCCGAGGATCGCATAGGCCATGAAGCGGTAGCCGAAGACCGGCCTTCTCGCGAAGCACGGGATGATCTCGCTCGCGACCCCCATCGCCGGCAGGATCATGATGTAGACCGCGGGGTGCGAATAGAACCAGAAGAGATGCTGGAAGAGCAGCGGATCGCCGCCGAGCGCGGGGTTGAAGATACCGACCTGGAAGATGCGCTCGATCGCGAGCAGCACCAGCGTCATCGCGAGCACCGGCGTCGCGAGCACCAGAATCAGGCTCGTCGCATAGTTGGCCCAGACGAAGAGCGGCAGCCGGAACCACGTGAGACCCGGCGCGCGCATCGTGTGCACGGTGACAATGAAGTTGAGTCCCGTGAGGATCGACGAGAAGCCGACGACGAAGACGCCGAGCAGCGTCAGCACCACGTGGGAGTTCGAGAACAGCGTCGAGAACGGCGTGTAGAAGGTCCAGCCGGTGTCGACGCCGCCGAGGAAGAGCGCCGTGATGATCATCACGCCGCCCGCGACGTAGATGTACCAGCTCGCGAGATTCAGGCGAGGAAAGGCGAGGTCGCGCGCGCCGATCATCATCGGCATCAGGAAGTTGCCCAGCGCCGACGGGATCGACGGGATCAGGAAGAGCCACACCATGATCACGCCGTGGGCGGTGAAGAGGCGGTTGTAGGTGTCGTCGCTGACGAGGTCGCCTTGCGCCGTCGCGAGCTCCAATCGGATCAGCGTCGCCGCCGCACCGCCGACGAAGAAGAAGGTCGTGATCGCGGCGAAGTACAAGAGCGCGATGCGCTTGTGGTCGCGCGTCGTGAGCCACGATGCGAGGGTATAGCCGTCCGTGAGGTAGTTGTCGGCCATTTTGCTCACGCTCCGGGCATCGAGCGGATGTACTCGATGATCGCCATCAGCTCGTCCTCCGCGATCTGCCCGACGAAGGACGGCATGATCGGCTCGAAACCCGCGACGACATCGCGGTTCGGCAGCAGCACGGAATCGCGGATGTAGGCTTCGTCCGCGACGAGGCTGCGCCCGTCGGCGAGATGGACGCTGCGGCCGAGCAATCCCGCGAGATCCGGCGCATGAACGGTCGAGCGCGGATCGTGGCAGCCGCTGCAGCCGTAGCGTCGGAAGAGCGCGAAGCCGCGGGCGGCAATGCCGGAGGTGGGGCCGCCGGACTCGAGCCAGCGGGCGAAATCCGCCGGCGCCATCGCGACGATCCGCCCGCCCATCGCCGCGTGCTGGGAGCCGCAGTATTCGGCGCAGAAGAGGTGGTAGTTGCCGGGGCCCGTGGCCGTGAACCACAGGCTGCTGTAGCGCCCGGGAACGACGTCCTGCTTGATGCGGAAGGCGGGCACGAAGAAGCTGTGAATGACGTCCTCGGAAGTCATCACGAGCCGCACCGGGCGTCCGACCGGCACGTGCAGCTCGTTGATTTCGCGCCGGCCGCCTTCGTGTTCCAGCTTCCACATCCACTGCTTCGCGACGACGAAGATCGGCATCGCATCGGCCGGCTGGCGCCGCAGTTCCGCGTAATCCGCCCCTGCCCACAGAAAGATGCCGGCGAAGATCACGAGCGGTACGACGATCCAGCCGATCTCCAACGCACGATTGCGTGTCGGCGGATTGCTGCGGTCGACGGAGGCGCCCTCGCGGTACCGAATCGCGAAAACGACGATCAGGACGGCGATCGCGAGCGCGACGAATCCGCACAAGGCGGACAAGGTGAGGAAAATTGTGTCGACGCGGCCTGCCATCGTCGACGCAGCCGGGGGCAGAAGCTCGAAAGCGCTCATGCCCTCCTCCCCCGCGGTCTCCCCCTTCGCCACACCCACCCGGCCAAGCCGAGGGCGCAGAGCAGGCAGGCCGCCCTGACCGCGGCCATCGCCGCCAAGGTATAGCGACCGGTGGCCGGGTCGTAATGCGAGCACAGGAGCAGCAGGCGGTCGCTGACGGCGCCGACACGACCGGCGGAGGCCTCCGTCAGCGCGAGCCGGACGTCCCGCGGGTCGAAGCGGACCCCAGAGAAATAGCGGGAGACTCGGCCGTCCGGCGCCACCACGATGAATCCGGCCGGATGCATGTACTCGCCTCGCGCCTCGTCCCATGCGTAGCGGAATCCGGCGCTGGCGGCGATGCGCTTCGTGGCCTCGGCGTCTCCGGTCAGGAAGTGCGCATCCGCGACGAGAGGTCGGAAGGCCTCCGTCCTGCGTCGCGCCGCAGCGGCCGTCTCCCGTGGATCGATGCTCACGGCGACGAACCGGTAGGCGGCAGCGGGAAGATCGCTGCGGGCGAGGCTCTCGACGACGCCATCGAGCAGCGTGCTGCAGAGGTTTCGGCACTCGAAGTAGCCGAGCACGAGCACGACCGGCACGCGCCCGAAATACTCGCCGAGGCGCACCGCCCGGCCCGTTTCGTCCATCAAGCTCTGTTGCAGCGGCAGGACCGCGCCCGGCTGCTGCGCGAATTCAAGCCCGGGCGGCATCTCTCCCGCCGCCGCGGACAGTCCGGTCAACATCAGGCAAAGGAGCAGGCAGACGCGCCTCACGGCCGCCCTCCCCGCTCGTCCGGCGCTGACCTGTCATGCGCGCGCGCGGCGGCGATGTCCATCGCGACCGAGACGGGAATCCTCGCGATTTCCGCCCGCGGGTCGATCCAGCCGTAGCTTTCGAGCAGCTGCTCCTTCTCGGCCACATACGCCGCCCGGTCATCCTGCGGAGCCGGGCGCTGACGCGGCGATGCGGATTCGACGATCGGGCCTGCATCGGCGAGCTCACGCACCTGCCACAGGCGGACGAGTCCTGCGACCAGCGCGACGACCAGAATGAGGATCGCGGCGAGGATGGCGGCGACGGCGAGAATCCGGCCCGGATGGACGTCGCGGGGCTCGGGCCGATGCTCGGTGAGACGGAGTTTCGGATCATCCATGATGTGCGCTCCGCATTTCGCGGTGGCCTCCTGTCAGCGGAAACAACCCGTAGCCCAGGGCCAGGAGCCCGGCGGCCGACAAGGGAAGCAGCCACGTCAGCTGCCACCCTTCCATCTGCGGGACCGACGGCAGCACCAGCCACCACACGTCGAGCAGATGCGCCGCGAGGAGGCCGGATGCAGTCCACGCGAGACGGCGCGGCGAATCCTTCACGGCCCGGAAAAGAAGCAGCAGCAGGGGCGCCGCGAACTGGACCATCGCGAGGATCACCCCGAGCACGAGCCAGCCGCCATCGCGTCGCACGACGTACCACGCGATCTCGTGCGGCAGGTTCTCCGACCAGATGACCAGGAACTGGGTGAAGGCGAGGTAAGCCCAGGTCATCACGTAGGCGAGCAGGAAATTGCCGATGTCGCGCCTCACTTGGGCCTCGAGCGCGGCCGTCGCCGCGAAGATCGCCGCGAAGGCCATCCCGGCGAGGATCTGGCCCATCGCGACCAGCAGCCCGAAACTGCTCGAATACCAGAGCGGCATCAGCGACATGATCCAGTCGACCGCCGCCACGCTGATCGAGAAGCCGTAGAGCACAAGCGCTGCAGCCGCGAACCCGCGCGAACGTTCCAACCCCGGCTGACGACTCGCCCACGCCAGGAGGTTCCATAGCACGAGCAAGGCCATGGCGCGCAACGCAAAGTATTCCGGCTGCAGCCACACGCTCTTGAATCCCGGCGCCTCGACCTCGCCTGCGAGGGCGATCGGGTCGACGGCCCATGGATACAGGTCGGACACGCCCACGAGCACGGGCAGGAACAGCACGCTCAGCCAGGGCAGCATCCGCCCGAGTTGCAACAGCGGAGCCCGAATCGCCTCTCCCCACGCACCGCCCGTGAGGGTGTGAATCCAGACATTGGCGAGCCCGCCGAGGACGATGCCCAGGCAGTAGAACCACGTCGCGAGCCATACAGCGAGAAAGGCGCTTCGGGCAATCCACCATGCCGGCAGGCAGCCCGCCAGCAGCAGGGCGCCCAAGGCACAGGCCGAGGAAGACGCGGGCCCTCTCATCGCCCCTCTCCCGCCGCCTGTGCGAGTTCCCGCCGAACCTCGTCCGGCAGCTCCGCGGCCTTCGCCCCCTGGCTCAGCTGCAGCGCACGAATGTAGGCGACGATCGCCCAACGATCCTCCGGCCTCACGCGATCCGCGTAGGGATACATGACCCCATAGCCGCGCGTGATGACCTCGAAGAAATGGCGGTCCGGCGCGCTGCGCAGTCGCTCGATGTGGAAGGACGGCGGCGCGGGGAAGCCGCGGCGCACGATCAGCCCGTCGCCGTCGCCGACTGGACTGTGGCAAGGCTGGCAATAGATCGTGAAGCGCTCCCGCCCCCGTTCCAGGACGGCGCGCGTCACTGCGTACGGAATGCCGGCCGCCGCCGTCGCAGCCCGGTCCCGCTCCACGTCCTCGGTCCCCAGACGACCGCTGCTCGTGCCGGCGAAGGGTCCGTCGGCATGCGGCGCCGTTCCCTCCGGCGTCGTGCGCGCCGAACTCCCGTCGGCGAACAGGCTGCTTTCCGCAAAGGGCTTGTGGCGCGGCTGGTCGTACATGTCCTGCATGGACTTTTCGCAGCCGACGACGGTGAGGCACGCGCCCGCCAGCAGCGCAGGAAGGGACCTCATTGCGGCACCTCCCACACTTTCATCGCCTGCTGGGCCTCGAGGAAGGCGCGCGCGTCACCGACGTCGAATCCGACCGGCCCCGGACGCAGGCACAGGAAGAATCGATTGCGCGTCGCGAGGTCGAATTCGCGGATTTCGAACAAGGGGTGGCGCAGGCAGGGCAGGCCGTTCGCCGCGAGCATGCCGACGACGGCGGCCAGGGCAGCCCCGAGGAGGGTGACCGCGAAGACTGCCGGGACGAAGGCCGGCCAACTGTCGAGCGGCCTGCCGCCCGCATTGATCGGATAGTCCACGACGGCGGAGTACCACTGGAGCGCATACGCCCCGACGCCGCCCAGCAGCCCGCCGACGAAGGTGACGAACGGCATGCGGTTGCGCGTGAAGCCGATGGCGTCGCTCAGGCCTTCGATGGCAAAGGGGCTGTAGGCCTCGACGAAATGGCCTTCGCGATGCGCTTCGCGGGCGGCCGCGAGCAGGCCGTCGGCAGTCGCGAATTCGGCGAGGACGCCATAGAGACCTGCCGGCTTCATCGCGCCTCCTCCACGCTCTCGCGCACGAGCTGGCGCATCTCGGCAATCGAAATCGCCGGGAGCAGGCGCAAGAACATCAGGAAGAGCCAGACGAAGAAGGCGAGCGACCCGAAGAGGAAGGTCCAGTCCCAGAAGGTCGGATAGAACATCCCCCAGGCCGAGGGCATGAAGTCGTGATGCAGGCTCGACACGACGATCAGGAAGCGCTCCATCCACATGCCGAGGTTCACGAGGATGCTGATCGCGAAGAGCGCCGCCACGTGCCGCCGTACCGCACGCCACCACAGGAGCTGCGGCACGAGGACGTTGCAGGCGAACATGGACCAGTACACGGGCGCATAGGCGCCCTGCCATCGATCCAGGACGATCGCGATCTCGTAGCGGTCGCCGCTGTAGAAGGCCGTGAAGATCTCGGCAACGTAGCTGTAGATCACGATCCAGCTCGTCGCGAGCAGGACTTTCGCGGCGTAATCGAGATGACGCCCGGTGATGAAGTCCTCCAGCCCGAACGCCCGACGCAACGGAATCGCGAGGCTCAGCACCATCGCGAACCCCGAGAACAACGCCCCCGCGACGAAATACGGCGGGAAAATCGTCGAATGGTAGCCGGGCGTGTTGCCCACCGCGAAGTCGAGCGACACGACCGAATGCACCAGCACGACGAGCGGCGTCGCCAGTCCCGCCAGCAGCAGGTAGGCGTGCTCGTAGCGCGCCCAGTGCCGCGCCTCGCCGCGCCAGCCGAGTGCTGCGATGCCGTAGGCGAAGCGCTTGAAGGGCGTGGCCGCGCGGTCGCGCAGCGTGGCGAGATCCGGGATCAGCCCGACGTACCAGAAGAGCAGCGACACCGTGAGGTAAGTGCCGATCGCGAAGAAGTCCCACACCAGCGGACTGCGCCATTGCGGCCAGACGTTCATCACGTCCGGGTACGGAATCAGCCAGTAGAAGAACCACGGCCGCCCCAGATGCAGGATCGGGAAGATCCCCGCGATCGAGGCGGCGAAAAGCGTCATGCTCTCGGCAAAGCGGTTGATCGAGGTCCGCCAGCGCTGCCGCAGCAGGAAGAGCACGGCCGAGATGAAGGTGCCGGCATGGCCGATGCCGATCCACCAGACGAAGTTGCCGATCGCGTAGCCCCACGCGACGGGGATATTCACGCCCCAGAGGCCCACGCCGACGGCGAAGAGCCAGGCCGTCGCACCGAAGAAGACGAGGGTCCCCGCGAGCGTCGTCACGAAAAGCAGCCGCCACGGCCAGCGGTGAGGGCGCGTCAGGACGATGTCGGCGATCTTGTCGGTGATGCTGCCATACTGCCAGCCCGCCTTCAGCACCCCGATGTCGCGCGAAACGGCGACGTCGCCCGTCCCGGATCGGTCGACGGCAGGCATCGCTACGCCCCTTCCTCGTGCAAGCCGGGGTCGGGATTGACGACTCGGACGCGATAGCTCGTGCGCGGTCGCGTGTTGAGCTCATCGAGCATCGCGTAGTCGAGCGACGACGCCTTCGCGCGCCTCACCCGGCTCGCGGGATCGTTGAGATCGCCGAATACGATCGCGCGCGTCGGGCACACCGCCTCGCAGGCCGTCACGACCTCGCCGTCCGCAATCCGCCGGCCCGCCTCTTCCGCCGCCACCCTCGCGCGCGTGATGCGCTGCAGGCAGTAGTTGCACTTCTCCATCACGCCGCGCTGGCGCACCGTGACTTCGGGATTGCGTCCGGCCTTCAGCGACTCGGTCCGCGTATCGGAGTACTGCAGGAAATTAAAGCGCCGTACCTTGTACGGGCAATTGTTGGAGCAGTAGCGCGTGCCGATGCAGCGGTTGTAGACCTGGACGTTGATCCCTTCGCTGTCGTGCACAGTGGCCCCGACCGGGCACACCGCCTCGCAGGGCGCGTTCTCGCAGTGCATGCAGGGCACCGGCTGAAACAGGATCGGTGCCGTCTCGCCGGGATCCGGGAGATAGCGGTCGACGCGGATCCAATGCATCTCCCTGCCCCGCATCACCTGGTCCTTGCCGACGACCGGGATGTTGTTCTCCGCTTGGCAGGCCGACATGCAAGCGTTGCAGCCGATGCAGGTGTTCAGGTTGATCACCATCGCCCAGGCGTGGCCGGGCTCCTGCTCGGTGAGGACCGGCAGCGATCCCGGCCGGCGCTCCACCTCCGCCTCGTGCGGGCGGCGCCCGACGACCTCTTCCTTGTAGCCCGGATAGAGCGTGTCGCCCGGCCCCGGCTCGTGGGCGTG
>NZ_DATFAO010000072.1:0-15285 GCF_035254505.1 Aromatoleum sp. | reverse complement strand
CCACTCGCGGCTGAGGATAGCAGTCCATACGGCCGCCGTTTCCGGTGGCCGAACAACAAAAAGGCGCTGCCGCGGCAGCGCCTTTTTCATGGGCGACGTGCGCCCGTGGTTTAGATTGCTTCGGCCTTGGCGGCGCGCTTGCGCTCGTTTTCCGTGAGGTAGCGCTTGCGCAGGCGGATCGACTTCGGCGTGATCTCGACCAGCTCGTCGTCGGCGATGAATTCGATCGCCGATTCGAGCGTCAGCTGGATCGCCGGGATCAGGCGAACGGCTTCGTCCGTGCCGGACGCGCGCACGTTGGTGAGCTGCTTGCCCTTGATCGGGTTCACGACGAGGTCGTTGTCGCGCGAGTGGATGCCGATGATCATGCCTTCGTACACCGGGTCGTTGTGCGTCACGAACATGCGACCGCGGTCCTGCAGCTTCCACAGTGCGTAGGCGACAGCCTGGCCGTCGTCCTGCGAGATCAGCACGCCGTTGCGGCGTTCGCCCATCTGGCCGGCGAGGGGGCCGTAGTCATCGAAGACGTGACTCGCGAGGCCGGTGCCGCGGGTCAGCGTCAGGAATTCGCCCTGGAAGCCGATCAGGCCGCGCGCGGGGATGCGATATTCGAGACGGGTGCGGCCCTTGCCGTCGGACTGCATGTCCTGCAGTTCGCCGCGGCGGCGGCCGAGCTCTTCCATCACGCCGCCCTGGTGCTCTTCCTCGACGTCGACGGTCAGCATTTCGTACGGTTCGCACTTGACGCCGTCGACTTCGCGGAACACGACACGCGGACGGCCGACGGCCATCTCGAAGCCTTCGCGACGCATGTTTTCGAGCAGGATCGTGAGGTGCAGTTCGCCACGGCCCGAGACTTCGAAGACGTCGGAGTCGCCGGTGTAATTGACGCGCAACGCGACGTTCTTCAGGAGTTCCTTTTCGAGGCGCTCGCGGATCTGGCGGCTGGTGACGAACTTGCCTTCGCGGCCGGCGAGCGGCGAGGAGTTCACCATGAAGTTCATCGTCAGCGTCGGTTCGTCGACCGCGATCGGCTTCATGCCGTCGAGGCTGTCGGGGTCGCAGATGGTGACGCCGATGTTGACCTGGTCGATGCCGGACACCAGCACGATGTCGCCGGCTTCGGCCGACTCGGCCTGGCTGCGCTCGAGGCCCTTGAAGGTCAGCACCTGGCCGATCTTGGCCTTGCCGCGGTTTTCGTCGCCGTACATGACGACGACTTCCTGGTTCGGGCGGATGCGGCCGCGCTTAATGCGGCCGATGCCGAGCTGGCCGATGTAGGTCGAGTAGTCGAGCGAGCAGACCTGCAGTTGCAGCGGGCCTTCGGAGTCGACTTCGGGCTGCGGCACGTGTTCGAGGATTGCTTCGTACAGCGGCTTCATGTCGGTGCCGGGAGTAGCGGCGTCGAGCATCGCGAAGCCGTTCAGCGCCGAGGCGTAGACGACAGGGAAGTCGAGCTGCTCTTCGGTAGCGCCGAGCTTGTCGAAGAGGTCGAAGGTCTGGTTGATGACCCAGTCCGGACGGCTGCCCGGGCGGTCGATCTTGTTGATCACGACGATCGGCTTCAAGCCCAGGGCCAGCGCCTTGCGGGTCACGAAGCGGGTCTGCGGCATCGGGCCTTCGACCGCATCGACGAGCAGCAGCACGCCGTCGACCATCGACAGCACGCGCTCGACTTCGCCGCCGAAGTCGGCGTGTCCCGGGGTGTCGACGATGTTGATGTGAGTCTCGCCGTACTGGATTGCACAGTTCTTGGCGAGAATGGTGATGCCGCGCTCCTTCTCAAGATCGTTGGAGTCCATCACCCGTTCGGAAACCTGCTGGTTTTCGCGGAAGGTGCCGGATTGGCGCAGGAGTTGGTCGACGAGGGTGGTTTTACCGTGGTCGACGTGGGCGATGATGGCGATGTTGCGAATGGCGCGGGACATGTGGGTCCAGAAGTCTTTGAAAAACCATATATTCTAGCACGCGACGTGGCAGTGCACCATGAAAGTCTTGGCGTAATTTCTTGTGTGGGGCCGGCGGGCATGGGGCGGGAGGCCGGCAATTCGGCTACATGCTAGAATTGGCGCCGGATCTACAGGAGACTGGCTTCATGCTCGCAATCATTGGCGGTAGCGGATTGACACAACTTTCGACGCTGGAAATCAGCCGTCGTGAGGTCGTTCGGACCCCCTACGGCGAACCTTCCGGTGCGCTGACCTTCGGTGTTCTCGCAGATCGTCCGGTTGTCTTTCTCGCGCGTCACGGATACGGACATACCATCCCGCCGCACCAGGTGAACTACCGGGCCAACATTTGGGCCCTGCATCACGCGAAGGCGAGCGCCATCGTATCGGTGGCCTCGGTCGGCGGCATCCGCGAGGATTTCGGGCCGGGTGGGTTGGTCGTGCCGAACCAGATCATCGACTATACGTGGGGCCGCCGTAGCACGTTCTTCGAAGGTCCGGAAGAGCCGGTCCACCACATCGACTTCACCCATCCCTACGACGAACCGCTGCGCCAACGCATCCTGGAAGCGTCAACTGGGATCGGCGAGCCGATGTACGACGGCGGGGTCTATGCGGCGACGCAGGGCCCGCGTCTCGAGACGGCTGCCGAGGTGAACCGCCTGGAGCGCGACGGCGCCGAGCTCGTCGGGATGACTGGCATGCCCGAGGCTTCGCTCGCGCGGGAACTGGGCGTGCCTTATGCTGCGATCAACGTGATCGCGAACTATGCGGCCGGGCGCGGCGCCAGCGAAACGGGCATCCAGTTCAGCACCATTGAAGTGGTGCTGCACGAAGCGATGATTCGCGTGCGCCGCGTGCTTGAAGAAGTCTGCCGCCGGCCCTGAACGGCGAGGACGCGCGGCTGGGCGCCCGCCCCGTCACCAGCGGAAGATCATCGATCCTTGTCCGTGAGCCGGAACCTGGGCCGTGCGGACTTGGTCCTTGCCGTCGGCGCTGACCGTGATGCGGTAGGTGCCCTGCGGCAGGCGCGCGAGCAGGATGGGGCCGTCCGCCGTGGCTTCGAGGACGGTCTTGCCCGCGGGTTTCGCGACGACGACCTTCACGTTTCCGAGATAATCGCCGCCGCGTTCGGCGAACATGAGCTTGAGGTTGTAGTCGCGTCCGATGCGACTGATCTGCTCGCGTTCCTCCAGTCCGACTCCGCCGGTCACAAAGGAAATTCCTTCGTAGCTCTGCGTCGGCAGAGGATCCTCGGCCGCGTATGCCCTCTGGATCGGGAGCGCCGTGGCGAGAACGGCCAGCGAGGCCGCAATGCGCAGGATGTGCATGATTCCGGCTCCTTTTTTCTACACCCCTCGCTATCGGGACAGCTGGCCGCGCTGATAGGTTCCGACAAGTTCGGTTTGCGCCAGGATATGTCCCTGCATCGCAGCCTCCAGCGCGGCCTTCGTGGGGTGGCCGAGATCCGGCAGCATGAGGTCGAGTGCGTATAGCTTGTGGAAGTAGCGGTGACGGCCGATCGGCGGGCAGGGGCCGCCATAGCCGGTACGGTTCCAGTCGTTGAGGCCTTCGAGCGTCGCCGCGGGGAGTTGCGCGGAGGACACGGCCTCGGCCAAGCCGGTGCTGGACGGGGGCAGGTTGTAGAGCACCCAGTGCACCCAGGTCATCTTCGGCGCGGCGGGGTCCGGGGCGTCGGGGTCGTCGACGATCAGCACGAGGCTCTGCGTACTGGGGGGAGCGCCTTCCCACGAAAGGGGCGGAGAGACATTGCGGCCTTCGCAGGTGTAGGTCGCGGGAATCGGCGCCTGGTGTGCGAAGGCGCGCGAAGTGATGCTGAGGCTCATTCGAAATCTCCGGAAGTCGAGGAAGGGGCGCCCATCTCGCGGTCGACGGTGTCGGCGAGCGCGCGGAGCGCGTCGGCGACGACGACCGGATAGGTGGCCGGGGTGTCGAGGGCGCGCAGATCGTCCGGCAGCGACGTGAGCTGCGCGCGGGCGTGCTCGCGCAGCGCGGCGAGCGGCGGAGGGGCGGCGAGGCGCATCCCGCCCGTCATCACCGGGGCGAGCAGGGGTTCGCCGATCGCCGTGTCGTTGACGAGGGTGAGCACATCGCCCGCCAAGCGGCCGTCGGCGTCCAGGCTGCGGTATACCTGCTTGCGGCCCGGCCACGTGGCCTTGCCTTCGGAGCGCTTGCGGCGTGCGCGGCCGCCGTATTCCTGCAGTTTGTAGGCGCAATCGAGGTAAGGGTAGTCGGCCGAGGTGTTCATGCGGGTGCCGACGCCGAAGCCGTCGATCGGGGCCCGCGCCGCGACGAGGTCGCGCACGGCGTATTCGTCGAGATTGCCGCTGACAAAGATGCGCAGCGAGGCGAGGCCTGCGTCGTCGAGGATGCTGCGGACGCGGCGCGCATGTTCAGCGAGGTCGCCGCTGTCGATGCGCACGGCCCGGATCGTGATGCCTTCGGGCGCAAGGGCGCGGGCGAGGCTGACGACCTTGCGCGTCGCGGCCTCGGTGTCGTAGGTGTCGATCAGCATGGTGTTCGCCGCTGGCTGTGAGCGCGCGAAATCTTCGAAGGCGTCGGTTTCGTTGTCGTGGGCCTGGATGAAGGAGTGCGCCATCGTGCCGTAAAGCGGGATGTCCCATTTCATGCCGGCGAGCACGGTTGCCGTGCCGCCGAAGCCCGCAAGATGGCTCGCGCGTGCCGAGAGAAGTCCAGCTTCGGCGCCGTGGGCCCGGCGCAGGCCGAAATCGACGAGCAGGCGCCCTTGTGCGGCGAGTCCGCAACGCGCCGCCTTGGACGCGACCATGGTCTGGAACTGCAGCAGGTTGATGATGCGGGTCTCGACGAGCTGGGCCTGGGGCAGCGGTGCGGTGACGCGGAGGATGGGCTCGTCGGGGAAGAAGATCGTGCCTTCGGGCATGGCGTCGACGTCGCCGGTGAAGCGCAGCGAGCCCAGCCAGTCGACGAAGTCCGGCTTGAAGCGCCCGCAGGCGCGCAGCCAGTCGAGTTCGTCCGCCGAGAAGTGCAGGTCCTGAAGGTAGTCGAGCACCTGTTCCAGGCCGGCGGCGACGAGGAAATTGCGGTGCGGCGGGAGCTTGCGGACGAAGAATTCGAAAGACGCCATATGGGTCATGTCGCGCTCGAAGTAGCACTGCAGCATCGTCAGCTGGTACAGGTCGGTGAGCAGGGCGTGCTCGGGATCGAGGCGGGGCATCTCAGTCGGCCACCTGGGCGCTGGCGATGAGGCTTGCACCAAGTTTTTGCATCTCGTCGACGGCGCGGTCGCCGTCGCCGGGTTGGACGTCCACGGCACGGACGGCGTCGGTCAGCAGCAGAACCTCATAGCCTTTGGCAACTGCATCCCTCACCGTGTTGAGCACGCAATAGTCGGTCGCGAGTCCGCCGACGAAGAGCCGCCGGGCGCCGGCGCCGCGCAGTTGGTAATGGAGCTCGGTGCCGCCGAAACCCGAATAGGCGTCCT
This sequence comes from Aromatoleum sp., assembly GCF_035254505.1. Classification (GTDB taxonomy): domain Bacteria; phylum Pseudomonadota; class Gammaproteobacteria; order Burkholderiales; family Rhodocyclaceae; genus Aromatoleum. The sequence goes on along the minus strand of NZ_DATFAO010000072.1, from coordinate 9,852 downwards.
GGTCGACGGTCGTCGCTTTGGAGACGATGGCGGTGTCATGCGGCAGCGCGAGGTTGGCGGGGAAGGCCGCACCCTGGGTGCCGGCGACGCAGTGGGGCGGCCATGGACCCGCCTGCTCGTGGAAGGAACAGTGTTGCGGGGGGTGCCAGTCACGGGTGGCGAAGATCGGCAGGCTGCGGCGCGAAAAGCTTTGGATCAGCCGGTTCAGCGGGGGGATGATCTCGTCGCCATGGGATACGGCAAGATTGCCGCCGGGCAGGAAATCGTTCTGAACGTCGACGAGCAGCAATGCGTCGCCTGCTCGGGGTGTTGTCGGTGCGTCGCTCGGCATGGGGATCTCCGGGTCGCGAATCTCTTCAATCTAGTTTGCTGTCCGGCCCCTGTCCTGATTTTCGGTGCTCTGGGCGGGTATTGGAGAGGTTCCGGCGGCGCTCACGCTGGGGGCTGCAAACCGCGGCAAAGCGGGCAAGCTGGGCGTCGATGCGCTGGTTGATGCTGCCGTCGGGCCAAGTCCCGCCATCGTTGGCCGTGCCGGCGGCGATGCCGGTCAGGAGTGAGATGGCCTCGTCCACATCGTGGACCGCATAGACGTGGAAAAGTCCATTGCGCGCGGCGTCGACGACCTCTTCGCGCAGCATCAGATGCTGGACATTGGCGTGGGGGATGATCACGCCTTGGTCGCCACTCAGTCCCCGGGCCTTGCAGATGTCGAAGAAGCCTTCGATCTTCTCGCTCACGCCGCCGATGGCCTGAACCTTGCCGCGCTGGTTCACGGACCCCGTGACGGCCAGGGACTGGCGAATCGGGGCCCCGGATAGCGTCGACAGCAGGGTGCACAGTTCGGCGAGCGAGGCGCTGTCGCCCTCGACCGGCCCGTAGGACTGCTCGAAGACGATACTCGCGGCGAGTGATAGCGGACGTGCCATCGCATAGCGTGCAGTGAGGAAGGCGGAGAGGATCATCACGCCCTTGGTATGGATCGCTCCGCCGAGCTCGGCTTTGCGTTCGATGTCGGCGACGCCGCCTTCGCCGGGCCGCGCGGTCGCGGTGATGCGCATCGGGCGTCCGAAGGCAAAGTCGCCGAGATCGATCACGGCGAGGCCGTTGATCTGGCCGACTTCGCTGCCGGCGGTCTCGATCAGTAGGGTGTTGCGCAGGACGGCGTCGTGGATCGTGTCCCGCAGCCGGTCCGCGCGACGGATGCGTGCGGCGAGCGCGTGCTCGATGTCGTCGCGGCCGATGAATTTGCGCCCCGCGGCTTTTGCCAAGTGGTGGGACTCGTGCAGCAGATCGGCGATATCGCGGGTCCGGGTCGATAGGCGGTGTGCGTCTGCCGCCAGACGCGCAGCGTGCTCGACGAGCCGGCCGGCGGCATCCGAGCGCAGGGGCAGGAGCTGTGCGCCGCGGGCCAGCGCTGCGACGGTACGGAGGAAGTCTCGAGTGTTGTCCGGGTTGCGCTCGACGCTGTCCTCGAAATCGGCGGCGATCTTGAACAGTTCCGGGAATTCCGGATCGAGCTGCTTGAGCAGGTAGTAGTGGATGCGCTGCCCGAACAGCACGAGTTTGACGTCGAGGGGAATGGGCTCGGGTTCGAGGGGCAGGGCGCCCATCCAGCCATACACCTGGGCGAGCGATTCGATGCGGATCTGCTCCGACTTGAGCGCGCGCTTGAGTCCTTCCCACGCGTAGGGCTGCGTGAGCACTTTCTCGGCGTCGAGGAGCAGGAAACCGCCGTTCGCACGGTGCAGTGCGCCGGCCTTGATCAGCGTGAAGTTGGTGACTAGGGTGCCCATGGTCGCGATGTGATCGACGCGGCCGACGAGATTCGGGTAGGTCGGATGATCTTCGAATTCGAGCGGCGCCTTGCCGCGGGCGTCCTGGTCGACGAGAAGATTGACCTGGTAGCGCTGCGCCGAGATGCCGCCTTCGGACGTGTTGCCCTTCGCGGCTTGTTCGCGCAATTCCTGGCCCACCTCGACGATGTCGTGCAGGACGTCGCGCAGGAAATCGACGACGGTCGGGAGGTCGCGATGACGCTCCTGGAGTTCCTCGATGAGGTGACCGACGGCGAGTTCCAGCGTCTCGCGGTTGAGTTCGTGCAGACGGCCCTGCATCTCGCGGCGCCAGCGCGGAAACTGCTGCAGGAGCTTGTGCAGTTGTTCGCGCAGCGATTCGCTGCTCTTGGCGATGCGCTCGCGCTCGTCTTCGGGCAGGGCCGCGAAGGCTTCGGGATCGAGCGTCTCCTCGCCTTTCATCGGCAGGAAGGCGAAGCCCTGCGGGGTGCGGACGAGGGCGACGCTTTGCTGCGTCGCGGTGTCGCCAAGCTCGCGAAGCGAGGCTTCCTCGCGCTGCTTGAATTCCTCCTGGATCGCTTCGGCGCGAGTGCGATATTCCTCGCTTTCGAAGCCCGAGTTGATCGCCTGGCCGACCTCGGAGACGAAATGCTCCATGTCGTCGCGCAACTGTGCACCGCGACCGGGCGGCAACTGGAGCGCGCGCGGGTTGTTGGGCTGGTCGAAGTTGTTGACGTAGCACCAGTCGCCCGGCGAAGGGCGGGAGGCGACGCGGCTTTCCAGCATGCGTTGCACGGCCTTGTGGCGGTGGCTGCCGGGTTCGCCGAGCACGAAGACGTTGTAGCCCGGGGCCGTGATCTCGGTGGCGAGGCAAAGCGCGTCGATGGCGCGCGACTGGCCGAAGACGACGTCGGGATCGGGCAGCGCGTCCGTGGTTTCGAAGTCGAGCAGGTCGGGCGTGCAGCGGCTGCAAAGCAGCCGGGGATCGAGCGGCACGATGTCTGGCATATGCACGTTTCTCCTGGCGGAAGAAAACGCCGATGGGAAGGTTGCGGTCGCTATGCAGCAGGAATCGGGCCGCTTATGCGTGATTAGAATCCAAGTCCCGCGCGTTGGCGAGAGCCGGAACCAAAAAGTACCGTTTCGGTCCGATATTGTGCAACCGGACGAGTGTCATGCTGAGAGTGAGCAAACTGGGCGACTACGGGACGATGATCATGGTTCACATGGCCCGTCAGCCTTTGCGTTTGTTCAGTGCGTGCGACATGGCGATGGCAACCGGGCTGGGGGCTGCGACCGTGAGCAAGTTGATGAAGTGTCTGGCGCGCGAGGGGCTGCTGGTGTCGCACCGTGGGACGCATGGCGGTTATCGGCTCGCTCGCGAAGCGGCGGAAATCTCGATCGCGCAGATCGTGGATGCCGTCGAAGGGCCGGTGGGCGTGACCGAATGCAGTGTCGCCGCTGGCACGTGCGCGCAGGAAGCGACTTGTACGGTGCGGGCGGGGTGGCAAGGGATCAACTCGCTGCTGCGCGCCTCGCTCGAAAGCGTCAGATTGGCCGAGTTTGCCCGGGTGGCGGAACGCGTCGCCGGCGACGAAGTCGTCGCCAGTCCGGGCGAGTGATGGCCGGCGTCGAATTGGCGGCGTCGAATTGGGAATGGAGATAGGGGACGATGGGCAACCAAGTCGTTCAACTCGATGACCTGATCAGCCAGGAGTATCGGCATGGCTTCTATACGCCGCTGGAGACGGATACCATTCCGCGCGGTTTGTCCGAGGACGTGGTCCGTCTGATTTCGGCGAAGAAGAATGAGCCGGAGTTCATGCTGGAGTGGCGCCTGCAGGCGTTCCGCCACTGGGTGACGATGACGGAGCCGCAGTGGCCGACCGTCCGCCATCCACCGATCGATTATCAAGACATCGTGTATTACTCGGCGCCGCGCTCGAAGGGCGATGGGCCGAAGAGCCTCGACGAGGTCGATCCCGAGTTGCTGCGTACCTATGAGAAGCTCGGTGTGCCCTTGCGGGAGCGCGAGCTGCTGGCGGGTGTCGCGGTGGATGCGGTGTTCGACAGCGTATCAGTCGCGACGACCTTCCGGGACAAGCTGGCCGAGCAGGGGATCATCTTCTGCTCGTTTTCGGAGGCGGTGCAGAAGCATCCGGAACTCGTGCGGCAGTATCTGGGCACGGTCGTGCCTTACACCGACAACTTCTTCGCGACGCTGAACTCGGCGGTGTTCTCGGACGGTTCGTTCTGCTACATCCCGCCGGGTGTGCGCTGCCCGATGGAGTTGTCGACCTACTTCCGCATCAACGCGATGAACACCGGGCAGTTCGAGCGCACGCTGATCATTGCCGACCGGGGGGCCTACGTCAGTTACCTCGAAGGCTGCACGGCGCCGATGCGCGACGAGAACCAGTTGCATGCGGCGGTCGTCGAGCTGATCGCGCTGGAAGGCGCGCAGATCAAGTATTCGACGGTGCAGAACTGGTACCCGGGCGACAAGGAAGGCAAGGGCGGCATCTACAACTTCGTGACGAAACGCGGCGAGTGCCGCGAGGCGAAGGCGAAGATTTCGTGGACGCAGGTCGAGACCGGTTCGGCGATCACGTGGAAATATCCGAGCGTGATCCTGAGGGGCGACGACTCGGTGGGCGAGTTCCATTCGGTGGCGCTGACGAACCACTATCAGCAGGCCGACACCGGCACGAAGATGATTCATCTGGGCCGCAATACGCGCAGCACGATCCTGTCGAAGGGCATCTCCGCGGGACACGGCAGCAACGCGTATCGCGGGCTGGTGAAGGTCGCGAAGACCGCGGTCGGGGCGCGTAACTACACGCAGTGCGATTCGCTGCTGCTCGGCGACCGGTGCGCGGCGCACACCTTCCCGTACATCGAAGTGAAGAATCCGACGGCGCGCGTCGAACATGAGGCTTCGACCTCGCGCATTGGCGAGGATCAGCTCTTCTATTGCCAGAGCCGTGGCATCTCGCCCGAGGACGCGGTGTCGCTGATTGTGTCAGGATTCTGCAAGGAGGTGTTCAAGCAGTTGCCGATGGAGTTCGCGGTCGAGGCGCAGAAGCTGCTCGGCGTGAGCCTCGAAGGCAGCATCGGCTGAGGGAGTGAGAAGATGCTGGAGATCCGCAATCTGCACGTGACGGTGGACGACAAGCCGATCCTGCATGGACTCGACCTGAGCGTCGGGCCGGGCGAGGTGCACGCGATCATGGGGCCGAACGGTTCGGGCAAGAGCACGCTCGCGCACGTGCTGGCGGGGCGCGAGGGCTATGTCGTGACCGACGGTGAGGTCCGTTACCTAGGACGGGATCTGCTCGCACTGAGCGCCGAGGAGCGGGCGCGCGAAGGGATCTTCCTCGCGTTCCAGTATCCGGTCGAGATTCCCGGTGTGGCCAACATCTATCTGCTGAAGTCGGCGCTCAATGCGATCCGTCGTCATCGCGGCGAGGCGGAACTCGATGCGATGGACTTCCTGTCGCTTGTGAAAGCGAAGCTGCGGCTCATGGAGATGGACGAGAGCCTGCTGTACCGCGCTGTGAACGAAGGCTTTTCGGGCGGCGAGAAGAAACGCAACGAGATCCTGCAGATGGCGGTGCTCGCGCCGCGGCTTGCGATCCTCGACGAGACCGATTCGGGGCTCGACATCGATGCGCTGAAGGTCGTTGCGAAGGGTGTCACCGCGATGCGCGATCCGGAGCGCTCGATGATCCTGGTGACGCACTACCAGCGCTTGCTCGACCACATCCGACCGGATCGCGTGCACGTGCTTGCGCAGGGGCGGATCGCCTTGTCGGGCGGGCCGGAACTTGCGCTGGAGCTTGAGCGGAAAGGGTATGGCTGGGTCGAGGCCGAGGCGCGTAAGGAAGCGGGTTCGGCTGCGGGGGGAGTGGGGCGATGATGGGCGCAGCGGACAATCCTTTTGTGGATCGCTTCGTGTCCGCGTTCGCGGAACGTCAGGCGCGGCTGCCGGGTGCGTCCGTGCCGTGGATGCGGCGCCTGCGCAGCGAAGCGATCGAACGCTTTGTCGAACTCGGATTGCCGACGACGCGCGACGAGGACTGGAAATACACGAACGTTGCGGGGATCGGCCGGCGGGCCTTCGATGTCGTGGCCGATGTTTCGCTGGAAGGCGTTGGAGAACTGGTGGCGGCCCATGCGCTGCCCGGCACGCATCGCCTCGTGTTTGTCGATGGACACTACATGTCGGCATTGTCGCAGGTCGGGGCCTTGCCCGAAGGGGCGCATATCGGGAGCCTCGCGCTGGCCAGTGTCACTTACGCAGACCGGCTGGCGGAGTTCTTCGGCGGCGGGAACGCTGCAGACGGCTTCGGTGCGCTGAACGAGGCGCTATGGAGCGACGGCGCGTGGATCGATCTCGCGCCCGGCGTCGTCATCGAGGAGCCGGTCCATCTGCTGTTCGTCACGAACCGAGGTGATGCGGCGAGTTTTCCGCACAACCTCGTGCAGACGGGCGACGGCGCGGGCGTGACCGTCATCGAGCACCATGTCGGACCGGACGACGCGAGTTATCTCACCGACGCGGTGACGCGCATCGTCGTCGGCAAGTCAGCGCGTGTGAACCACACGAAACTGCAGCAGGAGAGCCGCAAGAGCTTTCATATTGCGCGGATTGCCGCGGAACAGGCACGCGACAGCCGCTTCGGCTCGCACGCCTTCGCTTTCGGTGCGCAACTCGCGCGCAGCGCGATCGCGACCCGCCTGGCAGAAGGCTGCGATACGGAATTCGTGGGCCTGTACGTGGGCGACGGGCGCCGCCATGTCGATCACCACACCTTCATCGATCATGCAGAGCCGCGAGGAACGAGCCGCGAACTCTACAAGGGCGTGCTCGACGGCTCGGCGCGGGCGGTGTTTAACGGTCGCGTAATCGTGCGCCCCGATGCACAGGGGACGGACGCGCAGCAGACGAACCGCAACCTGCTGCTGTCGGACGACGCCGAGGTCGACACCAAGCCGCAACTCGAAATCTGGGCCGACGACGTGAAGTGCGCACACGGCGCGACGGTCGGCCAGCTGGATGAAGACCAGCTCTACTACCTGCGTTCGCGCGGTATCGGCGAAGCGGACGCGCGCGCCTTGCTGATTCGTGCGTTTGCGCTCGAAACTCTCGCGGGCGTCGTGTTCGATCCGTTGCGTGCGCGGCTCGAAGCGCTGCTGCCCGGGCGGAGGGTGCAGGCGATTTGAGGGAGCGATCGATGGGCGATATGAAGTTGGACATCCAAACCAGTCCTGCAATGGGTTTGCAGGCGCGCGAGCTTTCGGCCTTGTTTGCTCGCTGTCGCGCGGATTTCCCGATCCTGGACCGCAGCGTGCATGGCAAGCCGCTCGTCTATCTCGACAACGGCGCGACGAGCCAGAAGCCGCGTTGCGTGATCGAGGCCGAGGCGCGTTTCTACGGCGAGTCGAACGCCAACGTGCATCGCGGCGTGCATCGCCTGAGCCAGGAGGCGACCGATGCTTTCGAAGGCGGGCGCGATGTCGTGCAGCGCTTCCTGAATGCCCAGCGGCGCGAGGAAATCGTGTTCGTGCGCGGCACGACCGAGGCGATCAACCTGGTCGCGAACAGTTACGGTGCGCGTCTGAAGGCCGGAGACGAGGTCCTGATCACGGGGATGGAGCACCACTCGAACATCGTGCCGTGGCAGTTGGCGTGCGAACGTACCGGCGCGACGCTGAGGATCGCGCCCGTGAATGATGCGGGCGAACTGATCGTCGAGGCGTTCGAACGGCTGCTCGGGCCGCGGACCCGGATCGTCGGCCTGACACATGTCTCGAACGCGCTCGGCAGCATCAACCCGGTCGCAGACCTTGTCCGGCTGGCACGCGCGTACGGCGCCGTGGTGCTCGTGGATGGCGCACAAGCGGTGCCGCATCTGGCCGTCGACGTCCAGGCGCTCGATTGCGATTTCTACGCGTTTTCCGGCCACAAACTGTTCGGGCCAACGGGGACCGGCGTGCTTTACGGCAAGCGTGCGCTGCTCGAATCGATGCCACCGTGGCAGGGCGGGGGCGACATGATCCGCACGGTCAGCTTCGAGCGCTCGACGTGGAACGATCTGCCTTACAAGTTCGAGGCCGGGACGCCGAACATCGCGGGCGCGGTCGGGCTCGCCGAGGCGATCCGCTACGTCGAGAAGATCGGCTTTGAGGCCATCGGCGCGCATGAGCACGCACTGCTGAGGCATGCGACCTCGCTCGCGCAGGAAATGCCGGGCCTGCGCCTGATCGGCACCGCAAGGGACAAGGCGGCGATCCTGTCCTTCGTGCTGGCGGACGTGCATCCGCACGACGTCGGGACGATCCTCGACCTCGAAGGCGTCGCCGTGCGCACCGGGCATCACTGCGCGATGCCGCTGATGGAGTTCTTCGGCGTGCCGGCGACCGTGCGCGCATCGTTCGCGCTCTACAACACCCACGAGGACGTGGAGGCGCTGTTCGCGGCGCTGCGCAAGGTCCGCGAGGTGTTCGGCCATGTCTGAGCTGCGCGAGCTCTATCAGGAAATGATCATCGACCACGGGCGGCACCCGCGGAATTTCGGCCCGCTCGCGGACGCCGATCATCATGCCGAAGGTTTCAATCCGCTCTGCGGGGACCGCATCAAACTGCAGTTGAAAGTGCGCGATGGCCGGATCGAAGACGCCCGCTTTGAAGGCGTGGGCTGCGCGATCTCGACCGCTTCCGCGTCGCTGATGACGGAAGCGCTGAAGGGGCGCAGCGAGGAGGAGGTGCGGGCGCTCTTCGACGAATTCCGGGCGATGGTCACCGGTGAGGGTGAGCGACGCGGCGAACCGCCGCTGGGCAAGCTCGAAGTGCTGGGGGGGGTGCAGGAATTTCCCTCCCGCGTGAAGTGCGCGACGCTTGCGTGGCATACGCTGCTCGCGGCCCTCAGAGGCGAATCGAGCCCGGTGTCGACGGAAGGCTGAATGGAGGAGGCGAGCATGAGCATCTTCGACTGGCTGCATCGGGCGGAATCTTCGGCCGCACGGAAGGCTGCGGAAGGAGAAGGCTTGCGCGACGAGGTGGTCGCGATGCTCCGCCTGATCTACGATCCGGAGATCCCGGTCAATATCTACGACCTGGGACTCATCTACGGGCTCGATATCGACGAGGCGAAAGGCAAGGTCGACATCCGCATGACGCTCACCGCCCCCGCGTGCCCGGTGGCGGAAAGCCTGGTCAACAGCGTGACGGAAGCCGTCGGTTCCATCGAAGGCGTCGAGGACGCGACAGTCGAATTGGTGTGGGATCCGCCCTGGACGCAGGATCGGATGAGCGAGGCGGCGCGGCTCGACCTGGGGCTGTTGTGATGGAGATCTGGATCGATGTCTGCCCGATGGGCGAGCTCCTTCCGGGAGGCGTGCGCGTGGTCGAACTGGAGGATGGCCGTGCGGTCGCGGTGTTCCGCGTCGGCAACAATTACCATGCGCTCGAGGACCGCTGCAGCCACGAGGACGAGAACCTCTCGTGGGGTGTGGTTCACGGCTGCGAAGTGACCTGCCCGCGCCATGGTGCGCGGTTTTCACTCCTCACCGGCGAAGCGCTGTCGCCGCCCGCCTATGAACCGGTTGCCGTATTCCCCGTGCGGGTGCACGAGGGGAGCGTTCAGGTTGCCAATGCGCCGGCGACTGGGGCGCGATAGGTCCGCAGGAAGGGCAGCAGTTCGTCGACCGGCACGGGCGGGCTGAAGCGGAAGCCCTGCATCACTTCGCAGCCTTGGGCGAGCAGGGCATCGACCTGGTACTGCGTTTCGACGCCCTCGGCGAGCACGTTGAGCCCGAAGCCCTGGGCGATGCTGACGATCGCGCCGATCACCGGCGAAGCCCGCCCCGAGCTGTCGAGGTCGCGCACGAAGGACTGGTCGATCTTCACGGTATTCACCGGGAAGCGGCGCAGGTAGTTGAGCGACGAGTAGCGCGTGCCGAAGTCGTCGATCGAGATGTGGATGCCCTGGCGGCGAAGCTCCTGAACCTTCGCAATGACGCACTCGGCGTCATCCATCAGCAGGTTCTCGGTGAT
>NZ_DATFAO010000071.1:0-52103 GCF_035254505.1 Aromatoleum sp. | reverse complement strand
ATCCGTGCCGATCCTGCGCCGCCGCCTTCGGTTCGCAGGCTGAGGCTACCGGGAGCGGTCCGCCCGAGGCGCAGCGGCTCGGCCCCGACATTCGCCTCCGTCCCCGCCGGCATGTCGGCGAGGAGCGCGACCGGGGGCATGACGTTGCGCACGATGCGCGGGGTGATCAGCAGGACGATTTCGGTCTTGTTGTGCGCATCGCGCTGCGCGGAGAACAGGCGGCCGAGAACCGGAAGGTTGCCAAGGCCCGGCACTCGCTGCGCCGCGCTGCGGTCCTCGTCGTTGATCAGGCCGGCGAGCACCTGGGTTTCGCCGTCGCGCAGGCGCAAGGCGGTCGTCGCGGTGCGTGTGCCCACCTGGTAGGCCAAGGAACTGGTCGGACCAGGAACCTCCTTGACGATGTTGCTGACCTCCAGGTTGATCTTGATCCCGACTTCGTCGTCGCGATAGACGGAAGGCTCGACCTCCAGCTTCAGGCCGACGTCGAGATAGGACACCGAGGCCGAAACGCCGACGTTCGCCGTCGAGGTGGTCGTGAACACGGGCAGCTTGTCGCCGATGTGGACCTTGGCCTTCTCCCGGTTCCGGACACGGATCCGCGGATTCGCGAGGATGCTCGAATCGCCGTCCTCGCTCTTCAAGCGCAGCACGAGGCCCGGGTTGCTGACGAAGGGGACGAGGTCGCCGCGCTTGCGCAGGTTGATGTTGCCGTCGAGCAGCTTGCCGCCGAGCTGGGTCGTGCCGGAGATGACCACGCCGTTCACGATCTGGCTCGGCGCCGGAATGTCCGGCGTCAGCAGCCCGTAACCGATCTGCTCGGGAAACTCGAGGCCCAGGTCCAGCAGCTTGTTGCGGCTGATCTCGAGCACTTCGAGTTCGAGCATCACTTCCGGCTCGGGCACGTCGAGCGTCGCAACGAGCCGTTCGATCATCCGCACGGCATCCGGCGTGTCTTTCACGACGAGCAGGTTCAGCTTCTCGTCGATGAAGACGTCGCGCGTCTTGACGAGCTGCTTGACCATCGTCTGCGCGGACTTGGCGTCGGTGTTCGCGAGATAGAAGCTGCGGGTGACGAGTTCGACGTGTTCACGCTGCTTGGCGGAGGTTGCCGGATAGACGAGGATGGAATTCGCGTTGAGCAGCTTGCGGTCAATGCCCTGGGTCGCCGACAGCAGCCGGATCACTTCGTCGACGGTCGTGTCCCGTACGAAGAGCGTGACGCGATTCTCGGTCCGCACGTCGCGGTCGAAGACGAAGTTCAGGCCGCTCGCCCGCGATAGCGCCTCGAACACGACACGCAGCGGCGCGTCGCGGAACTCCAGCGTCACCGGCTTCGCCATCGCGCCCTGCAAGGCCTCCGCCTGCGGCTTGCTCGTCTGCTGCACGCGTTCGTCGAGCTCGCGCCTGAGTTCCTGCGCGGCGCGGTCGTCCGGGTCCTCGGCGAGCACACCCCGCACAAGGCGCGTCGCCGTGGACACGTCATTCGCGACGAAGGCGACCCGCGCCTGCGCAACCCGCTCACGCCGGCGACGCGAGCGATCCGCCTCTTCGACGCCGAGCCGCGCCCGGGGGTTGTCAGGGTCGATCCTCTGCACATCGCGATACAAGGCGACAGCCTCGGCGGTCTTGCCGGCGATGCGGGCACGGTCGGCTGCGGTGAGCCGCTCCAGCACCAGCAAGTCGCGCTGGCGGATGTAGTAGCTGCGCAATTCCGCGTTCGCCGGATCTTCCTTCACCGCCTTCTCGAGACGCTGCAAGGCGAGCATGCGGTCGCCGGTCGCGAAGTCCTTGCGGCTCTGCTCAAGCGTGGAATTGGTCGCACATGCCACCAGCGCGAAAGCCAGCACGGTCGACAGGCCCAGTCGCCGGGCGGCATGCGGGGTCGTTTTCTTCGTCATCATGGGCTCTGCCGGCTGAGTGTCTGCTTCAAACCAAGGGGTAGGTAGGTCATTTCGATATTGGTGGAGGTGATCCGCTCCACCCGGTACTGGCTGCCCAATTTCTCTCCTTCCCGCACGAGGCGCACCTGATTGCCGTCGAGCAGGAAGACGGCCTTGCCCTGTGCGTCTTCGATCGCACCGACGAAGCGGTAGGGCAACGGAGGCGCCGTCGGTGCAGGGGGTGGGCCGGACGGGGCTGATCGGGCCGGCGGAGCGAAGTTCACCCCGCGGGCAAGCTCCTCCGCCACGTCCGGCCAGGGGGCGCGTGCGACACCCAGCGCGGCATAACGATCGGCCGCGCGGGCTTCGGTCGGCGGCGCCGTGCCCGTCTTGCCGCTTGAGGCCGGGGCAGCGTCGGCGGCCCGGGAACGCTGAGTCCGAGGCTCCGGCACGACGTCGGTGTCGGCCTCTTTGTCCTGGCTCACCCACCATGTCGCCGCCGCCGTGGCGACGAGGCCAATCCCCAGCACCAGCTGACGAGCGTTCATCTCGCACTCCGCAGGTAGATCTGCAGGCGTGCCTCCGCCTCCACTGCGCTGGTAGCGCTGTCCGCGCGTTTCACGTTCAGGGATTCGAGCGCCACCTCGGGCATGTCGTTGAGCACGTCGGCCAGCCAATCGTAGATCGCCTTGAACTCGCCCTCGATTGGGATCGCCAGGCTTACGACCTGCAGCGAGGTCCCAGAAGCGGTCCCGCTGCGATAATCGGTGCGTTTCGACGTCACGCCGTGGCTGACCGCAAGCTCATCGAGCCGGTGCAGCCTGGCCGGCAGATCGGCTGCCGGCGGAAAGCGGTCATAGAAGGTCTTCAACCGTTCGCGCTCATCGACGACCGGAGTCTGACGCCCTTCACCGCGCAACAGGGCAGCACGTTCCGCAGCCAGCGCGGCTCGCCTTTCGTCCGTATCCCGCGCGACGAACCAAGAGGCCGCCAGCGCGATGAGGAGCAGCGCTGCCCCGACGCCTCCGATCCAGCCCGCCCCGGCGGCGATACGGCCGACGCGTTCCCGCGCGAGCCGCAGGAGGATCTTCGATCGAGGCGCTTTGCGGTCGTAACTCGGCAAGCCGGGGCCGAGGGCCTGGGCCGAGCGGGACACGACGGCCGCTTCCGGCTCGACCGGACGCATTCCGGAGTCTTGCCCCTGCGGGAAGCCCTTCATTGCCCGCTCCCCCACGTCGCAGTCGCGTGAAAGCGCACGACCGGAACGGCTCCGGCGTTTGTCCATTCGTAGCTGGACAGTCGCGCGTCGCGAATGCCCTCGGCGCCGTTCAGGCGTTCGAGCAAGTCGAAGACCGCCGAGAGATTCCGCGCGTCGCCTGCGATCCGGACGCTGTTGCGCGACGCATCGCCGTCGAACGAAATCCACGTGGCCGACTCGGTCTGGGCCGCGGCCATGCCGGCGAACAACCGGCCCCAAGCGGCGTTCAGATGCGCGGCGACTTCCAGCGCGGCCTTCGCCTCGTCAGGACTGACACTGCGGCCTCCGGCCGCGCGCTGAGTCGGAGCGGCGTGTGCGACCGATTCGCGCAGGCGTTCGAGGGTCTTTTGCCGCTCCGCGAGTTCTGCCTGTTCGGTGCGGTAGTCGCCAAACGCCAGGGCGGCGCCGGCGATACCGGCCACGAGCAATGCCCAGCCGTACCAGCGTGGCCCCCGCCGCGCGGCGACGAAGTCGAGCTCGATCGAAAGCGGCGCGCGACGCATCAGGCCCATGCTTCGCCTCCCAAGGCCACCGATGCCCAGCCGCCCGGCGCTTCGAGATCCGTTCCGGCCCGGTACAGGGTCCCGCCGTCGGCCTGCTTGCCGGCGCGCGCCTGCAGCGCCTGGAGAAGCTGGCCAAGCGGATTCGCCCCTCCGGCGCCCTGCGGCTGGCTGCGCAGCGCGAGCCACGTCGCGTCGTGCCACAGGCCGACCGTCAACCGGCCACCCCGCTCGATGGCCAATGCACCGAGCGGATTGTCGAGTCGCGATCGCAAGCGGTTGTAGGTTGCGACGAACTCCCCGGTGATCCGGGCAATCCGCAACCGATTGCGAGCGGCCCATTCGTCCACCGCCGCGATCAGTTCGACCGGCGCAGCGCACGCGATCGTCGGAACCCCGGTAACGCTGGGCTCGATCGCGAACTGCCATTCCGGCGACTCGATGCCATGTACCTCGCGGAAACGGTGCGCGACAAACGCCGCCCGTTCGGGCCGTCCGCGCAGGCCCGCCGGCCATTCGACGACCAGATAACGGACCAGCCCGTCCGCCAGCAGCACTTCCCAGATCGTATTCGGTCGGATGGCCGGATCGCCTTCCTGCGACAAGAGCGGCAAGGCCTCCTGGGGTCGGCCTGCGAACTCCACTCGTCGCAACGGTCCGCGTGCGGCGACGTCGAAAGCGTCGGGCTCGACGAGCAAGCGGAAGGGTTCAGGCCACCAGCGTGACACGGTTCACCTCCTGCAAAGTCGTCTCGCCCGCGGCCACCATGTCGAGCGCCGCCGCACGCAGCCCGTGGAAGCCCGCCCGCCCCGCGGCCTCCTTGACCGCCCGGATCGGCGCCCGCGCGACGACCAATTCCCGCAGCTCGTCGTTGAGCAGCAACACCTCCGCGGCCGCACGCCGTCCGCGGTAACCCGACCCGCGGCAATGGCCGCAGCCCAGACCGGCGCGGAAGCGGAATCGGCTGACGTCCGCCAGCGCCGACTCCGCGATCAACCCCGTGTCGGGCACGACGTCCTGCGTGCAATATGGGCAATTCACCCGCACCAGGCGCTGCGCGACGATTCCGTTGAGCGCGGCGACCAGGTTATAGGGGTCGATCCCCATATGCATGAACCGTCCCATCACGTCGAAGACGTTGTTGGCGTGCACCGTCGTGAACACGAGGTGGCCCGTCAGCGCGGCCTGCACGGCGATCTCCGCCGTTTCCCCGTCGCGGATCTCACCCACCATGATCTTGTCCGGGTCGTGACGCAGGATCGATCGCAGACCGCGGGCGAAGGTCAGGCCCTTCTTTTCGTTCACCGGGATCTGCAGCACCCCCGACAACTGATATTCGACCGGGTCCTCGATCGTGACGATCTTGTCGACGCCCTGGTTGGTTTCGACCAGGGTCGCGTACAAGGTTGTCGTCTTCCCTGAGCCCGTCGGACCGGTCACGAGCAGCATTCCATACGGGAGGCGCGCCAGCCGACGCAGCGCCGCGCGGGTCACGTCGTCGAAACCGAGCGTCTCGAGCGTGAGCCCGCTCATCTCGCGCGTCAGGTGCTCCTTGTCGAGGATCCGCAATACCGCGTCCTCGCCGTGGATGCTCGGCATGATCGACACGCGAAAATCGATCTCGCGTCCACCGGCGCTGACCTTGAAACGCCCGTCCTGCGGAACGCGGCGCTCTGCGATGTCGAGCTCCGCCATCACCTTGATCCGCGAAATCGCCTGCTCCGCGAGATCCGCCCCCTGCACCGCCCCCACCCGGGACAAGACCCCGTCCAGGCGGTACTTGATCACCAGACCGCCTGGGACCGACTCGAGGTGGATATCGCTCGCCAGCTGTTTCAAGCCGTCGTACAAGGTCGAATTCACGAGCTTGACCACCGGGCTCACATCGGCACTGATCCGCTTGAGCGACAGATCTTCGGCGCGTTCCCCGCCACGCCCGGTCTCACGCGATTCGATCAGCCCTGCAGCGCGACGCACCTCGTCCTCGTGACGCGCCAGGCAAGCCATCAGATCGTCGCGGTCCGCGAGCAGCACCGTATAAGGTTCGACAAGGCGAGCCCCGAGCCCGTCGAGAAGGTCCGAATCGAAAGGATCGGCGACCACGACTAGCAGGCGTCCCTCCTCCTCGCGCAAGGCCGCGCATTCCCGGTGGAGAGCCATCTCGAATGCGATCGCGGAAAAATCGGGCACCAGTGTCATCAACCTCGCGTGGCCCACGGGGGTCAGGCCCGTGCTGCGCGCGAGCCGTGCGAGACGGATCTCCGGGTCCGGCTCCAGCGTCGCGAGCCCTTCGACGATCCGCACACCACCGGCCGCCGCGGCCGCGAAATCGGCTGCGGAAAACGGCGGCGGCGCCAGCACGGAGGCAAGCGGATTGGTCATTTGATGCTCTCGGCAAGCTGGAAGATCGGCAAATACATCAGCACGACGATCAGCCCGATCACGCAGCCGATCCCCAACATCAACAGCGGCCCGAACAGGCGCGTCAGCCATTCGAGCTGGCGCGCGGTGTCCTCTTCATGGAATTCGGCTGCTCGGGTGAGCATCTCGCCCAGGTTTCCCGCCCGTTCGCCCACCTCGAGCATGCGCAACGCGACAGGGGTGGTCAGCCCGCGGGTCGCGAGCGTCGACGAAAAGCTGCGCCCTTCGCGGATCGAAACGATCGCGGCGCTCAGGCCCGACTGGAGCATCGGGGACAAGAGCCCCGACACCATCCCGAGTGACGTCACGGCGGGGATGCCGCCGGTCAACAGCATGCCGACGGTACGATAGAAACGCGCCAGCTGGAAGACCCGCAGGCGCTCGCCGATGAAAGGCATGCGCCACATCTGGCGCCCGACGGCGGCCCACACGGCTTGGCTGCGCACGACAGCGAAGCCTGCCACGACCAGCAAGGCCAGGAACACGCCCATCCCTGCCGCATGGGCCTCGACGAACTGCCCCCATTCCAGCAACAGGCGCGACATGAATGGCAGATCCGTGCCCACGTCCTCGTAGATGTGCGAAAAGCGGGGCACGACGTAACCGAGCAGGAACAGCACGACCAAGCCGCCAGCCCCGACCAGCAGCAGTGGATAGATGGCTGCGCCGACGAGCTTGTCGCGCAGCCTCCCCTCTTCCTGCAGGTGGGCGATGTAGCGCTCGACCGCCTGATCGAGGTCGCTCGTGCGCTCGGCGGCGCGGATCATGGCGACATACAGATCGGGGAACGCATGCGGCGCCGCCTCCAGCGCGCTGGAGAGACTACGGCCTTCACTGAGGGCGCCCAGCACCTCGGTAAGGACGCCGCGAACGGCCGGCCGCGTTTCCTTTTCGAGAAGCGCAGCAACCGCCTCGGCCAGCGATATCCCGGCGCGCAATAGCGCAAGCAACTCCTGGTTGAAGAGCAACAGCGGAAAGCGGCGGCGTCCCCGGCCTCGCGCCATTTCCTTCAGGGACAGGACCGATAACCCGCGCGCGACCGCCATGGCGCGCGCATCAGCCGCACTGGCAGCCTCAAGCTCCGTCTCGACGACCGTCGCACTTGCTCCGATGGCCCTCACCCGATAGCGCATGCATCACCAGTTGGTTATGTCCGCTGCCTCACCTTCGCCGCCGGGTTGCCCGTCCTTCCCCAGGGAAAACAGATCGAACTCGCCGTGCTCGCCCGGCTGGCGATACTGGTAGGGCTTGCCCCAGGGATCGTCGGGAATCGCTTTGCGAAGATACGGACCCTGCCAACGGCTCTCGCCGGCCGGCGCCGCGTTCAAGGCCCGCAAGCCCTGATCCGTGTTGGGGTAATGCCCGACATCGAGCCTATACTGATCGAGAGCCTTCTCGAGCGCGTCGATCTGGGCCTTGGCCGCCTTGACTTCAGACTTGCCGATCTGGGAAAAGTAATGCGGGCCGACGTAACCGGCGAGCAGCCCGATGATCACCATGACCACCAGCAGCTCGAGGAGAGTGAAGCCCGATGCGGCCGTCTTCGCGGCCCCCGCTGCCTGTACACGCATGAATAACTCCGCGCTCCAAGTCTAGGATTAACGTTACCATACATTCAACACGCCGATCTATGCGCAGAAAATCGAACCGGCATGCGTAATAGTTGCCCAACGTGCTGCGTATCGCCTGGCCGCGTATCGATGTGACCGGACCGACCACGATGCGGGAATTGTCGCGAGAGGATACTGCACCGATGACGCCTTCGTCATGTTTGCGAGCCCAAATGCATGGCTTGGTGCGGGTGTTCGCTACGATTCTGGCCGTTCTCGGTGCCCAAGGGGCACACGCCCAGCAGCTCTATGTCTTCGTCGACGATCAGGGCGTCTCGCATTTCAGCGACGCGCCGAGCGACGCGCGCCACCGCGCGATACCGGGCACGCGCTTCCAGCCGTCGGGCGCTCCTCGTACCGCGCCCGACATGCGCCGGATGCGCGCTACGCCCGAGGCCATCGCCCGGGTGATTCACGACACGGCACGTGAAACGGGCGTGCACCCGGCGCTGCTCGAAGCCGTCGCCTCGGTGGAAAGTGGATTCAATGAACGCGCCCGCTCGCCGAAGGGCGCACTCGGCGTCATGCAACTCATGCCGCAGACCGCCTCGCGTTTCGGCGTGAACGACCCCTTCGATCTGCGTCAGAACATCTCCGGCGGCGCGCGCTACCTGCGCGAGCTGATCGATCGCTTCAACGCGCTACCGCTCGCGTTGGCTGCCTACAATGCCGGAGAGGGTGCGGTCAGTCGCTATGGCAACGCGATTCCGCCCTATCCCGAAACCCTCGCGTACGTCCCTAAGGTACTGGATCGCTTCCAGCGGCGCGTCAACGCGCAGCCGCGATCCTCGCAGGAGATGCGGCCCTGACAAGATCGAGACGACGCGTACTTTTCATCGCCGAGGCCGCGACGCTCGCCCACGTTGCCCGCCCCTACGCCCTCGCCCGCGGTCTGGATGAGGAGGAGTGGGAAGTCGCTTTCGCCTGCAACGGCACCTATCTTCGCCTGTTCCCCGACTGGCCCTGGCCTCGCGAGCCCATCAACTCGATCGACCCGCGGCTGTTCATGTCCCGTCTTGCCAACGGCGCTCGCCTCTACCCCTTGAGTACGCTGAGGCAATACGCGGACGAAGACCTGAAACTGCTCGACCGCGTCAAACCGGACGTTGTCGTCGGCGACTTCCGTCTCTCGCTGTCGGTCAGTGCACGCGTCGCGGGCATTCCTTACGTCGCACTTTCGAACGCGTACTGGAGCCCCTACGCCTCACGCCGTCGCATCCCGATGCCGAGTCTTCCGATGGCACGAATCCTGGGCGTGCCGCTCGCCTCGGCCTTCTTCACGCTCGGCCGCCCCTTCGCATTCGCATGGCACACGGTCCCGCTGAACCTGCTGCGCCGCGAGTATGGACTTCCCGGGCTGGGCCTCGACCTGCGCCGCGTCTATACCGACGCCGACATGACGCTGTACGCGGACGTCCCCGAACTCGTGCCGACCGCGGGCCTGCCTGACAACCATCGCTATATCGGCCCCGTCGAATGGTCGCCTGAACTGCCGATGCCGGAGCTGCCGGCGGCTGCGGCGCAGCGGCCTCTCGTCTACGTAACCCTCGGAAGCTCAGGATCGGGTGCCCTCCTTCCGGTCATTCTCGAAGCACTGTCAGAGCTCGATTGTCATGTCGCCGTCGCATCGGCCGGGGCGCTGCTCGATCGCGTCCCCGCAAACGCTACCGTTGCGGACTACCTGCCGGGCGCCCAGATGAGCGCGCGCGCGGCTCTCGTGATTTGCAACGGCGGCAGTCCGACGAGCCATCAGGCCCTCGCTTGCGGCGTCCCGGTGCTCGGCATCCCGTTCAACCTGGACCAGCACCTGAACATGGATTGCGTGGTCGCGTACGGAGCCGGCCTCGCGCTGCGTCCGGAGCATGCCAACGCTCTGACGCTGCGCAGCGCCGCCCAGACGCTGCTAACCGACCCGCAATGCAGACGACGTGCCGCCGAACTCCGCCGTGTCTTCGTCGCACGGCGCGCCGCGGGGGGTTTTCAACAGGCGCTCGATGCGGCGATCATTCAACACACGAATGCCCCTCGTGGCGGCAAACCCTGAGGCAAAAAAATGCGCCCTTGCGGGCGCACAATCGATGCAGGAGGAGACCGTCTCCCGCCTTGCGGCGGGAGAAAGGCTTGTACTTACTTGATGACCTTGTGCATCTGGATGTTGCCGCCGGTCAGGAAGCCACGCACCGTATACATCGGCGTGTCGCAAGGCTGATCACTCGGGCAGATCAGGATCTGATAGACGTCCTGGCAATCCGCGCCTGTCGAAACATAGTCGAGCAGCAAGGGGTCAGGGGTGGCCAGCGGATTGTTCTGGTCGGCCGCGAGGAAGCTCGCGCACTGCGCGGTCGCATTCGGGTTGGCCTGATTGCCCGGCTCACCCGAGTCCACCATGTCTACGCGGAAGTAGTAAGTCTTGGTGCTCACGTTGTCGCTAGCGATGTCGGACGGCGCGCCGTGGGCCTTCAGATAATTCTTAGCCTGCGTACCTGCCGCATTGTTCGGGAAGGAGAACGATCCCGTCCCCTCGAAGTCGATCTGCTTGAACTTC
The DNA here is from genome assembly GCF_035254505.1 of Aromatoleum sp. Taxonomy (GTDB): domain Bacteria; phylum Pseudomonadota; class Gammaproteobacteria; order Burkholderiales; family Rhodocyclaceae; genus Aromatoleum. The sequence continues at coordinate 41,889 of NZ_DATFAO010000071.1, read as the reverse complement.
GCATTCGCTTCGGCCGGCTTGATCGCGCCCGGGTCCTTGCAAGCCGTATCGGTGATCCGAGTGTTCTTCGGTGCACTGTGCGTTCCGGCACGGAAGGTAAAATCTCCTGCGTCGCCGCTCTTCTGATGATGCTCGTGCTCGCCGAATGGTCCACCCTTCGTCTTGTCGGTCGTCGGCGCACCGACCTGACCACCGAAGGTATAGCAATTGGTGCCGAAGTTCGGGTCGGACCTGCATTCCGGGTTGCCGAACTTCACCGGGTCCACGTTCCCATTCTTGTCGTTTCCGCCGTAGGTCACCCGGCAGGAGCCTTCAACGACCTCACCCTGCTCGAAGCGCTGGTTCGCGTCCGATTGCAGCACGAAGTGCAGATCTGCGCCGCCATGGGGCCCGCCGTTAATCGACCCGACGGTCGTAGCGCTCATGGTCACCGTGTTGCCGACAACGCCATAGTCGACGAACTTTGCCGAAGGATTCGTCTGCCTGTATGGCGTCACGGTAGACGTATTGAAGAACACCTTCATAGCGTCGATTTGCGCCTGGGTCAGCCCGGGAAAGTAGGCCGGGTCGGCGCTGATGATCACACCTGCCAACTGCGTACTGCCCGATCCGGTGATGGTTTGAATGCCGGAGTAATTGTTCGGGCCAAACTGATCCAGGGTGACGATCGGGCTGCCACCGCTGTAGTCGCCGGTGCTATCGGTGACGACGCCGTAGAGGATGCGCTTGGTGCCAGCCTGCCCGGTGTTAAACCCAGTGCCGGCAAGCATGTTCGAATCGGCCGTCGGACTCCACCAGATCTCGAAGAAATTCGAGCCCGAGTTGTTATATACAAAAGTGACGGTGGACCCGGTCGCCGTGGGGTCAAACGTATTGACGGCCTCGCCAAACCCCGCGACGAAAGTAATCTCGCCCCCCGGCACGGCGTGCAAATCACCGTTGGAATCGACGATCACGCCAAGCTTGGCATGCGAAAGCAGATGAATAATGTTTCCGACATTCAACCCGCCCGCAGGATTGCCGTTGACCGCAAGGGCATTGGCCGGCAGCCAGTCGAACATCCCTAATTCAATGCCACCCGCCCCAGCCCCGAGGCCTTGCCCGGTAGGGTCGAAGATGATGGGATCTGCCGCAAACGAGAATGCCCCTTGTGCACAGAGCGCCAGCGCAATAGCCGTGCGACGCATATTTTTTGGGACTTTCATGGGAACCTCCGCTGATTTCAGTGTTGGCAAACATCTGCCGGGCTAACGCGCAACCGCCACGAATCCCATGCAACGGGAGACGTACACTGTCAAGCATGCTTCGCACCAGATCGAATAAATGCTTTTTTTATCAACCTGATAGACCGAAAAACAAGGTTGAATGAAGGCCCATTCCTGTGAATGTGTAAAATTTCCCGAACAGACGAAGAGGCCTCTGACGCGGCAATTCATCACATTCAAATGGTATTTTTGAAGGAGCCGTGCCACAGGTCACGCTCATCGCCCCTCCGAAAGGACTGAGATCCCCCTATCCCCGCCGCCGTAGGAGACATCCCGGTTCCCCGGTACAGCTGCTTTCGAAGAGGTCTTCCTCTACTAACTGGATGGCCTCCACGTGCTAGCCATGACATCCATTTCACGCTTTGGACATGGTTGTCTTCCCATGCAACGCCGTCGTCGCAGTCATACTGGCCACGCACCCCACGGCCCGGCAACCGTTCAATCGCGATCACGCACTCGACCGTCGAAAAACTTTACAGTCACCGCCGAGTCAGTCTCTGAAGCGCCCGATAATCAGCATCAGTCCATTGTTTTTAAACCGTTTTATGTTTCCTGGCACGGGGACTGCTACAAGCTAGTCAGGAACATCGCGGCGCAACTCTACGTGATGCCGGTGGCTGGTTAAGAAGCGGGAGATACACATCATGTTCAAGAAGACAATCCTAGCAGCAAGCATTCTCTGCGCAGTGGCTGGTTCGGCGCAGGCATTTACGGTCGACGTCAACGGCGGAGCCGCAGGCGGTACAATTAACGGAGTAACAACTCTCGACTGGCTGCCGGGCAATGCCCTCGCCGTGAGCGGCAATCCGTCGGGCGGCCTGCAAACCGGCGATGTAGTGCAGCTGCTCTACCAGGCAAACCTGGGCACGCTGACTGACGGGAACAACATCCTGTACACCAGCGGCGTCGGCGGCTTCCGTTTCACCGCAGTGGCCGGTTTCTTCGAGACTGCGACCGTCACGAACGGCGGCCTGAATGCGACCTTTGCGGTCACGCCGAACACAACGAGCTTCTTCCGGATCTATGCGACACCGACCAACGGCAATAACCTTGCCGGCACGGGTTTCACGACGGGACAACTGGTTCTCCAGGGTACGCTTCAGTCGGTTCAAAGCTCCAACTTTACGGTCAACCCGGCGGCGGGAACCGTTCAGTTTGACCAGTTCGGCACGAACAACTATCCGGGCGTGTCGACGGTCGTTGGCTCCGGATCGACTGACCTGACTTGGCTGATCACGGGCTGGGACGCCGCCTTCTTCCCGAGTTTCAATCTCAACGACCTGATCACGACTGCGATCAACTCGTCGCTGGTCGATCCGTTCAGGCAGGTTGATCCGTCTGCCTTGTTCTCCTCGAACGGCATCGCGAACGGCGATCTGGCCCACAACATCGGCACCTGCAACGGCTGCCCGCAGAACAGCGGCACCGACCTGAACTTCCAGTTCCAGGCGGATGCGAACAGTTCGATCACCGTTCCGGAACCTGGCACGCTCGCGCTGATCGGTGTGGCACTCGGCGGACTCGGTTTCCTGAACCGCCGCCGTCGCATCGAAGCCGCCTGAACGACCGCCACCGGCTAAATCACGCGGAAACAGGAGCCCCCTCGGGGGTTCCTGTTTTTTTGTGTCGAACCGGCTCGTTCAACTGCGTAAGGAATTCCGACGGTCCGGTCCGGCGCCCGCTTCCCTGATGCGGCGCGCAGGAATTCCGCCCCACAATTCGCCGGCCGCAATGTGCGTTCCCTTCGATACGACCGCATTCACGGCAACGATCGCGCCGTCCTCGATCACCACACCCGGCTGGATAACCGCCTTCGCGCCAATCGTGACATTATGGCCGATGACAATGGGTGCAAGGGAGAGATCGTCCCCTTCGACGGCGTGTGAAAACATGACTGCATCATGTCCGATGATGCAGTTGTCGCCGACGCTCGTGAGCGGTGGGTCCAGGATCGTGCCGGCACTGTAGCTATTCGTGCCGAGACGTGCGCCCAACGCGAGATAGATCACCCGCATCAACGGGACCGGCACAAACAGGCCGCGCGTCAGGGGCTGGAAGAGCACCAGGTAACAGAGCAGATAGACGTGGTACGCGAACTCCTCTCTCGACCCCGGAGCGAGGTAGCCCGGGCGCAGCGGGACGAAGAACAGGAAGGTTCGATGCAGCGCGATCGCGAAGGCGTAGATCAGCACGATCGCCGCTGCGACCAGCGTGACGCCACGGAAGTCCCCGAGTGGGAGCCCTCCCACGAGCAGCATCGTGGTGCCGATGCCGAGGGCGCAGGCTGCGAAAAGCAGGACGAGGAAACATAGACTCTGGGCGAGCGTAATCTTGCGCATGGTTTGGCACTCCGGAGGATGCGGTCGCAGGAGCGGGATCAAGCCCGATCGTTTGGTGGCCCGAACATCTTCGCGACCTGCGAGATGACGAACTTCGGGGGGAAAAGGCCAGCGAACATCCGCTGCTTGAAAGTCCCCGGGGCATTCACGGCGACGGCCGATCCGAGCTCCAACCCGCGGATCGAATCGCGAACCACATCGACCGCGGAACCGCGCGCCGTGATTGCACTCGCGTAGGCCTTGGCCACTTCGTCGAACTCCGTGTCGGTAGCGCCGGGAATCAGTGTCTGCACGAGCACGCCACGGTCGCACCATTCGCCGTGCAGCGCCTGGCTGAAGCTGAGCACGAAGGCCTTCGTCGCCGCGTAGACGGCCATATAGGGAACCGGCTGGTACGCGGCGGCCGACGCGACGTTGATAATTGCGCTCGGCGCACCCGCCGCGAGATCGGGCAGCAGGGCGTGCGTGAGCTCGACAAGCGCGGTCGTATTCGTAGTCAGCATGTCGCGATAGGCAGCTGACGGCGTGTCCTCGAAACGTCCCCAGCGGCCGAAGGCCGCATTGTTCACTAGCAACCGGATATGAATGCCGGCCGACGCCACGCGCCCGACGACGCAGCTCGCACCATCGGCGGCGCTGAGGTCCTGCACGATCACCAGCGTGCGGACCTCGAAGTCTTGCTCGAGTTTGGCAGCCAGCGTCAGCAGCCGGTCCTCGCGCCGCGCGACCAGAACGAGGTTCAAGCCCTTCCCCGCCAACTGCGTGCAGAATTCCTTGCCGATCCCGGACGACGCCCCGGTCACCAACGCCCACGCCCCGCGCATCTCGTCGAGCTTCATGCCCCCGCCTTCGCCCCGGTCTCGCCGAGCAGATGGTCAGCCACGCGTAGCGCGTTCGCCGCGATGGTCAGCGCCGGATTGGTCCCACCGCTCGACGGGAAGAAGGACGCGTCAACCACATAGAGGTTCGCCAAGCCGTGTGCACGATTATTGGCGTCCAGCACGCTGCATCTGGGGTCGTCGCCGAAACGGCAAGTACCGCAGGCGTGCGCGATCCGCTCATTGTTCTCGGCCTGCTTGATAAGCAGGTGCCGATACGGCCGCAGCAGCGTCTTCATATGTTCGCGCATCCTCTCTATGCGATTTCCTTCGCGCGCATTCACGCGATATGAAATGGATATGGCCTCGCTCCCGCCGGCGGGCGGAAGGACTCGGTTTCCTGCCTGGGGAAGATCCTCGATGATCGTCGCCAATATCGTCGCCCGCGAGAACAGCAGGTCAAAAATGGGGCGCATGATCGGCTTCACCAGCCCGAAGGCGGCAGCGGCTGCGGGATGCACCTGCTGGCGCAGGTCGCGCTGCAGGTCGTTCGCAATCATCGCGCCGGGCGGCAGCTTCCCGAAAGACTGGATGGCCCCGAGCTTCACGCCGTGGGCCAGGTACAGATCATTGCATCCAAACTCCTTCGCGTTCCCTTCGGCATCCGGCTGGGCTTTCGTAAAGATCGGGTACAAATCGATGAAGTGACGCATCAGATTGTGGCCGACGAGGCCCGAATCGTTTGCCACACCGTCCGGCCAATCCGGGCTTCGGGACTGCAGCAGCAGCGACGGCGTAGCCAGCGCGCCCGCAGCCAGGACGACGACGCGGCCCGACACCCGAAATTCCTTTCCCCGCCGCCGACACACGACGGCGCTTACCCGCTCACGGTCGGCTTCGATCCGTACGACCTCGCATTCATCGACCAGTCGGGCTCCATGCTCCGCCAGCGCCGGCGCCAGACACACTCGGGCGCTATCGTTCTTGCACCCGGACCCGCAAAGATAACCTTGGCAACCACGACATCCGGCCACGTATTCGCATGCGAGCGGCAATTGGTAGGGATGCAAGCCCTGCGTAGCGAGACTCTCGCTGAGCTCTCGTGCCGCAGCGGACATCGGAGGCGGCTCGGCGTATTGCGTCGAGGCCTCGGGACGCAGGGGGTCGCGCGTGCCACGAACCCGATAGAGGCGCTCCGCGGCCTCGTAGTAAGGCAGAAGATCAGCGTAGGCAATAGGCCAGCGCTCGGGCAAGGCGGAGCCGTCAGCATCCGGATAATGCCGCCTGGGCTCGAAATCCGCCGGGAAGAAGCGTTCGAGAACCATTCCATACAGAGCGCTCGAGCCGCCGGTCCCCATGCCCATGAAGGGTAGGAAGCGCTTCGACCGCCCCGAGGACAGATCGTCGATCGGCACCACATAGCGCCCTGCCGCGCTCAGCACGTCGTGCTCGCCCCGCCCCCCTTCTCCGAAGCGCATTTCCGGATAGACATCGCGCAGCGCATCGCGGTCGGCAAGCGACGAACGCCCCCGTTCGCAAAACAAGACCCGCCAGCCCGCCCGCGCCAGAGCGTAGCCGAAGGTTGCGCCACCCATGCCGGTCCCGACGATGACGGCGTCCCACTCGCTACCGTCCAGATCGATGTCATTCATTCGACGCCTCGTGAATGCCGTCCCGTACTATGGCCGCGCGGACAGCATCAGGTCGCGCAGTTCCTTGCGAAGGGAACGAGCGCTCGCCCCGGCACCGGCACCGACGCGGCAGAAGAAGGCAAAGGGCGCCGTCGCGTCGGCACCGGCCAACGCGTCGAAGGACGCAGCGAGCCGGACGGCGCCCTCGTCGATGCCCTTGGTTGCCGAAATGGAACGGCCCGCCTGCACATACCAGCGAAAGATCACCGGCGTCATCTCCGGCTGCAGGTTCAAGCCCAAGGCATCCACGGTGAGCCACAGCCGCTGCATCGCCTCGCCGGTATGGACGTGATCTTCGATGCTTCGAAGAGGCTTGCGCGGCAGCAGCAACAGATGTGCAGCACACGCCATCGCGGGGAGGAAATCGAGCTGGATCCTCGGCGCCACGGTGCCGAACAGGTATCGATTGAAGAAATCGACACGCTCCCAACTCTGCATCACCCATCGCATCAGCTTCGCCGTCATCGCATCGACGCCGACGGCCTGGTCCGGAATGCGGTCGACGCTGAAGCGCGCGTCCCATTCGATTACGTCGCGATGCACCTGGTAGGCTTCCGGGCAGGTCAGCCGCAGGCGCGCGTTGTTCCACAGCAGGCGCGCCACCTTGAAGCGATCAGACAGCGACTCGAACATCAGAACAGAGTGATCCGGTCCTACCGCCTCCACCAGTTCCCGCCTCTCCTCGATCGAGAGGGGCCGCGCGCTCATCATGCGACGTTGAACGGCGCGCTTGCGTATCGACGGGATCAAGGGGTCGGGAGCGATATCGGCAGCCGGCTCGAGCACTACGTCGTAGATCGGTGCCCTGTCCGAAGACCCGGGCCTCAGCGACCAGCGGGCAGCCAGCCCATGCCCCGTCGCGGCTATCCTCAGGGTCTCGAGCAAGGCGCCGTGGGCGATCTGGCTGGCACGACCGTCCAGGTCATAGATGACATGATCGCGGGTGTCGAACCCGTGCACTGCAATTTGCCGGTCGTCCACGATCTCGAATCGCCACGGCTGCGTGTTGTCCCCGCTAGGCGCCCAGCGCGCCAGATCGAGAATCTCCATCAGCGTCGCCCGATCAGCCACGGCCTTGGCCTCCGCCCTGCATACGCCGCAACTGCCCGCGGGCGATCCACAGCGCGAGCCGCTGGATCGGATTGCGGTTTCCACCCGGACGCCAGGTGCGCACTAGACGATTGCGGTAGGCGTCGAACTGGTAGCCCCACGGCGCCGGACGCACAGGTCCTCGCCGGAGGAGAATCTTCAGCGCTTCCGTAGCGGTGACACCGGCACATAGCTGGCATGCGGCGACGGTGGAAGGACCCCGATGCTCGGCAAGATTCACCCGCGACTGATCGGCAAGATAGGGGCGCTGCAGCATTGCCGGCGACAACCCGAGCAGGAAACGGATCGCCATCTCCCATTCGGCACATCCCTCGAGGCGGAAATAATCCTCGAAACTCATGCTATCCGGCATGAAAGCCAGGAACGCGACCCCGAGGCCGAGCGGCGCGGCGGTGATGGCCGGAATCCCCTTTCGCCGGCATGCAGCGAAGGTCGCGCGGCGCGCTTCGAAACAGAAGAAATCGAGACCATCCACATAGAGATCCACGCCGTCGAGGAAGCGATCGAGGTTCGCCTCCGACACTCCTTCCGGGAAACGCTCGATCTTCAGTTCCGGGTTGATTTCGAGTGCCATCTCGGCCAGAACGTCGACCTTCGGGCGACCCAACGCGGACATCGTCGCACCCGCCTGGCGATTGAAATTGACGAGGTCGAAGGTATCGAAGTCCGAGATGTTGAAGGCGCCGATACCAAGCCGCGCGAGGGTCGTGAGATGCACGCCCCCGACACCGCCCATGCCGGCGATCGCTATCCGCTTTTGCCGCAGCGTTTTCTGTTCTTTTTCAGTGACCCAGCCGAGATTGCGCGCAAATGCCGCATCGTAGTCGAAGGTGCTCACCATGCTTCTCCCTGATGGTGTGTCCTCCACAACATCATAGAGAATCCATGCCAATAGAGAAACAGCCATTTTTGGATGGCGGATCACCATTTCCCGGCAATTTCACACACCCCCGCGGATACCAACTTGGACTATGATTAACGAGCACCTACCGCGTTCACGCGGGCCCGCCTAAGGCCCGCCAGGAGAGGCCCAGGGGCGATCCGTCCCGATACATACGCCGGCAACAGAACGAGGAGAATACCGTTGCTTCTGTTCGACCGCTTCAACCTTGGCCACGGTTTCAGAAAATACTTCGAAATCTACCCGGCCACCGACGACTCGCTGCGCGACGCGGTGTATCGCGTGCGGCACGAAGTGTATTGCGAAGAGCTCGGCTTCGAACCCGTCCGTCCGGATCGACGAGAGATGGATGAGCACGACGCCCACAGCCTGCACTGCCTGCTGCGAACCGCGAACGAAGCGAAGATCCCAGTGGGCTGCACGCGCGTCGTCCTTGCCCGAACGAACGACCCGGACTACCTGCTCCCTTTCGAAAGGACCTGCGCGGCGACGATCGACCGCTCGATCATCGATCCCGCACGTCTGGACCGGGACCGCATCGCCGAGGTTTCGCGCCTGGCGGTACGCGCGGCTTTCCGACGCCGGAAAGGCGAACACGCTGAAGCGGTGCCAGTGCACGACGAGGACTTCGGCAGCGTGATCCACCCGCGCTTTCCGTACATCCCGATCGGGCTCTACCTGGGCGCGATCGCGCTCGCGGCGCGCAGCGGGATCGAGACGCTCTTCATTCTCACTGAACCGCGCCTCGCCGCTCATTTCGCGAAGCTGGGCGTCGATGTACGACAGATCGGCGGACCGGTCGAGCATCGCGGTACCCGCATCCCGTCGATGATGGACGTGCAAAGCATCATCAAGGGCATGCGCTTCCTCCTCAAGCCGATGTGGCGGACGATCCACGAGGAAATCGAAGCGGGCTACGAAGGCGAAGCGCCCGTCGAGTCCCCCTCTGCCACCCAAACCGGCACGTGACGGACCTGAGGCAATAGGGACGAAAAAAAACCGCGCCGAATCCGGCGCGGTTTTCATTTGGGTTCGCTGAACGCTCAGCCCACCAGCGCCTCGCGGATCTGCTCCAACGTGGTCGGATCGTCGATCGTCGTCAGATCGCCCGGATCGCGGCCTTCAGCCAGCGCCTGGATCGAGCGGCGCAGCATCTTGCCCGAACGGGTCTTCGGCAGGCCGGAGATGAAGTGCACACGCGCCGGACGCGCGATGGCGCCGAGCAGGTTGTCGACGGTCTTCATCACTTCCTTCTCGAGCACGACGCGCTTTTCGGGGCTGTCGACGCGCGACGCGTCCTTCACTACCGCGAAGGCCATCGGCATCTGGCCCTTGAGCTGATCGGCGACGCCGACGACCGCCACTTCGGCGATCGCGGTATGCGCCTGGATCGCCTCTTCGATCTCGCGGGTGCCCAGCCGGTGACCGGCCACGTTGATCACGTCGTCCATGCGGCCGAGGATCGTGTGATAGCCGTTCTCGTCCTTGATGCCCCAGTCGGACGACGAGTAGATCACCGGATCGGCGAAGGTGCTGAAGTAGGTCGACACGAAGCGGTCGTCCTGGCCCCAAACAGTAGACAGGCAGCCCGGCGGCAGCGGCGGGACGATGCCGACAATGCCCTTCTCGTTGGCGCCGCACTCAGTGCCGTCCTCACGGAAGATCCGCAGGTCGTAGCCGTAGACCGGGAAGGCCGGCGAACCGAGCTTGATGTCGCTTTGTTCGACGCCGCGGCAAATGGCGAGCATCGGCCAGCCGGTCTCGGTCTGCCAGTAGTTATCGACGACCGGGATGCCCAGCTCGTCCATGATCCACTTGTGGCTCGTCTCGTCGAGCGGCTCGCCGGCGAGGAAGAGATGCTTGAGCGAGGACAGGTCGTACTTCTTCAGGAAGGCCGGATCCTGCTTCTTCAGCACGCGCACCGCGGTCGGCGCCGAGAACATCACCGTGACCTTGTACTTCTCGACAATCTGCCACCAGATGCCGGCATCGGGGCGCAACGGCGTACCTTCGTACATCACCGTCGCCATGCCGGCGAGAAGCGGCCCGTAGATGATGTAGCTGTGACCGACGACCCAGCCGATGTCGGAGGTCGAGAACATCGTCTCGCCAGCGTCACCGGTGAAGATGTGCTTCATCGACGCGGCGAGCGCGACGGCATAGCCGCCCGTATCGCGTTGCACGCCCTTCGGCTTGCCGGTGGTGCCGGAGGTGTACAGGATGTAGCTCGGTTCGGACGATTCGAGCCAGGTCACCGGGACCTTGGCGTCCATGTGCTTCGCGCGCAGCGTCGCGTAATCGACGTCACGCCCTTCGACCTTCGGGAAACCCTTGTCCAAGCCGCGATCGACGATCAGCACGTTCTTCGGCGGGAATTCAGCGAGCTTGCAGGCCTCGTCGACGAGGTGCTTGTATGGCACCGGCTTGCCGTTACGCATGCCGGCGTCCGAGCTCACCATTAGCACCGGCTTCGCGTCGTCGATACGAGTTGCGAGCGAACCTGCAGCGAAGCCGCCGAAGACGACCGAGTGGATCGCGCCGATGCGGGCACAGGCCAGCATCGCGAAGGCCGCCTCGGCGATCATCGGCATGTAGATCAGGACGCGGTCGCCCTTCTTGACGCCGAGGTCCTGGTAGATCGCCGCCATGCGCTCGACTTCGCGCTGCAGTTCGGCGAACGAATAGACCTTCTCTTCGTCGGTTTCGGTCGAGATGTAGACCAGCGCGCGATCGTTCGGACGCTGGGCCGCATGACGATCGACGGCGTTATAGCAAAGGTTGGTTTCGCCGCCCTTGAACCACTTCACGAACGGCGGCTTCGAAAAGTCGCAGATCTGCTCGGCGGGCTTGTTCCAGTCGATGAGCCTGGCCTGCTCGGCCCAGAACTCGTCGCGCTGCTCGATGGAACGGCGATGAAATGCCTGGTACTTGGACATGGGTTCCTCTCCCTACAATGATCCCTGCATTACTTGAATGACAGTGACTTCCGGCACAGGTCCTGACTGCGGAGCCTTGCGCCGCGCCACCTTGTTACCGCTTTGTAATTATTTTGACCGCTCCGGCTTCAGGCCTTCTGAGTGCCGTCGTCGCCAGATGCGGAATTGGGATTGTAGAGACTAAGACGATCGAGAGGAATCCCGCAGCCGAGTTGCGCCTCGATCAGACGCAACAAGGGCATGAGCGTCGCAACCACCGCGGGCAGTTGTGCAACGACTTCTTCGGTGTCGCCCTGCCCGACCTGCACCAACGCCTGGTCGATGCTGACGACTTGCTGCCGCAGGCGATCCACCATCGCCTGCGTGATCTCGCCCTGATCGCCGACAACACGGTTGCCGCCAGCCTGCTTGCCGCTGCCGGTTCGCGCCGTCGCGACGTTGATCAGTTCGCTGACGGTCTGCACCCCGTCGGCATTGGAACTCGCGACGCCGACCGTAATGCTGATGCGGATGCGGTCCTCGCGATAGGTCATCACCAGCTTGTCGAGGACCTTCTGCATGCGCAGTGCAAAGGCGGCACACCCCGCAAGATCGGTGCTCGGCGACAGCACGACGAACTGTGACGACGTCATCTGCGTGACGGTATCTTCCTTGCGCACCTTGGTCGACAGGATGCCGGACAGCTTGCGGGTGACAAGCTGCGCGACATGTGCCCCATATTGGGCAGTGAGCTGGTCGTAACGGTCGATTTCCAGCACCAGTACGCTCAGATCCGCCTTCTGCCGCCGTGCGAGGGCGAGATCCTGCTCGCCGCGCCAGTTCAGATAGGATTCGGTCGCAAGCCCGGAGACCGGGTCGACAGGGCTCTGCTTGGCGAGCGCGGCGCGGCTCGCCTCGAGCTCGCGGGTGGTCTGCGCGAGCCGCGTCAGAGAGTCGAGGCGCGCGATCAACTCGGTCGCGCCGATGCCCTTGGTGATGAAGTCGTTGGCCCCGAGCTTGCGCGCGCGTTCACGCGCACTATCGTCTTCCTCGCCGGAGATCACGATCACCGGAAGCTCGTGGACGCGCGACAGCGCCGAGGCACGGATGCGCTCCAGCAGGCCATAGCCGTCGAGCTGCGGCATCCCGATGTCGGTGAGCACGAGCTCGATCGTCGGGTCGACCAGCAGCGCCTGCCAACCCGCTTCGCCATCGGCTTCCTCGCGGAATTCGAAGCGGCCCCGTATCAGCTTGATGATCGACGCCCGCACCATGCGCGAATCGTCGACGATCAGCACCTTGGGCAATGGCTGCTGCTCGCTCATGCTGCGGAATCCTCTTGCTGCGGATCAGGCCCCGATACGCACGACCGTGCGACCTTTGACCTCACCCTTGATGAATGCGTCGAACGCAGCCGGGAGCTCGTCGAACGCGATGGTCCTGGTAACGGCAGCCAGATGCCTCGGCTTGAGGTCGGTCGCGAGCCGGTCCCACACTTTCTTGCGCGTCGGGAATCCCATATAGCCCGAATCGACACCGAGCAGGCTCACGCCGCGCAGGATGAACGGAAAGACCGTCGTGCTGATGTTGAAGCTCGCTGCATTGCCGATGCTCGCGACGGTACCGGCCTGCTTCATCGTCGCGAGAATCCAGTGCAGGATCTGCCCACCGACGTTGTCGACCGCACCCGCCCAGCGACCCGCTTCGAGCGGCCGCACCTTGTCGAAGTCGATGGTATTGCGCAGCAGGATCTCGGCCGCGCCGAGCATCTTCAGGTAGTCGGACTCCGATTCCTTGCCGGTCAGCGCAACGACGTGGTAACCGAGCTGCGACAGCATGTCGATTGCGAGCCCGCCGACGCCGCCCGTCGCACCGGTGACGACCACCGGGCCGTTGGCCGGCGCAAGACCGTTGTCTTCCATGCGTACGATGCCGAGCGCCGCGGTGAAACCCGCCGTGCCCAAGGCCATCGCCTCCTGCAGATCCAGCCCCGCCGGCAGCGGAACAACCCAGCCGGCCGGCACACGCGCGTATTCCGCGTAGCCGCCGTGGTGGGCGACGCCGATATCGAAGCTCGTGGCAATGACCTTGTCGCCGGCACGAAAACGGGCGTCCACGCTGTCGACGACTTCACCGGACAGGTCGATGCCACCGACGCAGGGGAACCGGCGGATGATCTTTCCTGCGCCGGTCGCCGCCAGCGCATCCTTGTAGTTGATGCTCGAGTAATGCACCTTGATCAGCACTTCGCCGGCATCAAGTCCGTCGCGATCGAGCGTCCCCATGCCGCTGACGACTTTCTTGCCTTCATCCTGATCGATCAGAAACGCTTTGAATGGTGCAGTCACGGGCCGTTCTCCTGTGCGGTTGCGGGCGCCTGCCGACGACGCCGTCGTGGTTTTTTGCCCGATTATAGCCAATTCACCGCAAGGCCCCGGCGAAAGCGCGGCGGATTCCCCACCCTCGCCCAAATTCCCCCTTCATTTCCCACGCCCCGAAGCCGATAATCGTTTCATCGACACACGGTGTTACCACCATGGGCTTCATCGACACTCCTCTTCCCTCGGTCGCGGCCTACGTCGAATTCATGTCCACGCAGGACGTTCCGGTGCTGCGACGCACGGTCAAGGAACTGGCTGCACAACGCGACCGGCAGGAAGGATTGGGCGCCAAGGCCGTGGCCGCAGTCGTGCTGGCCGATCCCTTGATGACGATGAAGCTGCTGACGACGCTGCAGGCCAATCGCCCGGCCAAACAGAATCACGACATCACGACGATCGACCGCGCGATCATGATGATGGGTCTGGCGCCCTTCTTCGACCGCTTCGCCAACATGCCGACGGTCGAGGACACGCTCGTCGCACATCCGAAGGCGCTGGTCGGCGTACTGAAGGTCATCGGCCGCGCCCGTCGCGCCGCACACTACGCCCGCGACTGGGCGATCCTGCGCCACGACCTGGACGTCGACGAGATCACCGTCGCCGCGCTTCTGCAGGAGGCAGTGGAAATCCTGTGCTGGATCGCCGCTCCGAACCTCACCCAGCGGGTCTACGACATGCAACGCGGCGACCGTTGGCTGCGCAGCCCCGATGCCCAGCGTGCGGTGTTCGGGACAACGGCGCAGGAGATCCTGTTCGCCCTGGTGCGAACGTGGCAGCTGCCCGAGTTGCTGACCAACTTGATGGACGAGACGCTCGCCGATCACCCACGCGTGCGAAACGTCGTGCTCGCGGCAAACTTCGCACGTCATCTGTCGAACGGCTGGGACAACGACGCGCTGCCGGACGATATCGCAGAGATCGAAAGGCTGGTGCGCCTGAACCGCGAAACCCTGCTTTCCCGGCTGGGGGTTCCCCAGGAAGAACTCTTCCGCTTCGTTCCTCCCGCGACCTGAACTTCCGACATGCTTTGGTATGATGCAGCGCGAATAGAAAGATAAGTGGGGAGGGAGATACCATGAGCGTTTCCGCAGCCGTGCTGCTCGGCGTCGTTGTCGTCGGCGTGCTCTATGCCGTCGTGGCCTACAACGGACTCGTGCAGCTCAAGCACAACATCTCGAAGGCGTGGGCGAACATCGACGTGCTGCTCAAGCAGCGGCATGACGAGCTGCCCAAGCTCGTCGAGGTCTGCAAGCAGTACAAGCAGTTCGAGCAGAAGACCCTGCAACGCGTCACCGAAGCACGCGCCCGGGTTGCGAGCGCACGCGAACAACGGGACGTCGGCGCGCTGGGACAGGCCGAGGGGATGCTGCGCGTGGGGCTCGGGCAAATCTTCGCGGTTGCCGAGGCCTACCCGGAACTGAAGGCGAACGAGCACTTCATGCAGCTCCAGTCGCGCATCACGGCGCTCGAAAACAGCATCGCCGACCGGCGCGAGTGGTACAACGAGTCGGTCAACCTGCACAACGTCCGCATCGAACAGTTCCCTGACCTGTTCATCGCCCGTGCGTTCCAGTTCGAGGCCAAGCCCCTGCTGGAATTCGCGACCGTCGAGAAGGCCGACGTCGACCTGAAGGCGCTCTTCAGCGCCTGATTCGCCACCTGAAGCACGGATGCTGACTCACCTGCGCCGCGACATCGCCAACGTCACGCTGCCGGCACTGCAGCTTATCGCCGTCGTCATTATCATCAAGACTCCACCCGGCTGGCCTTGGGTGCTGGCGCTCGGCATGCTGCTCGGCTCGGGCCTGTACGGTTGGGCACGCTCGCTGCGCACCGTCCGCATCATCACCGACACGCCGACATCCCGCGTCGCCTCCGCCGCTCAAGGTTACGTCGAGCTGCGCGGACGCGGACGCCCGCTCGACGGCCCTCCGCTGTTGTCACCCGTCAATGGCCTGCCGGTGCTGTGGTACCGGGTCAAGACCGAAGAACGCCGCAGCGACGGCAAATGGCATCACGTCGGCACGGACGAAAGCGATGCGTCCTTCCTGCTCGACGACGGCAGCGGCATGTGCGCGGTCGATCCCGAAGGCGCCGACATGATGGTCAGCCGCAGCGAAGTGTTTCACCAGGGAGATACGCGGCACACGCAGTGGAGCCTCATCACCCAGGACCGCGTATACCTACTCGGCGACTTCGCGACGCTGGGCAGCATTTCCCCCGACTTTGACATCTCACGCCAGGTCCGCGAACTCCTCGATCACTGGAAATCGGATCGAAAAAGCCTGCTCCAACGTTTCGATCTCGACGGCAACGGCGAAATCGATATGCGCGAATGGGCCCTCGCGCGCAGCCAGGCGCGACGCGAAGCGATCAAGCTGCGCGACGAAGCCCTCAACGCCGCGGAGTGCCACGTCGTGCGCAAACCGGGTAACGGCTCGCTATACCTGATATCGGACCTGAACCCGAACGCGCTCGCGTGGCGCTATCGCCTGTGGTCAGCCTTTCATCTCGCCGTATTTCTCGGCGCTGTAGCCGCAGCGGCCTGGTACCAGGGACACAGCCGCCTGTTCTGAAGCCTCAGCCCTGGCGTCCTTCGAGCTCGACCCAGCGGTCCATCGCGCCCTCGAGCTCAAGGTCGAGCTCGTCGAGGCGAGCTTTGATCCGCGCAACTTCCTGCGGCGCCTGCTGATAGAGAGCGGGATCGCCCATGCGGGCCTGCAGGCTGCTCTGTTCCGCTTCGAGCGCCGCGATACGCTCCGGCAGCGCCTCCAGTTCGCGTTTTTCGTTGAACGACAGTTTGCTTGATCGCGCAGCAGGCTTTGCGGGCGCGGCCGCGGACTGCGCCTTGGGCGCGGAAACCGCCTTCGCCCGCTCGGCTTCGCGCTCCGCCTCGGCCTGTTTGACGCGCTGCCAATCCGCATAGCCGCCCGCATACTCCCCCCAGCTTCCGTCGCCTTCGGCCGCGATCACCTGGGTGACGACGTTGTCGAGGAAGGCCCGGTCGTGGCTGACGAGAAAGAGCGTGCCGTCGTAGCCATCAAGGAGTTCCTCGAGGAGGTCGAGCGTCTCGATGTCGAGATCGTTCGTCGGCTCGTCGAGCACCATCATATTGGCCGGACGCGCGAAGAGGCGCGCCAGCAGCAGACGATTGCGCTCGCCGCCTGAAAGCGACTTCACCGGCGAGCGCGCCCGCTCCGGCGCGAACAGGAAGTCGCCGAGGTAGCCGATCACGTGCTTGCGCTCGCCGCCGATCTCGACGAAATCCGATCCCGGACTGATCACCTCGGTCAGCGCGAGCTCGGGGTCGAGCTGCGCACGCAGCTGGTCGAAATACGCGACGCTCTGGCGCGTACCGCGGCGCACCGTCCCTTCGTCGGGCTCGAGCTCACCGAGGATCAGCTTGAGCAACGTCGTCTTGCCCGCACCGTTGGGGCCGATCAAGCCGACGCGGTCGCCGCGCATGATGCGCGTCGAGAAATCGCGTACCACCGTCCGCGGCCCGAAACGCTTCGTCACGTCGGTCAGTTCGGCGACGAGCTGCCCGCTCTGGTCCCCCTTGTCGACCGCAAATTTGACGCTGCCCAGCCGCTCGCGCCGCGCGGCCCGCTCGCGGCGCAAGGCTTCGAGACGCCGCACGCGCCCTTCATTGCGGGTACGGCGTGCCTCGACGCCCTTGCGAATCCAGACCTCTTCCTGCGCGAGGACCTTGTCGAAGCGCGTGTTGGCCTTCCCCTCGGACTCCAGTTCTTCGGCCTTGCGGCGCTGATAGTCGCTGAAACGGCCCGGATAGCTGCGCAAGGTGCCCCGATCGAGCTCGACGATGCGGGTTGCAACGTTATCCAGGAACACGCGGTCGTGGGTGATCACGACGACCGCACCGCGGAATTCGCGAATCAGCGACTCGAGCCAAAGGATGCCGTCGATATCGAGGTGGTTCGTCGGCTCGTCGAGCAGCAACAGGTCCGGCTCGGCAACCAGCGCCCGCGCCAGCGCAACGCGCTTTATACCGCCGCCGGAGAGGCTCGATATGAGTGCCTCGCCGGGCAGCGCGAGCCGCTCGATCACTTCCTCCACGCGACGATTGAGCCGCCACGCATCGGCCGCCTCCACGGCATGCTGAAGCGCATCGAGCCGGGCGAGCGCGTCCGCGTCAGCTGACTCCGCCACGGCATGCATCGCGGCATGGTAGTCGACGAGAAGACGTGCAACGTCCCCAAGCCCGTCGGCGATCGTCGTAAACACGTCGCGATCGCGCGGAAACTCCGCTTCCTGCGGCACGTAGGCCACCACCAACCCCGACTGCCGCCACACGGTTCCGTCATCCAAGGCGCCCTGTCCGGCCAAGGCCTTCAACAGACTGGACTTTCCCGAACCGTTGCGACCGATTAGGGCCACGCGCTCGCCGGCGTCGAGCTGGAATTCGGCATGATCGAGAAGATCGACGTGGCCGAAGGCAAGACAGGCGTTATCGACCGACAGCAGAGGCATGGCTTGTTACTCATCGAAGGGGATGTGCATTCTACCGGCCCGCCCAGGCCACTTGGTAATAAGCCTTCAACCAGATAGAATTGCGCGCTCCTTCTCCTCGTAGTTCAATGGATAGAACGAGCGCCTCCTAAGCGCTAGATACAGGTTCGATTCCTGTCGAGGGGACCAAATCAGTGCATCAGGGCGTATCACCCTGTATCACGATAGGCCAGAAAGCCCGCAATTGCGGGCTTTTTCGTTTCTGCAGGTGTATCATCGTGCATCAGGAGATACCGTCACATGTCATGGATTTTGACGGTACACGAGACGGTATTTTTCGACGCGCACGCCATCGTGGCGCACGTATACCGTCAACAGGGGACGGACGATGCTCACTGATACCGCCTGTAGGAACGCCGAAGCGATCGACAAGCCGCGGAAGCTTGCTGATGACAAAGGTCTATATCTGCTGATCTCGTCCAGCGGCGCGAAGTATTGGCGAATGGACTACCGCTATGCGGGCAAGCGGAAAACCCTCGCCCTTGGCGTCTACCCCGAAACCTCGCTGAAAAGTGCTCGGCAAAAGCGCGACGATGCACGGCGGGCCCTCGACTTGGGGGACGACCCGTCCGAAGTCCGCCGGCAAGAAAAGGTTGCACGGAAAGTCGCAGCGGCTACCAGCTTCGAAGCGGTGGCCCGAGAGTGGTACGAGAAGAAGGCGCACGAATGGGTGCCGGACTATGCGTCCAAGGTGATTACCTCCCTCGAACAAGACCTGTTTCCCTCGATCGGCCGGCGCCCCGTTACCGAGATCACAGCGTCAGACCTGCTCGCGGCACTCCGCAAGGTCGAAGCCCGCGGCGCCCTCGAAACATTGAAACGCGTTCGGCAACGGGCAAGCGATGTATTCCTGTACGCCATCGCGACCGGTCGCGCAGAGAACAACCCGGTGGCGGGACTGTACAAGGCGCTGAAGACGGCGCCCGCCAAGCATCGCCCCGCCCTGCACCCTTCTGACCTTCGGGACTTCTTTATCCGGCTCGAAGTGGTCCGCGTGAGCGACCTTGTGAAGCATGCTGTCCGTTTGCTGACGTTGACCTTCCTGCGACCGGGGGAACTGCGCGGCGGACGCTGGGAAGAAATTGACCTTGAGTCGGGCACCTGGATCGTGCCGGCCGAACGGGATCGTGAACGCGGACTTGTCGGGATGAAAATGCGCGAGGCCCATACTGTCCCGCTGTCATCGCAGGCCGTCGACCTGCTCCGACGCATTTACTCGATTACGGGAGACCGGGATCTCGTTTTCCCGAATCGCAACGACCCGCGGCGCCCGATGAGTGACGGCACGATCAATTCCGCCCTTCGTGCGATGGGGTACAGCGGCGACGAGGTGACCGGCCACGGGTTCCGCACAACGGCTACGGGCGCCCTCCTCGAAATGGGGTATCGGCCCGAAGTGATTGACCGCCAGCTCGCGCACCGCGAACGGAAACAGGTCTTCGGGGCGTACAGCCATCAAGCCGAGTACCTGACAGAGCGTCGCAAGATGATGCAGCAATGGGGGGACTACCTGGACCAACTGGAACACGGAGCGGCAGTAATTCCGTTCCGGAGTAATACGGCAGCCTGACCGAACTTCGAGGCAAAGCAGGCCGACGAGGTGCTACCAACACCCCGCCGGCCCTGACCACAACGCAATATTGAGGATTGCATCATGGCTACAGAAAATCATACCTTCGAAAGTGGAGCCGTCACCAAGCAGTTGACGACTTTTACGGATTTGCCATTCGTCCACCGTCGCGAATGGAACGGCGTCGACTGCGGTTCGAACTGGCACGTCCCACCGAGCGACAACTATCACGAGGCGTGCAACGTCGGGCGCCAGTGGGCGGAACTCTATTTGCAGTATCGCCGGGAAAACCCGGCTATGGCGGGAAGCAGCTCCCTTGCAACAATCACCGCCAGCATGCACGACGCGAATAGTGGCGCGGAACGTGGTTACGCGGTCGGATTCTTCGAGCGCCTGGAACAGGAAATGATGTAAAGCCCGCGATGCATGGGAAGCTGATGAGACCGCCGAAAGGCGGTTTTTTATTGCCTCTCCGATAATTTATCTTTTCCACATTTCAATATTTTAATTACTAAATACTATCGCTATAGGCAAATTGTGATGCCTTAAGTCTGATAGCGCCTCAGACTGAGGCCAGATCTTTGAACGCATTATCTTAGAGCCATTTCTTAGGGCTATACGTGAGTTTAGACCCCGATAATAAGGCTATAGACATCAATTCAACCATCTGTTGAATCAATGACTTACGGTTGACTGAGTAGCGCGACGCGTCCCAACATATGCCAGCACGTTCCACAGTGCTTCGTCATATACCGGAGTGCGTCATCATGAAAACATCAACCAGTTACAGCCAAAATCCACCCCTCTTTCATCGGATCAATCCGACCATAGAGCGGCTCGGCATTTCCCGCACAACGCTCTATCGACTTGTCGAAGCCGGCGAGCTCGAATTGATACACCTCGGGCCAAATTCGCGCGGAATTCCCCATGACAGCCTGGTGAAATTCTGCGCTGCTCGCGGCATCAAGGAGGCGGTGTAATGCGCGGCCGCTTCACCACTTCCCACAAGGCACGCGCCCAACTGCACAACATGGGCGTCCGCAATGCCTCCCGTCAGGCGCCGGCCCTTCGTGCCAACCCCGTCCCCCGTTCGCCCGCCGGCAAGCCCAACAGCGTCGGCAAATTGACCAAGGAATAACCCCATGTCTCTTCAGAATTTCGTAATCCCGACTACGACTATCCCGACTGCCGGCGGAAACATCACCGTCCGCGGTCTCGGTGTCGATGACCTTTCCACGCTGATCCGTACGCACGGGGACGACGTTGCACCCTTGCTCGACGGGGAGTTGAACATCGACACCTTGGCGACGACCGCGCCCGCCATGGTTGCCGACGTAATCGCCCTCGCGGCCGATGCTCCTGAAGCCGCGCCGACCGCCGCACGTATGCCGATCGCGATTCAAAGCCGCCTTCTGACCGAAGTCTTCAAGCTCACTTTCACGGATATCGAGATGCCCCTGGGGGAGCTGTTTCGTCGACTCGTCCAGATGATCTTGATGGCGAAGTCGACGGTCCCGGACCACTACGGTATCTGACCGTCTATCGCGGAACCCGGCGGGACGCATCGCTATTGCTCGAATTCGGCCATGCCGCGGCGATGCGATACCCGCTCGCACGTGTCTGGACCGAAGCGCGGATCGTCCGGGAACGACAAGCCGGCCGGAAACGACTCGATGCGGTCATCCAGCAAATGACTGTTGCATCGGTCATCAGCTCGAAAAGTGGGAAACAGTTTCAGAAGCTGATTGCACAGCTCGATCGCTGCGACTGAACAGGGAGTACAGGAATGGATACGAAAGACATCGATATTCGCGTCAGAGCGCAAATGGAAGGGCGGAAGGTCCTGGCCGAAACGGCCAAGGACATCGAAGACATTGAAGCAGCATTGAAGAAGCAGAGGGCCGCCACGGACAAGGGTGAAGCGGGCATTGTCGAGCTCGAAGCGGGGTACAAGAAACTCGAAAACACGTTGCGCGGTGTCGCCGCTGCTTTCGACCTGTCCCGCCGATTCGAAACGCAGAACGCCGCCCTCGCGAAGACCGCGCAGCGGCTCGACGTAGCACGCCAGAAGCAAGAGGCGTTTGACGCGTCCTTGGTGAAGGGCGCCGAGCTCACGGAAAAGCAGGTACGCGAGCAAATACGCCTGGCTGCGGCCGTCGACCGGGCTGCCGCTGCGATGGCTGCCGCTCAAACACGGGTGGACACCACAGCTGGGAAACTCCGGGCTTACGGGATCGACACGGCGAAGATCGGCGACGCCCAAAGCCGTATGGCGGCCATGATCCTGAATGGCAATACGGCCCTCAAGCAGCAGGAAGAGGCGATCGACAAGGCCGGCGCCGCTCAAAAGCGTATGGCCGGAAATGACGTTCACGCCGCGCTGGAACGGATCCGGTCGACCGTGCTTGGCTTGGCTGCCGCGTATGTCGGAGTACAGCAGGCCGCCGGACTTGCAGGGGGCTCCATCGAGGCGTTTTCATCGCGCGAGGGGGTGAAGAATCAGCTTGCTCTGTCGGTCGGCAACGACAAAGCGGCGATCGATGCCGAGTACGAATACGTCCGGGCGCAAGCTGACCGCATCGGGATCGAATTCGACCGGGCATCCAAGGGTTACGCGAAGTTCGCCGCAGCGGCAAAGCTCGCCGGCCGTGATCGTCAGGAAATCCGCTATATCTGGGAAGCTTTCGCCGAGGTCGGCAGGGTGGCGAACCTGTCGGCCGATGACATGGACGGCATGTTTAAGGCTCTCGAACAGATCACATCGAAAGGGAAGATTCAGGCCGAGGAGTTGCGCGGCCAGTTGGGCGATCGGCTTTTCGGTGCATTCCAGATTGCCGCGAAGGCGCTGAAAGACCAGTTCCCGGATCTGGACAAAGCAATGAAGGACGGGCTTGTCACGTCGGACCAGCTCGTCGCGATCGCGCAGAAGTACCGCGAGACCGTCGCCGACCAGTTGCCCGAGGCGATCCGTAGCACGTCCGCGGAACAGGCCCGATACACGAACGCGGTGCAAGACTTCAAGCGCGCCATTGCTGACGCCGGTTGGGCGGACGCGTTCACCAATGCGCTGAAGAACATCACGGCCGCCCTTCAATCCGAAGACGGGAAGAAGTTCGCCGAAAGTCTGGCGGCCGGTTTCTCCGCGGCTGCAGATGCCGCTGTGTGGCTGCTCAAGAACTCCGACGAAGTGCTGATCGTCTTGAAGGCGCTCGCCGGGCTGTGGGCGATCAACGCGGCAGGGAAAGCCGTTTCGGGCGTGCTCGACTATTCGGCTGCTCTGCGAACCCTCATCGCGGACGGCAAGCTGACGATTGCACATCTCGGGCTGATGCGTGGCGCGTTCGCCCTGCTCCAAGCTGCATTGGTAGGCTGGTCTATCGGTACGTGGGCAAACGAGGAATTCGAGGTCGTCCGCAAGGCGGGTATAGCCCTGGTCACGGGTCTTGATGAGTCGTGGACCCGCATCAAGTACGGCGCTCAAATCGTTTGGGAGGAGATCCCGAGGTATGCGAAGAACGCCTTTGCCGCGATGCTGAACACGATGACGTGGGGCACTCGGCAGATGCTCGAAGTCATGCAGAAGGGCTTCCAAGCGATCGGCCGCGATGACCTGGCGGCGAAGGTTGGGACGGTGCTCGACAAGCTGACCGCGAAGTATGAAGAGCAAAGCAGTCGAGTTGCCGACATCCGCGGCCAGATGGAAAAGGACCTTAACGCGATCCGCGATATCGGGTTCGAGATGTGGAAGGACGCCGAACGCCGCCCCGCGGCTGCCGCTTCCGCCCCCTCGACCGCCGGCGCGCCGACAGCACGCCCCACCATCAAGCAGGGGAAGTCGACCGCCGGACCGACCGACGCGGAGATTGCCAAGCGGGAGCGGGAAATCGAGGCGATTCAACACTCGCTTGAAACGCTGGACGCCAAGGTCGACCGCACTCAGACCGACACGCTATCGAAGCAACTCGAAGCGGTCGACCTCGAATACGCGAAGCTCGCGCGGCGGATTGGCGCTGTGGGCGGTGAAGCTGGCGCGGAGTTCATGGTGCACTTGCAGGCGTCCACGGCACAGCTCAAGACCCAGATTACTGCCAAGTTCAATCAGAAGCTTCTCGACGAGCAGGAAGCGTTGCAGAACAAGCTTGAGGACATCGAGGCCGCCGCCGGCAAGCGCTCGAAATTCAACCTTGACGCACGCCTGGCGGGCATCGAAAAGCAGTACGCCGACACTTACCGGCGGATCGCCGAGTATCGCGCCGAACTCAAATCGAACGGCCGCGACACTGCGCCCGCCGATCTCATGAAAGGACGCCTGGCCGCGGGCGTTGCCGAGCTGCAGAACATCGAGCGAATCAAGTACGCGACCGAGGAGCTCAATCGCCTTGAGCAACAGGTCAACGACACTCTGACCCTACGGAAAGACAGAATCGCCGCGGTCCGCGCCCAAGAGGAAGCCGGCCTGATCGACGACACGCAGGCCGCGGACCAGATCAACCAGATCAACCAGCAAGCTGTCCCCGCCATTCAGGCCGCCGCCCTGGCCGCACGAGATTGGGCGATGAGTCACGCGGCCGTCTTCGCAAACCCGGAACAGATGGACCTTTTCATCGCGAAGATGAACGCCATCAGTGCCGGCGCGAATAAGGCACAAACCGAGTTCGCGAACTGGCAGAAATATGCAAACGGGAGGGGCGCGGCGGCGATCAATAGTTCGCTCGACTCCATCTTTGACGGCTTGATGGACATCGCGACCGGGCAGAAGAGCGTAAAGCAGGGCTTCCGCGACATCGCAGCGTCGACGCTCGGTATCTTCGCGCAGTTCTTCAAGGACATCGCTCTCGCGATTCTGAAGATGATGATCTTCAACGCGCTGAAGAACTCCGGGAACCCCTACCTTGCAGCGGTTGGTAACGCCGGTGCGCAGTCGGTCAGCGTGAAGCACTCGGGCGGCGTCGTCGGTCACGTGTCGAACCGCAATCGAGCCGTTTCCCCGTTCGTCTTCCAGAACGCCCCGCGCTACCACTCGGGCGGGATCGCCGGCCTGGCACCTGACGAATACGCAACGATTCTCAAGAAAAACGAAGAGGTGCTTACGGCCGACAGTCCGCGAAACATCCTCAACGGTGGGGGCGGTGCTGGTAAGGGGGACGGCGGGCGCCCGCAAGACGTGAGCATTACGAACTACGTCGACGCGCAGTCGTTCCTTTCCGCGGCAGCCGCTACGCCGGCCGGGCGGAAGGTCATCGTGAACGTGTTGAGCGCGGAACGTGCCCAGATCCGGACTTTGCTGGGAGTGCGATGAACATGAGCGCAGTTCATAAGGTGCGGGAAACCCCGCTCGCCGCAGCTCTCCGCTATGCGGCAATCGGTTGGGCAGTCATCCCCATTCGGCCTGGCTCGAAGGTGCCATTGCTGGAAGAATGGCAAGAGAAGGCGACCGATGATGTAAGCATCGTCCGCCAGTGGTGGCAGCGCTGGCCGAACGCCGGTATCGGCGTGCACTGCGGGCGGTCCGACCTAGTCGTGATCGACATCGACCCGAGAAACGGCGGCCGGGAAACGATGGCCGAACTTGAAGCGGATCGCGGGGCGCTGTGGGATCACGATTGCGCGATTGCGCGCACCGGCGGTGGTGGCCTGCATTACGTTTTCACGGCCCCCGAAGGCACCCGGCTGCCCGGTAAGCACGGTGCGGGCGTCGATGTGCTGCACGACAATCGATTTTTCATCGTCGAGCCGTCGGTCCACCCGGTCACGGGGAGGGCGTATCAGTGGGAACGGGGGTGTGCGCCGTTCAATCTTCGGGCGTTGCCAGAGCTGCCGGAAGCCTGGCGCACCCGCGCGGACACGCCGTGCACCTCCCTCGATCCGACTGACGCCCTGGCGAACCTTCCCCCGCAACCGCTCGACGATACCGACGAGAACCGCGAACGGGTGAAGTCGGCTGCCGCGGTGCTGTCGGCGGATTGCGACTATCAGGAGTGGATGCGCCGAGTCTTCGCAATCCTGTCGACCGGCCTGTCCGACGCGGAGAGCATCGCCCGCGAATGGTCAATGACTGCTGATGACCGCTTCGACGATCGAGCATTCGACGCCCTGGTCGACAGCTACAAGGAAGAGCGGCGACACGGCGGCGACCTGATCGGACCGGGCACCCTCTTTCACTTGGCGAAGCAAGCCGGCTGGACGGATCCGAGGGCGCGAAGGGACGACGATCAGGAAGGCCGCTTCCATCTCATTCCCGCGCACGAATTCACAAGTGCGGCTCCGGTGTCATGGCTTGTGCGCGCCCTGATTCAGCGGGATGGGTTGGGCGTGCTCTACGGCGAGCCTGGCAGCGGGAAATCCTTTTTCGTGCTCGACCTGTCGGGCGCCATCGCACAGGGCGTCGACTGGCGAGGGTTGGCGGTGACCGGCGGAACGGTGGTCTACATCGCTGCGGAAGGTGCCGGCGGTTTCCGCAAACGGCTGCAGGCGCTCGCCAAGCATCACGGCGTCAAGCTCGAAGAGCTGCCCTTTTGGGTTATTGCCGATGCGCCGAACCTGCTGAAGGACGACGACAAGCCGCTTGCCCGTGAAATCCGGGCAGCCGGCGGAGCCTCCTTGATCGTGGTCGACACCCTCGCTTCGGTGACCCCCGGCGGGAACGAGAACGCGGCCGAAGACATGGGCGCGGTCATCGGGCGGTGCAAGCGGCTGCAGGCCGAAACCGGTGCATTCGTGTTGCTCATTCATCACTCGGGCAAGAACGCTGCGAACGGCGCCCGCGGGTGGTCGGGCTTGCGCGGTGCGGTCGACCTGGAAATCGAGGTCACACGGGACGGCGACGACCGAGCCGCACGAGTGACCAAGCAGAAGGACGGGGAGGACGGAGCCGTTTTCCCGTTCCGGCTGCAAGTGGTCGACCTGGGGACGGACGAAGCGGGCGAGCCGATCACCTCTTGCGCTGTCGAGCACGTAACCGAGCTTCCCGCGGAGAAGACGAACAAACCGCGCAAGCCCGGCGGGAAGAATCAGCGCATCGTGTTCGAAGTGGTCGAAAAGCACGGCCCGTGCAGCGTCGACAACGTGCTGACGATCGCCGCGAATCACATGATCCGCGACCCGCAGAGCAAGAAGGACAAGCGCCGCGATCGAGCACGGGAAGCCCTCGAAGCACTGACCACCGGAAAGTTCGTCATCCAAGGTAACGACGATGTGATTCGCCTTTACGGGACCGCCGGGGACGAATGGGACGTTGAAGCCGACGCCCGTGAACCTGAGTTCGAGGGGGATTCCTGACCTTTTCCAGCCGTCCCCGAAAACCCGTTTTCCCCGTTTCGGGTCTTTCGGGGTTTCGGGCACAAACCCGACCCGGAATCCCCGAAATCCCCGCTCCCCCCGTAGGGGGACGGGGACCGGGGAATCGGGGAGTGGGGATGGAATTTCAGGGACAAAGCATCCCACTCGAACAGCGAACACCCGGCAATCGTTTATCAGTGATCGCTTATGGACCGGTGCTATAGAGGAATCCGGAATTTGCCCGAGATCGGGGCTCAGCGCACCCCTGATGCCCGGCTACCTGATTCAAGGGACCCGCAGGATAGAGCCCTATTTTTTCCCTGTAGCAACCATGCATCACCCCGCTACCCCGTACGTGAGGACAGCGGGCGCAAGACGAAAACCGTGAACCCGCGAAACCGTGAATCCCGAAAACCGTGACTACGTACATCCCGCCTCTAGGGGCGGACAACTGAAAACTTTCTTTCCTGAGGTTCACGACATGAACGCAGTAGAAGCTATCGAACAACGTATCTCCCGTATCAATGCCGAGCTGTCCGAACACGAGGTCAACCGAGACAAGGTGACCAGCCGCGCCCGTGCGACGATCGCCGACGTAAACGCCGCCCTCGCTCCCCTGGACGAAGAACTGCGCCGCGGGCTCGACCCCGACACCCGACGAGCTGGCGAAGTCCGGGAACAACGGCGTGCGCTCTTCGCACGTCGCAGTGAGGCCGAACAGTCCGTTCGCCAGTGGGAGCGCACGCACGGTGAAGGTGCCGAACGACTGCGCCGCAGCCGCAACGAGCTCCGAGCCGAGTTGCAGCAAGCGCAGTTTGACGCCGTGACCGATGCCGAACTCGAACGCGACGAGAAGCGAGCACGGTTCGCGCTGAAGGCTGCACGCGATGACTTGCGGATTGCCCACGAGTCCGTCGACCACTACCGCGCCAAGTTGGCCGAAGCGCATGATCTCGTCGACGCCGAAGCCGACGCGGTGCACGCCCTGGCCGAACTGACGGGCGAGCGGGAAGCGTTGCAGGGGGATGCGTTCATTGCCGACAAGCCGGTGGACGCGGCCAAGCTCGCCGACCTGGACAAGCGCATCACGCAAGCCGACAAGGCGCTCGAACAGGCTAAGCAGCAGGCCGGCGGCGCCCGTGCGGCGATCGAGGGGCTAGAAGCGAAGATCGAGGAACAGCAGGGCAATGCGGCCGAAGCCGTTGAGCGTGTCACCGCAGCAGAAGCGGGTGTCTGTGCTGCTGTCCGCAATCGGGCAATCCGCCAGCTCGCCAAGCTCGTCGACGGGATGCGCGAGCCGCTGCTGATGCTCGAAGCAGCCGATCCCAAAGCGGGCGTATGGCTCTGCAAGGCACTGACCGAGCGGGGGCTGCACGAGATCAAGGTCGACGGCGAGATCGTCCGCCCTGCTTGGCTGCATTCGGTCATGTACCGGCCGCCCGAGTACGCGGAAGCCCTGAAGGCGACAGCCGCGCAAATGGTCGCGGCCGACGCCCTAGTAACCGAGTCTCTTTGATCCGGTGAGGGCTGAAATCTAGGGGTTTCGACGACCGAACAGAGCAGGGTGATACCGACACCTTACCCGCTCCCCGTGCGGTCGCAGGAACGCCGGATTTCGGCCCCCTTGAGGGGAAAGCGATGACGTTACCGACGATCGTTGACCAGCTCGAAGCCTATTACCGGGCAAACGAGGAACTTAGCCTATGCTGGATCAGTGCTCCCATGGCGCGGCGTATGGGCTACACGTTGGGCGGGCTGAAGGTAGCCATTGAACGCGGCGACATCCCCGCGGCGAAGGTGGGACGGTCGGGCCGCTTCTGCCTGACTCGTGCCACCGTGGAGCGGTTCACGCGGCACCGGGCGGCCGCTTGATGGCGGCGCGGGTCAGTCGGCGAGTGCCGCGTCAACAACGAACCCCGACAGCCGGCGGTGTCCGCCCTCCCGGACACGCGGCCGGCCACTATTTCCCGACACCCACCTCTAGCCTGTAGTCGTTGCGCTCGCGGCAATACGCATCACCGAGGTAATCGTCGATGAAGTCCACGACACTGCCCGAGTTCCACAGGATGAAAACCCGTTTGTACCCTGTATAGGCGCCAAAGCCATTCTTCGCGTTCACTTGCGGGCACAACTCCCAGCCGGCTCCCCCATTGGTCCCAATCGTGCCGGCAAAAACGACCGGACGCGGCGCACGATCCAGTTCCACTTTCGCTGAATCCGGGTCCTTCAGCCGGTACTTCAAAGATTCTCTGACGATTTGCATCGGGTCTTGAGGAGCAGGCCCGACATCCGCAAGCGTCAGGCGCCGACCGTCTTGTCCGACTGGCGCAGTCCCGCAACCTTGGAGCGCCCCCAACAAGGTAACCGTCGCAACGAACACGCTCATTCTCATGGCTTGCCCTTCCTGGCGATCGCGAAGGGCACAGCGTACATGACATTTGAGAGTTACGACATCACCACTCGATCGGCTTTCTTGGACGGCCGCCGCGCTTTGTCACACCGTCCCTATGTGAATCGATGTACTTCACGAGGTCGGAGCGCAACCATCGGGGCTGCCCCTTGCGTCCGTTCGGCAAGGCTAGGTGGATGGCTTTGGGAAAGCCTGGTGCCGCGATCAGGTGCTCCGTGACGTACCGGGCGGACACCTTGAGCATGGCGCCCACGTCTTTCGCGTCCAGCAGCGCGTCCGGCGCCATCCTAAAAGCAATCTCACGGGCAAGCGCAAGAATTTCGGCTTCAGTCAGGATTCGGGATTCCATGTTTCATCGGCACTCGGGCCAAGCGTGGAATTTGTGACGGTATTTCTGGCGGTACACTGCAGACCGAAACCAACAAGATCCAGCATTTTCGGTATCTCTACGACACTCTTAGATTCCTGTCGAGGGACGCGCCGGATACCTATTCGGCACCTTTCAGAAGCGCCTTCAAGTGGACCACTGGTATCGCGTAGGAAATCCCGGAAGGATCACTCAGCGCGCTCTCCTTCGTCTTCTTAACGAAGGCCATATTCACAATCCCCAGCACTTCGCCGGTCTCGGCATCGAACATCGGACTGCCGCTATTGCCAGGGTAACTGGTCGCATCAAGCTGATAGACTTTGAATACGCCTTCGGCCAGGCGTCGGATCAAGGTCGCATTCAAATCACGCGCACGACCCTGCGGTATCCCGAGAGGCGTGACCGCCGATACGATCCCCCGATGCGTCACGGGCGTCAGCCCGAGAGCACTGCCGATCGGGAATCCGGTAAAGGCGATCGTCTGACCGTCGCTGACAAGGGCCCCGTTGCCAAGCGACAGCGGCGGCAGCGGCTCTCCCTCGAGACGCAGGATGGCAAGATCGCTGTTGGCATCGACTGCGATCGGCGACACCGGACGAATGGCCCCGCTCTGCGCGCCAGGAATCGCGATGACCAGGGTGTCCTTCCGGTCGTCCGCGGTTGGCTGCGGTACAACATGGGCATTTGTCGCGATGATGTGCCCGTTTCCGACGGCGAAACCGGTACCGAGAAAGCGAAACGCCGGACTTCTCGCCGGCTGGAACGTACCGACCGCGACGATTGACGGCTTGATACGCGATACGATCTGGGTCAAATCAGCCGCAAACACGCACGGCGAGACACCGCAGATCCACACAACTGTGCACAACAAGATGTGCCAGGAACGGTGAAGACGGCCGATCAGAACCGGCGTCACAAATGCCCCCGCGCGTGCTCCGGCTCCACGGGCACTGCTTTCAGACCGCTGGGTTCAACGATTCGACTATCGTAGGGGTGATGCCCAACCTTGACGAAGTCCAAGATCCGGGTCACGTAGGCCTTTGTCTCCGGATAGGGTGGAATGCCACGATACCGGTCGACCGCCTTTTCTCCAGCGTTGTAACCCGCCGCGGCAAGCGCCACATCGCCGCGGAAATATGCCAGCAGCCAGCGCAGGTAAGCCAGCCCGCCCCGGATGTTCTGCGCCGGATCGAAGGGATTGCGGACATTGAAGCGTGCCGCCGTGTCGGGGATGAGCTGCATCACGCCCATCGCGCTCTTCGGCGACACCGCGACCGGATTCAGCCGCGATTCGGTGAGCGCGATTGCAAGCGCGAGACGCGGGCTGATCTGATAGTCGGGCGCGAGCTTCACCACCATTCGGGCAATCTCGCGCCGCGCCGGCTCAAGCGCTTCGATATGCGCTTCCGGGTCCCATTGCGAATCGGCGACCTCGGTGCGCCGCTGTAACAGGCAGGCTGGGACACGACCGGAATACTCACCCGTGTAACGACTGAGATTTGCCGCCTGCGGATGCCCGAGAAATCCGGCCATGGCAAACAAGGTTCCAGCCAAGCCGTCGTCGCGGGCCACGCCCCGGGCGTTCGCATACATCCAGCCAAGGGCGTACATGGCGTCGGCGCTGCCGAGGAGCACCGCCTCGCAATACAGCGCCGCCGCGTGCGCCGGGTCACGCGCAACGCCCTCGCCGTGCTCGAAGCGCTCGGCCTCCGCGACAAGTTCGCGGCCCGTTCGCGGAAAGACGGCTTCGTTGGCTGCAACCGCCGTCACTGGGTCTGCCGGTAGCGCTTGAAGAGGGACGACCGATAAGCACAGCGCCAGCGACAGCGCGCGAGGGAAACGACTTGCCGGAAGCGAACCGCCACATGACATCATCGTCACCCTCCCTCCGGGGCATAAAGCCCCTCGATTACCGTCGCAAGGGCGCCCTACAAGCGCCAGGCAATTCCGCCCGCCGCCGCAATCGCGTCGCGGTCATAGGCCGACTTCACGTCTGCAAAGACACCCGACGGCTGCAATTTCGCGCAAATCCGTTCGATCGGCATTTCCAGATAGGCTTTGTGCGACACCGCCGCGACGATCGCCGCTGCAGCCGGTAAATCTTCCCACGCAGTCAGCTGGACCCCGTATTCATGCATCGCCTCGGCAGGATTCGCGACCGCGTCATGCACATGAACTTTGCAGCCGAAGCTTTCGAGCTCGTGGATCACGTCGATCACTTTGCTGTTGCGCAGATCCGGGCAGTTTTCCTTGAACGTCAGACCGAGCACGACAACGTCGCATCCGCGAATCGCATGCCCGGCGCCGATCATCTGCTTCACGGTCTGCTCGGCAACATACTTGCCCATGCCATCGTTGATGCGACGACCCGCAAGAATCACGTCCGGATGATGGCCGAGCATCTCCGCCTTGTGCGTCAGGTAATACGGATCAACGCCGATGCAGTGACCCCCGACCAAGCCAGGACGGAAAGGCAGGAAATTCCACTTGGTCCCGGCCGCCTCCAGGACTTCGAGCGTGTCGATGCCGATCTTGTGAAAGAGGACAGCCAACTCGTTCATCAGCGCGATATTTAGGTCACGCTGCGTGTTCTCGATGACCTTTGCCGCTTCGGCCACCTTGATCGAACTCGCGGGGAAGACGCCGGCTGTGATGATCGCCCCGTAGATTTCGCCAACCTTGGCAAGCGTCTCGGGCGTGTCGCCGGACACCACCTTGACGATCTTCGTGACCGTGCGTTCCTTGTCGCCAGGGTTGATGCGCTCGGGCGAATAGCCGACGAAGAAATCCTTCTTCCACTTCAGCCCCGACTCCCTTTCGATGATCGGTATGCAGATCTCCTCGGTTGCTCCTGGATACACGGTCGACTCGAATACCACGATCGCCCCGCGCTTCAGATTGCGGCCGGCCGTCTGCGAAGCGCCGACCAGGGGCGAAAAATCGGGCTGATGCGCGCTATCCACCGGGGTCGGAACGGCAACAACGATGAAATCCGCCTCGCGAATCACCGACGCATCCGTGTGGCAAGAAAGCTGCGTCGCCGCCCGCAGATCCTCGCTCGCCACCTCACCGGTGGGATCGAAGTGCTGCCCGTACGCGGCCACCTTCTCCGCAGAAAGGTCAAACCCGACGGTCCGGAACTTCTTGCCAAATTCGACGGCGAGCGGGAGACCCACGTACCCCAACCCAATGACTCCGATTGTCGTCATGAAACACATTCCTCTATTTGTCAGCGACATCAATGCCACACGCATAGCCGCGTCGCCGCATCAGAGCGTCCCCTTGAGCGCAACGGCTTCCGCCCGCGACGGGCTATCGGCGGGCAGCGACTGTAGCAGCAAATCGACCTCCTTGCGTGCCTCGTCCTTCCGGCCCAGCTTGGCAAAGGCTCGTACCAGATTCATCCTGATTCCGGGCGCGTTGGGCGCAAGAGACACAGCGCGCCGAAGGCTCTCGACCCCCTTATCCGACTGCCCCATTTCCACCTGCAGCATGCCGAGCGTATCCGCGACCGCCGCGCTGCTCGGGGCGAGACTCGCAGCCTGCTCGGCAAGCCTGAGCGCCTGCGGGTCTTTCCGCTGCCCCGCGAGCCAGGCCATGTTGTTGATCACTGCCGCGTCGTTGGGTTTGAGTCGATTAACGTCCGTATAGAGTCTTTCGGCATCCGCCAAACGCCCTTCGGCCATTGCACGGTCCGCGAGATATGACGTCACCACGAAATCCTTGGGATTGTTACGCAACCACCCGGATACCAATGCATCCGCTTCGCCTCTCTTGCCCGCCAGCAGCTGTGCGGCATGCAACCGGGTGACGATCTGGGGTGCCTTTTCGAGTTCCATCGCCCGTTTCAAAACCGCAACCGTGGAGGCCCAATCCTTCTTCGAGACATGGATGTCGGCTTCGAGCAGCAAACCAATGACAGCCTTCGGACGCTGTTTCTGGATATTCCTGGCAACCGCCAACGCTTCGCCGTCACGCTTTTCTTCGATGTACAGTGAAATGAGTCGCTGCTGCGCATCCAGTTGGTCGGCCCGCAGCGCGAGCGCACGGCGTAGCGATTGCTCGGCCCCGTCGAGATCCTTGGACAGTCTCTGCGCGTCCGACAACTCGATCAGCGGCACGACGGAACGCGGCGCAAGGTTCACCTGCTTGGTAAAGGCCATGACGGCCTGCGGTTTATCGTCTGCCGCCAGTTGTGCCCGACCCAGTGCGCCGAACACGCGGGCCTCGGTCGGATGCGCCGCGGACAACTCGATAGCGGCCTTCAGCGCCCGCTTCGCGTCCCGCTGACGCAGATCGTGTTCAATCAGGGCCAGGCGCGGCACGGTTGCCGTCGGATTGGCGTTGGCAGTTCGCTCGAGGACTGCGCGGACGGCCTCGGGCTTGGCTCCCGTCTGCACAAGAACGTCCGCTAGCATCATCGCTGCTCCGACGTCGGTTGGGCTCTTCTGCGCGACCGCCTCAAGACGAGCGACCGCGTCTTGCGGCCGTTTCTCTTCGATGTCCATGCGGGCCAGACTCGCAATGGCCGGCAGGTAATCCGTCTTAAGCGACACGGCCTTCTCGAACGCCCGCCGGGCCCCCGAAACATCCTTTCTCGCGAGTAGAACACCACCTTTGACGGTATATGTCTTCGGATCGTCGGCGTGCTTGGCCTCCATGTCACGCATTACCGCCGCGGCCCGTTCCGTTTCGCCTCTGCCCATATACGTCAGGATGAGGGCCGTCTCGGCCTCCCCGTCGTCGGACTCCAATTTTGAAGCTGCTTCGAGGTCCGCGATGCCGCTGTCGCCCTTGCTGGCCAACATCTTCGTGACGCCCAGCTGGGTGCGCGCCTGGGCGTCCCCCGGCTGAATGGTGACCAGTTCGGCAAACCGGCGCGACGCAGCCTCCATGTTTCCACTCGCCACATAGATCTGCCCCGCCAAGCGGAGGACTTCCGGATCCTGGCTCTTCCCGTCGAGCAAGGGCTGCAGAGTCTCCAATGCGTGCTCCGCATCTCCCAAGGCAAGTTCCGAACGCGCGAGCGCCAAGCGCGCCCCTTGATGATTGGGTATGCCCGCCAGCACCGCATTGAAGTGCTCCAGCGCGATCAGATGTTCGTTGAGACGTGCATGAACTAGGCCGGCGAGAAACCGCGCCGGGAGGTAAGTGGGTCCCAGCCTCACCGCCTCATCGACGTTCTCCCTGGCAGACGCCAAGCTGCCTTTTCTGAAATCGACCGTTGCCTGAAGGAATCGGGTCAGTGGATGCTTGGCCGCTACCTTTTGCATCGCGGCCAAGCGCGTCGCTGCCCCATCGAGGTTGTCCTGCTGCAACAGCAGTGAAATCAGCCCGAAGTGATAGTTGATGGCATCCGGTTGGGCCTTGACCGCCGCATCCAGTTCCGCGATCGCTTCGCTAGGTTTGTTGCGAGCGATCAGGACGTCGGCACGCAAAGCGTGCGCGTCAGCCGCAAGATTGCCGGCCACCTTTTCGGACAGCACGGTGTCGGCGTCTCTCATGGCGCCGTCGGGGTCGCCCTTCGCAAACTTGACGCGGCCGATGCCGATGCGGGCGGAGGGGTCCGTGGCAACTTGCTGGAGCGCAGCATCGAAAGCCGTTTTGGCCTGATCCACTTCGCCTTTACGTAAATGCGCCTCGCCAACCACCGCCAGCAGTTGCGCATCGGCTCCCGGTTCCTCAAGCCGAACCCCCTCAAACTCCTTCAGGACCTGATCGACCTCCCCCTGCCTGAGCAGTGCTCGTGCCAGGACAGGGCTTACCCGCAACGCGGAAACTCCGAACTCCGACGCGCGTCGCAACTCCTTGACCGCGCCCGCGGCGTCACCCTGGCGCAGATTGACCGTCCCCAGCAGATAGCGCGCCTCCGCCAGCTTCGGGTCTTTTTGCAGCGCACTTTTCAGCTCGATGCTCGCCGCGTTGACGTCGTTCTTGTCGAGAAATTTCTGCGCGGATGCCACTCTTTCGGTGGGCGAATCGGAACACGCGGACAGCACGACCGCACATACCGTTGCCAGCACGGTCAGCCTAATTGCCGGTCGTACGCTCTTCCGACGCTGCATGGTCAGTTCTCCCTTTTCAGTCCGAATCGGTTCATGAGGTCATAAAGAGACGGGCGGCTGATCCCGAGTACATCCGCCGCCCGAGCGATATTGCCGTTTGTACGGGCAAGCACCCGGACGACGGCGCGCCGCTCCGCCTCGTCCCGCACCTGCCGCAGATTCAGGTGCTCAAGATTGTCTTCGACCTTGTCGAGTCCAAGGTCCTGCGCCGAAATCCGGTTCGTCTCCGCCATGATCACCGCGCGCTTCAGGCAATTTTCCAGTTCGCGGATATTCCCCGGCCAGCCATGGGCCTCGATCGACGCAATCGCATCGTCCCCGAGATGCA
Source organism: Aromatoleum sp. (assembly GCF_035254505.1). GTDB lineage: Bacteria > Pseudomonadota > Gammaproteobacteria > Burkholderiales > Rhodocyclaceae > Aromatoleum. The sequence continues at coordinate 5,921 of NZ_DATFAO010000071.1, read as the reverse complement.
GCGCCCCACGTCCCAGCTCCGCCGCATAACGTTGCACGAAGGCATGTGCCAGCAAGCCCGCGTCCCCCTCTCGGTCGCGCAGAGGAGGAATATCGATCACGATCTCAGCGAGGCGGTAATACAAGTCCTCCCGGAACTGGCCGGTGCTGATCAGCGTCTTGAGGTCCCGATGTGTAGCGCAAACCACCCGCACATCCACAGGGATCTCGCCCCTTCCACCAAGCCGCTCGATGACACGTTCCTGCAGGAAACGCAGCAGCTTTGCCTGCAGCGACATTGGAAGGTCGCCGATTTCATCGAGGAAGAAAGTGCCGCCATTCGCCGTTTCGATCTTTCCCGGCGTCTGCTTCGCGGCCCCTGTGAAAGCGCCCTTCTCGTAACCGAACAATTCGCTCTCGAGCAAAGGCTCCGGAATTGCAGCGCAGTTCACGGCGACGAAACGCGCTTTCGCCCGCGACGACAATCCATGCAAGGCCCGGGCGAAGATCTCCTTGCCCGTCCCGCTCTCTCCGAGTAAGGCGACCGACACGTTGGCGGGCGCCACTTTCTCGATCGTTCTGCACAGCTTCAGCATCCCCGGATCACGAGTGAGGACGCCGGTAAGCACGCTGCCCTGACGCTCCCGCAGCCGCGCGTTTTCCGCCTGTAGATCGTGCAGCCGGAACGCGCGATCGATCGTCAAGCCGAGGAGCTCAGGCTCGAACGGCTTGCCGAAGAAATCGTAGGCTCCCATTGCGACCGCCTTCAGCGCGTTCTCCCGGTCATGTTGCCCGGTCAGCACGATGACTTTGGTATCCGGTGCCAACGCCAGGATCTCCCCGAGCAGGCGAAAGCCCTCGGTCACGTCGCCAGGACTCGGCGGCAGCCCGAGATCCATCGTGACAACAGCAGGCTCATAGCGACGCAACTGTGAAATCGCGCCTTCACGGTCTTCGGCCAATACCGTTTCAAACGCATCGAACGCCCACCGCATTTGCTTTTGCAGCGCAGGATCGTCCTCGACGATCAACAAAGGCCTGGGTTTCTGGCTCATGATCCGTGCGCCAAAACGCTTGATTCGGCCCGCGGCCGAGAGTCACGCGCGACAGCCGGCAACGTCACCATTACCCGCGTCCCCCGGCCAGGCTCGCTTTCGTACACGATCCCTCCTCCCAACTCGTTGAGATATTGCTGTGCCTCGAACACTCCTATTCCCATACCACCGGATTTGTTCGTATGGAAGGGACGGAACAAACGCTCACGCATGAAATCCTTTGTCATTCCACATCCGCTGTCCTCCACGACGATCCGAATGAACCCGTCGCGCCCAGGCTCGATGCGCACCCGCACGCGTCCGCTTTCCGGCGTCGCGTCCAGCGCGTTTTGCACGAGATGCCCCAGGATTCGCTCCAGCCGCTCGGGATGCGCCATGACCTCAGCAGCCGCCGGCTGGCCCTCAAGTTCGACAGACGGGCGCCTATGGCGATTCGCGAGGCAGATTGAGGCAAGGTGATGCGCGACGTCGACGCGGCGCGGAGGATCGATCGAGCGCTTCTCCTGCAACTGCGACATCAAGGCACGCATTCGCCCCTCCACATGTGCAACCGTCGCCAGCACGTCCGCCTGAAATTCAGGATTGTCCTTATGCCGATCAGCATTCCTCAACACGAGCGATAGTTGAGCCACGAGATTCTTCAGGTCATGCACGACAAACGCCGTCATCCGGTTGAACGAATCGAACTTTCTCGCCTCCAGCAGCGCCTCGGCTGCCTGCATGCGCGCGAGATAACTTGCGGCCTGTCGCTGCGCCGTCTTCAGCAAGTCCAACACCTCCCAGTCGATGTCGAACGGCGTCCGAGGCGTATTCAGCACGACAAACCCGACCAAGCTGCCGGCGGATTTCAGCGGCAAGATCAACCACGCGTCGGGGATCATCGATAACCACGATGGCAGCACGAGCGCACCGTAGTACCCCGGCCGAATCCTGTACTCCTCCAAACTGATCACCCATTCCCGTTCATCGAGGAAGTGACAGAACGCGCTGCCTTCCTCTTCCATCGCGTCGATCGCCGACTGATTCAAACGCGCGTGAGGCGTGAATCGCCCACCCGCATCTTTCAGCCAAACCGTGCCGCCCGAGCTTTCGACGAGATCCGACAAAGCCTTGATCACCGACTGGCCCAGATCCAACGCTCCCCCCGCCTCGGACAGCGCCTGCGTGAACCTCAACCACTCCAACCGGTAGTCGTACCGGTACGGAAACAGGTGCTTGTTGAGCAAGACCCGAAGACGCGCCCTCTGCGCGCCGGAAAACAACAGCCCCCCAAGAGACAGGACACCGGCGAATAACAGCACCAGCTGCAGTGCCCGCCCCCAGTCCCCGCCCACATACCGCACGTAGTAAGCCACGGCGGCAATGACGATGAGATACATCCCCGACAAAGCCAGTGCGGTCGAATGAAAGACCATCACCCGGGACACGGAGAGCTTGAATGTCCAGGAAGGAATACGGCCAGCCGAAATGGCGATCAGCGGCAGTGACAGCGCGCTCGCCGCCCCCCGCACACTCCACAGATCCACGTCCAGACGCCCGAACAACAACCCGTCGGCAAAGAAATACAACTCGAAGACATTCGTTGCCCCAACCGCCAGGCAAAGCGGCTTGAGCCCCCAACGAAACTCGCCCGGCGTTCCCCGGTACACCTGTTCCACCAGCACCAGCCCGAACACAGCACCCGCAAGGAAGCTCGCGAGCCGCAGCCCATTGCCGAATTCGCCGAACGTGAGCCCGAACCCGGCCGAAACGATACTCGTGCATTCGGCGACCACAATAAGCATCGCACCGATCACCGGCCAGCTGCTCTTCCGGCCACCGAGCGGCTGCAACAAGACCACCATGAACCCGAGCCAGCACGCTTGCCGCATGACATCCAGAACCCATGCCAGTTGCCCGATCCAGTCGATGCGAAAATAAGAAAAGGCGGTATTGACCGTCGCCCACACCCCGCTTGCTATCACTGCTGCCAGCAGCAATCCCGCGGGAAGGCCCCCCCGCCATCCACGCATTAGCTGAATAGCCAGGAGAGCAAAGGCACCGGCCGCCATTCCATAGGCCACGATGGCAACAGTCACACCAGACTCCGTTACTTCAAATGCGGCGACTGACCATCAAGGGCGGCTGTTAGTGCGCCCCCTCTCCGGTCAGCACGACTCTGACGGTCTCGAACAAGACCAGGGTGTCCAACACTAACGTATGGTTCTTCACGTAATAGAGATCGTATTGAAGCTTCTCGATCGCCTCATCGATAGAAGCACCATACTGGTACCGAACCTGGGCCCAACCCGTCACTCCGGGCTTGACGCTATGTCGCACGGCATAGAAGGGCACCTGATGCGACAACTGATCCACGAAGTACGGCCGCTCCGGACGGGGGCCGACAAGACTCATTTCACCCGAAATGACGTTGAAAAGCTGGGGCAACTCATCGATCCTCAAGCGCCGAAGGATTCGTCCTACGCGAGTCACCCGGTCGTCGTGGCTCGTTGCCCAACGCGGCTTCCCATCGCTTTCGGCATCCCGCCGCATGCTCCGAAACTTGACCACCCTGAAGATGCGTCCCGCCCGCCCGACCCGTTCCTGTCGGTAGAACACCGGTCCGCCATCTTCCAGCAAGATCAAAATCGACGTCACTGCCATGATCGGCAAAGCCGGCAACAACAAAAGAAACGCCGCAGCGAGATCGAAGCAACGCTTCGTGAATGTGCGCATCGGACTCTGCCGAAAGCCGTCTCCGTAGATCAACCAGCTGGCCTTCAACGAATCGATCCTGACCTTCCCCTGCACACGCTCGAAAAACGACGAAAGATCCATTACACGCACGCCGCGCAACTTGCAGTCGAGCAACTCCCGGATCGGGAGAACGCCCCCCCTCCGCTCGCGAACAGCGACGATGATGTCGTTGACCCGTGCATCCCGCACAGCCTCCAACAAGCCCATGCCGTTTTCGATCACCCGACCGGCGCTCACCACGCGGCAATCCTCGCCGCCCGGCGCGTAGAAGCCGACAATCTCCATTCCCGAACGACCGGAAGATCCCAGCGAGCGCTGCACTTCCACCGCTTCCGGTCCTGTGCCGATCACCAAGACCCTCGGAGCAAAGACCGATCTCGATTCATGACGACTGACGACGCCCCGCATCAGCAGCACAACGACCACGAGCAACACGACCGAGAACTGAAGCGCCTCGGATGCAAAATAGTCCCACGGAAGAATCGAGAACACGCCCCAGGCCAAAGGGATGCTTACGAGCAAGGAGACAGCCAAGCGCGCAACGACGGCCCTGCCCGACAGACCGACCGGAGTCACCCGATAGAACCCGAGGGCCGAATTCAGGAAGATCATGAAGATCGTAAAGGTAATCGCGGAAGGCGCAACCATGCGCCAATCCGCATCGGCGCCATGTGTTTCGACCAGCACCGCAAACACCACGGCCACGAAGAGGATCAGAGCATCGAATGCGACCTGATGCAGCGCGCCGGACGGAAAATACTGACCGAAAACCTTGAGCATGGCACGCACTCCCGAGCGGAAGCCGTAGGACCTGCGCCATCGACAAGGCAGCAACGCGTCACGGCGGGTCTGGGCGCAATTAGAGTTGAATCAAACTCTATCCCGAAAACCATGACGTCATTGTTAAACAGATCACGGAACGGAGCCTTGTCACAAACCGATATAGATCCTCCATCAGGCTGGCGCCAGCAGAACCGATGATTGTCTTTCCGACGCCTCCTACAGTCGCCGAAGCCGCTCTGCTATGACATCGATCGCCGCACTAGCTTCGGGAAATAGCTTAGGAAGCGTCACAAATCCATGCACGACGCCGTCGAACGTTACTCGATCGACGGCGCCGCCCTCGCGCTCCACCCTCGCAGCGAATGCGAGACAGTCGTCCACCAACGGATCATACTCGGCCATCAGGAGAAGAATCGGAGGCAGCCCTGCCAACGAATCGGCCAGGAACGGGGAAGTGCGCCAGTCAAGCGCATCACCTTGAGGCAGATAACGAGCGAAGAACCACTCAAGGCTCTCCCGGTCCAGAAAATAACCGTCGCTGAATCGCTCTCGCGACGGACGATCACTGTGAATTTGCGTCGACGGGTAAATGAGTACTAGCTCTCTCACGGAATCCAAGCCGCGATCGCGCGCCTCCAGCGCCGCGACCAGCGCCAGATTTCCGCCGGCACTGTCGCCCGCCAGAGAGATCCTTCCCGGATCGATTTCGAGCAGACCATGGTTCTCCTGCGCCCATTCCAGAGCCGCCATCGAGTCATGCACCGCAGCCGGAAAGGAATGCTCGGGCGCCAGGCGGTAGTCGACAGACAACACGCTACAGCCCGACGCATTCGCGAGTCTGCGGCAAAAACCGTCATAACTCGCTACATCTCCGATGCACCAGCCCCCGCCGTGCAGGTAGATGACAAGCGGCAAGACGTCAAGCGGGTTCACGCCGAGTGGACGATATGACCGTCCGAGTAATACATCGCCGCTATCCGTCAGCCGCATCGGCACATCCACGACCGATGACACGGCGACCCGCTCCCCGCCGAACGCGAACTGCAGTTTCTCGAATGAGTGCCGGGCCTGGGGGACGGACAACTCGTGGAAACGTGGCGCGCCGACGCGGTACACCATGTCAAGCAGAGATTGCGCTTGTGCAGTCAAAGGCATCGGCAATGGGTCGCCTCGTCCGTCGTTCCGAGGCCTTACGAAAGGGAAGCGCCGGATTCTATCAGTGTGACGGGCCGTAGACGTAAAAAAGCCGCCGATCTGTGTGAGGTCGGCGGCTTTTTTGGGATGAGGTAGTCTGACGATGACCTACTTTCGCACCCACGAGAGGCACTATCATCGGCGCGGTCCTGTTTCACGGTCCTGTTCGGGATGG
>NZ_DATFAO010000070.1:0-5421 GCF_035254505.1 Aromatoleum sp. | reverse complement strand
GGACGTCGAGGAAATGGACCGGATCATCGGGCAGTTTCTCGATTTCGGACGCGGCGAGCCGCAGGAGCCGATGCAGGCCACGGACATCGCCGCGATGCTGCAGGACATCGCACAGCCCTATCGGCTCCGCGGCATCAACATCGCGCTCGACGTGCCGAAAAGCCTTGTCCACCTTGTGCGACCACTGCCCCTGCGCCGGGCCGTACTGAACCTCATCGACAACGCCGTGCGCTACGCAGGGGAAGACAAGCCCATCACCATCACGCTCGATCGACGGGAGCATGAGGTTCTCGTCGAAGTCGCCGATCGCGGGCCGGGCATTCCCGAAGGGGAGCGCGAACGGATGCGACACCCCTTTACCCGCCTCGAAAACGCCCGTTCGAACACCAAGGGCGCGGGCCTCGGGCTGGCGATCGTCGAGCGCATCATCGCTTCGCACCACGGCGTGTTGGAACTCGCCGGGCGGGAAGGCGGCGGCTTGCGGGCAATTCTGCATCTTCCCCTTGATGGGAAACGCGCCGGCCGGGCTAGAATGCTCGGAGCCGACAGCGATTTGGGCGAAGCCTGAACCGGTCGGTACAACGACCCGATATAATGTTTCCGCATGAAGATTCTTTTCGATCTGCTTCCCGTCATCCTATTCTTCGGTGCATACAAGGTTGCAGGCAGCAGTCAGGCAACAGCCTTCGAACTCGCATCCCGCTGGCTCGGCAGCGGCATCGAAGCCTCCCAGGCACCCATCCTCATTGCCACGGCCGTCGCCATCGTCGCGACGTTCGCGCAGATCGCGTGGGTGTGGATGCGTCACCGAAAGGTCGATGCAATGCTGTGGGTGAGCCTCGCGATCATTACGGTATTCGGGGGCGCAACCCTCTTCTTCCATAACCCGACCTTCATCAAGTGGAAGCCGACTGCGCTCTACTGGCTGTTCTCCGGCACCCTGCTGATTTCCGACCTCGTTCTGGGACGCAATCTCATTCGGAAGATGCTCGAAGCGCAAGTGCGCCTGCCCGAGCCAGTCTGGCCGCGTCTCAATTTCGCCTGGGCGGCCTTCTTCGCCTGCATGGGCGGGCTGAACCTGTATGTCGCGTATAACTTTTCCGAAGAGACCTGGGTCAACTTCAAGCTGTTCGGCGGCACCGGGCTGATGCTGCTGTTCGTGATCCTCCAGGGTTTCTACCTTTCCAGACACATGAACGAGGAAACAACCTGATGTTTTACGCAATGATCGGGGAAGACAGCCCCGGTTCGCTCGACAAGCGCATGGCAGCACGTCCCGCACATCTCGCCCGGCTCCAGGCGCTCAGTGACGAAGGGCGCCTTCTGATCGCAGGACCGATGCCCGCGATCGACTCGCCCGACCCCGGCCCGGCAGGATTCGCCGGCAGCCTCGTCGTTGCGGAGTTTTCGTCGCAGACAGAAGCGGAGGCCTGGCTCGCGGCTGACCCGTACGTCCGTGACGCTGTTTTCGCCCGCACCAGCGTGCGCCCGTTCAAGAAAGTGCTGCCATGAGCGTGATCGACGAGATCCGGACGCGCCTCGCGGCGCTCGAGCCGCTGTCGGTAGACATCGGCGACGACAGCCACCTTCACGCCGGCCATGCGGGGGCGCGCAGCGGCGGCCACTACCGCGTGACCGTTGTTTCTGATCGCTTCGCGGGCAAGACCAAGGTTGCCCGGCAGCGGATGATCTACGACGCGCTGGGCGACTTGATGCGCACAAGCGTTCATGCCCTGGCAATCGATGGTGCACTGACGGCCGAAGAGGCCAACTCTCAACCTACCCGAAAGGAACTTTGATGAAACGTTTTCCCAGCCGTCTCGCTTTCGGCCTGATCGCCGGTCTGATCGCCCATGCAGCCGTCGCTGCGCCGGCGCCGGCTGCCAAGGTCAACGGCACCGCAATTCCCGCCACTCGCGCCGACGTGATGTTGAACGAACAGCGCTCGCAAGGGGCGCCGGACAGCCCCCAACTGCACGACGCTGTGCGCGAAGAATTGATCCGTCGTGAAGTGCTCGCCCAGGAAGCGGCGAAGAAGGGCATCGACAAGAAGCCGGAAATCCAGGCCCAGATGGACCTCGCCCGCCAGGCCGTGCTGCTCCGTGCCTACATTCAGGATTACGTGAAGGCCAATCCGGTTTCGGAAGCCGACCTGAAGAAGGAATACGAGACCATCAAGGGCCAGATGGGCTCCAAGGAATACAAGCCCCGCCACGTACTGGTGGAAACCGAAGACGAAGCCAAGGCCATCATCACCAAACTGCGCGCCGGCGAGAAGTTTGAGACCCTCGCCAAGCAGTCGAAGGATCCCGGCTCGAAGGACAATGGCGGCGACCTCGGCTGGAGCAACCCCGGCATGTTCGTGAAGCCGTTCGCCGAAGCGCTGGTCAAGCTCGAGAAGGGACAGTACAGCGCGACCCCGGTCAAGAGCGAGTTCGGCTACCACGTCATCCAGCTGGACGACGTCCGCGACCTCAAGGCCCCGGATTTCGCCACGGTGAAGCCGCAGCTCGAACAGCGTCTGCAGCAGCAGAAGATCGAGAAGCACATCGTGGACCTGCGCGCTAAGGCGAAGGTCGAGTAAGCGGTTCCACCGCTGTAAAAAAAGCCAGCCGCGTAAGCGAGCTGGCTTTTTTATCGGCTGAAGGGAGGGAGAGTCCTCCCTCCCCTCTCCGGCCTCAGAACTGATCTTCGGTGAGTTCCAATGCGCTCAGCGCACCGTTGGCCACCGTGTAAGCCAGTCCTTGAGCCTGCGGCAGGATGTGGTCGGCGTAGAAGCGCGCCGTGACGATCTTAGTCCGGTAGAAGTCAGCGCCATCCGCATTTTCCGCCAGGCGTGCCTGCGCAATCAAGGCCGCACGGGCCATCTGCCAACCGCCGGCCACGATGCCAAACAGCTTCAGGAAGGGCACAGAACCCACCGATGCGGCCTTCACGTCCTTGCCGTAAGTTGCGAGGATGTACTCGACTGCCGATTCGAGCGCGGCGATGCCTGCCTCCAGGGATTTACGCATCGCAATGAAGGAATCCGAAGATTCTTCCGCCAGTTTGGCCGTTACGCGGCGCATTTCGCCGATCACGGCCTTCACGGTGGCGCCGCCTTCGCGGGCGATCTTGCGGCCGATCAGGTCGTTTGCCTGGATCGCGGTCGTGCCTTCGTAGATGGTCGTGATACGCGAATCACGGAAATGCTGAGCCGCGCCGGTCTCCTCGATGAAGCCCATGCCGCCGTGAACCTGCACGCCGGTCGAGCTGACCTCGATCGAATTTTCGGTGAGCCAGCCCTTGACGACCGGGATCATCAGATCGACGAAAGCCTGCTTCTGCGCACGCACCGCACTGTCGGGATGCGCGTGGGCGACGTCGGTCGCAGCACCGACCACATAGGCCACCGCGCGCATCGCCTCCGTCTGCGACTTCATCGACATCAGCATGCGGCGGACGTCGGGGTGATGGATGATCGAAACCTTCGGACCACCGCGGACGCCGACTTCGGTGCCCTGCACGCGATCCTTCGCATAGCCCAGCGCGTGCTGGTAGGCGCGCTCGGATAGCGCCAGGCCTTCCATGCCGACCGCGAAGCGGGCTTCGTTCATCATGATGAACATGTATTCGAGACCGCGGTTCGCCTCGCCGACGAGCGTGCCGATGGCGCCGCCCTTGTCGCCGAAGGCCAGGACACAGGTCGGGCTCGCGTGGATGCCGAGCTTGTGCTCGATCGACACGCAATGGACGTCGTTGCGGGCACCCGGCGTGCCGTCCGCGTTGACCATGAACTTCGGCACCACGAAGAGCGAAATGCCCTTCACGCCTTCCGGCGCGTCCGGCAGACGCGCGAGGACGAGGTGGATGATGTTGTCGGTGAGGTCGTGTTCACCATAGGTGATGAAGATCTTCTGGCCGAAGATCTTGTACGTGCCGTCGCCTTGCGGTTCAGCGCGGGTGCGGACGGCAGCGAGATCCGAACCAGCCTGCGGTTCGGTGAGGTTCATCGTGCCGGTCCACTCGCCGCTGATCATCTTCGGCAGATAAGTGGCTTTCTGTTCGTCGGTACCGGTCAGCGTGATCGCTTCGATCGCGCCGTTCGTCAGCATCGGGCACAGCGAGAACGCCATGTTGGCCGACTTCCACATTTCCATCACTGCAGTGGCAACCAGCTTCGGCAGGCCCTGGCCGCCGAATTCGGGTTCGCAGGCAAGTGCCGTCCAGCCGGCTTCGGTGAACTGGCGATAGGCATCTTTCCATCCGGTTGCCGTAAAGACCTTGCCTTCTTCCCACCGTGCCCCCTCCTGGTCGCCAGACCGATTCAGAGGAGCGAGGACGCCGCTGGCGAACTTGTTGGCTTCGTCGAGAATCGCGTCGACCAGATCCGGCGACACTTCCTCGCAACCAGGCAGCTGCGCAACTTCGTCCAGACCTGCGAGTTCGCGCATCACGAACTGCATGTCACGGATGGGTGCAGTGTATTGACTCATGTGTTCTTTCTCCCGATACCTGTTTTATAAAGGACTGCGCCCGATCGGCGCAGTCCTGTTGCGGCTTGTTATCGTTCTTGTGAAACGGTCAGGCGACTGCCTTGGCCAGCTCCGGTACGACTTCGAAGAGGTCACCCACGAGACCGTAGTCGGCTACCTGGAAAATCGGCGCTTCGGGATCCTTGTTGATCGCGACGATCACCTTGGAGTCCTTCATCCCCGCCAGATGCTGGATCGCACCGGAGATGCCGACCGCGATGTAGAGCTGCGGCGCGACGATCTTGCCGGTCTGGCCGACTTGATAGTCGTTCGGCACGTAGCCCGCGTCGACCGCGGCGCGCGAAGCACCGAGGGCCGCGCCGAGGGCATCGGCGAGGGGCTCGAGCAGCTGGTGGTAGTTCTCGCCGCTGCCGAGGCCTCGGCCGCCGGAGACGATGATCTTGGCGGCGCCGAGCTCGGGGCGGGCGCTCTTCGTGAGTTCGCGGCCCTTGAGGGTCGTGAGGCCCAGATCGGGGCCAGCAGCGACAGCTTCGACTGCCGCGGCACCACCCTGCCCGGCCGCTTCGAAGGCGGTCGTCCGCACCGTCAGCACCTTCACCGCGTCGGCCGACTTCACCGTCGCCATCGCGTTGCCCGCATAGATCGGGCGCACGAAGGTGTCAGCCGATTCCACTGCAACGATGTCGGTGACCTGCGCGACATCCAGCAGGGCTGCGACGCGCGGAGCGACGTTCTTGCCGTTGGCGGTCGCGGGGGCGAGGATGTGGCTGTAGCCCGCGGCATTCGCGACGACGAGCGCCGCAACGTTCTCGGCGGTCTGGCCTTCGTAGTGGGCGGCGTCGGCGACGCGCACCTTGGCGACGCCGGCGATCTTCGCGGCCTCGGCCGCGGCAGCGCCGCAGTTCGCGCCGGCCACCAGCACGTGGACTTCGGCTCCGAGCTTCGC
>NZ_DATFAO010000069.1:0-4316 GCF_035254505.1 Aromatoleum sp. | reverse complement strand
GCCGAGACGCCGCTCGACGCGCGCCGCCCGTACGTGCTGCGGCACACGACGCGCGAAGTGCGCGCGAAGATCGCGCGCATCGATCACCTGTGGAACGTCGCCACGCAGCAGGCGGAGCCGGCTCCCGCCACGCTCGCGATGAACGACATCGGCCGCGTCGCGCTCACGCTCGCGCAGCCGGTGTTTCCGGACCGCTACGACGCGAACCACGCGATCGGCAGCTTCATCCTGATCGACGAGACGACGAACGGCACGGTCGCCGCGGGCATGGTCCGCTGACGCGGTCGATCAGGTGCAGCTCGCGTACACGCTTTCGGTTTCGTGGTCGGCGCGATCGTCGGCGTGACTGGCGTCGGCGGCGGCTCGCTGATGACGCCGCTGCTGGTGCTGCTGTTCGGCATCCACCCGTCGGTCGCCGTCGGCACGGACCTCCTCTACGCCGCCATCACCAAGACCGGCGGGACGCTCGCCCATGGCCTTAAAGGCAGCGTGGACTGGAGGATCACCCGCCGCCTCGCCACCGGCAGCCTCCCGGCCGCGACCCTGACACTGATCCTGGTGGGCAAGTTCGCCCCGGGTGGCATCGAAGGCGCCGCCAGCCTCATCAAGGTCGCGCTCGGTTTCGCACTGCTGCTGACCGCCGTCGCTCTGATTTTTCGCAAGCAGATTCAGGGCTACGCCGTCAAACGTTTTGGCGGTGAGGCGAACCCGAGACGTATTGCTGCACTGACCGTCCTCACCGGCGCCGTGCTCGGCGTACTGGTGTCGATTTCCTCGGTCGGCGCTGGCGCGCTCGGCGTCACCGCGCTGTTCTTCCTCTATCCCGGCCTGCCGGCGCTGCGCATCGTCGGCTCCGACATCGCCCACGCCGTGCCGCTGACGCTGGTTGCCGGCGTCGGCCACTGGATCCTCGGCAGCGTCGACTGGTTCCTGCTCGGCAGCCTGATCACCGGCTCGCTGCCCGGCATCTGGGTCGGCAGCCATATTTCCACCAAACTGCCGGATCGGATCCTGCGTCCGATCCTTGCCACGATGCTGGTGCTCGTAGGCGCCAAGCTCATCACCCACTGATTTCCCGCCGGCACACCTTCCGGATTCAACGAGAGAGACGAGATGTACCGATACGACGAATATGACCAGCAACTCCTCGACGAGCGCGTTGCACAGTTCCGCGACCAGATGCGACGCCATCTCGCCGGCGAGCTGACCGACGACGAGTTCCGTCCCGTTCGCCTGCAAAACGGCCTCTACATCCAGCGTCACGCGCCGATGTTCCGGATCTCGGTGCCCTACGGCCATCTCGCGAGCCGCCAGTTGCGCAAGCTCGCCCACCTCGCGCGCACCTACGACCGCGGCTACGCACACTTCACCACGCGTACCAACGTCCAGTTCAACTGGTCGCCGCTGGAAGTCATCCCCGACATGCTCGCCGAACTCGCGACCGTGCAGATGCACGCGAACCAGACCTCGGGCAACGACATCCGCAACATCACCGCGGACGCGTTCGCGGGGGTCGCAGCCGACGAGATCGTCGATCCGCGTCCGTGGGCGGAGATCCTGCGTCAATGGGCCACCTACAACCCCGAGTTCGCCTACTTGCCGCGCAAGTTCAAGATCGCGCTCAACGCGGCAACCGAAGATCGCGTCGTACTGCGCGTCTACGACATCGGCCTCGACTTGAAGCGCGATGCCGAAGGCAATATCGGCTTCCGCGTGCTGGTGGGCGGCGGCCTGGGCCGCACGCCCATTCTCGGCGAAGAGATCGAAAGCTTCGTGCCGTGGCAGCATCTGATCACCTACTGCGAAGCGATCCTGCGCGTCTATAACCGCTACGGCCGGCGCGACAACGTCTGGAAGGCGCGCATCAAGATCCTCGTGAAGGCGCTCGGCGTCGAGGAATTCCGCTGGCAGGTGCGCGAGGAATGGGCGCACGCGAAGGATGGCCCGAATACGCTGACCGAGGCCGAAGTCGAGCGCGTCTCGGCGTACTTTGTCGATCCGCAGTACGAAGACCTGCCGGCCGACGACAAGCCGCATCATCATCACATCGTCGAAAATCTCGCCTTCGCCGCCTGGGTCAAGCGCAACGTCCGCGCGCACAAGAAGCCCGGGTACGCTTCCGTGACGCTGTCGCTGAAGAAGACCGGCATCGCTCCGGGCGACATCAGCGCGGAGCAGATGGATCTCGTCGCCGACTGGGCGGACCGCTTCAGCTTCGGCGAAGCGCGCATGACCCACGAGCAGAACGTCGTGCTGGCCGACGTGAAGCTGTCGGACCTGTACCCGCTATGGCAGCTCGCGCGCGACGCGGGCCTCGCGACGCCGAATATCGGCCTGCTGACCGACATCATCTGCTGCCCCGGCGGCGACTTCTGCAGCCTTGCGAACGCCAAGTCGATCCCGATCGCGCAAGCGATCCAGGAGCGTTTCGACGACCTCGACTACCTGTACGACATCGGCGAGATCGAAATCAACATCTCGGGCTGCATGAACTCCTGCGGTCACCATCACGTGGGCCACATCGGCGTGCTCGGCGTCGATAAGAACGGCGAGGAGTGGTACCAGGTCTCGATCGGCGGCGAACAAGGCAACTCGACCGCCCTCGGCAAGGTCATCGGCCCCTCGTTCGCGCGCGCGCAGATGGCCGACGTGGTCGAAAAACTCATCGAAACTTACATCGAACTCCGGCACCCCGACGAGCGCTTCGTCGACACGGTGCACCGCCTTGGCATCGACCCGTTCAAGCAGCGGGTCTATGGCAGCGAACAACTGACGCAAAGGAAGGTGGCGAATGCCTAAGCTGATCAAGAATGGCCGGATTGTCTCGGACGACTGGCAGATCGTCTCGCTCGCCGAGGGCGAGGCTGCCGCGGACGTGGCCCTGCCCGCCGGGCGCACGCTCGTTCCGCTCGCCGTGTGGCAGCAGCGCCGCGACGAACTCGCGCCTCGTGCGGAGCGCGGCGTACTGGGCGTATGGTTCGCCGCCGGCGAAGGCCCGGAGGACATCGCCGACGATCTCGCCCGTCTGTCCGTTATCGCGGTGGACTTCCCCAAGTTCACCGACGGACGCGGCTACTCGACCGCCACGCTGCTGCGCACACGCTATGGCTACACCGGTGAGCTGCGGGCGATCGGCGACGTGCTGCGCGACCAGTTCAACTACATGACGCGCAGCGGCTTCGACGCGCTGCAACCGCGCGCGGACCGCTACACCGACGGGCAACTCGAGGCCGCGGTCGCGAGCATCGCCGACTTCACGCAACCCTACCAAGCCTCGGCGACGCACCCGCAGCCGCTGTTCCGCCGCGTTGCGCGGGCCGGAGCTAAGGCATGAGCGGTGCCGTCTCGATGCTGCGTCCGGCCGCAAAGAACCCGGCCACGCATCCGGAGCTGACGCCCGACCTCGTCGAGATCGTCAGCGCGAAGACCGACGCGGCGCTCGAACTGCTGCGCGCCGCAGTCGCCGAATTCGGCGCCGCGGGCGAGATCACCTTCGCCAACAGCTTCGGCGCCGAGGATATGGTCCTCACCGACCTGATCCTGCGCGAAAAGCTGCCGATCGAAGTCTTCTCGCTCGACACCGGGCGGCTTCCCGCCGAGACCTACACCCTGATGGGCGAGGTCGAGCAGCACTACGACACGAAGCTGAAGGTGTTCTTCCCGAAGTCGGACGCGGTCGAGAACTACGTCCGCACGCATGGCATCAACGCCTTCTACGAGTCGATCGAGATGCGCAAGGCGTGCTGCCACATGCGCAAGGTCGAGCCGCTGCAGCGCGCGCTCGCCGGCAAGAAAGCCTGGATCACCGGCCTGCGCGCCGCCCAAGCCGCGACCCGCGTCGGGCTGCCGACGCGCGAGTTCGACGAGGGCAACCAGCTCGTGAAGTTCAATCCGCTGTCGGACTGGACCGAGACCGAGGTCTGGGCCTACATCCGCATGCACGAGACGCCGTACAACGCGCTGCACGACCAGTTCTATCCCAGCATCGGCTGTGCGCCCTGCACCCGCGCCATCGCCGTCGGCGAAGACGTCCGCGCCGGCCGCTGGTGGTGGGAAGACCCGACCTCCAAGGAGTGCGGGCTGCACGTCAAGAAGGGCTGAGCCCGGGGCGCCGCGACGACGCGGCGCCCAAGCACCGAATCCCCAACATCAAGAAGCAACCATGTCCACGCTGACCCGACAAACCCTGTCCCACCTCGACTGGCTGGAAGCCGAGGCCATCCACATCATGCGCGAGGTCGCCGGCCAGTGCGCGAACCCCGTGCTGCTCTTCTCCGGCGGCAAGGACTCGATCTGCATGCTGCGCATCGCCGAGA
>NZ_DATFAO010000068.1:0-35430 GCF_035254505.1 Aromatoleum sp. | reverse complement strand
GAGCGAACTTGGTCGTGCGCACCGTCACCACCTTGATGGGATCGCGCGACTGCACCGTCGCCAGCGCATTGCCGGCGTAGATCGGCCGCTCGAAGGTCGATGCGTCGAAGACCGCGCTGATCTCGGAGATCTGCATCACGTCGAGGCGCGCCGCCACACGCGGCATGACCGCCTTGGCCACGCTGCAGGCCGGCGCAAGCAGGTGGCTGTAGCCGCCGGCCTTGACCGCCGAGGCGATCACCGGCGCGAGGTTTTCCG
This sequence comes from Aromatoleum sp., assembly GCF_035254505.1. Taxonomy (GTDB): domain Bacteria; phylum Pseudomonadota; class Gammaproteobacteria; order Burkholderiales; family Rhodocyclaceae; genus Aromatoleum. Next base: position 35,172 of record NZ_DATFAO010000068.1, on the reverse strand, counting down.
CGAGCTGATGGGCAAGCGAGGGATCGTCTGCGACCAGCACCTTGGACACGCCCACGACTTTGGCCGCCGCTTCGCCCGCCGCGCCGCAGCCGGACCCGGCGACGAGCACGTGGACCTCGCCTCCGATCTGCACTGCGGCGGTGACTGCGTTCAGCGTCGCCGACTTGAGTTGGGTGTTGTCGTGTTCGGCAAGTACGAGGATGCTCATTTATGCGGCCTCCACCAGATCTTTCAACTTGGCCGCGAGTTCGGCGGCCGAGGACAGCTTCACGCCGGCATGGCGCTTGGGCGGTTCAACCACCTTGAGGGTGGCCAAGCGCGGCGAGAGATCGACGCCGAGCGAATCAGCCGTGACGACGTCGAGCGGCTTCTTCTTTGCTTTCATGATAGCCGGCAGCCCCGGGTAGCGCGGCTGGTTGAGGCGCAGGTCGACCGTCAGCACCGCCGGCAGGCGGACCTTCGCGCGCTCGAGGCCGCCGTCCACCTCGCGCGTGATGGCGGCACCGCCACCGTCCAGCTCCAGACCGGACACGAAAGTGCCCTGCGCCCAGTCGAGGAGCGAAGCGAGCATCTGCCCGGTCTGATTGCAGTCGTCGTCGATCGCCTGCTTGCCGACGAAGACGAGCTCGGGGCCTTCACGGTCGACCAGGGCCTTGAGCGCCTTGGCCACCGCGAGCGGCTCGGTCTCGCCGTCGGTCTGCACCAGGATGGCGCGATCTGCGCCCATCGCGAGCGCCGTGCGCAGGGTGTCCTGGGCCTTGTCGGGGCCCACCGACACCGCGATCACTTCGGACGCCTTGCCGTCTTCCTTGAGCTTGACCGCCGCCTCGACGGCGATCTCGTCGAAGGGGTTCATCGACATCTTGAGATTGGCGGTGTCGACTCCGGTGCCGTCCGCCTTGACGCGCACGCTGACGTTGAAGTCGACGACGCGCTTTACTGCTGCGAATATCTTCATGGTCTCCTCACTCTCGCTCTGTCAGGGTCAGGGCGCTTAGGCAGCGGCGTCGGCGCGCAGCTTGCGGTTCTCCGGGTCGTAGGGCGACTCGGGCACCACCACGGCGCGCTTGCGCTCGCCCAGGATCTGGATCTCGAGCTGGGTGCCGACCTCGGCGTATTCCGGCTTCACGTAGGCAAGCGCAATGCTCTTGCCGGTCACGTGGCCGTAGTAGCCCGCCGTCGCGCGGCCGACCACCGCACCCTTGGCATTGAAGAGCGGCTCGTTGCCGAGCGGATCGGCATCGACCACGCCCTGCACTTCCAGCGTCACGAAGCGGTTCGGCACCCCCGCGGCGAGCTGCTGTTCGAGCGCGGCGCGGCCGATGAAGTCACCCTTGTCCATGCGCACGAATCGGTCGAGGCTCGCTTCGAACGGCGTGTTGTCGCGGGTCAGGTCGGTGCCCCACATGCGATAGGACTTCTCGACACGCAGCGACTCCATCGCCCGGATGCCGACCATGCCGATGCCGAACTCGCGGCCTGCGGCGAAGAGCTGGTCGAAGATGTGGTGCGCATACTCGATCGGGAAGTGCAGCTCCCAGCCGAGTTCGCCGACGAAGTTCACCCGCAGGGCATAGACGTCGGTCGCCATGCCCACTTCGATCACCTGGCTGGTGAGCCACGGGAAGCTCTTGTTGTCGAGCGGCGAGTCGGTGAGCTTCTTCAGCACGTCGCGCGAGTTCGGTCCCGCCAGCACGAAGCAACCGCGGCTGCCGGTGATGTTGCGCAGGGTCACCGAGCCGTCGGCCGGCAGGTTCTTCTGCAGGAAGTCGGAGTCGATGCGCTCTGCCGCACCGGCACTGACGACGTAGTAGTGGTTGTCGGCGATCTTGGTGATCGTGAACTCGGCGTGGATGCCGCCGCGCTTGGTCAGCGCATGGCACAGGGCGATGCGGCCGATCTTGCTCGGCACCTTGTTGGCGACCAGCGAGTCGAGCCACGCTTCGGCCCCGGCACCGCAGACTTCGTGCTTGGTGAAGGCCGTCAGATCGATGATGCCGACCTTGTCGCGCATGAGGCGGCACTCGTTGCCGACGTGCTCGAAGTAATTGGTGCGGCGGAAGCTCCACTTGTCGTGGCGCTCGACACCTTCAGGGGCGTACCAGTTGGCGCGCTCCCAGCCGTAACGCTGACCCCACACGGCGCCCATGCGGTCGAGCTTGTCGTACACCGGGCTGGTCTTGAGCGGACGGCCGTCCTCGCGTTCCTCGTCCGGGAAATGGACTGTGAACACGTTGCGGTAGGTTTCCTCGTTCTTCGCGACCGTGTAGCGCTTGCTGGTGTAAGCGCCGTAGCGGCGCGGGTCGACGGCCAGCATGTCGATGCCGGGCTCGCCTTCGACGATCCACTCGGCGAGCTGCCAACCCGAGCCGCCCGCGGCGGTCACGCCGAAGCTGTGGCCTTCGTTGAGCCACAGGTTGCGCTTGCCGAAGGCCGGGCCGATCAGCGGGTTGCCGTCCGGCGTGTAGGAGATCGGGCCATTGACGATGGTCTTGATACCGCAGGTCTCGAGGGCCGGCACGCGCTTCATCGCCGCCTCGACGTGCGGCAGCAAACGGTCGAGATCGCCTTCGAACAGGCTCTTGCCGAACCAGCCCGGGACGCCGTCGGCGAAGCGCGCGGGCGCGCCCTTCTCGTAGGGGCCGAGAATCCAGCCGTTGCGCTCTTCGCGCAGGTAGTACTGGGCGTCGGATTCGCGCAGCACGGCGAGCTCGTTGCCGCCCGCTTCGCGATAGGCCTTCAGCTCCGGCGACTCGTCATAGACGATGTACTGGTGCTCGACCGGGATCGCCGGCACGTTGATGCCGAACATGCGGCCCATCTGGCGTGCATAGTTGCCGGTGGCGCAGACCACGTGCTCGCAGGTGATCTCGCCCTTGTTGGTGGTGATCTTCCATTCGCCCGAGGGGAGCTGCTGGACGCCCGTTACCTCGGTCTGCTCGTAGATCTCGGCGCCGCCCATGCGTGCGCCCTTGCGCAGCGCCATGGTCAGGTCGACCGGAGCGATGTGACCGTCGTCCGGGTGATACAGGGCGCCGATGACCTTGTCGGTATTGACGCCGTCGCCCAGGTCGATCAGCGGCCACAGTTCCTTGATCTGCGACGGGCTGATGACCTCGAAGGGCACGCCGATCGTGTTGGCGGTGCCGCAGTACTTGAGGTACTCGTCCATCCGGTCGCGATTGGTCGCCAGACGCAGGTTGCCGGTGACGTGGAAGCTCACCTCCTGGCCGGTTTCCTCGGGCAGACGCTTGTACAGGTCGACCGAGTACTTGTGGATCTGGCCGACCGTGTAGCTCATGTTGAAGAGCGGCAGCAGGCCGGCCGCGTGCCAGGTCGAACCCGCGGTGAGTTCGGTGCGCTCGAGCAACACCACGTCGGACCAGCCCTTCTTGGTCAGGTGGTACAGCGTGCTGACGCCGACAACACCCCCGCCGATTACAACTACGCGCGCATGTGATTTCATCAATCGTGTCTCCCACTATAAGTCTGTACGCCACCATCGGCGCTGCTTCACCCTGCGTCCCTTGCCGCCAGACTGCCGGGCTTGCGGACGGGAAAAAGTGTAGGAGGACGGGGATTCGGAACAGCTTCCAATTGCGACCGCCAAAAGCGGAAATGCGCCAAACGGTGTTTGCGGGATCGATATTCAAAAAGCGGGCTGAAAGGCGCTGTCGCAACTAGGAAGAAACAGGTCGCAGAGCAAGGCTGCGTGCGGCGGCGCACTTATGCACCATCACATCGCGTTACACGAAAACGCGATTCGGCAGTTCTCACCCTCACAAGAAAGCAGAGCCATGAGCCCACACGAAATCGTCGGCCTGTTCGGCGTCGCGTGCTACCAGATCGCCTATTTCGCGATCCAATTGACGCGTATCGACCCGAATGATGGCCGGATCGTCGCCCTCAACGTACTCGGCCCGATCACGCTCATCTATTCGTTGATGCACGACTTCAACCTGCCGTCGCTCGTCGCCCATCTCGCCTGGCTGGCGATCACCGTCGTGGGCTTCGTCAAGTCGCGCCGACGCCAGGCGTCGAATGCCTGATCCGCAGGCAAGCGGGGACGCCCCGCGGGACTTGCGCCCTGCGGGGTTGGGACTTCCGGCCCACGCCGCTCAGGCGCAGGCGTGCGAAGCGGCGGGCTGCGGGCGGGTGAGCCGCGCGGGAGACGTCGCCTCCTCGCGCAGCACGTCGGCGACGGTGTGGAAGGACCCGAAGACGACGATGCGGTCGTTCGCACTGTCCGCATGAGCGAGTGCGTGCCGGTAGGCGAGCGCCGGGTTCTCGAATTCGTCGATCTGGCCCCCCACGCCTTGGGCGCGCAAGGCTTGCGTCAAATGGGCGGCGGTCGCACCGCGCGGTTCGTGGATGTCCGCGACGAGCCATGTGTCGATACGGCCCTTGAGCAGGCCGATGACGGACTCGATGTCCTTGTCGGCGAGCATCGCGAACACGGCGGTGGTCCGTCCGATGGTGTTCGAGGACTCGAGATTCTGGGCGAGCGCCGCGGCGGCGTGCGGATTGTGGGCGACGTCGACGATCACGGTCGGCGCGTGGCGCAGGATCTGGAAGCGGCCGGCCACGCTGGCGTTGAGGAGCCCGCTGCGGATCGCGGCTTCGGGCACCGGCAGGCGCTCGTGCAGTGCGTCCAGGGCAGCCATGGCGGCGCTCGCATTGGAGAGCTGGAAGGCGCCCCGCAGGCGGGGATAGGGCAGCACCAGCGGATCGGCGCCGTGGCGCTGGAAGCGCCAATTGAGCCGCCGCGCGTCGTAGCCGAAGTCGCGCCCGATCTCGCGCAGGTCGGCGCCGACCGATGCGGCGTGGGCGCGAAGGCTCTTGGGCGGCGCGGCATCGACGCAGATCGCCGGCTTGCCGCAACGGAAGATGCCGGCCTTTTCGAAGCCGATCGCTTCCCGCGTGTTGCCGAGATAGGCGACGTGGTCGATGTCGACGCTGGTGACGATAGAACAATCGGCATCGAAGGCGTTGACCGCATCGAGCCGGCCACCGAGGCCGACTTCGAGGATGGCGACGTCGACGCCCGTCTGCACGAACAGCGTCATCGCTGCGAGCGTGCCGAACTCGAAGTAGGTCAGCGCGAGATCGCCGCGCGCCCGCTCGACTTCGGCGAAGCTCTCGCGCAGTTCCCGGTCGCTCGCCTCGCGACGGTCGATGCGCACCCGCTCGTGATAGCGCAGCAGGTGCGGCGACGTGTAGCAGCCGACGCGGTAGCCGGCTTCGGCAAGGATCGCCTCCAGCATCGCGCAGGTCGAACCCTTGCCGTTGGTGCCGCCGACGATGATGACCGGAAAGCTCGGCGCCAGGCCCAGCGCGCGCTTGACCGCATGCACACGTTCCAGCCCCATGTCGATCACGGTGGGGTGCAGGCGTTCGATATGGGCGAGCCAGTGGCTCAGCGTCTTCGGATTCATGGTCTCGGGCTCCTTGCGTGGGCGTCGCCCTGTCCTCGAAAGCGGAAGGGCTTGTAGCGATTTAACTGCGCCCGGGCTCCGGCGACTGGTCCCTGCGCGACATTGCAGTGTTTGGGGACGTCAGCGCGCGTGCTGCGAGGCCTCCAGCCGCCGGCCGAGCTGCACGATGCGTTCGTGGACCCGCAGGTCGTTCACGCCCAGTGCGAGTTCCAGGCAGCGCTGAAAGTCATCCGGGGTGACCCCGGCGCCGCAATCGACGGCGTGCTCCAGGCGCTTCACCGACAGCCGTCGATGACCGAGCCCAAGGCTGTGGCGCAGCAACTGCAAGGCGATGACGGGAGCGTCGTCCGAACCGACTGCCATCTTCATCGCATGCATCAGTTTCCGGGTGTCCTGTCGGCACATGGTTGCCCCCTGTGCTCGCAGGTTAAGCCGCTTGTTGCAGCGGAAAGCCGGCTCGGGCGACGTGCTCTTCGTAGTTGCGTTCGATCATCACACCGACGCGTCCGACGCCCTCCAGGATGTCGGGCTTGTGCACCGACAGGGTCAGCCAGCTCGGACGAAACTCGTCGAAGATCACGCCTGCGAGCGAATCGGCCAGATGTTCGAGGAGCGCGAAGCGCCGCTGGTCGAGGATCTCACGCAGGCGCGCAACGAGCTCGCCGTAGTCGATGGTGTCTTCGATGCGGTCGCTGCGGGCGGCGCGACCGCTGATGCCCAGGCGCAAGGTGATCGACACCGGCTGGGATCCGGTCAGCTCGTGCGGATAGATGCCGACCTGCGCCGCCGCCTGGATGTCTTCGATAAAGATCTGGTTCATGCTTGTCTCCCCCGGCTCGCCGCGCGCGCCAATTCTTTGATGAATGCGGGTACCCGGGGCTGCGGCGCGGGCCGCGGTGCATTTGCACGATCCCGGCTCCCCGAAGGCGACTTCAAGATAAGTCAGCGATGCTGGCGAGGCTTGTCTGCACACGACGGGGGGCTGCGCTTGTGCGACCCGCCGGTGCTCGCGGAGGAGTGGCGCCGGCTGCCTGCAGGCAGAGCCGACGCCACTCCGTCGCGCAGTGGGTCAGCTCGTCGCGACCTCGACTCCGCGCGCCGAAGTGCGGCCCTGCGACTGCGCCTCGGCGGACGCGACGAACACGCCGAACTCCTCGGCTGCATCGAGGATCCATCGGTACAGGTAGTCCGCGAAACTGCGCCGGATCACGAGCTCCCAGCGACCTTCCTCCACGTGCCGGATCACCGCCGAGCTCTTCGCGAAGACGCTCGTGATGCCCTTGCCGACCGGGAAGGCACGCGGATGCACGTCGTAGGGCGTGCATTTCATCAGCAGCTCGCGCACGCACGGCCCGCTGAGTTCGAGCACCGTCTGGCCGCCGGTTGTGTTCATCACCGCGTAGTGGCCCGTAAGCTCGCTACGCAGCGCCGCTTCGGCTTCGAACTCGACGCCGGCCGGCACGATGATCAGCCATTCGTCGGGCGACATCCACTGGATGCTCACCCCGCGCGTCTCGTCGCGGGACACGGGCCCCATGGCGAGCGGCAGTGCAAGCCCCAGCACGCGCTCGACGCCGCCACGGAAGGCCTCGTCGGCGGCATTGCCGCGCAGCACGAGGTGCCCGAGGAAGGGCTTCTCGCGCACGACCACGCCGGCGTCACGCGCCGAATTGGCCGATGCGACGTTCGCCCTCGTCATCGCCAAGGGCGACTCCGATTTCACCGCGCCGCGCGGGTTCAGATCCATTTGTGCGAACTCAGACATTTTGACGTGCTCCTTCCGCGTCGTAGAAGACGGGGCTGACGATCTCGGCCGCGTGGACCTTGCCGTCGGCCATCGGCAGATAAACGGTTTGGCCGATGCGCTTGGCTCCGCCCTTGACGACGGCCAGCGCGAACGAGTGGCCGAGATTCGGGCTGTAGTAGCTCGACGTGACGTGTCCGACCATCGGCATCGGGATGCGGATCTCCTTCTCGAGCACGATCTGCGCGCCCTCGTCGAGCACGAGCTTCGGGTCGAGCGGCTTCAGGCCGACCAGCTGCTTGCGGTCGTCGCGCTTCGTGTCGGGGCGCGTTAGCGCGCGGCGGCCGATCCACGAGAACGGCTTCTTGTAGCCGACGCACCACTGCATGCCCAGATCCTCCGGCGTCATCGAGCCGTCGGTTTCCTGGCCGACGATGATGAAGCCCTTCTCGGCGCGCAGCACGTGCATCGTTTCCGTTCCGTACGGGGTCAGGCCGTACTTCTCGCCCTTCTCGAAGAGCGCCTTCCACACATGCATCGCGTGGTTGGCCTGCACGTTGATTTCGTACGACAGCTCGCCGGTGAAGGAGATGCGATAGACGCGGGCGGGAACGCCGGCAACCGTGCCTTCGCGCATGTCCATGAACTTGAAGTTGTCGCGCGACAGGTCGATGTCGTCGGTGAGCTCGGCGAGCAGCTTCCTCGCATTCGGGCCGTTGATCGCCATCGCCGCCCAGTGGTCGGTCACGGAGTTGAAGTACACCTCCAGCTCGGGCCACTCGGTCTGGTGCCACAACTCCATCCAGTCGAGCACCGCCGCTGCGCCGCCCGTCGTGGTCGTCATGTGGAAGTGGTTCTCGCCGAGGCAGGCCGTGACGCCGTCGTCCATCACCATGCCGTCGTCCTTGCACATCAGGCCGTAGCGGCACTTGCCGATGTCGAGCTTGGTCCAGGCGTTGGTGTAGAGGCGGTTGAGGAACTCGCGCGCGTCCTTGCCCTGGATCTCGATCTTGCCCAGCGTCGAGGCGTCGAGGATGCCGACCGACTCGCGCACGGCGCGGCATTCGCGCTGCACGGCTTCGTGCATCGATTCGTTGCCGCGCGGGAAATACCACGGACGCATCCACTGGCCGACTTCCTCGAACTTCGCGCCGTGCTCGACGTGCCACGCATGCAGTGCGGTGTAACGGCGCGGGTCGAAGAATTCGCGGCAGTGACGGCCGGCGATCGCGCCGAAGGTGATCGGCGTGTAGTTCGGGCGGAACACCGTGGTGCCAGTCTCGGGGATCGACTGCTTGAGGCAGCGTGCCGCAATCGCCATACCGTTGATGTTGCCGAGCTTGCCCTGGTCGGTGCCGAAGCCCATGCCGGTGTAGCGCTTGACGTGCTCGATCGACTCGAAGCCTTCGCGGGTGGCGAGCTCGATGCCAGCCGCGGTGACGTCGTTCTGCGGATCGACGAACTGCTTGGGCGCGCGCATCGCGGGCTTCACGTGCGGCACCTGGTAGAGCGCCGCGGCCTTGCCTTCGCGGACCTTCGCGACCTTGGGCAGCGCCGGGACTTCGACCTGGAAGCCCGTGCGCTGCGCAGCGGCGGCACCAGCGGCCGCACCGTCGGCGAGCGCATCGGCGAGCGCGCCCTTGCCATGCACGCCGCCCACCGGGGTCATGCCCGGCACCTTGCCGGGGACGAAGCCGAGGATGTCGTCGCGCCACTCTGGTCGAACGCCCGTATGCGCCGCGAGATGCACGACCGGGCTGTAGCCGCCCGAGCTCGCGATCGTGTCGCAGGTGAGCGTCTCGATGCGGCCGGTAACACGGAAGCCGCCGATGTCGATGCGCGCGACCAGTGCGGCGCTGACGCGCTTCGTGCCGCGCGCCTCGATCACGCCGCTGCCGGTAATGATGCGGATATTGCGGGCACGCGCCTCGGAGACGAGATCGCCGTCCGGATGCTCGCGTGCATCGACGATGGCGACGACTTCGCGGCCGGCTTCATGCCAATCCAGCGCGGCGCGGTAGGCGTGGTCGTTCGAGGTCGCGAGCACGAGGCGGCGGCCGGGGGCGACGGCGTAGCGGCGGACGTAGGTCGACACCGCTCCCGCGACCAGGTTGCCCGGCACGTCGTTGTTCGAGAAGACCAGCGGACGCTCGTGCGTACCCGTCGCGAGGATCACTTCGCCGGCGCGGACACGGTGCATGCGGGCACGCACCTGACGGCGGCCATTGACGCTCGGCGCGAGATCCGCGAGGTGTTCGGTGCGGCGCTCGTGCAGCGTCACGAAGTTGTGGTCGTGATAGCCGTTCGCGGTCGTGCGCGGCAGCAGCAGCACTTCGGGCATCTTCGAGAGTTCGGCGAGCACGGACGCGACCCAGGCCGAAGCCGCACGGCCGTCGATGAGCTCACGCGAATCGAGGAGCGAACCGCCCATCTCTTCCTGCTCGTCGCACAGGATCACGCGCGCGCCGGAACGTCCGGCAGCCAGCGCCGCAGCGAGGCCCGCCGGACCGGCGCCGATCACCAACACGTCGCAGTGGCGGTTGATGTGATCGTAGATGTCGGGGTCGTTTTCCTTAGGCACGCGCCCGAGGCCCGCCGCCTTGCGGATGTACTTCTCGTACTTCGGCCACATCGACGCGGGCGACATGAAGGTCTTGTAGTAGAAGCCCGGCGGCATGAAACGCCCGCCGACGCTGCCCACGACGCTCATCAGGTCCTTGTCGACGCTGGGCCAGCCGCTGGTGCTTGCGGCAACCAGCCCGCCATACAGCGCCTGCTGCGTGGCGCGGACGTTCGGCACCTGCCCGGCTTCGGTCGCGCCGAGCTGCACGACGGCATTCGGCTCCTCGGCGCCGGCGGCGACGATGCCGCGGGCACGGGAGTACTTGAAGCTGCGGCCGACGACATCGACGCCGTTGGCGAGCAAGGCCGAGGCGAGCGTGTCGCCGGCAAAGCCCTGGTAGCTCTGGCCGTTGAAGGTGAAGCGCAGCGGGCGGCTGCGGTCGATCCGGCCCCCGTTATCGAGACGGTTCGTTTGGCTCATTTTGCCGCCCCCTTGTCAGCGGACTGGCCAGCCACCACGGAGGGCTTCTGACCGACCTTGTAGGTTTCGAGAATCTTGTAGCTCACGGTGTCGCGCGTGATGTTGAAGAACTTGCGGCAGCCGGCAGCGTGGTACCACAGCTCGTGGTGCAGGCCGCGCGGGTTCTTGCGGAAGAAGAGGTAGTCGCCCCAATCCTCGTCGCTGGTCGCTTCCGGCTCCGCCGGGCGGGCGATATGCGCCTCGCCCTTCGGACGGAACTCTTCCTCCTCGCGGGTTTCGGCGCAGTACGGGCAGTAGATATGCAGCATGTTGTCTGCTCCTGTCAGTGCGCGACGCCCGCGGCGCCGTGCTCGTCGATGAGTTTTCCGGAGATGAAGCGGTCGATCGAGAAGGGCGCCGCCAGCGGATGGGGCTTGCCGGCCGCGAGGGTCGCCGCGAAGACGTTGCCCGAGCCCGGAGTCGCCTTGAAGCCGCCCGTACCCCAACCGCAGTTGAAGAAGAGGCCGCCGACCGGCGTCGCCGAGATGATCGGGCAGGCGTCCGGGCAGGTATCCACGATGCCGCCCCACTGGCGGTTCATGCGCACGCGCGAGAACATCGGGAAGAGCTCGACGATGGCCTGCAGCGTGTGCTCGATCGTCGAGTAGCTACCGCGCTGACCGTAGCCGTTGTAGCCGTCGATACCGGCGCCGATCACGAGGTCGCCCTTGTCGGACTGGCTCACGTAGCCGTGCACCTTGTTCGACATCACGACGGTGTCGAGGATGGGCTTCATCGGCTCGGACACCAGCGCCTGCAGCGGATGCGATTCGATCGGCAGCTTGAAGCCCGCCATCTTCGCGAGCACGCCGGAGTTGCCGGCGGTGACGACGCCCACCGTGTCGGCGGCAATGAAGCCGCGGTTGGTTTCGACGCCCACCACCTTGTTGCCGTTCTTGCGGATGCCGGTGACTTCAGTCTGCTGTAGCAGATCCACGCCCAGCGCATCGGCGCCGCGGGCATAGCCCCAGGCCACCGCGTCGTGACGGGCATTGCCGCCACGCGGCTGCCACGAGGCGCCCATGATCGGGTAGCGCGTGTTCTTCGACAGGTCCATGATCGGCACGATTTCCTGGATCTGCTTCAGGTCCAGCACCTCGCCGTCGATGCCGTTCAGACGGTTCGCGTTCACGCGGCGATGGATGTCGCGCATGTCCTGCAGCGTATGCCCCAGGTTCATGACGCCGCGCTGGGAGAACATCACGTTGTAGTTCAACTCCTGCGACAGACCTTCCCACAGCTTCATCGCGTGCTCATAGAGCCACGCGGCCTCGTCCCACAGGTAGTTCGAGCGCACGATCGTCGTGTTGCGCGCGGTGTTGCCACCGCCGAGCCAGCCCTTCTCGACCACGGCAACGTTGGTGATGCCGTGTTCCTTGGCGAGATAGTAGGCCGTCGCCAAACCATGGCCGCCGCCGCCGACGACGATCACGTCGTACTTCTTCTTCGCCGTCGGATTGCGCCACGCGCGCTGCCAGTTCTCGTGATAGCTGAGCGCGTGCTTGACGAGCCCGAATCCTGAGTAATGCTGCATCTTCGTCTCCTCGACTCCGGGTCGGCGCACCGGCCCGGACCGCTAAGACCCTCGCCCCGAGGGTCGCTTCATTTCTCGTTGTTGCCCCGCCGGCCGCCGTGAAGCGCCCGGCCCCCTGCCCTCAGCACTCGATGACGTTCACCGCCAGCCCGCCGCGGGACGTCTCCTTGTATTTGTCCTTCATGTCCCGACCGGTGTCGCGCATCGTCTTGATCACCTTGTCGAGGGACACGAAGTGCTTGCCGTCGCCGCGAAGCGCCATGCGCGCCGCGTTGATCGCCTTCATCGAGCCCATCGCGTTGCGTTCGATGCACGGCACCTGCACAAGACCGCCGACCGGATCGCAAGTCAGACCGAGGTTGTGCTCCATGCCGATCTCGGCTGCGTTCTCCACCTGCTCGGGCGTGCCGCCCATGACCTCGGCAAGCGCACCCGCCGCCATCGAGCAGGCCACACCGACCTCGCCCTGGCAGCCCACCTCGGCGCCCGAGATCGACGCGTTCTCCTTGAACAGGATGCCGATCGCGGCCGCGGTGAGGAGGAAGCGCACGACCCCGTCCTCGGTCGCGCCGGGGATGAAGCGGTAGTAGTAATGCAGGACCGCGGGGATGATCCCGGCCGCGCCGTTGGTCGGCGCCGTGACGATCCGCCCGCCCGCAGCGTTTTCCTCATTCACGGCGAGCGCGTAGAGGTTCACCCAGTCCATCGTCGTCAGCGGATCGCGCAGCGACGCCTCCGGTGCGCTAGAGAGCTTGCGATGCATGCCGGCGGCGCGGCGGCGCACCTTCATGCCGCCCGGCAGCACGCCCTCTTCCTCGCAGCCGCGACGCACGCAGGCCTGCATCACCTGCCAGATGTGGAGCAGCCCGTTGCGCGTCTCCGCCTCGCTGCGCCAGGCCTTCTCGTTTTCCAGCATCAGCTGGCTCACCGACAACTCGTTCACCGCGCATTGGGTCAGTAGTTGATCGCCGCTGTGGAACGGGTACGGCAGCTGGGTGCTGTCTTCGACGATGCGGTCGGCACCGGCCGCCTCTTCATTGACGACGAAGCCGCCGCCGACCGAGTAATAGACCCGATTCGCAAGCTCCGAGTCGCCCTCGCCGAAGGCCATGAGCCGCATCCCGTTCGGGTGGTAGGGAAGGCTCTGGCGACGCAGGAAGATGAGATCGTTCTTCTCGTTGAACTCGACCTCGTGCTGGCCTGCGAGCGAAATCCGCCGCCCCTCGCGGATACGCCCGAGGCGCGCGTCGATGCTGTCCGGATCGACGAGATCCGGCGCCTCGCCTTCCAGACCGAGCAGCACCGCCTTGTCGCTACCGTGGCCCTTGCCGGTCGCGCCGAGCGAGCCGTACAGCTCGGCCCGCACGCGCCGCACCTTCGGCAGCACGCCGCTGTCCTTGAGCCCGGAAACGAAGGTCAGCGCGGCACGCATCGGACCCACGGTGTGGGAACTCGATGGGCCGATACCGACCTTGAACATCTCGAAAACACTGATCGCCATGGCGTTTCGCCTCCGGGTTGCTCAGCGGCTGGCCGGATAGACCGGGAAGCGCGCGCACAAGGCCTTGGCCTTTTCACGAACAGCGGCGATCACGGACTGATCTTCGATGTTGTCGAGGACGTCGCAGATCCAGCCCGTGAGTTCCTTGGCCTCGGCTTCCTTGAAGCCGCGGCTCGTGATCGCCGGCGTACCGATGCGGATGCCGCTGGTGACGAAGGGCGACTGCGGGTCGTTGGGCACGGAGTTCTTGTTGACCGTGATGTGCGCCGCACCGAGCGCCGCGTCCGCCGCCTTGCCGGTCAGCCCCTTGGCGACCAGATCGACGAGGAAGAGGTGGTCGTCCGTGCCGCCCGAGACGATCTTGAAGCCGCGCTCCATGAACACCGCGGCCATCGCGCGAGCGTTGTTGAGCACCTGCTGCTGGTACGCGCGGAACTCGGGCTGCAGCGCCTCCTTCAGCGCGACCGCCTTGGCGGCGATGACGTGCATCAGCGGGCCGCCCTGGATGCCCGGGAAGACGATCGAATTGAGCTTCTTTTCCAGATCCGGGTTCGAACGGGCCAGGATCAGGCCGCCACGCGGACCGCGCAGCGTTTTGTGCGTCGTCGTGGTGACGACATCGGCGAAGGGGATGGGGTTGGGGTAGAGACCGGCAGCCACGAGGCCGGCAACGTGGGCCATATCGACGAAGAGCTTCGCGCCCACTTCATCGGCAATCGCACGGAAGCGCTTCCAGTCGACGACGCGCGAATAGGCAGAGAAGCCGGCGACGATCATCTTCGGCTTGCACTCACGCGCCAGACGCTCGACTTCTTCGTAGTCGATCTCGCCGGTGGCTTCGTTGAGGCCGTACTGCACCGAGTTGTAGGTCTTGCCGGAGAAGTTCACCTTGGCGCCGTGGGTCAGATGGCCGCCGTGGGCGAGGCTCATGCCGAGCACGGTGTCGTGCGGCTCGAGCAGCGCCATGTAGACCGCCGCGTTGGCCTGCGAACCCGAGTGCGGCTGGACGTTGGCATAGTCGGCGCCGAAGAGCTCCTTGGCGCGGTCGATCGCGAGCTGCTCGACCACATCCACATGCTCGCAGCCGCCGTAATAGCGTTTGCCCGGATAGCCTTCGGCGTACTTGTTGGTCAGCACGCTGCCCTGCGCTTCAAGCACGCGCGGACTGGTGTAGTTCTCGGATGCGATCAGTTCGATGTGCGACTCCTGGCGCTCGAACTCGGCATCCATCGCCGCCTTCAGCTCGTCATCGAAACCTGCGATACGGTCGGTCATTGCGAACATCGGTTCTGTCTCCTCTGGGGTTGTCTTGCCGCCGCAACCTTATGGCGCGCGGCAGTTGGCTTCGTGATGGAGACAGATGTTAGGAAGTTCGTTGATAGGGCTATTGCCTGTATCCGTCACACGCTTACTCAATTGGGACAAGGTGGAACTGGGCGATCGAGAGGCATCAAAACGACGTCGCAGCGCACGATGCTGCGAGTCGACGATTCCTTGCCGGGCAAGCCGGGAGGCCGAGACACAATGGGGAGGGAGATGCGTGGCCAGGCCATTCGAGGCCGGCCGCGAAGCGATCAGAGCCGGAAACGCCCCACCATCACGTGGAGCTCATTGCTCAATTGCGCCAGCTCGACGCTGGACGCGGCAGTGCCTTCCATCGTCGCGGCGGCCTGATCGGCGCTGGACCGGATGCTCTCCATGCTCCGATTGACCTCGGCCGCGACCGAACTTTGCTGTTCCGCCGCAGCGGCGATCTGCTGGTTCAATCGATGGATGACCGCGACTGCCTCGGCAATGCTGTGCAGTGCGCCTTCAGTCTCGCCGACGTCGTCCACCGAGAGCCGCACGAGTTCGCTACTGATCGTGATCTGCCGTACCGAGTCCTGCGCGCTTCGCAGCAAGGCACGAACGAGATCCTCGATCTCGACGGTCGATTTCTGCGTGCGCTGCGCGAGCAGACGGACCTCGTCGGCAACCACGGCGAAGCCGCGCCCCTGTTCTCCGGCGCGTGCCGCTTCGATTGCGGCATTGAGGGCAAGCAGATTCGTCTGCTCGGCGAGCCCCTTGATCACGTCGAGCACGGCGCCGATGTTTTGCACCTCGCCATGGAGGACGCCCATGCTGTCGCTCGCCGAGGTTGCCGCTGAAGCGAGCTGCTCGATGCGCCCGATGCTCTCCTTCACCACCTGCCGGCCGCTCCGGACCGCAGCGTCCGCCGACTCCGCAGCCGATGCCGCATCTTCGGCGCTGCGCGCGACTTCATGAACGGTCGTCGCCATCTCGTTCATGGCGGTGGCCACCTGCTCGGTTTCCGCTTTCTGGCTGCTCACCTCGGAGTTGCTGCGCTCGGCCGCGACAGAGAGACTTTGGGCCGAATCCGCGATCCTGCCGATTCCGGATTGCAGGCCGCCGACGATGCCGCCGAGCGCCGAGGACATCCGCTCCATGGCGCGCATGAGTTGCCCGACCTCGTCCGCGCCGCGCACGTCGATCTTCTCCGTCAGATCGCCGTCCGCGATACGGTCGGCGACGCGGATCGCGTTGCCCAGCCGGCGGACGACCACGCGCGTGATCAGCGCCGCGGCGCCCAACCCGACCAGCAAGGCCGCAGCCGAAGAGGCCAGGATGAAGCCGCTGCTGGCGGTGAGGTGATCGCGCATCGCGTAGGCTTGCTGGCCGTAGGCCTGATCGACTTGGCGCAACACGTCATCGGCGCGCGTCCGCATCTGCGCGTGGACCTTGCGTTCCTCCGCCAATAAGCCGGTGTATTCCTTCAGTCTGTCGGCGAAGCCGCCGAGATGTGACTTCGCCTCCACGAGCACGCCGCGGTAGGCCGGATCGCTGCCCGCCGCGTCGAGAAGCTTCGCAATCACGGCCAAGGCCTCGTCGGTCTGCGGGATCGTCATTGCGTCGTCGCCCGCCGACGCGTCGGCCTTGCGGCTATGCTCCAGCCGGACACGGGCTTCGTTGATCGCCTGAAGCGCGAGACGCGCAACCTCGCCGAGTTCTCCGGCCTGTCCCACCAGGCGGGCCCCGTCGCGCCCGTGCGAAGCCTTCAACTCCGCCAAACCGTCTTCCATGAACTGGCCACGGACCAGATCGAGCGTACCGGTCACGTTCTGCACCGACCAGGCGGCCGATTCGAGGGCCAGATCCTTCTTCTGCGAGAGATCCACGAATTGATCGAAGGCCTCCCGGTAGCCGTGCACGGCCGCATCCACCTCGTCCATCGCCGCTGCGTTCGCCGGAGAGCGCGCTCTCAACGCTTCGCTCGAAGCGAGAATGGCGTCCAGACCGGCGCGCACCGCATCCGCGGATGCAGCATCACCGGTCAGCGAAAAGCTTCGCTCATCCACGCGAACCCGCAGCGCGGCATCGCTGATCTGCGACATCTGCTTGAGCAGGTCGAAACGGCGGTCGGCCGCCTGCATGGTGCTGACGGCGATCGCCGCCACCATTCCGGTAAGCAACAAGACCAGACCAAAGCCGCACGCGAGCTTCTTCGCCAGGCTCAAATCGGCAAATTGCCGCTGCACTCCTCCCCTGCGTCCCACCGGCGCTACCGCTACCGATCCAGAACCAGATCCGACAGCGGCTTGCTGCAACAGGGCAGGAACATGCCCTGGTCGATCTCGCGCTGGCGGATGCCGCCACCGTGCTTCATATCGACACTGCCCGACGTCAGCTTCGACTTGCAGGTCCCGCACATGCCCTTGGTGCAGGACACAGGCAGGCGGAGTCCCGCGGCACGGGCCGCCTCGAGCACGGTCTGTTCCGGCGCGCATCGCACCGTGACCCCGCTCTTGGCAAACTGCACGTCGAAGCCCTCGGCGACTTCCGCAGCCACAACCGGCGTTGCCTCCTCTTCCGCCGCGGCGCCGAAATTGAAGCTCTCCTCGTGATAGCGCCGCATGTCGAATCCCGCCGCCTCGAGCAGCGCGCGCACCGCCGCCATGTAGGGCTCCGGACCGCAGCAGAAGACCTCTCGCTCGGCAAAATCCGGGGCGATGGCGCCCAGCAGCGATTGCGTCAGGCGCCCGGTCGGCGCCGACCAATCGGGTTCATCGCCCAGTTGCTCGCACACGAACGCCGTCCGGAAGCCCGGCTGATTTGTCGCGATCAGACCCAGCTCGCGCCGGAAGACGATGTCCTTCGGCGTGCGTGCGCTATGCACGAAGACGACGTCGCAGGGCTGGGCGAGGTCATGCATGCTGCGCGACATCGACATCAGCGGCGTGACGCCGGAGCCGCCCGACAGGAACAGATACTTCGCCGCGGGATGCAGACTCGCGGAAAACTCCCCCGACGGACCCAGCGCGCGCACGCTCATGCCGGGCTGGAGCGTGTCGTGAAGCCAGTTCGACACCTTGCCGCCAGGGACCCGTTTCACGGTGATCGAAAGGGTGTCGGGGCGAGTCGGCGGGGAGGAGATCGTGTAACAGCGGTTGATCGATTCGCCATCGATCTCCAGTTCCAGCGTGAGGAACTGACCCGGCAGGAAGCGGAACAGTACCGGGCGCCGGGCGCGAAACAGGAAGGTGACGACGTCATGCGTCTCCTGGCGCCGCTGGCTGCATACCAGCTCATCGTCCTCGTCGCTGTTCCACAGCGGCGGCAAGCCGCACCAGGAAGCCGCCGCAAAGCGGTCGTTCGGGGCATTCATGTCCTGATCCTCGATGAGCTCAATCCAGCGCTGCGCGCAGACGCTCGACGTACCAGTTGCAGAACTTCTCCACCAGCGCCTCGGTGTAGGGCGAATACGGACCGGGCTCGTAGGCGGGGCTGGCCGCGCCGCGCTGCGACATCTCCACGAGCGCGCCGTCCTGGCGGTTGGTGGCCTTCCACACCTCGGTCAGCCTGGCGAGATCGTAGTCGCGTCCTTCCACCGCGTCCTTGTGGACCAGCCACTTGGTACGCACCAGGGTGTTCTCGGCATCAATCGGCAGCACGCTGAAAGTGACGATGTGATCGCTCATGAAGTGGTGCCAGGAGTTCGGCTGCGTCCAGAAGGACAATCCGCCGAGCTTGCGATCGGTGAAATTGGCCAGCAGCTTCTCGCAGGCGACACGCGCGTCCATGGTCTGCGACTCGCCCGCCTTGTCGAGCGGCAGGCGCTGCGTGCGGAAGCCCGTCACGCGACCGTCGAGCATTTCGATCTCGGCCGACTTCAGGCCCGCCGCCTCCCAGCGCGCGTGCTCGCGCTCGATGAGCTCTTGGAAGCCCTGCACCGCCTCGGCATTGGCCGGCGAAGGCTGGTAGCCGAAGCCGTACTCGTAGATCGAGCTGGTGAGCTCCGGGTGATTACTGACGCAGTGGTAGCACTCGCGGTTGTTCTCCAGCGTCAGTTTCCAGTTGCCGGCTTCGACGAAGTCGTCCTGCATCACGACCTTGCAGTCGGCGATGCCATGCGGCGCGATGTAGGGCTCCATCGCCGCGCGCATCTCCTCGAAGTCGGCAGGCGGCTGCTCCGCCAGGCAGACGAAGATCAGACCGGCAAGATTGCCGACATGCACCGACTTGAGGCTGTGGCGGCTGAAATCGAAATCCTGCCCCATGTGCTCGTTGTGGATGAGCTTGCCGGAGAGGTCATAGGTCCATTGATGATAGGGGCAGACGATGTTGCCGACGCTGCCCTTGTGCTCGTTGCACAACTGCGCGCCGCGATGGCGGCACACGTTGTGGAAGGCGCGCACGTTCATGTCGTCGTCGCGCACGACCACGATCGAGGCACGGCCGAGCTTGACCGTGAAATAGTCTCCCGGCTCCGGGATATCCGGCTCGACGCCGACGTAGATCCAGTGGCGACCGAAGATCACGTCCATGTCGAGGTCGTAGATCTCGGCCGCGGTATAAAACGGCGCCGGGAGGTTGTAACCGGGTTGACGGGCGAGAATCAGCTCTCGCACAGGGCTGGACACCTTCATGTTCTCTCCGTTGGTCTTTTAGTGATTTAGTGTTCGACGGGAGGATGTTGGCGCAGGTGCGGGGGCACCTCTTATGCACTGCCGACGCAAGTCTCCTCGATTGCGACATCGGGAGGCGCCCGATTCGCCCGCTCCGCCAGCAAACTTTTCCGATCTTGTCTATCTTTTAAATAGACCCGGGAGGGGGCATGGTCATGAATAGACCCTACGTCAAGACTCAGCGCCTGGTGACCTTATTCATCCTGGGCACCGTGCTGTTCAACTACCCGCTGCTCGCCCTCTTCAACCGCCCCGTGCTGGTCGGAGTCTTTCCCCTGTTTTTCGTGTACGTCTTTGCCGCCTGGGCGCTCCTGATCGGACTTCTCGTCCTGGTCATGGAAAGCAAGTAGCCTCGGATCGAAGCGTGCCCACCTGGCTCATCGTCCTTGTCGGAGCGCTCTATCTGGGGCTGCTCTTCGTGATCGCCTATCGGGGCGACAAGGCCGCCGACGCCGGGCGCAGCCTGATCGCCAGCCCCTATGTGTACTCTTTGTCGCTCGGCGTCTTTGCCACCGCGTGGTCCTTCTATGGCAGCGTCGGAAGCGCAGCCCAAAGCGGCGCCGGCTTCGCCGCGGTAAACCTTGGCCCGACGGTCATGATGACCGTTTGGTGGGTGGTCTTGCGCAAGATGATCCGCGTCGCGAAGGAAAACCGCATCACCACGCTCGCCGACTTCATCTCCTCGCGCTACGGCAAGAGCCAGACGGTGGCCGCACTGGTCACGCTGATCGCGGTGATCGGCATCACGCCTTACGTAGCGCTCCAGTTGAAGGCGATCGATATCAGCTTCCATCTGCTGCGCGGCTACCCCGAAATCGTCACGACCGTGCCCCGGCCGGCGAGCATCTGGCACGACACCGCCTTCCACGTCGCCGTCATCCTCGCGGCCTTCATCATCCTTTTCGGCACGCGCAAGCTCGATGCCGCCGAGCGCCACGAGGGCATGGTCGCGGCGGTCGCCTTCGAATCGCTGTTCAAGCTCCTGGCCTTCCTCGCCGTCGGCGCCTTCGTCACCTGGGGCATGTACGACGGCGTCGAAGACATCTTCCGGCGCGCGGCAGCCGACCCGCATATCGCCCAGGTATTCACGATCGGCGGCGGCTCGACAGACGTCCTGGGCGAGTGGGTGTCGCTCTTTTCCGTTGCCGTTCTGAGCATGCTGGGGGTCATGTGCCTGCCGCGTCAGTTCCAGGTGGAAGTGGTCGAGAACGTGGACGAAGCACATCTCGTCAAGGCAAGCTGGCTGCTGCCGCTCTATCTCTTCCTGTTTTCCGTGTTGGTGTTGCCGATCGCCTTCGGCGGACTGCTGCACTTCGGCGCGGCGGCAGTCAATCCCGATACCTTCGTCCTCACCCTGCCGATGTCCGCCGGACAGAAAGAGCTCGCGCTGCTCGTCTTCCTCGGCGGCCTCTCGGCCGGCACGGGCATGGTCATCGTCGAGACCATCGCCCTGTCGACCATGGTGTGCAATGACCTCGTGATGCCCGGCCTGCTGCGGATCAAGGCACTGCGGCTCTCCGGTCGCACCGATCTCTCCGGGCTGTTGCTTGCCATCCGGCGCATCTCCATCGTGATCGGACTGCTGCTCGGCTACGCCTACTACCGGGTCGCCGGCGACGCCTACGCGCTGCAGCAGACCGGCGTCATCTCCTTCGCCGCCCTCGACCAATTCGCGCCTGCGCTGCTGGGCGGCCTCTATTGGAAAGGCGCGACGCGAAACGGCGCCCTCGCCGGCATCAGCGCCGGCTTCCTCGTCTGGGTCTACACGCTGTTGTTGCCGGCTGCCGCCCAGTCCGGCTGGCTGCCGATGGACTTCGTCGAGCACGGACCGTTCTCGATCGCGCTGCTGCGCCCGCTCGCCTTGTTCGGCCTGGAAGGACTGGACGAGGTCACCCACATGATGCTGTGGAGCATGCTCGCCAACCTCGGCGCGTACATCGGCGTGTCGATCATGGGCAAGCAAAGCGCGCTCGAACAGACACAGGCCGCGGCCTTCGTCGACGTTTTCCGTTCGGAGCGGGGCGTCGACCAGATCTGGCGGGCGAGCGGTTCGCTGCCGGAGCTCCATGCGCTGATGTCGCGCTTTCTCGGCGCCGACGGTGCGCGCCGCGTGCTTTCCGGGTTTGCCCGCCAGCGCGGCCTCAAATGGCCACGAGAAATCGATGCCGAGTTGGCCAGCCATTGCGAGGCGCAACTTGCCGGCGTGATCGGGGCGGCCTCGGCGCGCGTCATGCTCGCCTCGGTGGTGAAACAGGAATTCCTGCGCGACAGCCTCACCGGCCTGCCCAACCGGGCATTGCTCGTGATGCGCATCGGCGACGCGCTGGAGCGGCACCGGCTCGACGGGGGCGGTTTCGCGCTGCTCTTCGTCACACTCGACCGAATCCGCCTCATCACCGACAGCCTCGGCGGCGGCGCGGGCGACCAGATGCTGGTCGCGGTAGCACAAAGCCTTGCCCCCAGCTTGCGCGCCATCGATACGATCGCCCGCATGCCCGGCGAGAGCTTCGCCATCCTGCTCGACGAAGCCAACGACATCGGCGAAGCCATCCGCTTCGCCGACCGCATCCACAACGATCTCGCCGCCGGCTTCAACATCGAAGGCCATCGACTCTTCACCTCCGCCAGCATCGGCATCGCACTCGGCCATCCGGGCTACGCCAGCGCCGAGGAGGTCCTGCGCGACGCCGAAACCGCTGCTCACGGCGCCTCGCAACGCGGCGGCGCCTGCCACGAGGTGTTTGCGGCCGACATGCATGCGCGCGTCGTCGCCCTCCTCGAAATGGAGACCAAGCTGCGCCAGGCGGTGGCCGGCGGCGAAGAGTTTCGGGTCTTCTACCAGCCCATCATCTCGCTGGAAGCGGGCCGGCTGGCAGGGTTCGAGGCCCTGGTGCGCATGCGCCGCCCCGACGGCAGCCTCGTGCCGCCCAGCGAATTCATCCCGCTCACCGAGGAGACCGGCCTCATCGTCTCCATCGGCCGTTGGGTGCTCGGCGAAGCCTGCCGCCAGATGCGCGAGTGGCAACTGCGCCATCCGCAGTGCCTGTCGATGCAGATCAGCGTGAATCTCGCCGGCCGGCAGTTTGCCCAGAGCGATCTGGACCAGCAGATCGAAGCCGTCCTGTCCGAAACCGGCCTCGACATCAAGAGCCTCAAGCTCGAAGTCACGGAAACGGTGATCATGGAGCATGCCGAGGCGGCGACGGCCGTCCTGGAAAAGTTGCGCAATCTCGGCGTGAAGCTCCTGATGGACGATTTCGGCACCGGCTTTTCGTCGCTCTCCTACCTGCACCGGTTTCCGGTCGACACCCTGAAGATCGACGCGTCCTTCGTCCGTCGGATGGACGCCGACCGCAAGGCAGCCGATATCGTCGAGACCATCGTCGCCCTGGCGCGGACGCTCAACATGGATCTGATCGCCGAAGGGATCGAAACCGCCGAGCAGCTCGCACGGCTACGCGCCTTGCAGGTCGAGTACGGGCAAGGCTACTACTTCGCCAAGCCGCTCGATGCGCAAGAGGCCGAGGCGATGATCATCGCCCAGCCGAGCTGGTAGCGGGCCCCTTCCCGGACCCGCGTCACGCTAGGCCGTCGGGGTCTTGCATCCAGGCGGGAATATCGCGCTGACCATGCAGCACACGCCAGACATCAATGTGGTCTGGCCGTTCGACATAGAAGACGAGGTAGGGGTAGCGAGACAGCGGCCAAGAGCGTAGACCGGGAAGGTCCAATTCATGGCCATACCGAGGCGAACCCGAGCCGGGATGGCGACCTATGTAGGTATAGGCCTCTTCCAATGCGTCGATGAAGCCGAGCGCGACCGACTCGGCGCCCTCGTTCAGGTAGCAGGAAACCGCGTCATCGACGTCCCGGTTGGCCTGCTCGCGCGGAACGACCGGTTTGACCCTCACCCGCGAGAAACAGGCTTCGCAGCCTTGCGTACCCGGTCGCGCAGACCTTCGAAGTAAGCGGCGTTGGCTGGAGATCCTGGCTCAGAGGCTGCGCCCGCCAGCAACAAGCCACGCAAGCGCTGACGATCCTGATCCTTTCGGATCAGTTCGCGCACGTACTCGCTGCTCGTGCCGTAGCCCCGCTCGCTGACCTGCTCGTCCACGAAGGATTTCAGGCTATCCGGCAAGGAAATGTTCATCGTGCTCATCGCTGCAGGTTAGGCCCCTTGGCAAAATTTGGCAAGACCGCACGCTCGCCTTGCAGGACCGTCTGCCACCATCAGCCCGCTCGTGGCGAACCGGGAGGAAGCTCATGCTCCTTGGTTTCGCTCGCGATGTGCTTGATGACATAGCGCAGGATATAGGCTGCCATCCCGATGATGAAGAAGATGGTAAATAGGCTCAACAAACCGATGTCCGACGTCAGCAACAAATTCCAGGCCATGATGATCCTCCTCGTACTCAGAACTCATCCGGAGGAGGGGCAAGACATATGCCAAGCGGCAGCGATGCGAGCCAGGAATCTAAGTCCTTGATTCGGTGAAGCAAGCAAGCATGCGTCCTGTGCGCACGACGAAGTTCATGCCACCCGGAAGTGCCATCCGAGACAATCAAGTGCCAAAGATGGCAGTACGCGTTGCGCCTACTGGACCGGGTCTTCCCCGCCGGCGGAGGTGGATTCGGAGTCCGTCGCCAGTTTGCGATAGAGCGTGCGGATGGACACCCCGAGCCGCGCCGCCAGTTCCCGACGATCGCCGGGGAAGGTCTTTTCGGCCCAGGCGACGTAGCGCTCCGACACCTCGTCCAGGCCCAACAGGCGATCGATGACGAAGGCTTCCGATCCATCGGACCGCGCCCGTGGCGCAGGCAATGACGCCTCTTCGCCACCGCCCTCCCAGCCTTCCAGTTCGGACGGCCCGATCTCCAGTCCGTCGGCGAGGATCGTCGCCCGCTCCACAAGGTTCCGAAGTTCGCGGATGTTGCCCGGATAGCGCCGGGCGGACAGCGCCTCCAGTCCCGCGGCGGAGAAGTTCAGGCCGCGCCCCGGCGCGACGCGTTCGAGAAACGAGTTCGCCAGGAGCGGGATATCCTCGCGGCGCTCTGCCAGCGAAGGCACACGGATCGGAAAGACATTGACGCGGTGGTACAGGTCGGCGCGGAAGCTCCCCTCTTCGACCATGCGCTCCAAGCGCCGGTGCGTGGCAGCGACGAGACGGAAATCCGAGCGCAGGATCTCGACCCCGCCCACGCGCCGGTAAGTGCCGGTCTCGAGCAGCCGCAGCAGCTTCACCTGCATCGCCAGTGGAATGTCCCCCAACTCGTCGAGAAACAGCGTGCCGCCGCTCGCCGCTTCCACGAGTCCCCGCTTGCGGTGCACGGCGCCGGTGAAAGCGCCTTTTTCGTGGCCGAAGAGCTCACTCTCGAACAGGCTCTCCGTGAGCCCCGAGCAATCCACCGCGACGAACGCCCCCTTGGCGCGCCGGCTCGACTCATGGAGCAGGCGCGCGACCAGTTCCTTGCCGGTTCCGGTCTCGCCCAGCAGCAGCACCGTCGCGTCGGTCGGCGCGACGCGTGTCGCCAGTTCGAGCATGCGATTGAAGCGCGGCGAGCGGCCGACGAGCCCGGCAGCGGTCGGATGACTCGACGCCTGACGCACGGTCGTCAGCGCCTCGACGAAGAAAGCGATCTCCCCGGAGCTATCCCGAAGCGGAGTCGTCTCCACCTCCACATGCTCCTCGCCGCGCGGCGTGTGGTGCAGGTGAAGCACACGCTGCTGGATGCCGCTGTCCCGGCAAGCGTGGATCGGACAGTTCTCGCCCGCGTGGTCGCAGGGTACGGCGTAGCCGTGGGAAACCTCGAAGCAGCGGCGGCCCACGACGGAGTTTCCATCCCCGAATTCCCTTGCATAGGCGCGGTTCGCCGCCACGATCCGGTAGTCCGTATCCAACAGGATGCGAGGCTCGGGCTGCGCATCGAGAAACGACAGCAGTTCAGGCAGGGGCGCGCGTTCCATGGGTCATTCCGGCAGGTGTCGTGATTGGCACATTCTAAGCCTGACTGCCGCGGTCCGCTGCCAACGATGGCAGTCACGGGCGCAGACAGTCGGCGCACCCGGCCGTCGACGGCACGCAATTGCCGCTACATCAATGGCTTAAGTCGGCAGCGCAACGGAGAGCGACATGGCACGCGACTTGAGATAACAGATTGAAATGGGCTTTTGAATCGTCGACGCCTGTAATTCCTTTGGAGCACTTTCATGAGCAAGCCCACCGTCGTCACCAGCCCGCCGTCGCACGTACCCCCCAAGGCAACCCCTGAGACGATCGACCTGTACGAGAAGCGGCGCAAGATCCATTTCCGCTCCGTGAAGGGCAACTTCAACCGCCTGCGCTGGGCGATGGTCCTCCTCACGCAAGCGCTGTTCTACGGCCTCGCGTGGTTCGACTGGAACGGACGGCAGGCCGTCCTCTTCCACCTCACCGAGCGCAAGTTCTACCTCTTTGGCGTGGTCCTCTGGCCGCAGGACGTGATCTACCTGACGGCGCTGCTGATCGTCAGCGGCTACAGCCTTTTCCTCGTCACCACGGTGGCCGGCCGCGTCTTCTGCGGCTACGCCTGTCCGCAGACGGTCTACACGGAAATCTTCAGCTGGATCGAGCGCAAGGTCGAAGGCGAGCGTCCAGTGCGCATCAAGCTCGACCAGGCGCCGTGGACGGGCCGGAAACTGGGCCTGCGCGCGGCCAAGTACAGCCTCTGGGCGCTGATCGCGTTATGGACCGGCTTCACCTTCGTCGGCTACTTCTCCCCGATCCGCGAGCTCGCCGGAAACATCCTCACCTGGACGCTCGGGCCGTGGGAGACCTTCTGGATGTTCTTCTACGCCGGCTTCACGCTGCTGATGGCGGGCTTCATGCGCGAGCAGGTGTGCAAGTACATGTGCCCCTACGCCCGCTTCCAGAGCGTGATGTTCGACTCCAACACGATGATCGTGACCTACGACGCGGAGCGTGGCGAACCGCGGGGCGTACGACTGAGGGCGGTGGACGAGAAGGCATCCGCTCGCGGCGCCTGCGTCGACTGCGGCATCTGCGTCCAGGTCTGCCCCACCGGCATCGACATCCGCAACGGCCTCCAGTACGAGTGCATCGGCTGCGCGGCGTGCATCGACGGCTGCAACGAAGTGATGGACAAGCTCCACCAGCCGCGCGGGCTGATCCGCTATTCCACCGAGAACGCCGTGCGCGAGAATTGGGCCCGCCGCCAGATGTTCGCGCACGTGCTGCGCCCGCGCGTCCTCATTTATACCGCGTTGTTGTGCCTCATCGCCGGCGCCGCTGTCTGGTCGATGACTCACCGCGTGCCGCTACGCGTCGACGTGATGCGCGACCGCGCCGTCCTCGCACGGGAAGTGCGCGGAGGCCTCATCGAGAACGTCTATGCGCTCCAGCTCATGAACATCGACGAGCAGCCGCACCGCTACCGGCTCGCCGTCGCCGGCCTTCCTGGCGCCGCCATCGCGGACAGCGACGAAGTGACCGTGCCCGCCACCGCGACGCAGAAGCTCGTCGTGGCCGTGCGGGCGCCGGAAGCATCTGACGGCGTCCATCCGATCTCCTTTGAGATCACCGACGCCGACACGCCGTCAGTGAGCGTCGTCGAGAAAAGCACCTTCCTGATGCCATGACCGCATTTCAGCCACGGAGCGCCCGAAACCCCTCGATGAATCCCTCAACTTGCTCGGCTGCAATCGGCTTGCTGAACAGATACCCCTGAATCCGCTCGCACCCGATGCTCCCCAGAAAATCGAGCTGGGCCTCCGTTTCCGCCCCTTCGGCCACGACTTGCATGCCGAGCTTTCGCGCCAGCAACATCGTCATTTCGCAGATCACTGCGTCATTCGCGTCCGTCTCCAGATCTTTCACGAAAGAGCGATCGATCTTGATGATGTCGATAGGAAAGAGCTTCAGATACGCGAGCGATGAGTAGCCGGTACCGAAATCGTCGAGGGCCAGCTTGACTCCCAGTTCGGTCAGCGCATTCATCATCGCGATGTTCTGCTGGGGATTGTGCATCGCGATCGATTCGGTGATCTCCAGATGAAGGCAATCCGCGGGCACTCCGGCGCCCTCCACGGCTTGCCTGACCTCGTCAGGGAAGCCCTTTTCCTGGAACTGGACGGCGCTCAGATTCACCGACATCGTCAATTCGCTCAGCCCGGCATCGTGCCAGCGCTTGAGCTGACGACAAGCTTCTTCGAGCACCCATTTGCCGAGCGGCAGAATCAGGCGGGTTTCTTCGGCGAGCGGAATGAAGTCCGCCGGGAAGATCATTCCACGCTGCGGGTGACACCATCGCACGAGCGCTTCCATGCCGACGACCCGGCCGCTGTCACGTTCGATCTGCGGCTGGTAATGCAGGACGAATTGCCCTTGGGCCAAGGCCACTTCCAGCGCTTTCTCGGCGGCCACGCGCTCGGCGACTGCCGCACGCATCTCCTCCGTGTAGAACTGGAAATTGCACCGCCCGACCGCCTTGGCACGGTACATCGCGATGTCGGCGTTCTTGATGAGCTCGTTGATTTCGACCGCATCATCGGGATAGAGGCAGATGCCGATGCTCGGCGAGGTGCGCAGATCGTGGCCGCCGATCGGATAAGGCGCAGCGAGCTGATCGACGATTTTGCCGGCGACCTCGGCCGCGTCCGAGAGCATTTCCATCGTGCTCAGGACGACGACGAATTCGTCGCCACCCAGCCGAGCGACGATATCGCTGTGCCGGACAGAGCCCGCGAGGCGTTGTGCGACCTCGATCAGCAGTTCATCGCCGACATGATGACCGAGCGTGTCGTTGATCGACTTGAAGCCGTCGAGGTCGATCAACATGACGGCCATGGGCTTGCCCGATCGCTGCGCCATGGCGATGCCCTGCTCCATGCGCTCGTACAGGCTGCTGCGGTTGGGTAGGCCGGTCAGTCCGTCGTGGTGGGCGAGATAACGGATCCGGTCCTCGGCCCGCCTGCGCTCGGTGATGTCGCGCGCGATCCCGAGGACGCCCGCCGGCGTGCCATCGACGCCCGGCAACGGCGCCTTGACGGTCTCCAGCACGATCCCCGGCCCGCCGTCGGCCGCAGGAACCAACTCCTCGTTGCGACGCGGCTCGCCGGCTTCAATGGCTTCCCTATCCTTGGCGCGAAAGAATTCGGCCAGCTCCGCCGGGAAGAAGTCATCGTCGCGGCCGCCGACGATCTTGCCGACCGTACTGCCGATCAGACGCTCGAAGGCCCGGTTGCAGGACAGGTACACTCCGTTCGTGTCCTTGAGCCACACCGGGTCCGGCAAGGTATTGATCAGCGTCTCCATCCGCCCCTGGCTTTCGCGCAGTCGCAAATTGGTCAGCGACAGGTGCGACAGGTAGGAAGCCAAGTTGACGATCAAACCCATCACATTGCGCACTTTTTCGCGGCTGAAGCGTGGGATGCGGGCAATGGCTGCGAGATACGTGGTCTTGTCGTAGCTGAAACGCCCGGCCTGGGCGCGAAAGAACTCTTCGTCCACGACGTCGTCGTCGTAAAAGAACTGCCCGCAATAGAGATTGCCGAGATGCTCCTCGCCGACGAATACAGGCGTAACGACATCCCATAAACCGTTCTTGCACTTGTAATCGACGAACTCGCCCTTTCGCAGATGGCTGGCGAGAAACAGGTCACTCTCGGTGCAATTGACGCACGATCCCGCAACCGCGCGGTGGAAGCCGGTGCAGGCCGATTGCCAGCCGGCGCTCTGCAGGATGTTGCCGTCGAGGTCGAGCAAGGCCGTGGCGATACCGACCAGATCGGAAAGTCCGT
Organism: Aromatoleum sp.; assembly: GCF_035254505.1. GTDB lineage: Bacteria > Pseudomonadota > Gammaproteobacteria > Burkholderiales > Rhodocyclaceae > Aromatoleum. Next base: position 6,118 of record NZ_DATFAO010000068.1, on the reverse strand, counting down.
CGAGAAACGGGCGCAGCGAGTCGATGTCGACGACCGTCGCGACGTTGACTTGCGATGCCGAATTCTTCGGCCGTGTCTGAACCGAATCCGCCGTGAATTCGTTCCGCGATACCGCCTTGCGCCATCGCACAGGCACGGCCACAAGCGGCGCTGATCTGCCCATGGTGATCTTCCTGCCTCATGCCCGGAAAGGATGCGCAGCCGCTGGCGGCGCCGTCGGGCTACTACGAAGGTAACAGTACTGAAGTTTGCTTCAGCATAGCAGGGCTTCAGCCGGTATGAGCACGTTTACTATGAGACCGGATACATGCGGAACCTCACAGCTGGAACTCAATATCCATGATGCAATCTGAGTTATTCCCCCCCTCCTCCGGAAAGCGATGAACTCGAACCTCCCTCGCCTGTTCAGCGCCGTCATCGCCCTCGCGATGTCCGCCATCGCTGGCGTCGCACTCGCCGACGAAGCTCACGCCACGCCCCCTGCCTCCACCTGCCTCACGCCCGCCGCCTGGCACAGCCTCGACGGCGAGCGGCCGCGCGTCACACCGGCCTTGCCCCTGCTGCAGGAGATGGCGAAGCGCGACGTCGTGCTGCTCGGGGAGTACCACGACGAGGACGACCACCACCGCTGGCAAGCGCAAGTGCTCGCCGCGCTCCATGCCCTGCGGCCGAACATGGTCATCGGTTTCGAAATGTTCCCGCGGCGGGTGCAGCCGGCGCTGGATCGCTGGGTGGCGGGTGAACTCACGCTCAAGGAGTTTCTGGAGCAATCCGAATGGGGCAAGGTCTGGAACTGGCCGGTCGAGATGTATGTGCCGCTCTTCCAGTTCGCCCGCATCAATCGCATCCGCATGGTGGCGCTGAACGTGGACGAATCGCTCAACCGAGCCATCGTCGATAAAGGCTGGGACGCGGTCCCGCCGGCCCAACGGGAAGGCGTGGGTCGCCCCGCGGCCCCTGTCGAAGCCTATAGGGATCATCTGTTCGAGGTATATCGCGAACACGCTGCCCATAGAGGCAAGGAGGCCGCGAAGGCCGCGCAGAGCGACGTCGCGTTCGCCAATTTCGTCGCGTCGCAGACGACCTGGGACCGAGCCATGGCAGAGGCCCTGGCGCGATCGCTGAAGCCCGCACGGGCGGCGGACAAACCGCTCGTCGTCGGCATTATGGGCAGCGGCCACGTCCGCTTCGGCTACGGCGTGCCGCACCAGTTGCGCGACCTCGGCGTCACCCGTATCGGCACCCTGCTGCCCTTGCCCGCTGACTTCGATTGCGACGAGGTTCACGCCGGCCTCGCGGACGCCGTTTTCGGGCTGCCCGCGCAAGGGGCGACCAAGCCGGAGCCGCCGCGGCTCGGCGTGCGCCTGGAAGAGGAAGGCGGTAGCGTACGCGTCGCTGACGTCACCTCAGGTAGTCTCGCCGAGAAGACGGGCCTCAAGAGCGGCGACCGTTTGGTGGAGGTGGCGGGCCGTCCGGTAAAGCAGTCGCAGTCGGTGATCGCGTCGGTGCGCGGACAGCCACCCGGCACCTGGCTGCCCCTACGCGTGAAGCGGGGCGACGAGACGATCGATTTCGTCATCAAATTCCCCCCCGCACCATGAAGGCGGGCTCCCTCGCGCGGCGGACGTCCGCCCTCGCGGCCGTCCTCGTCCCCGCCTTGCTGCTCTTCACATGCGCGGCACGGGCGGCCCCACCCAACCTGGAACTCGCGGTCGACCTCGATCCCGGCACCCGCCGCCTCGCCGTGCAAGCCGACCTCGCCCCGGCCTCACGCGATTTCCGTTTCGAGCTGCACGAAGCCCTGGAAGTGAGCGCCGCGACGGCCGGCGGCAAATCCCTGCCAGTCCGCCCGGCAGGCCGCCATGGGCCCCTCCGCGCCTGGCAGGTGACCCTCCCGGCTGCCGTCGACAAGCTGCATCTCGAATACGCCGGCACCCTGCCGGCCCTGGACCCCAAGCTCGATCACCGCGACGTGCTGCAAGGCCTCTCGCCCGCGGCCTCGCCGGACGGCAGCTTCCTGCCGGCAGGAAGCGGCTGGTATCCGCGGCCGGCAGCGCTGTTCACCTACCGGGTCACACTGACCGTGCCGGCAGACCAGCGGGCCCTGGTGCCCGGACGGCTGCAGTCCGAGGAAGTCCCCGGCTACGGCCCGGGCCACGCGTCCGCCCACGGGTCCAAGCATTACCGGGCGCGAATCGAATTCGCCCAGCCCGCCGAGGGCATCGACCTGATGGCGGGCCCCTGGGTCGTACGCGAGAAGATGATGCCGCGCGCCTCCGCCGAGCCGGTGCGCCTGCGCACCTATTTCTTCCGTGATCTCGATGCCATCCCCGGCCTTGCCGACGGCTACCTCGACGACACCCGTCGCTACCTGGAACGCTACGAGCAGGAGATCGGCGCCTATCCGTTCACGGAGTTCTCGGTGGTCGCAAGCCCCTTGCCGACCGGTTTCGGCATGCCCACGCTGACCTACCTCGGCGCCGAGGTGCTGAAACTACCCTTCATCCGCGCCACCTCGCTCGGACATGAGGTGCTGCACAACTGGTGGGGCAACGGCGTCTACGTCGACTATGCGAGCGGCAACTGGTCGGAGGGACTGACCACCTTCATGGCGGACTACGCGTACAAGGAAGCGGAATCCGGCGACGCCGCGCGCGCGATGCGCTTGGGATGGCTGCGCGATTTTGCCGCTGTGCCCGCCGGCGATCAGCAATCGCTGGCCGATTTCCGCTCCCGCACCCACGGCGCCGCGGCGGCGGTCGGTTACGGCAAGGCCGCGATGCTGTTCGTGATGCTGCGCGACACGCTCGGCGAGGATACCTTCCGCAGCGGCATCCGCGCGTTCTGGCAGACACAGAAGTTCCGCACGGCCTCCTGGAAAGACCTCCAGGCGGCCTTCGAGCGCGCCTCGGGCCGGCCTCTGGAAGCCTTCTTCCGACAGTGGGTCGACCGTGCCGGCGGCCCGACCGTCAAGATCACCGCAGCCGACGCCCACCGCGCGGCGGCGGGCGCGCGACTGACGCTCGCGGTGGAGCAGAACGCTCCCGCCTATGCCCTGCACCTTCCGGTGCAACTTGTCTTCCCGGACCGTGACGAGATGCGCTGGATCGACGTCGCGGGGCAGCGTCAGGCGGTCACGCTGGATGTGACGACGATGCCCACGGGCGTGCGCCTGGACCCCGAACTGCAGGCCTGGCGCATGCTCGCGCCGGAACAGCTGCCACCGATCCTGCGGCAATGGATCATCGCTCGCGCTCCGCGCCTAGTGCAGGCCTCCGATGCGCCGGACGTGCGGGAGACAACCGTCGCGCTGGCCCAGCGCATGTTCGAAGTCAGCCCGCAGGCCATCGCATTGCCCGACGTCGGCAAGGGAACCGAGCCCGTGCTACTCGCGGGCCTCCACGCGGATGTGGACGCAGCGCTCAAGCAGGCCCACCTGCCGCCACGGCGAGAACGCCTCGCCGGTCGCGGCAGCGCTCAGGTGTGGACGATTCCGGCACCGAGCGGCGCACCGGTGGCAGTGGTTTCAGCACGCGACGTGGAGTCCCTCCGCGCACTGCTGCGCCCCCTGCCCCACTACGGCGCTCAAAGCTGGCTGGTATTCGAGGACGCGCGGCTCGTCGAGCGCGGCGTATGGCCCGCTCCCGCCCAACTCACCCCGGTACGGACCGAACCGTAAGCTGCAAAGCAAAACACCGATCCGGGGATCGGTGTTGCGGTGAAAATTGAAGGCCTGAAGAGACTTACTGAATCAGTTTCTTGCCTTCAGCGGACGCGAAGAAATCGAGGATCTTCTTGATCTCCGGCTTGGCTTCACCGACAGTCACCAGCGCCAGCGGACGCGAGATGTTCGGAGCCTTGACGGTCTTCGCCTTGCTCGGGTTTTGCGCAAAGAAGCCTTCGCTCACGGCACCGATACCACCCGGCTCGCGCGACACCTCGGCGATCTCCTCGCGGGTGGTACGCGCCTCGGTGGCGTCCGCCACATATTCGACACCGTCCATCACCTGCTTCTGGAACACGGCGCGGGTGGCGCTGCCGGCATGGCTCGTCACGACCTTGATCGGGAGGTCATTGCCGCCGACTTCCTTCCAGTTCTTGATCTTGCCCGCATTGATGTCCTTGAGCTGCTCCTTGGTCAGGGCGCTGATCTTGTTGTCCTTGTTCACGATGACCACAATCACGTCCTTGGTGATCTCGTGGAACTGAAGATTGCCCGGGACGCTGATCGACTTCTCGGCTTCCTTGGCGGCCTTCTGCGCCGAGCCGACAGCCTCCTCGAGCGTTTCGGAAGCGGCTGCGGCCGGCACCTTGCCTTCGAACAGGGCAATCATGCCCTTGCCCGTGCCGCTGCCCTGGACCTTCACATCGATGCCGGTGGCCGTCTTGAGGCCGGCTGCACCCGGCTCGAGGACGCGCTTTTGCACGGTCGTGGAGCCGGCGACGGTCACTTCCTGAGCGAATGCGACGATGGCGGTGGAAGCGGCGATGGCGCCGATGATGAGCTGACGTAACTTCATGAATATCCCCCTGCGGGTTCTTAGGAATGAATGCGGAATCGGCCGACCAGCGCTTGCAGATCGCGGGCGACTTGGTTCATCTCGACTGACGTGGCCTTGACACGTTGAACGGTGCTGTTTGTTTCCTCGGTCAGCGCCGAGACCGCCTCGATGGCTTGAGCGGTTGTTTCCGTCGTACGCGCCTGTTCCTGGGTGGCAGAGGCGATCCCCGACACAAGGTCGGACACCCGGCCGGCGGCGTTGACGATCTGCTGCAAGGTGTCGCCGACGGCCTGGGTGTCCTGATCCCCCAGTTCGACGCACTCGCGGACCTTGTGCATCGCGGTGACCGTTTCGGCGGCTTTCTGATCGACGTGGGCCAGGCGTTCGCCGATTTCCGCGGTGCTCGCGCCGGTGCGCTCGGCGAGCTTGCGCACTTCGTCGGCGACAACGGCAAATCCCCTGCCCTGCTCGCCGGCACGCGCCGCTTCGATCGCGGCATTGAGGGCGAGCAGGTTGGTCTGTTCGGCAATCTCCTTGATGACCTGGGTGATCGCGCCGATCTGCTTGATCGCATCCGACAGCTCGTCGAGGAGAGAGTCCGAAGCCTCGACATTGCGCACGATATTGGCCATTTCCTTTCGGTCATGCGTCATCTTCGAGTTGCCGTCTATCGACAGACGGCGAGCTTCGTCGGCCGCGGCGGCGACGCCTTCCGCGCTGTTCGAGACTTCCCGGATGGAAACGCTCATTTCCTCCATCGCGGCGGTCATGGCCATCGCCCGATCCACCTGCACTTCGGAACGGTTCTGCGCTTCCTGCGCGTCATCAGCCAGCTGTTGTGCGTAGTGGGCGGTGTGCTCGGCCTGCTCGTTGATCTGGCTCATCGTCTGGCCGAGTTGCTCGGCCATGCTGTTGAGGGCGCGAACCAGTTGCGCCACCTCATCCTCGCCGGTTGCGGCCATGCGCTGCGTGAAGTCTCCGGCAGCCACCCGCTGAGCCATGTCGCTGGACTGCTTGAGCGGCACCACGATGCCCTGAGTGACGATCCATGCCAGCCACATGCCGATCGCGGTTCCGATGCCGATGCACAGCACCAGCGCTCCCGCCGCGCCGTGATAAGCGTCGGCCGCCTTGTCCGAAGCCGCCTTGGCTTCCGCCCCCTGCTCCTTGACGAATTCGTCGATGACTGCGGAGAGCGACTGCTGCTTGGGCCGCAGCTTTTCATAGACAAGGATCTTGGCCCGGTCGACATCGGACTCGTCGATCAACGCCAGGACCTCGTCGATCATCGGCAGCACGGCTTTGTATTGCTCGTCGATCTTGTTGAGACCGCCGGCATCGGCGCCGGCCTGCTCCTGAGCCTGCGACAGGATCTCCTGGAACGTCTTCAGCGCGCCTCGCAACTCCTTGAGCGTCTCCTTTTGCGCCGCGATGCTCTCGCGGCTGACAAAGTCGCGCACCGCGATTCCCACATCCTTGTTCGCATCCTGCAGGCGCCCGGCAGACTGCACGCGCGGCAGGCTCTGGGACTGGATATGTTCGAGGAACCCGAAAACGCCGGAGAGCTGGCGGTATGCGAAAGCCGAGGTGAAGACCAACAGGCAGAGGACGATGCC
>NZ_DATFAO010000067.1:0-34228 GCF_035254505.1 Aromatoleum sp. | reverse complement strand
TGAATGCTTCGCTGTGAGTACGCCGGCCTCGGCGCGGGATGACGACCTCCATAGTGTCCACGATCGAACGTTCGTGGACACTATCTTCAATGGGCCAAGGCAACGGGAGAAGGTGGGTTCGCCGGGCGCTTACAGACGACTGGCCAGCCCATCGTAGGCGCCCGCTCCGACATGCCTCCATTCGCTGGTTTCACTCTTCCGAGCATTGCTTGGCTTGTCTGTCATCCGGTCAATCTATCCGGCAGTGGACGGCGAATTCGGCTGACGCCAAATCGCTGAGTGCACTGTGGGGCGCAGTGAGCTGCTCCGATCTTTGGCATTGCTGCCCATCTGGCTAACGGCCTGGGCCATATGCCAAGTTATCCGTGCGACGTGTGACGCTAGTAAGACCGTTCTCGCAGGCTTATCGGTCGGAGTGCTCGATGTCGTGGAGTTCGTCGCGCGTGTTGATGTTGCGGAACGCTGCTTCTTCATCGTCGAACTGTACTTCGATGATCTTTAACGTCGCGTACCAAGAGTCGACTTTCCGTCCGCCGGATGCGAGAAAGGCGTTAAGGTGCGGCAGCACTTCCCGGCGGCACAGGCAGAAGACGGGGTGAGGCTGATCGAAGGTGCGCGCGACCGCGAGCTCTGCGCCGGCGTTTGCGAGAGCGGTGTGCAGCCGTTCGATGAGGTCTGCGGGCAGGAAGGGAGAGTCGCAGGGCGCGGTGGCGACGAGTGGATGCTGCGCCCTGGAGAGCGCTGCGTGCAGGCCGGCAAGTGGCCCGGGAAATCCGGCGATGTCGTCGGGGAAGACTGGGCGGCCGAAGGCTGCATAGCGTTGGGCGTTCTGGTTGGCGTTGATGATGAGCTCGTCGACCTGCGGGTCAAGGCGCTCGATGACCCACTCGGCCATCGGCCGGCCGTGCAGTTCAAGCAGGCCCTTGTCGACGCCGCCCATGCGGCGGCCCTGCCCGCCGGCGAGGATCACGCCGGTGATTTTATCTCGCGTGCTCATCGGATGAAACGCTCCTCTCCGGTGAAAAGAAGGTAGTGCTTGCCTTGTGCGCGGCCGATCATCGTGAGGCCAATCTTGCGGGCGATTTCCCACCCCATTTGCGTGAGGCCGGAGCGCGAGACGAGGAAAGGGATTCCCATCTGGGCCGTCTTGATGACCATCTCGGAGGTCAGGCGGCCGGTAGTATAGAAGACCTTGTCGCCTCCATCGAGGCCGTCGAGCCACATCTGGCCGGCGATCGCGTCCACGGCGTTGTGGCGGCCGACGTCTTCGTTGAAGAACAGGATCTCGCAGCCTTCGTCGCTGTTCGCCGCGCCCAGCGCGCAGCCGTGTACGGCGCCCGCCAGCTTGTAGATCGATTCATGCAGGCGCACGGCGTCCAAGAGTGCGTAGAGCGTCGTTTGAGAAAGCCTGCGCTGGGCCGGCAGATGAATCGCGTCGATCTCGTCCATCAGGCCGCCGAAGACGGTGCCCTGGCCGCAGCCGGTGGTCACGGTGCGGCTGCCGAGACGCGCTTCGGCGTTGACGAGGCCCTTGCGGGTCTTGACCGCGACGGCGCCAACGTTCCAGTCGACCTGCACAGATTCGATGTCGTCGAGGCTCGAGACAAGGCGTTGATTGCGCAACCAGCCGATGGCGAGCGCCTCGGGGGCGGCGCCGAGCGTCATCAGCGTGACGATCTCGCGCTTGTCGACGTAGAGCGTCAGCGGCAATTCGCCGGCGATCTGCGTGGGGACGATCTCGCCGAGTTCGTTGATTGCCGGGACCGTGGTCGTGAGCGGACGGCTGCCCCGGGTCAGCAGCGGGCGGCGCGGGGGGGCGGGCGAAAGGCTCATGGTTCGTGAATCGGAGATGGAATCGGTGGTTCGAGACTGCATTCTAGCTTCAGCCGCACGATGGAACGTCGGACGCTTGCTTCCATTTCGCCTCTGGCTGTGCCGCGCTCCGCGCTGATTTCCCCTTACAGCGGCCTGGTTCCTCTGCGTGACATTCCCGACTAGACTGATCGGGTAAGAACAAAGCCGCTGCCGGTCGTCGGCGCGGCATCACCTGCAGAGGAGAATGAGACATGAGTACTGTAACGCTGGGCGGCAATCCGATCGAACTGGCAGGCAGGTTCCCGCAGAAGGGCGATAGTGCGCCGCCGCTGACGCTGGTGGGCGCAGACCTGAGCGACGTGACCCTCGACAAGTACGCCGGCAAACGCAAGGTCCTGAACATTGTTCCCAGCCTCGACACGCCGACCTGCGCGACCTCGACCCGCAAGTTCAACGCCGAGGCCAGCAAGCTCGACAACACAGTCGTGCTGATCATTTCGGCCGACCTGCCCTTCGCCGCGAAGCGCTTCTGTGTGGCCGAGGGGCTCGAGAACGTCGTCACGCTGTCGACGATGCGTGGGCAGAAGTTCATGCGCGACTACGGCGTCGAGATCACGTCGGGACCTCTCGCGGGCGTGGCCGCGCGCGCGGTGGTGGTGCTCGACGCGAACAACAAGGTGATCCATTCGCAGCTCGTCGGCGAGATCAAGGATGAACCCGACTACGCCGCTGCGCTGGCCGCGCTGAAGTAAACTGCGTTCGCTGCCGCTGGACGGCGGCAGCACCGAGGCGGCCCGCTCGTCGGCACGTTTCCGTTATGATACGCACGCCGATCCGCTAGGAGTCGGGGCGGCGTGCGGGGCCCGTGGACACCCACCGGCCTTTTCCAACGCCCATCGTCTGTCGCGGCCCGATGTCGGATTCCCTACCTGTCGTCAATATCGATCAGTTGCAGGTGGGGATGTTCGTGTCGCTGGACATGCCGTGGATGGACCATCCTTTTATGGTCAATTCCTTCCGCATCACGAGCGAGAAGCAGCTGCGGACGCTGCGCGAGCTCGGGCTGGGGCAGATCGCCTATGATCCGGCGCGCTCGGACGCCGAGCCGCTGCCGGCGGACCCGGAACATCCTGCGCCACCCCCGCCTCCGCTCGAACCCGAGGATCGTGAGCAGATCGAGGCCAAGCAGCAGCGTGCCGAGCGGATGCGCGTGCATCGCGAAACGATCGACAGCTGCGAGAAGGCTTATGGGGAGTGCGTCGGCTCGACGAAGAATCTGATCGGCGACATTTTGCGCGATCCGGCCGGCGCGACCGCCCAGGCCGGCGCGATGGTCGCGACGCTGGCGTCGACCTTCCTCTGCGATGAGGGAGCCACGGTGATGCTGGTGGCGTCACGCAAGCGGGATGACGCGAATCATCAGCACATGCTTAACGTCATGATCCTGACGATGATCCTGGCGAAGGGCATGGGGCTGAATCGTGAGGTATTCGAGGCTGCCGGCATGGGGGCGCTGCTACACGACATCGGCACGACCCGCATCAGCCCCAATGTGTTGCGGAACAAGCGGCGAAATCGACCCGAGGAGACGCTCTACCGGCTGCACGGGGAGTACGGACTCCAGCTTGTCGGCGACCACGTGACGCCACCGGTGCGGGCGATCATCCGCGAACATCACGAGTGCATCGACGGCAGTGGTTTTCCCGCCGGACGCCAGGGCAAGCAGATCAATCCGTTGGCGCGCATGGTCGCGATCGCCAACCGCTACGACAACCTGTGCAATCCGCACCACCTGCACGATGCGCTGACGCCTGCCGAGGCACTGTCGCTGATGTATGCGCGCGAGGCGGCGCGTTTCGACGGCTATATGCTCGCCGCCTTCATCAAGGAGTTGGGCGTCTATCCGCCGGGGTCCTTCGTGCGCTTGTCGACGGGCTCGCTTGCGATCGTGATCGCGGTGACGCCGGGCAACACGCTGAAGCCCACGGTGCTGGTCTACGAGCCGGGCGTGCCGCGGCGCGATGCACTCGTGCTGAGCCTGGCAGAGGCGGAGGACGTGACGATCGACGAGGTGCTGAAGCCTTCCGCCCTGCCGCGTCCTGTCGTCGAGTATCTCAATCCGCGTATGAATCTGGCGTATTTCGCGCGTCAGACGGTCGAGTGAGCGTCGTGCCGTTGGGCGCTTCGTCGGGCGCGTCGGCGTCCGACCATGCGGCCAACATTTCAGTTTCCACTTCGTCGCCGCGGTCCGCGTAGCGCGGCGAGAAGTGGAAGGGCACGGCCGCGGCGGCGCCGACGCGGCGCGCGATGAGGCCGGCTTGGCGGGCGGTCAGGTGGTTCTTCTTCAGGCCGTGGTCCCTGTCTTCGTCGAGGAAGACGCTTTCGATGAAGAGGCGATCGACGCCGGCGAGCAACTGCTCGAGCGTCGCGACGTTGGCTTCGGTGTATCGCAGGTCGGTGACGTAGCCGACGCGCTGGCCGGAGGTGACGTCGAGGATGAGCTTGCTCAGTTCGCCGATCGTCCGTGTGATCGTATGTTCGCCATGCTGGTCGCGCCATTCGACCACGAGCGGGGTCTCGTCATCGGCGCCGGTGAGTACGGCGTGCTTGAGTGTGCGCAGCCATGCGCCGGCGCCGAGGCCTTCGGCGACGAGGCGCTCCTTGTCGACGTTGATTCGAGCCTTTTCCTCGACCGCGTAGGCCAGGCAGGGCATGCCGTGGTCAACGAGGCGTGCGCGGACGCGGAAGGTTGCTTCCTCGTGGATGACGTCGCCCTTATGCGGCAGCGCTGGACAGGCTTCACGTTCGAAGCCGCGGCGGCTGGAGAAGCGGGCGCAGGGGATGTCGGCGTCGGCGGCGAATTCGCGCGCTTCGATGATGAGTTCGTCGTAGCGATGGGCGACGTTCCACGTGTAGGCGCGCAGCTTGTGTTCGACCTGATCGAGGAAGCCGGGGCCGCCAAAGACGACGATGTTCGCCTTTCTTCCGAGGATGATGCGCAGCAGTTGGTCGAAGCCGGCGAAGTGGTCCATGTGCGCGTGGGTGACGAAGACGTGCGACAGGCGTAGCAGCTCGCGCGGCATCAGGCGGCTGAGGTCGCCGAGATCGAAGAGCAGCGCGCGGCGTTCGTCGCAGAAGTCGACGAAAAGGCCTGGGTCGCCGAAGGCGTCGTTGACGAGTCGGGGGATGAAAAGGCTGGGCATGGCCGCGGGTCGAGAGGTCGAGAGGGAAAGGGGCAAACGGAAAGGGGAAAACGACCTCTGATTGGACCGGTCGGCGCGGGAGGTGTTCGGTGGCCCCGGGCGGCGCCGTGCGTCAGCGCTGGCTGGGGAGGGTGACGCGGTGCGATACGGAGCTCAGATCGCCTTCGCGCGAGGGCGTGCCGGTCGGGCCGCGCGCCTCCTGCAGGAAGCGGCCTTCGGCGGGGAAGTCGTAGCTGCGGTCGATGAGGTCCATGGTGAGTGGTGCCGTGCCGCTGGTGAGGTCGAGCGCGATGCCGGCGGCGGGAAGGGCCTTGAAGGTGATGCTATGGGTGCCGTCGGGGTCGCGGTGCAGGGGAAGAGGCTGCGCGCTGTCTTCGGTTTGCAGCGAGCGGATCGTGACGTCCGCCGGAAAACGGAGCTCGAGTTCCGCCGCGCCGCGGACGGAGCGGAGGTGTAGACGGTAGCGGATGCCATCGGAGGTCTGATCGGTCGCGAGGATCTCCAGCTGCGGACCGGTCGTGGCGGAATATGGCGCGGCCGCGGCGTAGACCTGACGCCCGCTTCGGCCGGGTTCCTCGCGCGCGGCGAATGGTGCGGCCACCGCCAGCGCTGGAGGCAGGTGCCCGCCGTCCGGTTTTGCGATCCACTCTGCCTGTGCTGCGTCGCTGCTGCGGCGGTGTTCGAGATTGATCCGCTGCGGCTGGTCGGCCGAGTACGGGAGCTGTAGCGCCGTTGTGGCAAGGCCGCCGAGGACGACGCACAAGGCGGCGAGAAACAGCCTGCGGCGCGCGGCGCGGCCGGCTGTGACGAGAGCCGGGGCGAGGGCCTGGGTGGCGAGCAGCAGCGCGGCGGTCGTGATCGGCCATGCGGGGGCGCCCAGCGCGTCGTACAGGACATACACGAGCGGCAGGACGACGGCGCACGCTGCCACCGCCGGGAGCGCGGCGGCGGCGCTCCATACGATTCCGGGGCCGACGGCCGACATTGCGACGATGGCGAGTACCGCGGCGAGGCCCGGAACGAGGAAGAGAAAGCTCGCGCCCGGCAGGGCAATCGCGACTGCGACGCCGAGTGCGGCGATAACGAGTGCGTGACCGAGCATCGCGCCGCGGATGCCTGGGCGTTCGCCGAGAAGCGCTGCGATGCCACTCGCCGCGGCGAAGGCAAGGGCGGCGAAGGCGGCGGTCGCGGCTTTCGGGTGCGCGATCCATTGCGCGCCGGGCGGGACGGGCACGATGCCCGCGGCACGTAGTGCGAGGAAGAGGCCCGCGGCGGCGAGCGTGCCGCCGAGTAGCGCGCCGGCCGATCCCGCGATGCCCCAGGCGAGTTCGCGTCCTCCGGCGCGTCGGGTGCGCAGCAGCGCCACGCCGGCTGCAGCGAGCGACGCGAGGACCAGCAGTGCGAGCGGCGGCGCCGCGCTTGCGGGCCACTGCGCGAGGCCGAGGCGGAAGACATCGAAATACACGGCGTCTTCCGGGGCCGCTTCGGCAAATGGGGCGTCGGCGAGGGAGCGCACGGTGCGCAATGCGTTGTCCCCTTGGTGCTGCAGGCTTCGGGGATCGAGATGTGCGAGGTCGTCGGCCGGCGTGTGGTAGTGGCCGACCTGGCCGAGGAAGGCGAAGTTGTAGCCCTGGTAGCCTGCCGCCTTGAAGACGGTGAAGTCGGTGTCGTTGGGGAGCTGCTTGTAGACGGCGTAGTAAAGCGAGTTCGTCATCGGGGCGGGAATCGCCTCGCCGTAGCGCTGCATCAGCCAGCGGTTGGCGCTGCCGGTCTCGAACATGAAGCTCGGGCCGGAGGTGCCGCGTGCCTCAAGGTTCACGGCGGCCTTCACCTGGGGAGCCCAGGGGTGGCGGTCGACGAAGAGGCGTGCGCCGAGCAGTCCCGCTTCCTCACCGTCGTCGATGAGCAGGATCACATCGTGGTGTGCCGGCGGCCCGTGCTTGAGCGCGCGGGCGATTTCGAGGATGGCCGCGACGCCGGCCGCGTCGTCGGACGCGCCGGGGCCAGCGGGCACGGAGTCGTAGTGGGCGGCGATCAGGACGGCGCCGTCGCGTCCTCCGTTGCTGCCCGGCAGGCGCGCGAGGATGTTGACGGGCATGCCGCACCAGGCGGTCGGCGCGTAACAGGCGAGACCGGTGTGGGTGCGGACTTCGTAACCGAACGCGGACAGCCGCTCGATGATTCGGGCGCGCACCGCTGCGTTGGCGGGGCTGCCCAGGGGGTGAGCCGAGGAGTGAGATGAGGAGTGCGGCAAATCGTCGCCGAGGATCGTGGCGAGTTCCGCTTGTGCGCGTGTCGCCGAGAAGACCTCGGGTGGCGCGTCGGCGGTGAGCGGGGACGGCGGGGTGTAGCGCAGCGCGGTGAGCGCAAGAAGCGCCGCGAAGCAGGCCAGGGTCGCGACCAGGGCGCGGGCGCCGGGCGTCGCCGGGCCGGTGCCATGGTCAGCCACGGATGAAGCCCGCCAGGTAGTCGAAGAACACGCAATAGGCGGCGATCGGCAGCGGCAGGCCGAGGAGCGTGCCCACCATGTAGGTGCCGAAGCCGACGCCGGACAGCGCGAGCGCGTAGTTCAGCGCCGGCAGGGTCTGGAACAGCGTGCGCAGCAGCACGATGCTGCGGATCGGGTGGGCGTGCAGTTCGCCGAGCAGGCGCACCGCAGTGCGGCCCTTCAGCCGGCGTAGCGCGTCGCCGCCCATCCAGCGGATCGTGAAGAAGGTGATGGCGCAGGAGACGTTGGCGGCGAGGTAGGTCGCGATGCCGCCCCAGGTGCGGCCAAGCGCAAGGACTGCGGCGGCGAGGAAGATCCAGCCGGGGATCTGGATCAGGTTGCCGAGGACGAAGAGCAGCGTGAAAATCGCGAGGCCGCCGGCGAGGTGCTCGTCGAGACGCTGGCGCAGGAAAGCCAAGTTGAAGTGGTCGCGCAGGCCGGAGAGTTCCGCCGCGGCGAAGAGCGCGACGAGGAAGAGGACCACGGCGATCAGCCGGCGGTGGCGGCCGATCCCGGTCTCCCTCGTCTGCCCGTCCATGACGGTGGGCCTGCGCTATCCGATCGCGTCGAGCGCCTTTTCGAGCGAGGCGACGCTACGTTCGACATCGTGCAGCTTGTCGAGGCCGAAGAGGCCGATGCGGAAGCTGCGGAAGTCGGCCGGCTCGTCGCATTGCAGCGGCACGCCGGCGGCGGTCTGCAGGCCTTGGGCGACGAATTTCTTCGCGGACTGGATCTCCGGGTCCTCGGTGTAGCAGACCACGACGCCGGGCGCCTCGAAACCGGGTGCGGCGACGCTCGCGAAGCCGCGTGCGGCGAGCAGTGCGCGCACCTTGTCGCCAAGTTCCTGCTGTTCGGCGCGGACCTTGTCGAAGCCGTAGGCCTCGGTTTCAAGCATCACGTCACGGGTGTGCGTCAGCGCGTCGGTGGGCATCGTGGCGTGGTAGGCATGGCCGCCCTTCTCGTACGCTTCCATGATCTGCAGCCACTTCTTCAGATCGCAGGCGAAGCTCGTGCTCGTCGTCGCGTCGATGCGCGCACGAGCCCGGTCGCTGAGCATTACCATCGCGCAGCACGGCGAGCCGCTCCAGCCTTTTTGCGGCGCGCTGATGAGGACGTCGACGTTGTTTGCGCGCATGTCGACCCAGATCGTGCCGGAGGCGATGCAGTCGAGCACGAAGAGGCCGCCGGCTTCGCGTACGGCCTGGCCCACCGCGCGCAGGTAGTCGTTGGGCAGGATCATGCCGGAGGCGGTCTCGACGTGCGGGGCGAAGACGAGGTCGGGCTTCTGTTCGCGGATCGTCGCGATGACCTCTTCGATCGGTGCCGGCGCGAAGGGCTGTTGCGGCCCGGGGGCGACGGGGCGGGCCTTGAGTACCGTCGCTTCGGACGGGATGTTCCCCATCTCGAAGATTTGCGTCCAGCGGTAGCTGAACCAGCCGTTGCGGATCACGAGGCACTTGCGGCCGGTCGCGAACTGGCGAGCGACGGCTTCCATGCCGAAGGTGCCGCTGCCGGGCACGATCGCGACGGCGTCGGCCTGGTAGACGCTGCGGAGGACGCGCGAGATGTCGCGCATGACGCCCTGGAAGCGCTGCGACATGTGGTTGAGGGCGCGGTCGGTGTAGACGACGGAATATTCGAGTAGGCCGTCGGGGTCGGGTGTCGGCAACAGGCTAGGCACGGTCGGGGCTCCGGCAAAATGAAACCAACAGGGGTGGGCTAGGCAGCTTAGCATGCCCGCTTGTCATGGCGGGCAGGGACGTTGTTGCAGAAAGCGTTCGCATTCGGCATCGGTGAAGGGGCGCGTGAGGCGGGCGCGTAGTTGCGCTTCGAGCGCGGTCGCGTCGAGCGGATAGAGGTGGATGCGCTTGTCGCCGCCGGCGGTCGCGAGGACGCGGCCGTCGGGGCTGAAGGCGATGTCGTTCACTTGCGCGCTCTGCACGGGCAGCGCAAAGAGCTCGGCGCCGCTTGCGACGTCCCACAGGCGCGCGGTCTTGTCCCAGCTGGCGCTGGCGAGTTGATGGCCATCAGGGCTGAAGGCGACGGCGCTGACGGCACCTCCGTGTCCCGCGAGGCTGCGCAGCAGCTTGCCGTCGCCGAGCTCCCACAGACGGATCGTGCGATCGGCGCCAGCGCCGGCCAGCAGGCGCCGGTCGGGACTGAACGCGACATCGTGGATCTCGGCGCCCTGCTCCTGCAGCCGGCGCGCGAGCTTGCCGCGTTTGGCATCCCATAGGCTGACGCTGCCGTCGCTGCCCGCGGTGACGATGGTGCTGCCGTCGCGGTCGAAGAGTGCGCGGTTGATCGGCGCGCCCTTTTCACGCAGGCGGGCGATTTCGCGGCCGTTGCGCAGGCCCCACAGGCGGGCGGTGCCGTCGCGGCCGGCCGTGAGGAGTTGGGTGCCGTCGGGGCTGAAGACGGCGCTTTGCACGCGCCCGGTATGGCCGCGCAGGGTCTGCAACACGGCGCCCGTCGTCGCGTCCCAGACCATCGCGGTGCCGTCGAAGCCGGCGGTGGCGAGGCGGCTGCCGTCGGCGCTCCAGGCGACGCGGAAGACGGTGTTGCCGTGGCCTGCGAGGCGGAGCTGCGTCTTGCCGGTGCTCGCGTCCCAGACCTTGGCGAGCGTGTCGAGCGAGGCGCTCGCGAGGCGTTTGCCGTCCGGGCTGAAGGCGAGGCCGTAGATGGCGCCGGCGTGGCCGAAAGCGACGTCCCACAGGCGCACGGTGCCGTCCCAGCTGGCGGTGGCGAGGCGCGCGCCGTCGGGGGCGAAGGCGAGGCCGTGCACGTAGTCGCCGTGGCCCGCGAGCGTCATCAGCGGTTCGCATTGGACACCTTCGCGCGTGCAGCCGGCGACGTCCCACAGGCGCGCGCTGCCGTCGAAGCCGCCGGTTGCGAGATGGCTGCCGTCGGGGCTGAACGCGAGCGCATAGACGGTGTCGGCCTGCGCGGGCAGTTCGGCGACCCGTTGGCCGCTCGCGACGTCCCACAACATCGCGCTGCGGTCCTGGCTGGCAGTCGCGAGCAGGCCGCTGTCCGGGCTGAAGGCGACGCTATAGACCTTGTCGGTGTGGGCGGTCAGTACGTGCACAGTGTCGCCGCTGAGGCGATGCCAGATGCGCACCGAGGGCTCCCAACCGGCGGTCGCGATGAAGCGGCCGTCGGGGCTGAAGGCGACGGCGCGCACTTCGGCGCGGTGACCGCCCAGGTTCGTCAGCAGCGAGCCGGTCGCGACGTCCCACAGGCGGACGATCGGGTTCTGGCCGACGGTCGCGAGCACTTCGCCATCGGGGCTGAAGGCGACGCCGCGCAGCTTCCACGCCTGGCGCGGCAGTTCGCGCACGCGGGCGCCGTCGGCAGCGTTCCACAGGATCGTGCGGCCGTCGTAGCCGACTGATGCGAGGAGCGTTCCGTCGGGACTGAAGGCGAGGTCGCGCGCTTCGTCCTCATGGCCGCGCAGCACGGCGATCTCGCGGCCGCTGGCGGCATCCCATAGCCGGATCGCGCCGTCCTGGCTGGCGGCGGCGAGATGTTTGCCGTCGCCGCTGTAGGCGATCGCCTGCATGCGCTGGCCGTCGCCGCGGAGCGTCATCACGCTGCGCGAGGCGTCGAGCGCGCGCCGCGCGGCGTCCTCGGCCTGGGCGCGGACGAAGGGTTCGGCCTCATGCGTGCGGCGCAGCGCTTCGAGTGCCGCGTGGGTGCTGATCTCGGGGTCGATGTCGAGCTGGCGGAGCGCGGTCGCGACAAGCTGCACCGACAGCGCGAGCTCGGCCTTGAGCCGCCGCTGCGTGTCGGCGACCTGCTGGGCGAGCGCCGCCATGATCGCGGCGACGGCGGCGATCACCGTCGCGACGCCGAGCCCGATCGCGAGCCGCCGCAGCCGCTTCGCGATTGCTGCCTGCTCTTCGGCGCGGGCGCGGGCGGCCGCGAGTTCGCGCTCGCTCTCGGCCTGGCGCTCGGCTTCGAGATGCCGCCGCCGCCAGTCGAGGATCGCGGGCGCGAGCACGTCGTGGAAGATCTCGTACTGGTCGCCGCCAGTGTCACCGGGAGCAGCGCCGATGTGGGTCAGCACGCGCGCATCGCACAGCCGGCGCAGCACCGGCTCGACGCGGCCGGCCGCGTCGCCGGCCCAGTCCTGCAGATCGACAAGACGGCACGCGATCTTCGCGCCGGAGGGCGTCACCAGACGGTCGAAGAATTGCGCGCAGAGCTGCCGGTCGTCGGGCGTGAGCGCTGCCATCACTTCGGCGAGATGCTTTTGGGCGACCCGACGTGCTCCGCCCAGTGCGATGAAGGTGTCGAGGTGCAGCACCTGGGAGCCGGCACGCCTCTCCTCCTGCCAGATGCGCGTCATCACGAGCTGCAGGATCGCCGCGCGGATGCCTTCGCCCGCCCCGCTCCCGCCCTCGCCGCCGATCTCGTCGATCACGCGTGCGACGAGCGCGTCCTCGATCCCTACCGGCGCAGCGTCGCTATGTTCGTTGAAGACCTGAAGCGGGCGCCGGATCGCGTCCTCGGCAGCCTTCACGCCGAGATGATCGAGGCGGATCGTGTTGGCGAGCAGGTTGGGGATGCGCAGCCGAAAACGGTCGAGGCGCGACAGGCTGTCCTCGCGCAGCGAGATGAGCACGCCAAGGTCCAGCCTCGGGTGGTTGATCGCGACTGCGAGCTCGGCCTCGAAGGCGTCGCCGGCGCCTGTCCCCGGGTGGTAGAGGAAGTATTCCTCGAACTGATCGAGGATCAGCAGCACGGTGCCGCGCACCGCCCGGGCCAGCGCCGCGAAGAGCTCGTCGAGTGTGTCGCAGCCGGCGCTGGGCGCTTCGCCGGGGAAGATCTCGCGGATCGCGGCCTTCAGCGCCGCGAGGAAATCCGCGCGATGCCACTCGCGGAACACGATGACCGCCGTGCGCGGGCGCGACTTGAGCGTCGGGACGACTGCCGCAAGCAACAAGGAACTCTTGCCGACGCCGCTCGCGCCGTAGAACACCGTCAAGGGCGCGGCGAAGACGTTGGACGCCACCACCCGCTCGTCGCGCTCGCGGCCGAAGAAGTACGCGCGATCGGCCTCGGTGTAGGGCCGCAGGCCGACGTAGGGACAGGCGTCGCCGACCGAGGCTTCGGTCACGTGCGCCCTCCTTCCGCCGCCTCGCGCAGCTTGCCGACGAACTCGTCGATGTCGACGTCGAAGATGCTCACGCCGCGCGCTTCCCACAGCCGGCGTTCGAATTCCGACGGATTGCGCTGGATCGCCCACGAACGCGGCAGCTCGTCGTCGTCCGGCCCATCGCCCTGGGATTCGGTACGCATCGCCTGCTCGCGGCCGAGATTCTTCAGCACCACGCGCAGGTTCCAGTCGCGCAGGCTGTAGCCGAGGAAGAGGAAACTTTTGTCGCGGAAGTCGGCGCTGAAGAGCGAGGGCACCGCGGTGTGCGTCGTCATGCGCGACAGGAAGTCGATGTAGTCGTCCTCGGTGATGACGAAGTTGTCCCAGCGGGCCGTGTCCCGGCACACCGAGCCGTGCATCTTGTAGATCACTGTCGTGCGCGCGAGGTCGATGTCCTGTTCGAGCCGGTTGGGCTCGCGGAACTGCGGTTCGGCCGCACCCTGCGGCCACCACAGCACCGCGTTGGCGTAGTCGCGGCGGTCGGCCGGGTGGATCACGAGATCATAGGGTCGGGCGGCGGCGGTGAAGGCCTGCTCGAGCAGCGTGTCGTAGTTCGTCACGACGAACACCAGCGGCACGTCGATCGAGGCGAGGAAGTGGTGCAGCGGGCTACAGGGGTAGTCGCCGACGAGGAGCTCGCGCAGCCGCTCGCGCAGCACGCGCCGCCCGTTCATGTCGCAGTAGTAGGACGACACGGTCGCGAGATCGTCGACATCGTTCGGGCGCGTGAAGGGGAAGGAGGTCTCTTCGGCGAGCAGCCGCGACAGCTCCGCGCCGCTGGGCAGGCTCAGGGGCTTATCGGGATCCCAACACGCCCCGGCCGGGCGCGCGGCCAAGGAGGCGCCCGCCCCGAGGAAGGGCACGACGCGGCCGCGCTTGAGCCGGTTCCAGATGACACCGTAAGGGGGTTCCGCCACTGTCGCCTCCTCCCTGCTGCTGAACTATAGTTTAAGCAGGTTCGAGGTCGAAGGAGCTCATCGATGCGAGCAACGACATTCGCGATGCTGTTGTCCCTGTCGTGTGCGATACCCGTCTGGGGGCAGCCCATTCCGCCCGCGTCGAGTACGTCGCCCGCGGACGCCGGCGGGGCGGCATCGCAGAAGAAGAAGGAGCAGCCGCCGCCGAAGGACGATTCCGGCGGCCTGTGGAGTTGGACGCGTGGTGGTCGCGACAGCAACACGCGCAAGGTCGAGATGCCCGACCGTGTCGAGCGCCCGCTGCGTCCCGAGCGCCCTGAGCGACCCGATCGCGCGGGCGGAGGGTGCTGTCAGTAGATGACCCACGCCGATTGCGGGTCAACCCGCATGGACCCCCGCAGCCTCATTGCCGCACGATGGCAATCCCGACGGGACACCGAGCGCGCCCGAGATTCGAATGGGCGAATCCGTGCCTGTCATCCCCAAGCAACGTGATTGGAGACCGTCTATGCGCAAGTCCCTCACACGCATCGCCCTGTGTCTGTCCGTCCTCGGCCTCGCCGTTCCCGCACAGGCGCAATTGACCGGCACGCTGCAGAAAATCAAGGAGTCGGGCTCGATCACCGTTGGGCACCGCGAATCCTCGGTGCCCTTCTCCTACCTCGACGCCGAACAGAAACCCGTCGGCTATGCGATGGACTTGTGCGCGAAGGTCGTCGATGCGATCAAGAACGAACTGAAGATGCCGAACCTGAAGGTCAACTACCAGGCAGTGACCTCGCAGAACCGCATCCCGCTGATGCAAAACGGCACGATCGACCTGGAGTGCGGCTCGACGACGAACAGCGTCGCGCGTCAGCAGCAGGTCGGCTTCTCGGTCGCCTACTTCATCACCAGCGTGCGCATGGCGGTGCGCAAGGATTCGGGCATCAAGGACATCGGCGACCTCAGTGGCAAGCCGGTCGTGACGACCACCGGCACGACGTCCGACCAGCTCATCAAGCAGAACGAGAAGGGTAAGTCGATCGACGTGAAGAACATCTACGGCAAGGACCACGCTGACTCCTTCCTGATGGTCGAGAGCGGGCGCGCGGCGGCCTTCGTGATGGACGATATCCTGCTCGCCGGCCTGGTCGCGAACTCGAAGAACCCCGGCAACTTCGCGATCGTCGGCCCCTCGCTGCGCGACGAACCCTACGCGGTGATGATGCGCAAGGACGACGCTCCCTTCAAAGCCTTGGTCGACAAGACCCTCGTCGGCCTGATGAAGTCGGGCGAGGCGGAGAAGCTCTACAACAAGTGGTTCATGAGCCCGATCCCGCCGCGCAACGTGAACCTCAACTTCCCGATGAGCCCGGCGGTCAAGGCGGCCTTCCAGAACCCGACCGACAAGGGCGTCGAATGAACGGCAACTGAGCTTCGCGAAAGTGCGCTGCCCCGGTCGCGGGGCGGCGCTGCACGGGCAGTCGTAGTCGTCGCTCTGTCGGGGGTGCCATGAACTACCATTGGGACTGGCTGTTCTTCTTCAACGAGACCGACGACGGTCTCAAATACTACGACTGGATCCTCTCCGGGCTGGGCTGGACGACCTTCGTGTCGCTGTCGTCATTGGCGGTGGCGCTCGTCCTCGGCTCGGTGATCGGCGTGATGCGCACGACGCCCAACCGCTGGCTCGTCCGCATCGGCGACATCTACGTCGATTTCTACCGCAACATCCCGCTGATCGTTCAGCTCTTCATCTGGTTCTTCGTCGTCCCGGAGCTGGTGCCCGAAAAGCTCGGCCTGTGGATGAAGCAGGACCTGCCGGAATACGTCACTGCGATCGCCGGGCTGGGTGTCTACACCGCGGCGCGCATTGCCGAGCAGGTCAAGGCCGGCATCAACGCGCTCTCGCGCGGCCAGCGCAACGCCGGCCTCGCGCTCGGCTTCACCGAGTGGCAGACCTACCGCTACGTGCGCCTGCCGATGGCCTACCGCATCGTGCTGCCAGCGCTCACGTCGGAGGCGATGAACATCTTCAAGAACTCCGCCGTCACCTACTCGGTCGGCATCCTCGAGCTCTACTTCCAGTACAAGCAGATCATCGAGAAGACCTCGCAGGTGCTCGAGATCACGATCGTCGTGACGGCGGCCTACTTCATGCTGGCCTTCGTGATGAACCGGCTCCTCGCTTTCATCGAGGCCCGCACGCGCGTGCCGGGGCTGATCGTCGGCGGCAAGGGAGGGAAGTGACATGAGCGATTTCGACTTCGCCGTCATCGCCGCGAACTGGCGCTTCCTTGCCGAAGGACTGCGCTACACGCTGCAGGTCACCGTCACCGCGATGCTGGGCGGCATCCTCATCGGCACGGTGCTCGCATTGATGCGCCTCGGTTCGATCACGCCGCTGCGGTGGTTCGCGACCGGCTACGTCAACGTCTTCCGCAGCGTGCCGCTGGTGCAGGTGATCCTCGCCTTCTACCTCATCCTTCCGCTCGTGCTGCAGATGTTCACGGGGCGCCTAGAGCCGATCGGCGCGGCGAACTCGGCCTACTTCACCTTCACGATCTTCGAGGCCGCCTACTATTCCGAGATCATGCGCTCGGGCATCCAGTCGGTGCCGCGCGGGCAGGTCGGCGCGGGCTATGCGCTCGGCTTCACCTACGGCCAGACGATGCGCTACGTCGTGCTGCCGCAGGCCTTCCGCAACATGGTGCCGGTGCTGCTGACGCAGACAATCATCCTGTTCCAGGACATCTCGCTCGTGTATGCGATCGGCGCGACGGACTTCTTCGGCGCCGCCGACAAGATCACCCAGCGCGACCTGCGCCCGGTCGAGATGTACACGACGGTCGCGGTGGTCTATTTCATCATCTGCTTCACGCTGTCGCGTCTGGTCAAGAAGCTGCAATCCCGCATCGCCATCATCCGCTAAGTCACCGGAGCCTCCGACGATGATCGAGATCAAGAACGTTTC
Organism: Aromatoleum sp.; assembly: GCF_035254505.1. Classification (GTDB taxonomy): domain Bacteria; phylum Pseudomonadota; class Gammaproteobacteria; order Burkholderiales; family Rhodocyclaceae; genus Aromatoleum. The sequence continues at coordinate 17,688 of NZ_DATFAO010000067.1, read as the reverse complement.
GAAATGGTATGGCGACTTCCAGGTGCTCACCGATTGCACGACCAAGGTCGACAAGGGCGAGGTCGTCGTCGTGTGCGGGCCGTCGGGTTCGGGCAAGTCCACGTTGATCAAGTGCGTCAATGCGCTCGAACCCTTCCAGAAAGGCAGCATCGTCGTCAATGGCATCGCCATCGAAGATCCGAAAACCAACCTGCCCAAGCTGCGTGCCAAGGTCGGGATGGTGTTCCAGAATTTCGAGCTCTTCCCGCACATGACGATCACCGACAACCTCGCGATCGCGCAGATCAAGGTGCTCGGCCGCGGCCGTGAGGAGGCGGTCGACAAGGGACTGAAGCTGCTCGACCGCGTCGGGCTGAAGGCCCATGCGGCGAAGTTTCCGGGCCAGCTGTCGGGGGGCCAGCAGCAGCGCGTTGCGATCGCGCGGGCGCTCGCGATGGACCCGATCTGCATGCTCTTCGACGAGCCGACCTCCGCGCTCGACCCCGAGATGGTCAACGAGGTGCTCGACGTGATGGTCCAGCTCGCCCACGAAGGCATGACGATGATGTGCGTCACGCACGAGATGGGCTTCGCGCGCAAGGTCGCCAATCGCGTGATCTTCATGGATCGCGGCGCGATCGTCGAGGATGCGGCGAAGGAGGACTTCTTCGGCCAACCGCGTTCCGAGCGCGCCCAGGCCTTCCTCGCGAAGATTCTTAGCCACTGAGTACCGGTTTCCCGGTGATGCACAGAGCATCGATCCGACATACACTGAGTGCATGAAGGCGGCCTGCGGGGCCGCCCGCGATGATGCGATGAGGTCGGCGATGCTCAAGGCGCTCGTGCTGTTGCTCGTGCTTGCGGTGCTCGTTCGCGCGCTCGTTGCCTGGGGTGGTGCGAGATGGCGCACGGCCACGCGCGGCCTCGAAGCCCGCCTCGATTCGGTCGGCGCCGCGCCTCCCGGGCCTACGGTGGCCGATCTGGTGGCGCTGGCAGCGCTTCCGGCGCCGGTGCAGCGCTATCTGAGGGCAGCGATGCGCGACGGCGAGCCGATCGTTGCCGCGGCTTGGCTGGAGCAGGCCGGCACCTTCAATCTCGCTGACGATGGCAACCGCTGGAAGACCTTTACCGCGGTCGAGCGCGTCGTGACGCGTCGCCCGGGTTTCATCTGGAATGCTAGCATCGCGATGCTGCCGGGGCTGGGCGTGCGCGTGCACGACGCTTACATCGGCGGCATAGGGCTGTTGCGGGCGGATCTGTTCGGGCTCGTCCCGCTCGCCGGCCAGGCGGGCACGCCCGGTCTTGCCCAGGGAGAGCTGATGCGCTTTCTCGCCGAAGCCGCGTGGTACCCGACGGCCCTGCTGCCGGGACAAGGGGTGCGCTGGGAGGCGGTCGACGACCGCTCGGCGCGGGCGACGCTGCAGGACGGCGACACCGAGGTGTCGCTGCTTTTCCACTTCGACGGCGAGGACCTGATCGAAAGCGTCCGTGCCGAGGCGCGCGACCGTCTCGTCGACGGCGCGGTTGTGCCGATGGCGTGGGAAGGGCACTGGCGCGACTACCAGTGGCGCGACGGCCTGCGCATCCCGCTCGAAGGCGAGGTCGCGTGGGTGCTGCCCGACGGCCCGCGGCCCTACTGGCGCGGGCGCGTCATGGCGGTGCGCTATGACCGGGCGCGGTGCCGGGCCGGCGTCATACCTTCTTCAGATAGCACGCTTTCAGCATGACGTTGCCGGCGTCCATCTTGCAGTCGACCTCGTGATCGCGGGTTTCTATCGGAGGGAAGCAAACATGACGATCGAGCGCAAACCGATTCGACGCGGCGGCATCCGCTCGGCCGGGTACGACCGGGGCAGCCGCATCCTGGAAATCGAATTCGACAACGGCAGCATCGTGCAGCACAGCGGCGTCGGCGAGGAGATCGCGCGCCGCTTCCTCGCGAGCGGTTCGCCCGCGAGTTACTACCGCGACAATATCGAGGACGAATTCACCAGCAAGCGAGTCAAGTGAGTGCTCGCGCCCGGCGGCTGCCGCTCAGCTCGTGGTGTCGGGCAGGTGCAGGTGGAAGGGGCCGGTCTCGCTGCGACGCGCGTTGATCAGCACCTCGCTCAGCTCGATCACCGGCTTGATGTCGGTGTAGTTCGGGATGTCGCCCATGATCTCGGCTTCGTGGGGCGCGAGCGCGGCGGCGAACTCATCGATCGAATTGAAGAAGAGATGGCACACGGCCGCATACAGCGGCTCTGAACCCGGCTCCTCGCCGGAAATGCCGCGGTCGACGGCGATGCCCTGGCAGGCGTCGCCGAGCCTGTCCTTCACCATCGGCATATGCTGGTTGCAGTAATAGGTGAAGTCGAAACGGTTGTCCGGGCTGTAGGGGTAGTAAACGCTCACCTTGATCACGACGCGGTCCTCCATAATGGTGTCGGCGGATGGCGGGGGCACGACCCCCGTTCTCGTGCAACGCGCACGCATGCAGCATTTGCAATGTAGCGCAGCGGTGACGCCGCGTCTTGCGCGATCGCGTAACGACCGGTTTGCCGATGGCATCGATCTTCGGGAGCGTCATGGAGCTGAAGTGGCTTGAGGATTTTCTGAGTCTCGCGGAAACGGGCAGCTTCTCCCGCTCGGCAGAACAGCGTCATGTAACACAGCCTGCCTTCTCACGCCGTATCCGCGCGCTTGAGAGCTGGCTCGGCGTGGCACTCATCGACCGCAGTACTTATCCGACGACGCTCACGTCGGCGGGCGAAGTCTTCAAGAGCAGTGCGACCGACCTCGTCGCCCGCGTGCATTCGGCGCGCGCCCAGGCGCGCAGCCAGTTGCCCGAATCGCCGGGCGACCTCGTCTTCGCCGTGCCGCACACGCTCGCCTTCGCGTTTTTCCCGCGCTGGCTGGCGGGGCTGATGGGGGAGTTCGGCGACATCGGTTCGCGGCTCGTCGCGGGCAACGTGCACGACGCGGTGATGACGCTCGTCGAAGGCGGTTGCGATCTCCTGCTGTGCTACCACCACCCGGCCTACCCGGTGTGGCTCGATCCGGCGCGTTTCGAGGGACTCACCCTCGGCGTCGAGTCGGTGCGCCCTTATGCCCCGCGCACGAACCGCGGCACGCCGCGCTGGTCGCTGCCGGGCCGCGCCGACGCGCCCATTCCCTATCTCGGCTACGGCCCTGGCGCCTACCTGCGGCGCATGGTCGATTGCATTCTCGACGCGCAGGACGAGCCGGTGCATCTCGCGCGCCACTATGAAACGGACATGGCCGAGAGCCTCAAGGCGATGATGCTTGCCGGCCATGGGCTCGCCTTCCTGCCATCCAGCGCCGTCGCGCGCGAACTCGAACGCGGCGAAGTCGTCGTCGCGGGCGATGCGCGCTGGTCACTCGAAATGGAAGTCCGCCTCTACCGCAGCCGCCACGGCGCGAACCGCGAAGTCGAGCGGCTGTGGCAGTACCTCGTCGAGCGCGAGGCCTGAGCGTCGTTTCGTCCGTCCACGGAAGGCTTTCTGCAAGGTTATGCGCGCAACGCATAACCTTGTGAGGCAACGGCATACGCCTGTTCGACGGATCGCGCAGAATGCGCACAGTCCGCTATCGAGCACCCAAATGCTATTTCGACACCATGACGTGTACATTGCACACGGACCGCCCCGCCCCTAGGCCGCATCCCGCGGCCCCGCGCTGAATCCGCCTTTTTCGCAGCAGCTTTCCGGACGGCCCACAAGGCCATCCGCGGGCCTTCTCACGCCCGAACTTTCATGACGCAGGCAAGTACCACAATTCGAACCGGAGGACACACATGACTGGCATGCACACCCCCCTCAACGACACCAGCCGCCTCGGCGGCCTGTCCTACCTCAACCCGCTCGCCCCCGAACCCTGGGCGAGCTTCGTCGAGCAGATCGAGCGCGTGCGCCCGCACCTCGGTTCGCTCGAACGCTGGGTCGAGACGCTGATCCGCCCGAAGCGCACGCTGATCGTCGATGTACCGATCGAGCGTGACGACGGCACGGTCGCGCACTACGAGGGCTACCGGGTGCAGCACAACCTGTCGCGCGGTCCCGGCAAGGGCGGCATCCGCTTCCACCCCGACGTCACGCTGAACGAAGTGATGGCGCTCGCGGGCTGGATGACGATCAAGAACGCCGCGGTGGGTCTGCCTTTCGGCGGCGCCAAGGGCGGGGTGCGGGTTGATCCGGGAAGTGTCAGCAAGGGCGAACTGCAGCGCATCACGCGTCGCTTCACCTCCGAGATCGGGGTGATCATCGGGCCGGACCGCGACATCCCGGCGCCCGACGTCGGCACCAACGCGATGACGATGGCCGTGATGATGGACACCTTCTCGATGAACCGCGGCGGTACCGCGACCGGTGTCGTCACCGGCAAGCCGATCGCGCTCGGCGGCTCGCTCGGCCGTCATGAAGCGACCGGCCGCGGCGTGTTCATCACCGCCCGCGAGGCGGCGCGCCACCAGCAGATCCCGCTCGAAGGCGCACGTGTGGTGGTGCAGGGCTTCGGCAACGTTGGCGGCATCGGCGCGCGTATGTTCCACGACGCCGGCGCCCGCGTGATCGCGGTCTCCGACCACACGGCGATCCTCGTGAACCACGGCGGCATCGACATTCCCGCCGCGCTCGCCCACGTCGCCGCGAACGGCGGGCTGGCGGGCTTCGCCGGCGCCGACACGATCGACGCCGAGGCGTTCTGGGGGCTCGAATGCGAGTTCCTCGTGCCTGCTGCGCTGGAAGGCCAGATCACCGCCGAGCGCGCCGAGCGCATCCGCGCGCGCATCGTCGTCGAAGGCGCCAACGGCCCGACGACCCCGGCGGCCGACGACATCCTGCGCGAGCGCGGCGTGCTCGTCGTGCCGGACGTGCTCGCCAACGCCGGCGGCGTGACCGTGTCCTACTTCGAATGGGTGCAGGACTTCTCGAGCTTCTTCTGGACCGAGGACGAGATCAACGCGCGCCTCGAGCGCATCATGGTCAGCGCCTTCGATGCGATCTGGAAGATCGCCCAGGAGAAGGCCATCTCGCTGCGCACCGCGGCCTTCGTCGTCGCCTGCCACCGCGTGCTCGAAGCCCGCGCCGAGCGCGGCCTGTACCCCTAATCCGCGAGCGCTCGCCGCACCTGACGCGCAGATGACGAAAATGTAATCTGCGCGACAGCCCAAAGTCCTCCGGTGCCACCTATGATGAAATCATCAGAGGCACCGGAGGACGATCATGGACTCCCCGCACCCCCTCAGTCGCGCGACACGTGAAGGCACGCCGCCTGGCCGGCCGGCCCGCCGCACGCCCCGGGTATTCGGCGTCTTCGTCGCGATCGCCGCCGTGCTGCTCGCCTTCGAGCACCGCGCCCACCTCTTGGGCATCCTGCCCTGGCTCTTCCTGCTGGCCTGTCCACTGATGCATCTGTTCATGCATCACGATCACGGCGCTCATGGACATCGACACGATGCGAGCAAGGGGGGCGACACATGAACGCCCCCGACTCCGCCAACGTTCGGCTTCCTGCTGCAGTGACCGACGCTCGTGGCGCTCGTGGCGCTCGTGGCGCTCGTGGCGCTCGTGACGCTCGCGATGTTCCCGGTGCTCCTCGTCGCCCCGTGCGCGTTGCGTCGCGCGAAGAGCGCCAGGCGGCTGCGGTTTTGGGTAAAAACTGGCCGCTTATGGGTGGTTAAATGACTGCGTTTTGACAGAAATGGCATCAGATACGCGAATTTTCTTCGTTTTCAGGAGATAAATCATGAAGTCCGTTCTGACGATCCTCGCCCTCTCCCTCGCAGCGGCTTGGCCTGCCTGGGCCGAAGACGCTCACCATCCGGACACCGCTGCGGCCGGTGCCGCCGTCACGCCCGCTTTCGTCGCCGCACCCGAAAAGACGGTGCAGAAGATGCGCGACAACGCCGCGAAGATGCAATCCCAGCTCGACGCGCTGGCCGCTGCGAAGACGCCCGAGGAGCGGCAGAGACTGCTGATGGAGCACATGGAGACGATGCGCGAGAACATGATGCTCGGCCATCAGATGGCCGGCGGTGAAGGCGGCCCGATGAGCTGCGACATGATGGGCGGCACGGGCATGATGCATGGCGGCGGGATGATGATGGGCAGGGAAGCTGCAGGCACCTCGCCGGGCGCGATGGCCGAACGCATGCATCAGATGGAAAAACGCATGGACATGATGCAGATGATGATGGAGCGGATGGCCAAGCCAGCCGGCAAGGCCGCGGTGAAATGACGTTTCCCGCGGCCTCCCCCGGGGGCCGCGATGAGGAGCGAAACGCCATGCTCGACAAGGTCAAGGATTGCTTGCGAAGGCTGCGTGCGTGGATGGCCGAGAACGAGCGTCTCCACCGCAACGCGAAGCCGGGCGCCTGCTGCAGCTCGCCCTCGTCGGTGTACGCGGCGCGCTCGCGCCCGAAGGGAGGGGCGGATCATGAGTGAGAACGATCGAAAGCCCAATCACGCGGATTCGGGCCACGAGCATCCTGGACATCACGCGCATCCAGCCCATCCGCCCGCAGCCGGCGCGGCGGATGGGCTGACTGACCCCGTCTGCGGCATGGCGGTGAAGCCGGATTCGCCGCACCACCTGCAAATCGAAGGCGTCGAGTACGGCTTCTGCAGCGCGCACTGCCTCGAGAAATTCCGCGCCGACCCGGCGCGTTACACGCTTCCGGCGCCTGCGACGGACGGGCCCGGCCACGAACACGCCCATGCGCACGAGCATCGTCACGAACACGCCCAGGCCGGCCCAGGTGCCCCGCCGGAGGCCGCCCCGGGCGCGGAATACACCTGCCCGATGCACCCCGAGGTGCGCCAGATCGGCCCCGGCACCTGCCCCAAGTGCGGCATGGCGCTCGAACCGGTGATGCCGGAACTGGAGGAAGGCGCGAATCCCGAGCTCGCCGACTTCCGGCGCCGCTTCTGGTGGCCGCTGCCGGCGACGGTCCTCGTCACCGTGATCGCGATGTCGGGCGGAATCTTCGATCCGCTGCTCGGTGCGGCGCGGCCGTGGGTCGAGCTGCTGCTCGCGACCCCCGTCGTGCTATGGGGGGGCTGGCCCTTCTTGGTGCGCTGGGCACAGTCGATCGTCCATCGCAGCCCTAACATGTGGACGCTGATCGGCACCGGTGTGCTGGCCGCCTACGGCTACAGCCTTGTCGCGACACTCGTGCCCGGCCTCTTCCCCGAATCCTTCCGCATGGGCGGTCACGTCGCGGTGTACTTCGAGGCGGCAGCGGTGATCGTCTCGCTGACGCTACTCGGGCAGGTGCTCGAGCTGAAGGCGCGATCCGAGACCGGTGCCGCGATCAAGGCGCTGCTCGGCCTCGCGCCGAAGACCGCGCGCCGCCTCAATGTCGACGGCAACGAGGAGGACATCCCCCTGACCCATGTCCATCTCGGCGACCGCTTGCGGGTGCGCCCGGGCGAGAAGGTGCCCGTCGATGGGCTCGTGCTCGAAGGTGCGAGCGCGGTCGACGAGTCGATGCTGACTGGCGAGCCGATGCCGGTGTCGAAGGCGGCGGGCGACCGCGTGATCGGTGCGACGCTCAACACCAGTGGCGCGCTCGTGATGCAGGCCGAGAAGATCGGCTCGCAGACCGTGCTCGCGCAGATCGTGCAGATGGTCGCGCAGGCCCAGCGCTCGCGCGCACCGATGCAGCGGATGGCCGACCGCGTCGCGGGCTGGTTCGTCGTGACGGTGGTGACGATCGCATTGCTGACGCTTTTCGGCTGGGGCCTCTTCGGGCCTGAGCCTTCGTGGGCCTATGGCGTGATCAACGCCGTCGCGGTGCTGATCATCGCCTGCCCGTGCGCGTTGGGCCTCGCGACGCCGATGTCGGTGATGGTCGCGACCGGCCGAGCGGCGGGTGAGGGCGTGCTCTTCCGCGACGCCGCGGCGATCGAGCGCCTGCGTGACGTCGACACGCTGATCGTCGACAAGACCGGCACCTTGACCGAAGGGCGACCGGTCTTCCATTCGGCGCTCGGCGCGCCGAGCTGGGAAGAGGACGTGGTGCTGCGCATTGCCGCTAGCCTCGACCAGGGCAGCGAACATCCGCTCGCCCACGCAATCGTCGCGGAAGCACGCAGACGGGGGCTGGCGCTCGCGGCCCCGGAAGACTTCGAGTCGTCGTCGGGTATCGGCGTGCGCGGGGTCGTCGACGGCCGCCGCGTCGTCCTCGGCAACAGCGTGTTGATGGACGAAGAGGGCATCGTGTGGAAGCCGCTCGCGGGCCAGGCCGAGGCGCTGCGTCATGAAGGGGCGAGCGTGATGTTCCTCGCCGTCGACCGGGTGCCCGTCGGCCTCGTTGCCTTGGCCGACCCGATCAAGGCAACGACTGCCGAAGCCTTGCGCGAGCTGCGCGAACACGGCATCGCCCGCATCGTGATGGCGACCGGGGATGGATTCACGACGGCGCGCGCGGTCGGCGAGCGCCTCGGCATCGAGGAGGTGATGGGCGAGGTCAAGCCGCAGGACAAGGACGCCCTCGTCGCGAAGCTGCAGGGCGAAGGCCGGGTCGTCGCGATGGCCGGCGACGGCATCAACGACGCGCCGGCACTCGCGCGCGCGGACGTCGGCATCGCGATGGGCACCGGCACGGACGTCGCGATGTCGAGCGCTCAGCTCACGCTGGTCAAGGGAGATCTTCGCGGCATCGCGGCGGCGCGCCGCATCTCGGCCGACACGGTGCGCAACATGCATCAGAACCTCGCCTTCGCCTTCGTCTACAACGCACTCGGCGTCCCCCTCGCAGCCGGCCTGCTGTACCCCTTCACCGGCCTACTGCTGTCGCCGATGGTCGCTGCGCTCGCGATGAGCGCAAGCTCGGTCTCAGTCGTCAGCAACGCGCTGCGCCTGAGGGGCGGCCGGCTTACCCGTTCCTAATGTCCTCGCCGTCATTCGGGGGGCCGTCGCGACGCATACAGGATACAAGGGCAAGACCAGGTGCATTTTTCGCCGCGCCGCGCGTTCTGCCTTGCGGCATAGGAGATGGCATCTATAGTTAAGGGGAATATTCCGTTCGCCTTTGGATTCCGTCACTGTGCCGCTCAGGGAGAGAGTCGATGGTCCGCACGTCACCGTTCCGAAGACACTCCCCCTGTGACGGACGAATGATGGCGATGGCGCGCGTTGCCCGCATCCTGCCGCTGGCGGCATGCCTGCTGACAGTGCCTGTATCGACGGTTGCGGCCGACGCCGTCACGCGCCGCGAAACCTCGCTGTCGCTGCGCGCCTGCCAACCGCCCGCGCGCGCCCTCGTGCGCGACTACCAGCGGCGCGGGCTCGGCGTCGTGCGCTGTCCTGCGCCGCGCGGCTTCAGTCTCCTTTTCGTGTCCTCGGATGCCAACTCCTGGCTCGACCTCCGACGCGGCGCGAGCACCTGGAGCGCGCAGCACGCCGTCGTGAACCGCCGCGGCGCCGGCAATTCCCCGAATGTCACCGGCTTGGTTCTCTGGCTGCGCGACGTGCAGGGCTGGCGCGGGCTCGTGTTCACAGTCGGTTCGCGCGACGAGAGCGACGAGCGGCGTCTCGCCTATTTCGCCGTGCGCACCGATCCGTCACGCATCTGTCTGCTCGGCACTTTCGACGGCCGCAGCGAGGCCGAGGCGGCAGTGATGTCACGGCGGCCTTGCGTCCAGGAGCGCGGCGCAGCCGGATGATGGCGATACCTGTGATGGGCAGGGCGACATCGGGAGAAGTCGCTATAACCGCTCCGTATTCCGGGTAGGTCATCCATAACAGTTGCTAGCAACATTACTGGAACCGCGGTATCGGCAAGTTTCCCGCTTCCATCCAGAATTTCTGATCACGTTGGCATTGCGATGGCAAAACCATCGGCATCAAGGGTAGTACCAAAATCACTACACGAGGAGACTGGAAATGGAGAATGCAGCGAACGACAGCGTCTGTATCGACAAGCCGCAGTGCGCACCGATCGATCTGCCGGAAGTGCACGGATTGCCGTGGGACCAGCAGGTCGAGGCGGCGCACGCGTGGCAGGCGGCGGGCGGCAACGTCGATGAGGCCGCCGAGGTGGAGGCTGAAGCGGAAGGCTATCTGCCGACGATGCGCACCATCACGCGGATGAACACGGTGCTGGTGTCGCTGCGCGAGCAGCTGCAGCAGATCCAGATCGAGGCCGCGAATGTCGCGATCGTCGAGCTGTCGCTGCGCGAGGCCGCAACGTCCGAGATGCCCCATGTCGAGGACGCATTTTCCCCGCTGCACCCCGAGCAGCTCCAGCAGTTCGACGCGCTCGCGGCGTCCTGCTTCGAGCTGTTGTCCTCCGCGCAGGCGACGCTCGCGGCCGTCCCGGGCTTTCTTCCGAACAGCGTGCGAACCGTGCGCCGCCCCCAGGCCGCCCTGGCCTGAAGCCGCTTGACCCTTTCTTAGTGGCCGGGCCCGCCCGTCGGGCCCATTTCCGGCATCAGCTCCGCGATCGGCTCGCGCAGCCAGCGGTTGCCCGCGCGACGGAATCCGCTGTCCCTGCCTTCCGCAATTCATTCACTTTCCGTTCACCTTCAGGGGCGTAGCGTGAAGTCCTGAGATCCCACTCAGGAGAACTTCAGATGCGCCCGAATCTCGTCACGATCGCCGCGATCGCAGTCGTCGCCCTCAGCGCGACCGCGGCTTCGGCAAGCCGGGCCGGCTCTACCGACCTTCCTGCGAACAATGGCCCCGTGGCGATTGAAGCCGCCCGGGGCTGGCGACCCGACGAGCGCGTTCGGATCGGCATGGACGACATCCGCGGCGCGATCATCGCCGTGCAATCCGCACGGCCGGACGCTGCCCAGCTCGAAAACCTCGGTCACAAGATCGAATCGCGGGTCACGCCGCTGATTGCCTGCTGCACCGGCAGCACGGCCGCGGAACGCCATCTCCACATGCTGCTCGCCGAGATGGCCGACGGCACCGATCTGATGCGCCGCGCGGCCAACGTCGAGGGCCGGCGCATGGGGCTACTGAAAGTCATGCAGGCCCTCAACCTGTACGGCGTCCTGTTCCAGCACCCCGGATGGCGCCCGCTCGACGAAGCAATCGTTTCCACGCGCTGACCCCCGCAGCCGTTGCAGCCAGCCCAACTCCACTCACTTCACAGCGAGGAATCCATCAAATGACGAACCGAATTTCCAGACAAGCACTGATCGCCCAAGCCATCGCAGCAGCAGTCGCCCTATCGGCCGTGCCTACGGCATTTGCCGCCTCCGGCCACGAACACGCAGCCCATGCGCCGACGCTGAGGCTCAACGCCGGCGCAAAGTGGCAAACCGACGCCCCCCTGCGCGAAGGCATGTCGAAGATCCGCGCGGACGTCGAGCGCACGCTCCCGTCGGTCCACTCCGGCCAGCTCACCGCCGGGCAATATGCGGCGCTCGGCAAGGCGATCGAGACCCAGCTTGCTTACATCGTCGGCAACTGCAAGCTCGCGCCCGAGGCCGATGCGGTGCTCCATGGCGTGGTCCTCAGCTTGTCCGAGGGCGCCGACATCCTGACCGGCAAGCGCGCAGCCGACGACCGTACTGTTGGTGTCCAGCAGGTCGTTGCGGCCCTCGACAACTACGGGCGCTATTTCGACCACCCGGGATGGACACGGGTCGCCGCCTCGTAAGCGAAGCAGTCCTCATCCGACGAAGCCCGGCGCCCCTCGCCCGGGCCTCGGCCAGGAGCCCCAAGCCTCGGAATCGCTTCCGATCTCGCCACAACTCCGCCGCCCGCCGGCCTTTCGCGCGATACATCGCTTGGCCGGCGTTTATCGACTGCTTGCAAATGAAAGCGCAAGTCACTGTTTGTTAGTCTTTTTTTTGTGAAACATAAGCGGGAAACACTAGTCATGTGCACTGCAACAGCGTAAAATTCCGCCCCTTCCTGCTTCATCCGCGCCGGGGTGCGCCATGCTCTATCCCTCCCGTTTCGATGTCATCGTCGTCGGTGGCGGCCATGCCGGCACTGAAGCCGCCCTCGCGTCCGCCCGCATGGGCGCGAAGACGCTGCTGCTCACGCACAACATCGAAACCCTCGGCCAGATGAGTTGCAACCCATCGATCGGCGGTATCGGCAAAGGTCACCTCGTCAAGGAAGTCGATGCGCTGGGCGGTGCGATGGCCGCCGCCACCGACGAAGGCGGCATCCAGTTCCGCATCCTCAATGCCAGCAAGGGGCCCGCGGTTCGCGCCACCCGCGCCCAGGCCGACCGCGTGCTCTACAAGGCCGCGATCCGTCACCGCCTCGAAAACCAGCCCAACCTGTGGCTCTTCCAGCAGGCCGTCGACGACATCACCGTCGTCGGCGACCGCGTCACGGGTGTGGTCACGCAGATCGGCCTCGTCTTCGAAGCGCCCGCCGTCGTCCTGACCGCCGGCACCTTCCTCAACGGCCTGATCCACGTCGGCCTCGAACACTACTCTGCCGGCCGCGCCGGCGACCCCCCGGCGATCTCGCTCGGCCAGCGCCTCAAGGAACTCAAGCTCCCGCAAGGCCGCCTGAAGACCGGCACCCCCCCGCGCCTCGACGCCCGCACGATCGATTTTTCGGTGATGCAGGAGCAGCCCGGCGACGACCCCGTGCCGGTATTCAGCTTCCTCGGCTCGGCCGCCCAGCATCCGGCACAGCTGCCCTGCTGGATCACGCACACCAACGCGCGCACCCACGACATCATCCGCGCCAACCTCGATCGCTCGCCGATGTACTCCGGCGTCATCGAAGGCGTCGGCCCGCGCTACTGCCCGTCGATCGAAGACAAGATCCACCGCTTCGCCGACAAGGACAGCCACAACATCTTCCTCGAGCCCGAAGGCCTCACGACGCACGAGATCTACCCCAACGGGATCTCCACGTCCTTGCCCTTCGACGTCCAGCTCGCCGTCGTCCGTTCGATCAGCGGCCTCGAGAACGCCCACATCCTGCGCCCTGGCTACGCGATCGAATACGACTACTTCGACCCGCGCAACCTCAAGTCGAGCCTCGAAACCAAGACCTTCCACGGCCTCTTCTTCGCTGGCCAGATCAATGGCACCACCGGCTACGAAGAAGCCGCCGCGCAAGGCCTGCTCGCCGGCGCGAACGCCGCGCTGCAAGTGCAGGGCCGCGAAGCCTGGTGCCCGCGCCGCGACGAAGCCTACCTCGGCGTCCTCGTCGACGACCTCATCACTCGCGGTGTGGCCGAGCCCTACCGCATGTTCACGTCGCGCGCGGAATACCGCCTGAGCCTGCGCGAAGACAACGCCGACCTGCGCCTCACCGAAAAGGGCCGCGAACTGGGCCTCGTCGACGACATCCGCTGGGAAGCCTTCTGCCGCAAACGTGAAGCGATCGAGCGCGAAACCGCACGCCTGAAAGCCACCTGGGCGCATCCCGATCGCATCCCCGCCGAAGAGGCCGAACGGGTGCTCGGCAAGGCGCTGGAGCGCGAATACCGCTTCTTCGAACTGCTGCGCCGCCCGAACACCCGCTACGAAGACCTGATGGCGCTTCCCGGTGCGCCCGAATCGCCCGAAAGCGACCCGCAAGTTATCGAGCAGATCGAGATTGCCGCGAAATACCAGGGCTACATCGATCGCCAGCAGGACGAGGTCGCGAAGCAATTGCAGGCCGAATCCACGCGCTTGCCCGCCGACCTCGACTACGCCGACGTGCGTGGCCTGTCGAAGGAAGTGCAGCAGAAGCTCAACCAGCACAAGCCCGAGACCATCGGCCAGGCCGGCCGCATCCAGGGCGTCACGCCGGCCGCGATCTCGCTGCTTCTCGTGTGGTTGAAGCGCCGCGACCTCGCCGCGCGCGTGCGCAACGGCGGCGGCGACACGCAGGCCCGGTCCGCATGAGCGCAATGACCCTCGAACGCGGCCTCGCCGAGCTTTGCCTGGACTTCTCACCCGAAGTCCAGGCAAAGCTCCTCGCTTTCGCTGCGCTGCTTCAGAAGTGGAACAAGGTCTACAACCTGACCTCGATCCGCGACGCCGGCCAGGTGCTGACCCACCACCTGCTCGACTCGCTCGCGATGCTCCCTCATCTCAGCGGCATCGCCCGCCTCGCCGACGTAGGCTCCGGCGGCGGGCTTCCCGGCATCCCGCTCGCGATCGCGACGCAATCGCGTGAACCTGCGCTCGCGATCTCGTCGATCGAAACCGTCAACAAGAAGGCCACCTTCCAGCAGCAGGCCAAGATCGAGCTCGGCCTCGGCAACTTCACCGTGCTCAACGAGCGCGTCGAAAACGTTCGTCCCGCCGTCCCTTTCGACGCCGTCATCTCGCGCGCCTTCTCGGAATTGACCGATTTCGTGACCCTCACGGCGCACCTGCTGCGTCCCGGTGGACGTTTTCTTGCCATGAAGGGCGTGTATCCTGATGACGAAATCGCACGCCTGCCGTCCGCCTTCCGGGTGGTCGAGGTGCGGCAGTTGACGGTGCCGGGACTCGGCGCCGAACGTCACCTGATCATCCTGGAACATAACTGAATGGCTCGAATCTTCTGCGTTGCCAACCAGAAGGGTGGGGTCGGCAAGACCACCACCTGCGTGAACCTCGCAGCCGCCCTCAAGCTCGCCGGACAGCGCACCCTGCTCGTCGACCTCGACCCGCAGGGCAACGCCACGATGGGGAGCGGCATCGACAAGCGCACGCTCGAAAAATCCGTCTACCACGTGCTCGTCGGCCTCGCGACGATTGACGAAGCGCGCGTCAGCTCGCCGACCGGCGGCTACGACGTCCTGCCCGCCAACCGCGACCTCGCCGGTGCCGAAGTCGAGCTCGTCGACCTCGAACGCCGCGAAAACCGCCTGCGCGACGCATTCAAGCAGTTCGATGCCGACTACGACTTCGTCCTCGTCGACTGCCCGCCCTCGCTGTCGATGCTCACCCTCAATGGTCTGTGTGCCGCTGACGGCGTCGTCATCCCGATGCAGTGCGAGTACTACGCCCTCGAAGGCCTGTCCGACCTCGTGAACACCATCAAGAAGGTCCACGCCAACCTCAACCGCGAGCTCAAGGTCATCGGCCTGCTGCGCGTCATGTTCGACCCGCGCATGACCTTGCAGCAGCAGGTCTCGGCCCAGCTCGAAAGCCATTTCGGTGACAAGGTGTTCCGCGCCATCGTGCCGCGCAACGTGCGACTGGCCGAAGCCCCCAGCCACGGCATGCCCGGCGTCGTCTTCGACAAGGCCGCCAAGGGCGCGCTCGCCTACCTGGCTTTCGCCAAAGAAATGATCGAACGCGTGAAAACGCTGTGATGCCAACCCGGATGCACAGGCAACGCCCATGACCCGACCCAAACTCAAAGGCCTCGGCCGCGGCCTTGACGCGCTGCTCGCCGCCAATAGCGACGACGAAGCGGCAGGTGAGTTGCAGACGCTCGCCGTCGCCGAACTGCAACCGGGCAAGTACCAACCGCGCACGCGCATGGATCCGGGCTCGCTCGAAGAGCTCGCCGCGTCGATCAAGGCCCAGGGCGTGATGCAGCCCATCCTGGTGCGCCCCGTCAACGGTTCGCGCTACGAGATCATCGCCGGCGAGCGCCGTTGGCGCGCCGCGCAGATCGCCGAACTCCCCGACGTCCCCTGTCTCGTGCGCGAGATCCCCGACGAAGCCGCGCTCGCGATGTCGCTGATCGAGAACATCCAGCGCGAGGACCTCAATCCGCTCGAGGAGGCGAACGGCATCCAGCGCCTGATCGACGAATTCAGCATGACCCACCAGCAGGCCGCCGACGCCGTCGGCCGCTCGCGCCCGGCGGCGTCCAACCTGCTGCGCCTCCTGAACCTCGCGCGCCCGGTGCAGGAGCTCCTGATGGCCGGCGACATCGACATGGGGCACGCACGCGCGATATTGCCGCTCGACGGCGCCCATCAGATCCAGCTCGCCAACCAAGTCGCCGCCCGCGGCCTGTCCGTGCGCGACACCGAACGCCTCGTGCAGCAGATCATCCAGCCGCGCCCGAAGAAGACGCCGCCCCCGCCCGACCGCGACCTGCAAAGGCTCGAAGAGGAGCTCGCCGATACGATCGGCGCGACCGTCCGCATCAAAACGGGTCGCAAGGGCGCCGGGGAGTTGAAGATCAGCTTCGGCAGCCTCGACCAGCTCGACGGCGTGCTCGCGCGCCTGCGTGGCACGTCGGAATAAGGTGAGTTGCTGGTCACATTCGAAGGTCGAATGGCTTTCCGGTACGAAATAGTGCCTATCTTGTATAAGATGCAGGACTTGGCGGCGGCGGTATGTTGCAGCGCCATAGTTATTTGACTTTGTTACGGTTAACCCCTAGTATTCACGCAATTTTTGAGGCGGTCAGCGCCCAGTAGGGCAGCGCGACGCGGATCCATGCTGAAAGTGGTTTTCCTGCAGTTTTGCGCAACGATCGCGGCGACGGCCATTGCGGCCGTTTTTTTCGGCCATGCCGGAGCAATCTCCGCCGGACTCGGGGGGATGGCCTGCGCGGTGCCGAGCGGATTATTCGCGTTGCGGCTGCATCTGACAGCGCAGCGCGGCGGGTCACAACATGTGGCCGTTTTTTTTGTCGGCGAGCTCTTCAAGATCGCGTCGATCGTGGGATTGTTGGTGCTGGTCGGGCTGCTGTATGAGAGCGTCCATTGGGGGGCGTTGTTCCTCGGCCTGATCTTGGCGCTGAAGGCGAATTTATTTGCATTTTTGGTGAAGACCTAACATGACTACAGAAGCACTGACCTCTGGCGAGTACATCGTCCACCACCTGACGCACTTCAACACCACCGGCCACGCGCAGAAGGCGGTCATCGACTGGAGCGTCATCAACGTCGATACCATTTTCTTCTCGGTTCTGCTGGGCGTCGTCGCGCTGTTCTTCCTGATCCGCGCCGCCAACAAGGCGACCTCCGGCGTGCCGGGCCGCTTCCAGGCTGCTGTCGAAATCCTCGTCGAAATGGTCGCCGACCAGGCCAAGGGCATCGTGCATAGCGCCGAGTCGCGCAAGTTCGTCGCTCCGGTCGCGCTGACGGTGTTCCTGTGGATCTTCCTGATGAACTCGATGGACTTCCTGCCCGTCGATCTGCTGCCGCGCATCTGGGCGACCGCTTCGGGCAACGAGCACGCCTTCCTGCGCGTCGTGCCGACGGCCGACCTGAACGGCACGCTGGGCATGTCGATCGGCGTGCTGCTGCTCTGTCTCTACTACAACATCAAGATCAAGGGTGTGTCCGGCTGGGTGCATGAACTCTTCACCGCGCCGTTCGGCAGCCACCCGGTGCTGTACCCGATCAACTTCCTGATGCAGATGATCGAGTTCCTCGCCAAGACCGTCTCGCACGGCATGCGACTGTTTGGCAACATGTACGCCGGCGAACTGATCTTCATGCTGATCGCGCTGCTCGGCGGTACCGCCACCGCGTTCGGTTTCATCGGTCACGTGGTCGCCGGCTCGATCTGGGCGGTGTTCCACATCCTGATCGTTGCGCTGCAGGCCTTCATCTTCATGATGCTGACCCTGGTGTACATCGGGCAGGCGCACGAAAGCCACTAAGTTTCTTTCTTCGTAGCAACTAGTTTCTTTTTAACTTCAATCTTTACCTAAGGAGTCGTCATGGAAAACATTCTCGGTCTCGTCGCGCTGGCTGCTGGTCTGATCATCGGTCTGGGTGCTATCGGTGCTTGTATCGGTATCGGCATCATGGGTTCCAAGTACCTCGAAGCCTCGGCCCGTCAGCCTGAGCTGATGAACGCGCTGCAAACCAAGATGTTCCTG